>CAZJBX010000001.1:0-9684 GCA_964544605.1 uncultured Burkholderiaceae bacterium
CACTCGAAGGCGTGACCATGGGCGATGCACTGAGCTGGTTGCAGACCAACGCTGTCATCATCTAAGGCTGTTTCGGCACCTTAGTTGCCTTTCAGAAAGCCAAGATCCTCACGGGTTTTGGCTTTTTTTTGACCTAGGCGAAAATGCCTGCTGTGATAAACTGCTCCGCTGCTTTTTGCGACCCCAAAGGGGGCCGCGTTTGATTGAAAAATATGGCCGCTCTATTTGAACAATTCGCTTTATTGACGCGCTTGCTGGGTGAGCCGCTGTCTGCGCAAGCCATTGCTTCGCAGACTTTGCGTAACGCTGAAGGGCGTGTGGATTTGCAGAGTTTGGGTGAAGTACTGCGCAGCCACGGCTGGGAAAACCAGCTCAGCAAACGCGGCTTGGCGCAAATTCCAGCCGCAGCCGCGCCTTTGTTGGTGCTGCTCAAAGACGACAGTGCCTTGGTTGTTTCGGGTATTCAGCACCATGTCAATGGGCAACGCCGTTATGAGGTGCTCAATAGCGATGGCTCACGCCAAGTTTGGAGCGCCGAGGAGCTCGAACGCGCCTATATTGGTTATTGCTGGTTTTTAAAACTCAAGCCACAACAGGACAAACGCTCAGAACTGCCCGAATACACCATGCGCAAAGGCTGGTTTTGGAAGGTGATTTGGCGTTTTCGCCGTTATTACTACCAAGTGATTTTGGCCTCAGTGCTGATTAACCTGTTGGCCTTGATTGGCTCGCTGTATGTCATGAATGTGTATGACAGGGTGATTCCGAATAAGGCGTATGAAACCCTTTGGGTTTTGTCGATTGGCGTGTTGGTGGCCAATATTTTTGAATTTGTGGCCCGCTTGATTCGAGCACGGCTGACCGATGTGGCAGGGAAAAAGGCCGATTTGATTATCAGCTCGGCCCTGTTCCGCCGCGTGATGGCCATGGATTTGGCGGAAAAACCCGCTTCATCAGGCTCGTATGCCAGCAATTTGCGCGATTTTGAAGCCGTGCGCGACTTCATGACCAGTGCCTCTTTGCTGGCCTTGGTGGACTTGCCCTTTGTCTTCCTTTTTATTTTTGTGATGTGGATGGTGGCTGGCCCCTTGGCGATCGTGCCTTTGGTGACTGTGCCTTTGGTGGTGGGTGTGGGCTTGTTATCGCAAGTGCCTTTGGCCAAATACACCAACGAGTCCATGCGTGAGAGCTCGCAGCGCCAAGGCTTGGCGGTGGAGTCGATTGAGGGCTTAGAAACCTTGAAAGCCCACAACGCCACCAACTGGGCGCAGCAGCGCTGGGATCGCTTCACGGCGGCGACGGCGGCCTCCTCCATCAAGCTCAAAGATTGGACGAACTTGGTCATCAGCTTCGCCACTTTGATGCAGCAGGCCAATACGGTGCTGCTGGTATTGGTCGGCACTTTCTTGATTCATGCCGATAACCCAGCCAATCGCATCAGTATGGGCGCTTTGATTGCCTGTGTGATTTTGTCGGGCCGCATGTTGGCACCCTTGTCGCAAGTGGCGGGTTTGCTCTCGCGCTTTCAGCAGGCCAGAGTCGCCTTGAGCGGCATTGATGCTGTGGTGGAGCGCAAAACCGAGCGCGACCCCAGCCGCACTTATATGAGCTTGCCGCATGTGGTGGGCAAGGTGAATTTTGACAAAGTGAGCTACACCTACGGCCAAGACGGCCCAACGGTTTTGCACGACATCAGCCTGAGCATCAAACCGGGCGAGAAGGTGGCCGTTTTGGGCCGCATTGGCAGTGGCAAATCGACGCTGCTGCGCCTGTTGGCGGGTTTGTATTCTGCGCAAAAAGGCAATGTGCTGCTCGATGGCATGGACTTGCGCCAGATTGACCCCGCCGATTTGCGTTACCACATCAGCTTGCTGGGGCAGGAGCCGCGTTTGTTCATGGGCAGCCTGCGCGATAACCTGGAGATGGGCCGCATGGACAGGCTCTCTAACGACGCCGAGTTGTTTGCGGCGCTTTCGCGCTTTGGCCTCGACAAATTGGTGCAGGCGCATCCGCTGGGCTTGAATATGCCCATTGGTGAAGACGGCCACGGCCTCTCAGGCGGGCAAAAGCAGGTCATCAGCTTGGCGCGCTTGACCTTGCGTGAGCCCAGCATCGTGTTGCTGGATGAACCTACCAGTGATTTGGACGATATGAGCGAGCGCATGGCCCTGCAAGCCCTGAGTGCTTGGGCGGCGGATCGCACCATGGTCATCGTCACGCACCGCTCGCAGGTGCTGCCTTTTGTGGATCGCATCATTGTGATGGACCAAGGCCGCATTGCCATGGATGGCCCCCGCGATGCCGTGCTGGAGCGCCTGCGCGGTGGCACCCGCCAATTGCAGCAAGGCGCCCAAGCGCAGCAGCAGGCGCAAGCCCGTGTGTTGCCCGCTGGGCCTGCTGCGGCTGGGGCGCAAACGGCCGCCCCCGCTCAACCTGCGGCCCCTGCGCCACAGCAAGGCGCGACTGCGCCTCGGGTGGTTAAGCCTCAGGTGCAAATCATTCGCAACCCCAAGGTGCAAGTCCCGCCGACGACGGGCCAGCCTGCGGCCCCTGCGCTCAAACCGAGTGCCGATGTGAACCCAGCCCAACCCAACCCTGCGCCCCCTTCCGGAGAACCGCATGCTGACTAAATGGAAAGCCCTGCCAGGCGACTATGAGGACGCCAAAATCGCCCAAGACGACATCCCCTTGCTGAATGATTTGCAGGCCGCGATACAGGAAGAAAGCCACAGCGGCATGTATTGGGTGCTGGTTTTGCTGGCCGTGTTTTTGGCCAGCTTCATCACTTGGGCCTACTTCAGCAATGTGGAAGAAGTGACCCGAGGGCAGGGCAGTGTGATTCCCTCCAGCCGTGAGCAGTTGGTGCAAAGTTTGGACCCTGGCATTTTGGCCGAGTTGCTGGTGAAAGAAGGCGATTTGGTTGAGGCTGGGCAGATTTTGGCGCGCATGGACACCGAGCGCAGCTCTGCCGTTTACCGTGAAGCGAACAACAAAGCCCAAGCTTTGAAAGCCACGGCGGTGCGCTTGCGCTCAGAAGCCTATGGCATCCCTTTGAAATTCACCGAAGATGTGCCAGATGAATTGGTGCAGCGTGAGAGCGCGGCCTACCACTCGCGCCTGCGTGCCATGCAGGAATCGGTGCAAGGTTTGCAGCAAAGCAAAAGCCTGCTGGATCGCGAAATCGCCATCACCGCGCCCATGGCGGCCAAAGGCGTGGTGTCTGAAGTTGAGCTGCTGCGTATGCGCCGCCAGTCCAATGAGCTGAGCGTGCAGATTGTGGAGCGCAAAAACAAATTTCAATCTGAGGCCAATACCGAGCTGGTGCGGGTTGAATCTGAGCTGGCGCAGGCCGAAGAAGTGGCCGTGGCCCGTGCCGACCCAGTCAAGCGCTCTGAGCTGCGTGCGCCCCTGCGTGGCGTGGTGAAAAACATCCGCATCAATACCTTGGGCGGCACCATCAGTGCCGGGCAAGACATCATGGAAATCGTGCCTGTGGATGGCCCCCTGCTGATTGAAGCCTATGTGCGCCCGCAAGATGTGGCCTTTATCAAGCCAGACGACGATGCCATCGTCAAACTCACGGCCTATGACTACGCCCTGTATGGCGGACTGGACGGCAAAGTCACCCTCATCAGCCCCGATACCTTGCACGACAACCGCCGCCCCAGTGAGCTGAAGCTCAACTCGGAGGAAGCCTATTACCGTGTGATTGTGGAAACCAAAGACAACCAGCTCTTTGATCGCAATGGCCGCCCCCTGCCCATCATCCCTGGCATGGTGGCTTCGGTGGACATCAAAACCGGCCAGAAAACCATTTTTCAATACCTGACCAAGCCCATGACGCGCATGAAGCAAGCCCTGCGCGAGCGCTAATCGCCGCCTTTTGCTGACTGCCTTCCCCTTGGAGATATGACCCTATGAAAACCCTTGCTCCCCGCTTTGCCCTCGGCCTTTTGGCCAGCCTGCTTTTGCAAGCGCCCACTTACGCCGCAGGCATGAGCCGCTTGATTGCCGATGCCCTGACCCGCGACCCCGCTATTTTGGAGGCGCAGGCGAATGAGGAAATCGCCGCCATGCGCACCAAGGCCAGCCACGCCCAGCACTACCCCACGGTGGGCACGCAGGCGGGGCACTTTCTCTCCAATCCCGATGACATGGGCCGCCCCTTCCGTGGTGTGGTGGGGCGTTTGAATGTGTTTGCCGCAGGCTCTATCGCCTCTGCCGTCAAGCGCGACAAAGCCTATGAAGGCGCTTTGGCCGAAAAAACCAAAGAAACCCGTGAGAGCATTGCCATGCTGGTGGCCGCTTACTATTTGGAGGCCCTGCGCGCCCAAGAGCTGCTGGCCGCAGAGCAGCGCAACTTAGAGCGTCACAACAAAATCATCCGTGATTTGCAAATTGTGGTGGCCAATGATGGAGGCCGCAACTATGAGCTGGTGCAGGCCGAGGCCCGCGCCTTCCAAGTCCACACCCGCATCGTGCAATACGAAAAAACCATTGATTTGGCCCTCTCCAAACTCTCGCGCTACACCCCGCTCAAGCCCACCATGGGCGAGCCCGTGCCTGAGGCATGGCGGGCGCGTTTGGCTGAAGTGCAACAAGGCGATGCCGAGCGCCAGCACCCCTCTATTGCCGCGCAAAAACTGCAAACTGAGGCCACCCGTGAGGGCCATCGCACCCTGTTCCGCCAGCGTATGCCCCGTCTTGACCTGGAGGTTGGCGGCGGCAACCAAAGCTATTCACGCCTGAATTTGAACTGGGACTTTTTTGACCGCAGCTCCGATTACAGCGTGCAAGGGGCCAGCAAAGAAATCATGGCGGCTGAGCAGCGCATTGATTTGCTGGAGCGCGAAATCACGGAAAAAGCCGCCACGGCTCGCGTCGATATGGCGCAAAGCCTGCGCGAGATGGAAGTGGCCAAGCAACAAATTGGCGCTTCGGCCAAAGTGGTTGAGCTCTATGAGCTGCAATTCAAAGTGGGCCGCCGCACATTGATTGAGCTGGTGAATGCCTACCAAGAGCTGGCCTCGGTGGAAATCTCGCAAGCGAATGCGGAAAACAACTACCGCCAAGCCTTTGTCAGCTACTTGGATTCCCAAGCCCTGCTGGCCGAATGGGCGACAAAATAAGCGCTTGCGGTTAGAATGGCAGGCTTTGCTACTTTCTCAAGCTGAGTGGCCTGCCTTGTGCGCGGCTGAGCTTGGGTTTTGTTTATGACGATTCAAACTCCCGTCTCTTTTGAGTTTTTCCCACCGAAAACCGCTGAAGGGGCAGACAAACTGGTGCGCGTGCGCCGCGAGTTGGCGGTGTTGCAGCCGCAATTTTTCAGCGTCACTTATGGCGCTGGCGGCTCCACACAAGACGGCTCTTTGGCCGCCTTGCAAGCCATCATTGACGAAGGCCATACGGCCATGCCCCACTTCACCTGCGTGGGGGCCAGCCAAGAGAAAGTGCGCGAGCAATTGGGCCTGTATAAAAGCATGGGCATCCGCCGCATTTTGGCCCTGCGTGGTGATTTGCCCAGCGGCTACGGCGGTGCGGGTGAATTCCGCTACGCCAGCGATTTGGTCGCCTTCATCCGCCAAGAAACAGGCGACGACTTTGATATTGAAGTGGCGGCCTACCCCGAATTCCACCCCCAAGCCCGCAGCGCCGATGCCGATTTGCAAGCCTTTGAAGCCAAGGTGAAGGCGGGGGCGAGTTCGGCCATCACCCAGTATTTTTTCAATGCCGATGCCTATGCCCGCTACCGCGATGAGCTCAGCGCCAAAGGCATGGATCTTCCCATCGTGCCAGGCATCATGCCCATTACCAACTCCACGCAATTGCTGCGCTTTTCCGATGCCTGCGGTGCCGAAGTGCCGCGTTGGATTCGCCAGCGTTTGATGGGTTTTGGCGATGACAAAGCCGCCATTCGCGCTTTTGGTTTGGAAGTCATGGCCGCTTTTTGTGAGCGCCTGCTGGCCTTGGGTGCGCCCAGCCTGCACTTCTACACCATGAATGGCAGCGCTGCCAGCCTCGATATTTGCCGAGCCATCGGCCTCTTGCCGCAAGCAGTTTAAAGCGGTTCTCTGTCCTGCAAACTCAAGAAAGGAAACTCGAATGATTTGCAAACCTCTTTTGCCCGGCCTGAGCTTGGTCGGCCTTTTGTTTTTAGCCCCCAGCGCCGCTTGGACGCAGGAAGACCCACACGAGGGCGACAACGCTGCTGCGCTGGCCGTGTTGGAAGACGCGGTAGAGCTGGATATGGATGCCAGCTTGGCCTTGCTGGCAGCGCCTGCACCCGAGGAGGCCGAAGCGCCAGTGGCAGAAGTGCCCACAGCGCCAGAAGCTGCTGCTGATGAGGCTGAGGACGACGATGAGGCCGAAGAAGCGCCCCAAGCCCAACGCCTGAGCACCCCGCGCTGGCAAGAGGCGGGCGTGGCCTCTTGGTATGGGCCGCGTTTTCATGGCCGCCTGACAGCCTCTGGCGAGCGCTTCAATACGCACGAGATGACGGCCGCACACAAAAGCCTGCCCTTTGGCACCCGCCTTTTGGTGCGCAGCGAGCGCACGGGCAAAGAAGTCGTCGTGCGCATCAACGACCGTGGCCCTTTTATCAAAGGCCGCATCATTGATTTGAGCCAAGCGGCGGCCAAAGCCATCGGCATGGACGGCATTGCCAAAGTCACCATCCACCGTTTGGATGGCACGGAGCTGGCGCAAAAATAAGCCTTGCTTTACTGGCTAGGCCGAAAACAAAACACCCTCGGCTTTTGGGCCAAGGGTGTTTTTTTGTGCCTGAAGAAAGCGACCACCATCAATACTCGTCCATCATTTCGGGCAGGCTTTCAAAGCGGGTCAATGGTTTCAAGAAGCTGAGCTTGAGTGAGCCCGTGGGGCCATTCCTTTGCTTGGCGATGATGATTTCGGCCACGCCCGGCTCGGCGCTGTCTTTGTTGTAGTAGTCGTCGCGGTAGATGAACATGATGATGTCGGCATCTTGCTCAATGGCACCTGATTCGCGCAAATCGCTCATCATGGGGCGTTTGTCGGTGCGGCTTTCGACGCTGCGGTTGAGCTGTGAGAGCGCAATGATGGGGCAGGCCAGCTCTTTGGCCAGCATTTTCAGCCCGCGCGAGATTTCGCCCAACGCGGTGGCGCGGTTTTCCTCGCCGCCGCCGCCTGAGGTCGTCATGAGTTGCAGGTAGTCCACCACAATCAGGCCGAGTTTGCCCTCGCGCCGTGCCAAGCGGCGGGCGTTGGCACGCAGCTCAGAGGGGGTGAGGCCGCTGGACTCGTCAATGTGCAGGGGGATGTCTTTGAGTTGCTCAATGGTGTCGGCAAAACGGGGCCAGTCATCGGGGCTGAGCTGGCCTGTGCGCAGGCGGCTTTGGTCGATGCGGCCAATGCTGCCCACAATACGGATGGCCAATTGCGCCGCGCCCATCTCCATCGAGAATACGGCCACGGGCAGGCCCTCATTCAAAGCCACATGTTCGGCAATATTGATGGCCAGCGAGGTTTTACCCATAGAAGGGCGGGCCGCCAGCACAATCAAATCACCGCCTTGCAGGCCACGGGTCATGCGGTCAAGGGCGCTGAAGCCTGTGGGCACGCCCGTGACTTCGCTGGGGTTTTCGGCCAGCTCTTGCACCTGTTCGAGCAGAGGCAGCATGAGGCTGTCCATGCTGACAAAGCCTTGCTGGTTGCGGGCCGATTCTTCGCCAATTTTGAAGATTTTTTGCTCGGCCTCATCCAGCACCTTGGCCACTTCCATGCCCTGCGGGTTGAAGGCGCGGGTGGCGATTTCATCGCTGACGGTGACAAGGCGGCGCAAGATGCTGCGCTCGCGCACGATTTCGGCGTAGCGGCGGATATTGCTGGCGCTGGGCACATATTGCGCCAAGCTATTGAGGTAGGGCAGGCCGCCGATTTCCTCTGCTTTGCCTTTGCGCTGTAGGGTCTCAAACACCGTTACCACATCGGCGGGTTTGCTGTTGTTGACCAAGTCGGCAATGGCGGCATAAATCAGGCGGTGTTCATAGCGGTAGAAGTCCTCGCTGTGCAGCACATCGCCAATGTTCTCCCAAGCGTGGTTGTCCAGCAGCAGGCCGCCGAGTACCGAGCTTTCGGCCTCCAGCGAGTGCGGTGGAATGCGCAAATTGGCAATCTGCGCATCGGGGATGCTGGCGACCAAGGCGGCATCGGCGGCATTTGGGCTGTGCAGGCCGTCGGCGGCGCGGTGCTGGCTGCGGTGGGGGGCAGGCGGCAGGCTGGGCGCATCGCTGATGGGGCTGGGCGGTTCATGCCAAGGCGCAGCCGCGTCTTCGCTGGCGAAGGCGGCTTCCAAAGCCTCCGGCGGCAGGCCAAGCTCAGGCGCATCGTCCTCATCTGGGGCAAAGGGTTGGGCATCAACCTCGGCTTGGCTCAGGGCATCGGCCTCATCGGTTTTTGGGGGGGTGTTCTTGGGCATTACTGGATGTCAAAACGGAAGAGGCGGCATTCTAGCGGGCCATTCCACAGCGGCACTTTGCGGCTTTCGGCCAAGCGCATGGTGGCGGGCAGCTTCATATCGGGTGAGAGCGCCCAAGCCTGCCAGCCGCTGAAATGGGCCTTCCAGTGCTGGGCCAATTGCAGGAAAAAAGCCTGGCTGCTGGGGGAGAAACCGCCTGTGGCAATGCGTTCGCCATAAGGGGGGTTGAGGAGGATGAGGCCCGCTTGTGGCGTGGGCGGTTGGCGTTGCAGGGCATCGCCACCACGGAAGGCAATCCACTGCGCCACGCCAGCGCGTTCGGCATTGCGTTGGGCAAAGTCCACCATGCGGTGGGCCACATCGGAGCCAAAAATCAGCGGCTGCGCGGGCGCTGGGCGCTCGGCGGCGCGGGCCTCGGCCTTGAGTGCCTGCCAATCGGTGGCGACAAAGGGTTTGAGGCGCTCAAAGCCAAAGCTGCGCTGGCTGCCGGGGGCGATGTTGGCGGCCATCAGCGCCGCTTCGATCGCAATCGTGCCGCTGCCGCAGCAGGGGTCATACAGGCTTTGCCCAGGCTGCCAGCCGCTGGCGGCGAGCATGGCGGCGGCCAAGGTTTCTTTCAGCGGCGCGTCGCCTTTGTCAAAGCGCCAGCCGCGCTTGAACAGGGGCTGGCCTGAGGTGTCGATATAGAGCTGCAAATGTGTGGCGCTGAAGTGGGCGTGGATGCGCACATCGGGGCGCTCGGTGTCGATATTGGGCCGTGCGCCCGTGTGCTCGCGGAAGCGGTCGGCCACGGCATCTTTGATTTTGAGGGCGGCAAAGTTCAGGCTTTTCAAAGGGCTGGCCTGCGCCGTCCAGTCGATTTTGAAGCTTTGGTAGAGGCCAAACCAGCGTTCCCACGGCACTTGCATGGCGCAGTCGTAGAGGTCTTGCTCTTGGCGGTAGGGCTGGTGCGCCAGCTCAATCAGCACGCGCTGGGCCAAGCGGCTGTGCAAATTCAGACGCAGCACGGTGGCCCAATCGCCTTGCAAGGCAACACCGCCACGGCTGCGCTGCAATTGCGCCAAATCTTGGCCGCTGATTTGCGCCACTTCCGCTGCCAGCAGCTCTTGCATGTCTGCGCCGCAGGGCAAAAACAGTTGCAACTGCGTCACCTCGGCAGGCTCGAAATGGTGGGGGCGCACGCCCTCTATCGGTGGCCGGGCTGGGGCGGGGCGGCGGTCGTCACGGCG
>CAZJBX010000001.1:9784-43436 GCA_964544605.1 uncultured Burkholderiaceae bacterium
GCTGGGCGCAGGGCTTTGCGGCCAGGGTCGCGGGCGCGTTCGGGGCGATCTTTGTTCAGGCCCAAAGTGGGGCGGGGTTGTGGCGTATCGCTCATGGTGTGGGTCCTGATGAGAGGGGGAGTGAGGGGCGGGCGGCTTGGGCCGCCCAATAGGCTGCGGCCTGCTGCAATTGTGCGCTGGGGCCTGAGCCTATCAGTTGCAAAGTGCCCGTGCGCGGCTCGGGCTGGCGCAGCGCAGGCGGCAGGCAAGCGGCGGTTTGCTTGGCCACGGCGGGGCCGGTTTCCAGCAGCAGCACTTGCGGCCCCAGCAGTTGGGCAAAACCCTGCTGCATGAGGGGGTAGTGGGTGCAGCCCAGCACCACGGTGTCAATGTGCTGGGGGCCAGCGCCCAAGGGCAAGGGCAGGGCCTGCAAATACTGCGCCATGAGTTGCCGCACGCCAGCGACATCGCCGCTGAAGGGCAGCTCCTCTATGGCTTTGGCCAAGCCTGAGCAAGCCTGCGGGTAAATGTGCAAGCCTTGGCCGTAGCGCTCGATCAGCTTGGCCAAGCGCGGCGTGGCCACGGTGTGGGGCGTGGCCAGCACCGCAATATGGCCGCTGCGGCTGCTGGCGCAGGCGGGTTTGACGGCAGGCTCCACGCCCACAATGGGCAAATCGGGGTGGCTCTGGCGCAAATGCTCGGCGGCGGCGGCGGTGGCCGTGTTGCAGGCAATGACCAAGGCTTTGATGCCGTGCTCGCGCCGCAGCAGCTCGGTGATGTGGACGCTGCGCTGCACAATAAAATCTTCGCTTTTCTCGCCGTAGGGCGTGTGGGCGCTGTCGGCAAAATAGACGAAATCCTCTTGCGGCAGGGCCGTTTGCAGGGCGCGCAAAATGCTCAGGCCGCCCATACCCGAATCAAAAACGCCGATAGGGGCCGATGCCAAGGTGTGCATGAACCGCGCCAAACAAGAGGAAAAACAAAGAAAAGCATTATCGCCCATGCGCCCCGCGTGTGGCCTGCGGGCGGCGGCAAGCAGCCGATAATGCAGGCATGGCCGCCGCAGTGGGCCAAGTCAGTCAAGTGCCGCCCAGCGGCGCTGTTTTTTTGTGAGTGTGTGCAAGATGGCCATCCCTGAGAGTTTCATTGCCGAGCTGAACGAGCGTGCCGACATCGTGGAGTTGGTGGGCCGCTTTGTGCCGCTGAAAAAAGCGGGGGCAAATTACCAAGGCTTGTGCCCCTTTCATAACGAGAAGTCGCCCTCTTTTAGCGTCAGCCCCAGTAAAAACTTCTACCACTGCTTTGGCTGCGGCGCGCATGGCGGGCCGATTCGCTTTTTGATGGAGCACCAAGGCATGGGCTTTGTCGATGCGGTCAAGGACTTGGCCAGCCAGCTTGGCCTGCCCGTGCCTGAGGACGATCGCAGCCCGCAAGAGCGCGCCCGCGATGCCCAGATGAAAGAGCGCCGCCAAAGCCTGAGCGAGTTGCTGGCCCAAGCGGGGCTGGCCTATATCGGCTTTTTAAAGCAAGAGACGGCGGCGCAAGACTACCTCAAAGGCCGTGGCCTGACGGGGCAGATTGCGGCGCGCTTCAAGCTGGGCTGGGCGCCGGCGGGCAAGCCGCTGGCGGGCGTGTTTGCCGATTACGCCGACCCCGCGCTGGCGGAGGCGGGGCTGGTGATTCAGCACGAGGAGGGGCGGCGCTATGACCGCTTTCGTGAGCGCATCATGTTCCCCATTCGCAACCTCAAGGGCGAGGTGATTGGCTTTGGGGGCCGCATCATGGGCCGTGGCGAGCCCAAGTATTTGAACTCGCCAGAGACCCCCGTCTTCCACAAAGGGCGCGAGTTGTACGGCCTGTTTGAAGGCCGCGCCGACATCCAGCAGGCGGGCTTTGCCTTGGTGACCGAAGGCTATATGGATGTGGTGGCGCTGGCCCAGCACGGCATGGGCAATGCGGTGGCCAGCTTGGGCACGGCCTGCACGCCTGAGCAGGTGCAAAAGCTGTTTCGCTTCACGCCTGAAATCGTGTTTGCTTTTGATGGCGACAAAGCAGGGCAAAAAGCGGCCCAACGGGTGTTGCCCGCCGTGCTGCCGCATGCCAATGACACGCGCCTGGCGAAGTTTTTGTTTCTGCCGCCTGAGCACGACCCCGACAGCTATGTGCGCGAGTACGGCCGCGATGCCTTTTTGCGCTTGGTGCACCATGCCATGCCGCTGTCGCGCTTTTTAATTGAGAACGCCCGCGAGCAATGCGATATGAGCAGCACCGAGGGGCGCTCGCGCTTTGTGTCGCTGTTGCAACCGCATTGGCAGTTGCTGCCGCAAGGCGTGCTCAAGCAACAACTGCTGCACCAAATTGCCGAGCTGGCGCAACTGGGCGGGCATGAGCTGCTGCAACTGTGGGGTTTGGCCCCCGCCAGCAATAGCGCCCCCGCAGCGGCGGCAGGTAGCGGCAAACGGCCTTGGCAGGAGCGCCCTTGGCAAGAGCGCAGGCAGCAGCAAATGGCCGCCGCCCAAGGCCCACGCCAAGCGCCGCACAGCCGCCACGACCGCGCCGCGCAACTGCTGCTCACGCACATGGCCGCTTGGGGCGCTTTGCGGCCGCAGCAGCACAGCAGCCTCTGCCAATTGCCCGAGCCGCACGGCAGCGCCATGCGCTGGCTGGAGGCGCAGTGGCAAGAAGAAGGGCCGCAGCCCTGGCCCGTGTTGCAGCAGCAATTGCCCGCTGCCTGGGCGGCGCAAGCGCAGCAATGGGTGGCGCGTCTGCCCGATGCCCAAGAGCGCCAACAACGCCTGAGCACCGAGCCTGAGGCCCTGCTGCACAGCGATGTGCAAGAGCTCGAAGGCATTGTGCTGGACATCGACTTGGCGCAGGCCGAAGCCGAAAGCCAAGCGCTGGCGCAAGCGGCCTCGGTGCAGCCCAGCGCCGAAGTCTTGGCCGACTACCAAAGCGTGCTGGCGCAGATTCGCCACATCAAGCTAGAGAAAACCCTTTTAGAACAAAAACGCCGTGGCGCTTGAGCCTGCGGCAAGGAGTGAACACCCATGCCATCGTCCGATTACAGCCCCCGCCGCGTGGCGCAAAGCCACCACCAAGATGGTGTGCGCGGCCTGCGCTACCACCTGTTGCAATGGGGCCAGCCGCAGGCGGGGCAAGCGCCTGTATTCATGCTGCACGGCTGGATGGATGTGGCCGCATCGTGGCAGTTTGTGGTGGATGCGCTGGCGCAGGAGCGCTGCATCATTGCCCCCGATTGGCGCGGCTTTGGCCGCACGCACAGCGGGCAAGACAGCTTCTACTTCCCCGACTACTTGGGCGATTTGGATGTGCTGATACCCGCGCAATTGCAGCGCTTGGGCCTGCCTGCCGATGCGCCCGTGGATGTGGTGGGCCACAGCATGGGCGCGCATGTGGCCATGTTGTATGCCAGCGCACGGCCTGAGCGCGTGGCCCGCTTGGTGAATATGGAGGGCTTTGGCGGCCCGCCCAACGGCCCCGAGGCCGCCCCTGGCCACTACCGCCGTTGGCTGCAAAGTGTGGAAGCCTTGCGCCAAGGCCAACTTGATTTAAAGCCCTATGCCAGCCAAGCGGCCGTGGCCCAGCGCCTGCTTAAAAGCAATCCCCGCATGGCCCCAGCGCGGGCGCAATGGCTGGCGGGCCAGTGGGCCGAGCAGGGCGAGGATGGGCAGTGGCGCATTCTGGGCGCGGCGGCGCACAAAACCCTCAACCCCGTTTTGTTCCGCACTGAGGAGGCCCGTGCCTGCTACGCCGCCATTGCCTGCCCCGTGCTGAGTTTGCTGGCCCAGCACACGCATTTGGAGGCCTGGTCGCCCGGCTACAGCATTGCGGCCTACAAAGAGCGCCTGAGCCAGATTGCCCAACACCAATTGCAAGAAGTGGCCGATGCCGGCCATATGCTGCACCACGACCAGCCTGAGGCCGTGGCGCGGGCGCTGGATGCCTTTTTGGCTTAAAGCCGTGTTTTAAGCAAAGCTGAGGGCGCGGCGCACGCGCTCTAAATCCTCAGGCGTATCGACCCCAGCGGCGGGCGCAGTAGCGCTGATGTGCATGGCAATGCGGTGGCCATGCCACAGGGCGCGCAATTGCTCCAGCGATTCAATCTGCTCCAGCGGCGCAGGCTCCAGCGCGGCAAAGTGCCGAATAAAGCCCGCACGGTAGGCATAAATACCAATATGGCGCAGGGCAGGGTGGGCGGCAGCCAGCGCCGCCTCACGCGGGTAGGGCAGCAGGCTGCGGCTGAAATAAAGCGCCATGCCCGCCTTGTTGAGCACCACCTTCACCGCGTGCGGGCTGTGCCGCTCGGCCTCATCTGTGATGGCGCAGGCGGCGCTGGCCATGGCCGCCTCGGGCTGCTGCGCCAAGCATTGCGCCACGGCGGCAATCAGCGCGGGCTCAATCAGCGGCTCATCGCCCTGCACATTCACCACCAAAGCGGCATCGGGCAGGCCCAAAAGCTGCACCGCCTCGGCCAAGCGGTCTGAGCCTGAGGCATGGTCGGCGCGGGTCAAAATGGCCTCAATACCGTGGGCGGCACAGGCGGCGCTGATGCGGGCGTCATCTGCCGCCACCACCACCCGCGCTGCGCCCGAGCGCTGCGCCTGCTGCGCCACCCGCACCACCATGGGCAGGCCCGCAATATCGGCCAAGGGTTTGCCCGGCAGACGGCTGGAGGCCATGCGGGCCGGAATCAGCACCGCAAAGGCAGGGGCAGCGGCCTTCATGCTTGGGGCGGGGCGGCGCGCAGGGCCTCGACCTCGGCCTCGCTCAAAGTGCGGGCCTCGCTCTCCAGCAGGGCGGGGATGCCGTCGCGTACAGGAAAGGCCAAACGCGCTTGCAGCGACAGCAGCTCGCTCGACTCGGGGCGGTAAATCAGCTTCCCTTTGGTCAAGGGGCAAACCAAAATTTCAAGCAAATGGGCATCCATGGCAGCAATGGGCTAAAGCGAATAAGGCAAAGATTATGGCACGGCTGGGGCGGCGACCAAGGGGCTGCGGCAGCGTGGCGAAAGGGGCGGTAAAGGGGCACACAAGGGCCGCTCAAGGGGGATCAGAGGGGCGCTCAAACGGGCTGCCAAGCCTTAGCACAAAAAATGACAAAATCCCGTCACTTATCCCCAAATGCTGTGTTGGGATGTTGTGAAACAATGGCCCTCAAGCAAGGGCCATCAGTGCTTTTCGGCGTTCCATAAGCTGTTGATTTATATGGCATTTGCTGTTTTGATGGAAAAAGAGGAAAAGCGTGCCAAGCACGCAAACATGGGGCTTGGCGGCGGTTTTTAGCCTGTTCACACACAGCTTTATCCACAGAAACTTGGGATAGCGCCTGCCTTAACGAAAAATCAATGACTTAGCGGATGTGGTCTGCTGAAAAAACAAGCATAAAAACCGAAACAGTGGCCAGCCTAGGCTTTTTGTTTCACCCCCAGCGGCGGGCCAAAAAATATTTTTTGACGGCGCGGGCATCGCCTTGTTTTTTGCCTCATTTTTAAGCAGCTTTTTTGTGGTATAGGGCCTTTTTCGCCTTGTTTTGGGCCGATTCCCTCGGTTTTGGCCCTTGCTTATGCACAAAACAACACATGCTTGGGCTAGGCGCTCTGTGAAACCATTTTTCAGCCGAATGCGCCACGATTAGGGCTTACTAACTTGCTAAGTTGTTGATTTTGTTGAGTTCAACGAACTTGCTTAAAAATGAGGCAATTCGAGCAAAGCCCCATATTTCGATGCTTTGGCCCGTGTTTCAGGGCCTTTTGCACACACTTATCCACAAAAACTTAGGAAATCTCATTCCCGCCACCATAAATCAAGGCTTTAGGGGCCTTTCTTTAGACCGATTGGAGCAATGGCGCTTAAGTTTGGGTCTGTTTTTGGGGCACTTTAAGCCCATGTTTCACCCTCTGCGCCCCGAGGGGCAGGGGCAGGCAGCAGGCGGTGCAGGCTGAGGCGGGCGGCGGGTATCAATTCACTGGCCGTTAAGCCGCGCTGCAAGCCCAGCCTATCGGCCGCCAAACCGTGGATGTAAACGCCAGCCAAGGTGCAGGCCAAGGCCGCATCTGCGCCAGTGCCAGTTTGGGCCAGCAGGCCAGTGATGAGGCCGCAGAGCACATCGCCGCTGCCCGCCGTGGCCAAGGCCGGCCCGCCGGTGGGGTTGATAAAGGCTTGGCCCGTAGGCACAGCGATGATGCTGCCGCAGCCTTTGAGCACCACCACAGCCTGATAGCGCTGCGCCAGCTCTTGCGCGGCGGCGTAGCGGTCGGCGTGTACGGCGCTATAGGGGCAGCCCAGCAGGCGGCCCGCCTCGGCCTCGTGTGGGGTCAGCACAGTGGCATGGCCTGCGGCCGCGCGCGCTTGCAGCAGGCTTTGGCATTGGGGCTGGCTGGCCAGCAGATTGAGGGCATCGGCATCCAGCAGCAGGGGGTGGCTTTGCGCCAAGGCTTGCGTCAGCAGGGCGGTGGCGGCGGCGCTTTGGCCCAAGCCGGGGCCAAGGCAGGCTGCACCACTGCGGCCCAGCACGGCATCGGGGCTTTGCAGCATCAATTCAGGCTGGGTGCAATCGACGGTGGGGGCGGCGGCATCGAGCAGGCCCACATAGCAGCGGCCCGCGCCCATATACAGGGCCGCCCGTGCCGCCAGCAGGGCCGCGCCGACCATGCCTGCCGCGCCGCCGATGATGCGGGCATTGCCGTAATCGCCTTTGTGGCTATTGGCTGGCCGTGGCCGCAGGGCGGCGGCAAACAGGGCGGGGTGGTTGAGTTCGGCGGCGGCGGTCTGGGTGGCCAAATTCAGGCCCAAATCGGCCACTTGCACACGGCCTGCGTGGTCGCAGCCTGCGGCGGTGTGCAGGCCAATTTTGCTGCCGATAAAGCCCAAAGTGGCCGTGGCGCGTACGGCCAGGCCCAGCACCTGCCCCGTATCGGCATGTAGGCCCGTGGGCAGATCCAGCGCCAGCACGGGGCAGCCTGCGGCTTGGGCTTGGTTGATGGTGGCCACCCAATCGGCCAATTCGCCTTGCACGGCGCGGGCGCTGCCCAAGCCCAAAATCGCATCGACGATGAGGGCCGCGCCTGCCAGCTCGGCGGCGCTGGGCAAGTGGTGTTGAATGGCCCCGCCAGCCTGCTGCCAATCGGCCAAGGCCGCTGCTGCATCTGCGGGCGGGCTGGGGCGCTGGGCGGGCAGGATGACTTGCACCGCATGGCCCTGCTGGCGCAGCAGGCGGGCGGTGACCAAGCCATCGCCGCCGTTGTTGCCAGGGCCGCAAAACACCCACACGGGGCCGCCATTGGGGCGCAGCCAGTGCTGTGCCTGCTGCGCGGCGGCTGCGCCAGCGCGGGCCATCAGCGGCAAGCCTTGGGCCAGAAACTGCGCTTCTATGGCGCGGATTTGGGCGCTGCTGTAAATCTTCATGCGGGCTGGAGGGCGGCCAGGCCCTGCAAAACCTCACCCACAATGATGATGCTGGGGCTGGCCAAACCGTGCTCGGCAATGCATTGGCTCAACTGGCCCAAAGTGCCCACGGCGTGGCGCTGCGTCGGCAAGCTGGCGTTTTGCACCACGGCCACGGGGGTGCTGGCGGGCAGGGCCTTGAGCAGCTCGGCCTGTATGGTTTGCGTCGTGCTCATGCCCATATAGATGACGATGCTCATGCTGGCGCTGGCGGCCGCTTGCGCCACGGCGGCCCATTTGGGTTCTTGGTTTTCGGCGCTGGCATGGCCGGTCACAAAAACCACGCCGCGCGCGTGCTGGCGGTGGGTCAGGCTGATGCCCAAATCGGCGGCGGCCGCTTGTGCGGCGCTGATGCCGTTGATGATTTCAAACGGAATGCCTGCCGCTTGCAGGGCGGCGATTTCCTCGCCCGCGCGGCCAAAAATCAGCGGCTCGCCGCCTTTCAAGCGCACCACGCGCTCGCCGGCCAAGGCGTGTTCCAGCATCAGGGCTTGAATTTGCGCCTGCGGGGTAGAAGGCTGGCCGCCGCGCTTGCCGGTGTGCAAAATGCGGGCCGTGGCTGGGGCGTGCTGCAAGATGTCGGGGTGCACCAAATCATCGACCAGCACCACGCTGGCCTGCGCCAGTGCGCGCGCGCCGCGCAGGGTGAGCAAATCGGGCGCGCCGCAGCCGGCGCCAAGCAAATAAACGGTGTGGAGTTCAGGGGTGTGGGACATAAGTGAATTCATATGGCGAAGAAGGGCGCTGCGCTTTATTGGGGCTGGGACGCGGCGGCGGGGTATTTTTTTGCATAATGCTTGAATTGCCCTTGGGGTCACGCGCCTTGCGCTGGCCTTGGGGCACTGCAAGCCTGTTGCTTGAGGCCGCCATTGTGCAGCCACTGGCCGCAGGCTTTATTCTTTCCATTTTGTGGTGAAGGCCATGTCTGCAAGCAAGTTCAATTTTCCCATCATCATCATTGACGAGGATTACCGCGCCGAGAACACCTCGGGTTTGGGCATTCGTGCCTTGGCCGCCGCCATCCAAGACTTGGGTTTTGATGTGCTGGGGGTCACCAGCTACGGCGATTTGAGCCAATTCGCGCAGCAGCAAAGCCGTGCCTCGGCCTTTATTTTGTCGGTTGATGACGATGAATTTGCCCACGACAGCGGCGACAACTATGACGCCAGCCCGATTGTGCAAAGCCTGCGCAACTTCATTGGCGAGGTGCGCCGCAAAAACGCCGATGTGCCCATCTACATCTATGGCGAAACCAAAACCAGCCGCCACCTGCCCAATGATGTGCTGCGCGAGCTGCACGGCTTCATCCATATGTTTGAAGACACGCCTGAGTTTGTCGCCAAACACATCATCCGCGAGGCCAAAAGCTATCTTGAAGGCATCCAGCCGCCGTTTTTCAAGGCCCTGCTGGACTATGCCGACGACGGCTCGTTTAGCTGGCACTGCCCTGGGCACTCAGGCGGCGTGGCCTTTTTGAAGTCGCCCATTGGCCAGATGTACCACCAGTTTTATGGCGAAAACATGCTGCGCGCCGATGTCTGCAATGCGGTGGAAGAGCTGGGCCAACTGCTGGACCACAACGGCGCCATTGGCGATGCCGAGCGCAATGCGGCCCGCATCTTCAATGCCGACCACTGCTACTTCGTCACCAACGGCACATCCACGGCCAACAAAATCGTTTGGCACCACAGCGTTGGCCCCGGCGATGTGGTGGTGATTGACCGCAACTGCCACAAATCGAATCTGCACGCCATCATCATGACGGGGGCGATTCCCGTCTTTTTGCGCCCCACGCGCAACCACTACGGCATCATCGGCCCGATTCCTGAGAGCGAATTCAGCGCCGAGGTCATCCGCGAGAAAATCCGCGCCAACCCCCTGCTGCAAGGCGTGGATGCGGATGCCGTCAAACCCAAAATCTTGACCCTGACGCAATCGACCTACGACGGTGTGCTCTACAACACCGAAACCATCAAGCAAAACCTCGATGGCTATGTCGATAACCTGCACTTTGATGAGGCTTGGCTGCCGCACGCGGCCTTCCACCCCTTCTACGGCACCTTCCACGCCATGGGCAAAAAGCGCCCCCGCCCCAAGCACAGCATGGTCTATTCCACGCAGTCCATCCACAAACTGCTGGCGGGCATCTCGCAGGCTTCCCAAGTGCTGGTGCAAGACGCGCAAGAAACGCATCTGGACCACCATTTGTTCAATGAAGCCTATTTGATGCACACCTCCACCAGCCCGCAATACAGCATCATTGCCAGTTGCGATGTGGCCGCCGCCATGATGGAGCCGCCCGGGGGCCGCGCCTTGGTCGAAGAGAGCATTGCCGAGGCGCTGGACTTCCGCCGCGCCATGCGCAAGGTCGAGCAAGACTACGGCGAGGACTGGTGGTTCAAAGTCTGGGGGCCGCAAGATGTGGTGGCCGAAGGCGTGGGCGAGCCTGAGGACTGGGTCATCCACAGCGACAGCGATTGGCACGGCTTTGGCGATTTGGCCGAAGGCTTCAATATGCTCGACCCCATCAAATCCACCATCGTCACGCCGGGCTTGAACTTGGACGGCAGCTTCAGTGAAACAGGCATTCCCGCCTCCATCGTCACCAAATTCTTGGCCGAGCACGGCGTGGTGGTTGAAAAAACGGGCCTCTACAGCTTCTTCATCATGTTCACCATCGGCATCACCAAAGGCCGCTGGAACACCCTGCTCACCGCCTTGCAGCAGTTCAAAGACGACTACGACAAAAACCAAGCCCTGTGGCGCATCCTGCCTGAATTCTGCAAAGCGCACCCACGCTATGAGCGCATGGGCCTGCGCGACCTCTGCCAGCATGTGCACAGCCTCTATGCCAAGCACGATGTGGCGCGCCTGAGCACCGAGATTTACCTCTCTGAGTTGCGCCCCGCCATGAAGCCCGCCGATGCCTACGCCAAAATCGCCCACCGCCAAACTGAGCGCGTCGAAATCGACGACTTGGAAGGCCGCATCACCGTGGGCTTGGTCACGCCCTACCCGCCGGGCATTCCGCTGCTCATTCCGGGCGAAGTCTTCAACAAAAAAATCGTGGACTACCTCAAGTTCAACCGCGAATTTGCCCAAGCCTGCCCTGGCTTTGAGACGGATATTCACGGTTTGGTGCATTTGACGGATGAAAACGGCGTGAAACGCTTTTACGCCGATTGCGTGGCGCAAGAGGCCAGCTAAAGCCTCTAAAATCCCCTGCTTTGCGTTTTGCTAAGGCCGCCTTTGGGCGGCTTGGCCCCATCGTTTTCTAGCCGTGCGCCTTCAGTCCATCAAGCTCTCGGGCTTCAAGTCCTTTGCCGATGCCACCCACTTCCAGTTGCCCGGGCAGTTGGTGGGTGTGGTTGGGCCGAACGGTTGCGGCAAATCCAACATCATGGATGCCGTGCGCTGGGTGCTGGGCGAATCACGGGCCTCTGAGCTGCGTGGCGAGTCCATGCAAGATGTGATTTTTAACGGCAGCACCACGCGCAAACCCGCCAGCCGCGCCAGCGTTGAGCTGGTGTTTGACAACAGCGACCACCGCGCCGGCGGGCAATGGAACCAATTCAGTGAAATCGCCGTCAAGCGCGTGCTCACCCGCGATGGCGGCAGCAGCTATTTCATCAACAACCAATTGGTGCGCCGCCGCGATGTGCAAGATGTTTTTATGGGCACGGGCTTGGGGCCACGCGCCTACGCCATCATCGGGCAGGGCACCATCAGCCGCATCATTGAGAGCCGCCCTGAGGAGCTGCGTCTGTTTCTGGAAGAAGCCGCTGGCGTGTCCAAATACAAAGAGCGCCGTCGCGAAACCGAAAACCGCTTGCACGGCACGCGCGACAACCTGACGCGGGTGGAAGACATCCTGCGCGAGCTGGGCGGGCAACTGGGCCGCCTTGAGCGCCAAGCCGAAGTCGCGAAAAAATACCACGCCCTGCAAGCGCAGCAGCAATTGCGCCAGCAGCAGCAATGGTGGCTGCGGGCGCAAGAGGCGCAAGGCCAGCTCACGCAATTGCAAGCCCAAGTGCTGCAAGAAGGCACGGCCGTAGAGCGCGAAATGGCCGATTTGCGCGCCGTTGAAGCGAATTTGGAAGTCATCCGCCAAAGCTATTACGACGCAGGCGAGGCTGTGAATGTGGCGCAAAACCAGATGTATCAGGCCACCGCTGAGGTCGGCAAGCTGGAAGCGGAAATCCGTTTTGCGGCGCAAAGCCGCGAGCAAGCCCGCCTGCGCTTGGTGCAATTGCAAGAGCAAAATGCGCAATGGCAGCAGCGCTTGGCCGAAGGCGAGGAGCAAGAGCAAGACATTGCCGCCCAGCTTGAAGAAGCGCAAGAGCAGGCCGAACTTTTGGCCGCCCAAGCCAGCGAGCAGGGCAGCGTGCAGCCCATGGCCGAAGAAGCCTTGCGCCAAGCCCAGGCTGCGGCCAATGCCGAGCGCCAAGCCGTGCAACAGGCGCAGCAGCAATTGCAATTGCTGGCCGCCGAGCAACGCCACACGGGCGAGCGTCTGCAACAACTGAGCCTGCGCCGCGAGCGTTTGCAGGGCGATAAAAACGCCCTCAACATCCCCGATGGGCAGTTGCTTGCTGGCGTGCAAAGCAATTTGGCCTTGGCCGAAGACGAGCTGGCCATGAGCCAAGCGCAATGGGAGCAATTGCAGGCCGATTTACCCGAGCTGGAGGCGCAGCGCCAACACAGCCAGCAGAGCTTGCAAGAAGAAAGCGCCCGCCTGAGCCAAGTGCAAGCGCAATGGCAGGCCCTGCGCCAAGTGCAAGAGCAATTGCAAAGCGGCGGCAAACTCGCCCCTTGGCTTGAAAAGCAGGGCTTGGGCCATTTGCAAGCCCTGTGGCAAAAACTGCAAATTCAAGACGGCTGGGCCACGGCGCTAGAGGCCGCCCTGCGCGAGAGGATGCAAGGGCTGGAAGTCTCGCAGCTCAATGGCTTGGCGGGCTTTGTACACGACGCGCCCAGCAGCAAATTGGTCTTCTACAGCCTGCCTGCTGCCCCGCCAGTGTCATCAACGCCTGCCAGCAAGCCTGAGCTCAAAGCCCTGAGCGACACCCTGCAAATTCATGATGCCGCCTTGATGGGCCTGCTGCGCCACTGGCTCACGGGCGTTTACATCGCGGGCGATGTGCGCCAAGCCTTGGGCCTGCGCGAGCAACTGGCCGCCCACGAATGGATTTACACCCCCGAAGGCCATTGCGTGGGCCGCCACAGCCTGCACTTTTACGCCCCCGATGCGGCCGAAAGCGGCATGTTGGCGCGGGCGCAAGAAATTGAAGGGCTGCACAAGCAAATCAAAGCGCAAGAAATGCTGCTGGAAACGGCCCAAAGCACGGCCCAGCGCAGCATCCAGCGCCACCAAGAGGCGCAGGCCAAAGAGCAGGGCTTGCGCCGTGAGGTGCAAGCGGCCACCGCCCGTGTGCACGAGCTGAAAATGGAGGCCATGCGCTTGGCGCAACTGCTGGCGCAAAGCCAAGCCCGTGCCGAGCAGCTCGATGGCGAAATGCAGGACATCCGCGCTGAGGAAGAAGGGTTGCTGGAGCGCCAAATGGAGGCCGAAGCCCGTTTTGAAGAGCTGGACTTGAGCTTGGCCGAGGCGCAAGAAGCCTACACCCTGAAAGAAGATGCCGTACTCGCTGCCCAGCGCCAGCTTGAAGACGCGCGCCAAAGCCAGCGCCAGCTTGAAGACCGTGCCCGTGAAGCCGCCTTCAGCGTGAAAAGCCTGCAAAGCAAAGCGCAAGATTTGGGCCGCAGCCTGCAAGTGGCGCAGCAGCAACTCGCCAGCTTGCAGGCCGATATGGCGCAGGCCGAGCAAACCCTGGCGCAAACGGCCAGTACCGATATGGACGAGGCCCTGCAAGCGGCGCTGGCGCACAAGGTGGAACAAGAGCGCCTGCTGGCCGCCCGCCGCAGTGCGCACGATGATTTGACGCAAAAACTGCGCAGCAGCGATGAGCGCCGTATGCAGATTGACCGTGGCCTGGAGCCTTTGCGCCAGCGCATCACCGAGCTGAAAATGCAGCAGCAAGCTGCTGAAATTGCCGTGGCGCAATACCGCCAGCAATTGCAAGAGGCCGAGGCCGACGAAGCCGCGCTGGAGGCCAGCATTGCCGCTGAGGGCGTGGCCCTGAGCGCCCTGCAAGCCGAGTTGGATGATGTGCAGCGCCGCATTGCCAGCCTTGGCGCGGTGAACTTGGCCGCGCTTGAAGAACTGGCCGCAGCGCAAGAGCGCAAAGGCTTTTTGGATGCGCAAATGGCCGACTTGCAAGCGGCGATTGACACCCTTGAGGGCGCGATTCGCAAAATTGATGCGGAAACGCGTGAGCTGCTGATGGGCACTTTCAACCAAGTCAATGAGCACTTTGGCCGCATGTTCCCCTCTTTGTTTGGCGGCGGCCAGGCCAAGCTGATGATGACGGGCGGCGAGGTGCTGGATGCGGGCGTGCAGGTCATGGCGCAGCCGCCAGGCAAAAAGAACCAAACCATTCACTTGCTCTCGGGCGGGGAAAAGGCGCTCACCGCCATTGCCTTGGTGTTTGCGATTTTCCAGCTCAACCCGGCGCCGTTTTGCTTGCTCGATGAGGTGGATGCGCCGCTGGACGATGCCAACACCGAGCGCTATGCGAAGCTGGTGGCCAATATGAGTGCCAATACACAGTTTTTATTCATCAGCCACAACAAAATCGCCATGGAAATTGCGCAACAATTGGTCGGCGTGACCATGCAAGAGCAAGGCGTGTCGCGCATTGTGGCGGTGGATATGGAAGTGGCCAGCACAATGATGGAGTCTTGAGTTTTATGAATACCCTGAATGTGGGCTTGTTGGTTTTGGCTGCGTTGGCACTGCTGGGCGTTTGGTCTTTTAACCGCTGGCAGCAAAGGCAAAGCCAAGTGCGCACCAGCCACAAAGAGCGCCACGAGCGCAAAGAGCCGCAAGCCCTGCCTGACGGCGCAGATTTTGATGCGGACTTTCAGCCGCAGTTGGCCCCCCATGCTGCGCCGCCGCCCATGCCGCAGGCCCACATTCGCTTGCAAGAGCCGATTGATGCGCTGATTGACAGCATCGTGGCCTTGGATTTGCCCAAACCTTGCTTGGGCGCGGCCTTGCTCAAAGCCTGGCCCAATACCCGCCGCGTGGGCAGCAAGCCCGTGCTGCTGGAGGGCTGGGATGAGGCGGCGCAAGTGTGGGAATTCCCGCAAGCGCACAAAAGCTACAGCCAAGTGCAACTGGCGGTGCAGTTGGACAACCGCTTGGGGCCGCTGAATGCCGTGGAGTTCTCTGAATTCATTGGCATCGCCCAGCGCTATGCCGACCACGATGCCATTCAAGCCCATTTGCAGCACCTGCCTGAAATGCAGGCCGAGCTCAAACGCGCCTTGGAACTGGAAAGCTTTGCCAAAGAGGTGGATGTGCAGTTGGAGTTTTATGTCGCCACCCAAGGCGCGCCGTGGTCGGTGGGCTTGGTGGAAGAAAGCGTGCGGCCCTACGGCTTCCAGCGCGAGAAAGAGGTCTGGCGCATGTTGTGGCGTCCGCCAGAAGCGCCTGAGGCCGAGCCCATGAGCGCCTTCAGCTTGCAGTTTGACGCGCAGGCGGCGCTATCGACCGAGCTGCATGAAAACGGCGTACACCGCCTGCAATTGCTGCTGGATGTGCCGCAACTGCCGCAAGATTTGCGCCCCTTTGAGCGCCTCACCGAGGCCGTATTGGGCTTGGCCGCCAGCTTGGATGGGCGCGTGGTGGACCGCGATGGCCGTTCTATTTCACAAGAGCTGCTGCAAAATTTAGATGCCCAATTGCAGGAGATTTACCAGCAGTTGGCGCTGCGTGATTTGGCCGCAGGCTCGCCCCAAGCCAAGCGCCTGTTCTCACGCGGCTAAGCCCTTGCGGGCAAGCGGCGGTGCGCCCCTTAGAATGCGGGCCATCTGACGATTTTGACGAATAGAGTAAGAACATGAAAAAAAACCAGCACGCCTTGAAAAACACGGCATGGTTCGCCGCCCTTGCTGCTGCGGCCTTGGCTTTGGCCGCCTGTGGCGGCGGCGACTCCGACCGCTACTATGTGGACGCGCCCAAAGACATGACCGGCAGCGTGGCCGCCAGCGCCTTGGTCAGCAAAGCCAAAGTCAAAGCCCTCTGCGCCGATGGCAAAAGCTATAGCGCCACAGCCAATGAGCAAGGCGCCTTCAGCATGGAGCCGCCCGTGGCCGCCTACCCCTGCCTGCTGGAAGCCAGCGGCGGCAATTTGGCCGAACTGCTGCCCGGCAGTAGCAAACTCTACTCTTACGCTGGGGCCACAGGCAAGGTCAACATCACACCGCTGACGCATTTGGTCGTGGTGCAAGCCTATGGCCAAGCTGCGCCCAGCGCCTACACGCCAGGGCTCAACCTCAGCGGCCCAGTGGCTGGCCTGCAAAGCGCACTTGAAGAAGCCCGCTATTTGGCCGTGAACACCAATTTCGTCCCCTTTGGCGCCAGCCTCAGCGCGGGCGATGCCTGGCAAACCCTGCATCAAAACCTGCTGAACACCGTGGCCGCTGATGCCAGCTTGGGCAATTTTGCGGCCTTGGCCACGCAATATGTTGCGGGCAACACGGCCCTGCCGCAAGCCCTAGAGCCTGTGCCCACGCCCAGCCCTACACCCCTGCCCAGCCCCACTGCCAACCCCGCTTGAGCTGGCGCAGCCATCCCCTTTTTTAAATTGGAGTGAACCCCATGACCGCAGAAGAATTGCGCAGCATCATTGCTGCTGGTTTGACATGCAGCCACCTTGAGCTTGAAGGCGATGGTCGCCACTGGTACGCCGTGGTTGTGTCTGAGGCTTTTGAGGGCCTGCGCCCCATTGCCCGCCACCAAAAGGTCTATGCCACCTTGGGCGAACGCATGCATACCGATGAGGTCCACGCCCTATCCATCAAAGCCTTCACGCCCCAAGAATGGGCCAATCAAGCCCAATAAGGCCACAACACCATGGATAAATTACTGGTTCGCGGCGGTCGCGCTTTGCGTGGCGAGGTCGAGGTCTCCGGCGCAAAAAACGCCGCCCTGCCTGAAATGTGCGCCGCCCTCCTCACGGCCCAGCCCGTCAAACTCACCAATGTGCCGCGCCTGCACGATGTGCGCACCATGCGCCGCCTGCTGGAAAACATGGGCGTGCGTGTGGAAACCCACGGCGAGCGCGGCGGCATGAGCTTTCATGCGGCCGACCCCCTCACGCCCGAAGCGCCCTACGAATTGGTGAAAACCATGCGCGCCTCCATTCTGGCCCTTGGCCCCTTGCTGGCCCGCTTTGGCCAAGCCAAAGTCTCCCTGCCCGGTGGCTGCGCCATTGGCTCGCGCCCCGTAGATCAGCACATCAAAGGCTTGCAAGCCATGGGCGCTGAGATTGAAGTGGAACACGGCTACATCTTGGCCCAACTCCCAGCAGGGCAAAAGCGCCTCAAAGGTGCGCGCATCGTCACCGACATGGTCACCGTCACAGGCACAGAAAACTTCATGATGGCCGCTTGCTTGGCCGATGGCGTCACCGTGCTAGAGAACGCCGCGCAAGAACCTGAAATCCCCGACCTGGCCGAAATGCTCATCAAAATGGGTGCCCAAATCGAAGGCCACGGCACAAGCCGCATCACCATCACGGGCGTTGAAACCCTGCACGGCTGCGAGCACGCTGTGGTGGCCGACCGCATTGAAGCGGGCACCTTCATGTGCGCCGTTGCCGCCACAGGCGGCGATGTGCTGCTGCACCACGCCCGCGCCGACCACCTCGACGCCGTCATTGACAAACTGCGCGAAGCAGGCGTGAGCGTGCAGGCCGAAGCAGGCGGCATCCGCGTGCAAAGCCAAGGCGCCTCAAGCCTTGTGCCGCAAGGCTTTCGCACTACGGAATACCCGGGCTTTCCCACCGACATGCAAGCGCAATTCATGGCGCTCAACCTCATCGGGCAGGGCAGCAGCGTCATCACAGAAACGATATTTGAAAACCGCTTCATGCATGTGAATGAAATGCTGCGCCTGGGCGCAAAAATTGAAGTCGATGGCAAAACCGCCGTCGTCAACGCCGTGCCCAAACTCACGGGCGCCACCGTCATGGCCACCGACCTGCGCGCCTCTGCCGGCCTCGTCATTGCGGGCCTCTTGGCCGAAGGCGAAACCACGGTCGAGCGCATCTACCACCTCGACCGAGGCTATGACCAAATGGAAAACAAACTCAAAGCCCTTGGCGCCGATATTGAGCGCCTGAGTGAATCGGGCGCTGAGGCTTAAACGCTTCTAGCCGCTAGGCCTTTGGGCTAAATGAAAACCCCGCTGCTTGTAGAAGTTGCGGGGTTTTTGTTTGGCTTAAGGGGGCTGGCTTCAATGAAACCAAGAAAACCAAAGGGGAGCAACAAAGACAAGCCATACCATGATATGGGCAAGGAGGATATAGGTCGCAGTGCGGCGGTTAAAAAGAGTGAGCGCGAAAAGCGCCGTGATTGGCAATGAAGCCCATGCACAGAAAGCCAAAACACCCACTGGTTGGGGGGCGGATAAGACTGCAATGAAACTTATGATGCCACCCACTGCAAGCCAAATTATTAAAATGAGTAAGAGGATAGAGCTGGTGATGACGAATGCTAGCCCATATTCAAATTTACCAATGCCTTGGCCATCTTCGTTGTCTTGATTTTCCATGTTGTTTGGCTCATTGCTTGTTTGTGTGCTGATTATTGAATGCTGGACTGAATGGATGTCTTGTCTTGTATTCTTCTAGAACACGATGGAACAGATCGTTGAGTAAATCAACGCTGTTTTGATGTTGTGACTTCTGCGGCATATCCAAGATGTTCTCATCAAGCTCTCTTTCGATAAACGCATTAAGAAGGGGCACTGCGGCGGCAAGCCCCAGTTCGGGTGTGCTTCGCTTTTTTTCCAAAAGTGCAGACACTTCGGAGAGGACAGTAGGCTCTTGCTCAATCAGCGACAAAAGTTTTTCGAATTCAATGGGGGCAGCAGCGCCCGTTTTTGCAATCCAGCGTGCCGCCAAAAGTGGTCTGAGCGCATAGAAATACTTTTTCAACGGGACGCTTGGCTGGCGAAGGTAGCCCCGGTAGTTCGTCTTGGCCATGCTTCTGTAATGGTGAATGCCCTTTTCTGGCGAGTAAATTTCTGGCAGCAAGGCCAATGCCGCCTGTCGGAACAGACTTTGCTCCATATAGGTGATAGGCGATTGCAGCCACTCCACAAATGTTGGGTTGGACTTCCAGAACAATCTCAGCGCTTTTCTGACATCCCAGCCGTTCAGGTCGATGTCGTCCACTATCGGGTACTCGATCACATCGCGCCGTTCTTCCAGATCGACGGCTTGGTACCACTCAGGTTCGTGCATATAGATAAAGCGCACATCGTAGTCGCTGTTGGGCGAGGCAAAGCCCCAAGCTCTGCTCCCAGATTCGATAGCGAAAAGGATGCATATGCCGTGCTCTGCTTCGGCATGGCGCAGCCGACGCATGATGTCGCTTCTGACTTGTTCGGGAATCATGGCTGTTTCGGGCTAGCGTTCACACTCAGTGGATGATGCACCGCGCAGCGATTTGGCGGGCGGCTGGAATGCCTTGTTCAGCCTCCGTATCTTGCTCCATCATTGGGTGCTGGGGGGCGATGCAGGTGTGTTAGCTTGATTTTGTTTTACAGCAAGCACTACGCTTAGGCTTGTTCCGCAGTCTGGGTGTTTTCCTCTTGGGCTTGCCTTTTGAGTTCTTCGGCGCTGATTTCTACGACCTTGCCATCCATGAAGACGACAATGCCTGTGCCGTGTTGGATGGCATCTTCACGGGCGAGTTTCGCGGATTGCGTTAGGGCGGCTGAAATTTTTTCTACCAAGCTAGGCGTGTGCATGGTTTGAGCACTCATTTCTTCCCTCCTTGTTGCAGGATTACCCAGTATGGGCCTGAATTATCACACAGTGCCCATTCATCTACGGCGTGTTTGTAGTCGCTCTCGAACAGCTCAAGGCCAGCCTGAAAGCGCCGCCTGATCACTGGCTCAGGAATGTTGTGCCCGCCTTGCAGCACCCGCCGTGCGACCCGATCAATCGCGATGCTGACATCTTTGAGCGATAGAAAAATCAGATCAACCTTGTATCCAGCCTCTTGCCAGCGCCGAATGTGTTTGAGGTAACCTTTGCCTGAGAGGGTGGTTTCAATGGCAAAGTTTTCACCGCGTTGAAAACAGGCTTCAACTTCTTCGAGCATGATTTTCCCAGCCCGCACAGCCACCATTTCAGGGGCGAATGGGGAGAGGCCAGCGGCGATGTAGTCGGCATTGATGAAGCGGATTTTCTCTTTTTGTGGCGCCAAGTAGCTGCGGGCGAAGGTGGTTTTTCCTGCGCCATTTGGCCCAGCAATGATCAAGACCTGTTTTCGTATGAGCTGCGTCATAAAGTCAATCCGTTATGAGTCTAAGCCCTCACACCCCCAGCTCCTGCTGCACGATTTGGTGCAGGGCGGCGATGCAGGCGGGGCTGTCGTTGAGGCAGGGGATGTAGCGGAAGTCTTGGCCGCCGGCTTCTAGGAAGATTTCGCGCGCTTCGATGTTGATTTCTTCCAGGGTTTCCAGGCAGTCGGCCATGAAGCCGGGGCAGAAGACATCGACGCTGTGCACGCCTTCGGTGGGCAGTTGGCGCAGGGTGGCATCGGTAGCTGGCCCCACCCATTTGGCGCGGCCAAAGCGCGATTGAAAGCTGATGCGCCATTCGTGGCGGCCCAGGCCGAGTGCGGCGGCGAGGAGTTCGGCGCTGCGCTGGCATTCCTGCACATAGGGGTCGCCCAGGGTTTGGGTGCGTTCGGGCACGCCGTGGAAGCTGAGGAGCAGGAGGGTGGCTTTGCCTTGGATGCGCCAGTGTTGGCGGATTTGCTCGGCCATGGCTTCGATGTAGCTGGGCTGGTCATGAAAGCTGTGGAGCAGGCGCAGGGTGGGCAGTTTGCGTTGGCTGGTGGCCCAGCTTTGCACGGCATCAAAGACGCTGGCGGTGGTGGTGCCTGAGTATTGCGGGTACATGGGGAGCACGACGATGCGCTCGGCGCCGTCGGCCATGGCTTGGTTCAAGCTGGCGGCCAGGGCGGGTTGGCCGTAGCGCATGGCGGCATAGACGCGCACGCCTGCGCCAAAGCGTTCGGCCAGCGCATCGGCTTGGCGGCGGCTGTAGTGCAGCAGGGGGGAGCCTTGGCCATCAGGCAGCCAGATGCTGCGGTATTTGGCGGCAGAAACTTTGGGGCGAAAGGGCAGGATGAGGCCGTAGAGGATGGGCCACCAGATGAGGCGGGGGATTTCGATGACGCGGGTGTCGCGCAGAAATTGGGCGAGGTAGCGGCGCACGGCGCTGCTGTTGGGGGCATCGGGTGTGCCGAGGTTGCACAGGATGAGGGCGGTGGGGGCGGGGAAGGTGTCAGGCGCTGGCATGGGGAGGCATTATTTCATTAAAGCGCCGCTGCTGCGGCCCAAGGGGTTTGTGGGCCACAGGGGTTTATTTTTGCGCGGCGGCAAGGGGGGCGGCCAAAGGTGCGGCGGGGTTGGCGCAGTGCTGTGCTTGGCCCAGACCTTTGAGGTAGGCACGGCGGATGCCGCCTGCGGCGATGGCGGCGGTGATTTTGCGCTCGTGTTTGGCTGCGCCTGAGAGTTTGCGGATCCAGCCTCTGAAGGGCAGCACATCGGTGCTGTGGCGGATGGCATCGACGGTGGCGTCGCTGGCGAGGCCCGTGCCGCGTTGGATGAGGCTGGGTTTGTCGGCGCTTTCGGGGGTGTCTAGGTCTGCGCCGAGGGCGGCATCCAGGGCCAAGATTTCAGTGGCCAAGGCGAGGCAGCCGCTGGCGGCGGGCGGGGCATAGGGCTGCTGCTGGGCTTGCAGGAGCACGGGCGGGATTTGCTTGCGGATGAGGTTGAGGTCGGCTAAGGGGGTGACGGCGGCTTGGCCTGCGGCATCGGCAAAGTCTTCGGCTTCGTTGGCGTTTTTTGGGCCAGAGGCGCAGGCGCTGAGGGCGGTGGCCAGCAGCAGGGCGCAGGCCAAGTTGAAGCGTGGTTTGTGTGGGGCGTGGGGGCGGGGCAAAGACATGGCGCGGGGGATGAAAGAGAAGAAGAGCTTGCCATGATGCCGCAAAACAGGCGGCGCGTGCGAGCTGTAGCCGTGCAGATTTAGCGTGGGGCTATGGTTTGTATAGAAAAAAGTTTGGCCGCTGGCGCTGCGGTGGGCAAAAAAACTGTGCTAGTATTTGCGCCTATGAAAAACGCATTTGTTCTCTCTCTACTACTGGGCCGCACTGGGCCGGTGTAGTCGTGCGCGAGTAAACGCTTTTTCACACCCAAGCCCGTTTGCCTTTAGCCAACGGGCTTTTTGCTTTTCGGCGGGGGTGAACAAGTGGTTTGACAAGTGGTTTTTCCATTCTTTCCAGTTCAGGAGTTCAGCATGAGCGATCGTTTGATTATTTTTGATACCACCTTGCGTGACGGTGAGCAAAGCCCCGGCGCATCCATGACGCGTGACGAGAAGTTGCGTATCGCCAAGCAGCTCGAACGCCTGAAGGTGGATGTGATTGAGGCGGGTTTTGCCGCCAGCTCGAATGGCGATTTTGAGTGCATCAAGGCGATTGCTGAGGTGGTGAAGGATTCGACCATTTGCTCTTTGGCCCGTGCCAATGACCGCGATATCACCCGCGCGGCGGAGGCGATTAAGCCTGCCAATCGAGGCCGCATCCATACTTTTATTGCGACCAGCCCTTTGCATATGGAGAAGAAGCTTCGCATGAGCCCCGAGGAGGTGTTGGCCCAGGCCAGCAGCTCTGTGCGTTTGGCGCGCAGTTTGTGTGAGGATGTGGAGTTCAGCGCGGAGGATGCCTTCCGCAGCGAGGTGGACTTTTTGGCCCGTGTGGTGGAGGAGGCCATCAAGCAGGGCGCAACGACCATCAACTTGCCCGATACCGTGGGTTACGGCATTCCTGAGTTGTATGGCGAGTTCATTAAGGCGGTGCGCACCAAGGTGCCGAATTCAGATAAGGCGATTTTTTCGGTGCATTGCCACAATGATTTGGGCATGGCGGTGGCCAATTCTTTGGCCGGTGTGACGATTGGCGGCGCACGCCAGATTGAGTGCACCATCAACGGCCTTGGCGAGCGTGCGGGCAACTGTAGTCTTGAGGAGGTGGTGATGGCGGTGAAAACGCGCCGCGATTACTTCAATTTGGATGTGAATATTGAGACGACGCAAATCGTGCCTGCCTCGCGTTTGGTGAGCCAAATCACGGGCTTCCCTGTGCAGCCCAATAAGGCGGTGGTGGGGGCCAATGCCTTTGCCCATGCCAGTGGCATCCACCAAGATGGGGTGCTCAAAGCGCGTGACACTTATGAAATCATGCGGGCCGAAGATGTGGGCTGGGCGGCGAACAAAATCGTGCTCGGCAAGCTCTCAGGCCGCAATGCCTTCAAGCAGCGCTTGGAAGAGTTGGGCGTGGGCTTTGAGAGTGAGGCCGATTTGAACGCCGCTTTTGCCCGCTTCAAAGATTTGGCCGACCGCAAGGCGGAGATTTTTGACGAGGACATCATGGCCTTGGTGAATGCCAGCGATGCCGAGAAAGAGCAGGAGCACTACCGCTTGGTGTCTTTGCAGCAATGCAGTGAGACGGGCGAGCAGCCCAAGGCCACCGTGGTGTTTACCGTGGGCGGCCAAGAGGTCAAAAGCGAATCGGGCGGCAACGGCCCCGTGGATGCCTCGCTCAAAGCGATTGAAGTGCATGTGAAGAGCGGCGCAGAAATGGTGCTGTATTCGGTGAATGCCATCAGCGGCAATACCGAGAGCCAGGGCGAGGTGACGGTGCGCCTGCAATTGGCCGGCCGCATTGTGAATGGCGTAGGCGCCGACCCCGATATCGTGGTGGCCTCGGCTCAAGCCTATTTGAGCGCCTTGAACAAGCTGCACAGCAAGGCCGACAAAGTGAAGGCCCAAGAGGGCATTTGAACGGCAGGAGCACAGAGCGCATGAAACTTTGCCATTTTGAGGTCGGCTTGGACCGACCCTTTTTCCTCATTGCCGGGCCGTGTGTGATTGAGAGCGAGCAGTTGCAAATGGATGTGGCTGGCCAGCTCAAAGAGATGACCGCCGAGCTGGGCATTCCGTTTATTTTTAAAAGCAGCTACGACAAGGCCAATCGCTCATCAGGCAGCACGCCGCGCGGCCCTGGCATGGACAAAGGGCTGGAGATTTTGGCCAAAGTCAAGCGCGAGCTGGGCCTGCCTGTGCTCACCGATGTGCATACCGAGGCGGAAGTGCCCGCCGTGGCCGCCGTGGTGGATGTGTTGCAAACGCCGGCCTTTTTGTGCCGCCAAACGGATTTCATCCGTGCCGTGGCGCAATCGGGCAAGCCCGTCAACATCAAAAAGGGGCAGTTTTTGGCCCCTTGGGACATGAAGCATGTGATGGACAAGGCCCGTGCTGCGGCGGCAGAGAAGGGGCTGGAGACGGACAACTTCATGGCCTGCGAGCGCGGTGTGAGCTTTGGCTACAACAATTTGGTGGCCGATATGACCAGCTTGGCCGAGATGCGCCAAACGGGTGCGCCCGTGGTGTTTGATGTGACGCATTCGGTGCAAAAGCCTGGCGGTTTGGGCGGCGCATCAGGCGGCGCGCGTGAGATGGTGCCCGTGCTGGCCCGCGCTGGCGTGGCCGTGGGCGTGGCGGGTTTGTTTATGGAAACCCACCCCAATCCCGCAGAGGCGCACAGCGATGGCCCGAATGCCGTGCCTTTGGCGAAAATGCGTGCCTTGCTAGAGGGTTTGCTGGAGTTGGACCGCGCCGTGAAAAGCCGCCCTTTTTTAGAAAACGATTTCGGCGCTTGATTTTTGCGCCCCTGTGTTTAGAACGGCCTGCTGCGCCGAGAGAAAGCCCATTGTGGATATTGTTTTGCTGCTAAAAGCCGCCCTAATGGGCATTGTGGAAGGTTTGACCGAGTTTTTGCCCATTTCCTCCACGGGGCATTTGATTTTGACGGGCACTTTGCTGGGTATGCACGATGACAAAGGCAAGGTATTTGAAATCGCGATTCAAACGGGGGCGATTTTTGCCGTGATTTTGGTTTATTGGCAAAAAATCCGCAGCACGGTTTTGGGCTTGGGCAAGGATGCGGCGGCCAACCGCTTGTTCAGTAATATTTTGATTGCCTTTGCCCCCGCCGTGGTGCTGGGTCTGCTGCTGGGCGGCTATATCAAGGCGCATTTGTTCAACCCTTTGGTGGTGGCCAGCAGCTTCATTGTGGGCGGCATCATCATTTGGGCGGTGGAGCGCCGCCCGCAAGCGGCAGACCCGTTGGCAGGCCGCATCCGCAGTGCCGACGACATGAGCGCACTGGACGCGCTGAAGGTGGGACTGGTGCAGTGCTTGGCGATGGTGCCGGGCACCAGCCGCTCTGGGGCCACCATCATTGGTGGCATGATGCTGGGGCTCTCGCGCAAGGCGGCCACTGATTTTTCCTTTTTTCTGGCCATCCCCACCCTCATCGGCGCAGGCGTGTACGACCTCTACAAACACCGCGATTTGATGACCCCAGACTACTACCCTGTGCTGGGCGTGGGCCTGCTGTTCTCCTTCATCAGCGCCTATTTTTGTGTGCGCTGGCTGCTGCGCTATATCTCCAGCCACACCTTCACGGTATTTGCCTGGTATCGCATCGCCTTTGGCTTGATTGTGCTGGCCACTTGGTATTTGGGCTGGGTCAATTGGGCGGATTAAAGCGCCTGATTTTGTGCTGAGGTAAAACTGGGTGCAATAACGCAGTATGGCGCTGCGTTATGCGACTTTTCAGCGGCTTATTTTTTTATTTTTCAGCGATACTTAAACATTGCTCTGGCCTGATTCTGGGCTGGGCATTTGTTTTTATTCACTGATATAGAAGAGGCCGCATATGCTTTACATCGACTTGCCCACCCCCGCAGAATTCACCACACTGTTTAAAGCCCGTGCCGACGCTTGCGTGAGCTTCTACCTGAAAACCACGCCAGTGACGCAGCAGACCCAAGCCACGCGCACCGAGCTGGGCAATCTGCTGAAAGAAGCACAAAAGCAGTTGGAAGCCGATGGCTTTGACAAGCGCCGCTTGGCCGCCCTGAGCGAGCAAGTGCAAGACCTGATGGATGACGATGTGTTCTGGGCCTTCCAAGCCAATAGCTTGGCGATTTTTGTCACGCCCGACAACCTTCGCACCTTCCGCTTGGCCAATGATTTGACCACCATGGTGCAAGTGGCCGACCGCTTCCACATCAAACCCCTGCTGCGTGCCGTGACCTTCCCGCAATCGGCTTTTGTGCTGGCCTTCTCTGAGAACGCCGTGCGCCTGCTGGAAATGCACGCCGACCTGCCGCCCACTGTGGTGGATGTGCCCAATCTGCCCAAAGACGCCGCTTCTGCGCTGGGCAAAGCCACCTTGAATGAACGCGCCGCCCAAGGCCGTTTGCAAGGCTCTGAAGGCCAAAATGTGCGCCTGCGCCAATACGCCCGCATTGTGGACAAAGCCCTGCGCCCCATCTTGGCGGGCCTGCAAACACCGCTGATTTTGGCCGCCACAGGCCGCTTGGCGGCGCTGTTCGCTGAGGTCAACTCCTACCCCCATTTGCTCAAAGACACCATCGCCGACAGCCCCGACCGCCTCAGTGAAGGTGAGCTGGCCGACCGCGCCCGCCCCGTGCTGGACAAACACCATGCCGCGCAATTGGCCGACATCCACGCCACCTATGAAAAACGCGCAGGCGAGCGCCGCACCAGCAGCGACTTGTCAGACACCGCCCGTGCTGCCACCTTTGGCGCGATTGACACCCTCTTGGTGGACATCGACTCCGTTGTGCCCGGCTTTGTGAACGAAGAAACGGGCGAAGTGACTTTGGTCGAGCAAGATGATGCCAAAGCCTATGGCGTGGTCGATGAAATCGCTGGCCGCGCCTTCTGCACCGGTGCCCGTGTGCTGGGTGTGCGCCGTGCCGACATCCCCGGCGGCGGTGAACTGGCCGCCATCTTGCGCCACAGCGTTTAAACGCCCCCAAGCCACAGGCCAGAAACCGCTGAGCTCAGGCTGGGCGGTTTTTTTGTGCCCAAGGCTGGGGCAGGGCCATGCCAAGGCTGGCCAAAGCCGCAGGCGAAGCCCATTACAATCAGCCCCATGTTTTTTCATTTCACACAGTAAAGGAAGTCCTATGACCCAAGCCGTCATCGTCTCTACCGCCCGCACGCCTTATGGCAAAAGCTTCAAGGGTGGCTTCAATATCACCCACGGCGCCACGCTGGGCGGCCACGCCATCAAACACGCCGTTGAACGCGCTGGCATTGACGGCGCTGAGGTGGAAGATGTGCTCATGGGTTGTGCCAACCCCGAGGGCGCACAGGGCTGGAATGTGGCCCGCCAATCGGTCTTGCGTGCCGGCTTGCCTGACACCGTGCCTGCGGCTGTGGTGAACCGCTTTTGCTCCAGTGGCCTGCAAACCATCGTCATGGCCAGCCAACGCATCATCGCCGGTGAGGGCGACATCTATGTGGCCGGCGGCCTGGAAACCATCTCTTGCGTTCAGCCCCATATGAACCGCAACTTCTGGGAAGAAGAATGGCTGGCGAAAAACCGCCCCACCAGCTACTGGAACATGATGAAAACGGCTGAATATGTGGCCGACAAATACAAATTGAACCGCGAAGACATGGACCGCTACGGCGTAGAAAGCCAACGCCGCGCCTGCGCTGCCCAAGCTGCGGGCCTGTTCAACGACGAAATGGTGCCCCTGACGGTGGTCAAAAGCATCACCGACAAAGAAGGCAACACGACTTTGCAAGAAGTCACCGTGAGCAGCGACGAAGGCTTGCGCGAATCCACCTACGAGCAAGTCGCTGGCCTGCGCACAGCGGTTGAAGGCGGCGTGGTCACAGCGGGTAATGCCAGCCAGTTCTCTGACGGTGCGGGCGCTTGCGTGGTCATGAACGAAGCCGTGGCCGCGAAAAAGGGCCTCAAGCCCCTGGGCCGCTTCAAAGGCTTTGCCGTGGCTGGTTTGGCCCCTGAAGAAATGGGCCTTGGCCCCATGTTCGCCATCCCCAAAGTGCTGGATCGCTTGGGCCTGAAGGTGGACGACATCGACCTGTGGGAAATCAACGAAGCCTTTGCCCTGCAAGTGCTCTACTGCGCTGAGAAGCTGGGCATCCCCGCCGACAAAATGAATGTGAACGGCGGCGCCATCGCCATGGGCCACCCCTACGGCGCGTCGGGCCAGCGCCTCGTCGGCCACGCCCTGATTGAAGGCAAACGCCGTGGTGCCAAACTCGTGTGCGTGAGCATGTGCATTGGCGGCGGCATGGGCGCTGCGGGTGTGTTTGAGGTGCTGTAACTTTTTGGCACTTTGCAAACCTGAGAGAGCCACCTGCGGGTGGCTTTTTTGTGGCTGATCTATTTTTCTGCTTCCCACACCCTGCGTGGGATCCAGAAGACCCGTCATGGTAGGGAGGGCGCAGCCCGACGCGGCCATCTCCTGCTGCAAGGTACGGGGTTTTGGCGTGCGCCGTTTTACGGCGCTTTGGGGTTTCCCGCACTCATTTAGGCTCTTGATCTAAAGCGGCGCAGAGCGCCGCACTCCATACGCAGAGCGCGGTTTGCTGTGGCCATCTTGGGCTGCAAGGCAGGTATTTTGGAGTGCGTCGTTTTACGGCGCTTTGTAATGACCCACTAAAAACCTGCACAGGTGTTATCGTTAAAGGAAAGACAGATGAGCACCGTTATGGAAGAAGACATTAAACGCTGGACAGCCAAGCGCAAAGCGGCTTTGGTATTGGAGATCATTCAGGGCAAAACGACGCTGGCGGCAGCCAGCAGAAGTTTTGACCTACCTGCCTCTGAGATTGATGCATGGGTAGAAGATGCCAAGAGGGGAATGGAGAGCGCCTTGCGCGCTAAACCCTTGGACATCAAGGCCCAATATGAGCGCCAACTGGCTGATTTGCAATCGGCCTATGGTGAGGCCATGCTGGAGCTGCGCGCCAGAAAAAAATTGGCCTCCCTGTTGGGCAGCGAGGACGAGAAATGATGTTCGAGCTCGAACAGGGACTGGCACAAGAGGGTGTAGCCGTCAGCATGGTCAAGTTGTGCAAATGGTTTGGGCTGCACACATTGTCGTAGGGGCCTTACATGCAATGCCCCTACTGAGTCACCGCCATGACGGGCTTTGTTGGGCTGCTATGGCTGTTTTTTAAGCCCCACGCTGCTGCAAGCTGTGCAGCCAGCCATCGGGGTTGGGGGCGGCTGTGCCTGCGTATTGCTGATGGCGGGAGTTGGCGCGCCAGACGCCGCCGCCTATGCCGGGTTGGGGCAGTTGGCTGTACCAATACCAGCGGCCATCGGCATCTTGCGCGGCCCAGTTAAAGCCTTCGGGGGCCAAGGCCCAGTCGAGACCAGGCCAGGGTTTTTCTTCTATGGCGCGCATGGTTTATTTTTCACTTGGAAAGAGCACTTGCACTTGCAAGTCCTCATGCCCGACAGCGGCCAGCGGCAGACGAAAGAGGCGCTCGATATTGGCGCGCATGGCGTTTTGCGCGAGTTTGACCAGTTCGGGGTTTTGGGCTTGGCGTTTGGCTTCGCCCAAGGCGGTGTCGTAGTTGATTTGCGTGAAGTCTTGTACCGTGCCGTCGCTGAGGGTGAGCAGGCCGCTGTTGCTGGTGCTGCTGGCTTTGGGGTCAAGGTCAATTTTGTATTGCAGGGCGGGCAGGTGCACCGTCACTTGCTGTCGGGTTTCGTCGTATTGGGCTTTCAGTTCACCTTGTTTGAAATCGACAAAATAGCTGGCGGTGTAGGCGGCCAGTAGCTCTTGCTTGCCTTCAATGAGGGGTAGGTATTCGCGCTTGAAGCTGACTTTGCTGAGGCCACGGTAGCTGTAGCTGGTGATTTTGGATTCTGATTTCAAGCCCTGCACGGTGCCGGCAATGATTTTGCGGGTTTCGGTGCGCAGCCAGTTTTTTTTGATGACTTCGACTTCGGCATCGAGCGCGTTTTGGGCTTGGCCGAGGGCTTTTTTCTGCCCGCGCCATTGGCCAGTGGCATAGCCCAAGGCAAAGGTGAGCAGCAGGGCCAGCAGGCTGACGGCAAGGGCGCTGCGTTTGAGCACGGTGGCAGGGTCGTTTTGCATTCGCATGGTGGCTCTCCTTTAGGGGGTGTTTAGGGGGCGGCTGGGGCTTCCAGCAGCAGGGCCAGCAGCACATCGCGGCCTTCGGCCGAGAGCACATTGAAGGTGCGGCAGGCGGCGGCATTGCCCATGGTTTCCATGCCGATATGGGCTTGCGTGAGGCTGCGGCTGAGGGCGGCAGGGGCAAAGCGCAGGGTGTCGCCTGAGCCGAAAACCACCACTTGCGGCGCAAAGGCGGCAATGGCTTCAAAGTGCTCGGCTGTGAGGGCGGCAAACTGCGCCACGGGCCAAGCTTGCACTTGCCCCGTGCGGGCGCTGAGCAAAAAGCTGCTGCTGTGGGCGCTGATGTCGGGATCTTGCCCCGCCTGCGCTGCGGGCTGGCTGATGTGGGCGGTGTGCCCATCGAAGGATTTGATGAGGGGGGTGTTGCTGTGGTCGGCTTGGAATCGCATGGGGTCGGGCCTTGTGGTGTGGGGGCTTAGAACTGTTCGTGCGGCTGTAAAAAACGCCATTGGCCCAAGGGCAGTTGCCCCAGCAGAATGCGGCCCACGCGAATGCGTTTGAGACCGACGACTTTCAGGCCGACGGCCTCGCACATGCGGCGGATTTGGCGTTTTTTGCCTTCGCGCAGCACAAAGCGCAATTGCTCGCTGTTTTGCCATTCGACTTCAGCGGGGCGCAGCGGTTTGCCGTCCAGGCTCAGGCCGTGGCAGAGCAGGGCTAGTTTTTCAGGCGGGAAGTGCGGCGCAATGTTTTGCTTGCGGCCCTGCCACTCCACCCGCACCAAATACTCTTTGCTGATGTCGGATTGTTCGCCAATGATGCTTTTAGCGATGCGCCCATCTTGTGTCAGTACCAGTAGGCCAGTGGAGTCGATATCGAGCCGCCCCGCAGGGGCCAAGCCACGCAAGATTTGCTGGCTAAAACGGCGTGCTTTTTTCACATCGCTGCCCGGCGGCAGCCACAAATTGCGCGGCCCAATCAGGCTGGTGGCGTTTTGGTAGCCGTCTTCGGCTTGGCCGCTGACCACGCCAATGGGTTTGTGCAGCAGCAGGGTAGCCAATTGCTGCTGCTGTTGGTTGGCGCGTTGGTCCACGCTGATGCGGTCTTGTGGCCCTACTTTCACGCCCATGCCCGCCGTTTGCCCATTCACCTGCACCCAGCCGCGTTCAATCCAGTGGTCGGCCTCGCGGCGGGAGCACAGGCCCAGCTCGGCCATGCGTTTGTTCAGGCGGATGCCAGTATCGCTAGAGGGGGGTGGGGTAGGGGCATTCATGAAGTGGCTAGGGCAAAAAAAGAAAACCCGCCTCAAGCCCAAAGGCTGGCGGGTTCTGTAGGGGCCAAGCTGGCACCAATTACATGGGCACGCGCTTGAGCATTTCAAGGCCGACCTCGCCAGCGGCCACTTCACGCAGGGCAGTGACGCCAGCTTTGTTTTTGGTCTCTAGGCGGGGGGTGTGGCCTTGGGTCAACATGCGGGCACGGTAGGCCGCAGACAAAACCAATTGGAAGCGGTTGGGGATTTTTTGAAGGCTGTCTTCAACAGTGATACGGGCCATGGTGGATATCTGCCAGAGTAAAGGTTTAGGCCATGCGCAAAGCGGCGAACAAATCGGCGTGGCGCTGGCGTTGGACTGAGGGCTTGAGGCGCTGGGCGTTGAACACGCTGCGCAGCTCGCTCAGGGCCACTTCAAACGAATCGTTGATTATAACGAAGTCAAATTTTTCAGCTTGCGCCATCTCGGTTTTGGCATTCTTCATGCGCAGGGCGATCTTGTCGGCGCTGTCCTCACCACGGCCCTCAATGCGCCTTTGTAGCTCGGCCATGCTCGGCGGCAAAATAAAAATCAACTGCGCCTGGGGGAATTTTTCGCGCACCTGAAACGCGCCTTGGTAGTCGATTTCCAAAACCACATCTTGGCCTTGCTGCAACTGCGCCTCAATCGCTTGACGCGTTGTGCCGTAGCGCTGGCCATGCACATTTGCCCACTCTAAAAAAGCACCTTGCGCCAGCAGCGCGTCGAACTCGGCATCGGAGGCGAAAAAATACTCGCGCCCGTGCTGCTCTTGGCCGCGTGGCGCCCTTGTGGTGTGCGACACCGACAACTGCGCCACGGGGTCGGCCGCGAGTAAGGCTTTAAGCAAAGATGATTTGCCTGCCCCGCTGGGGGCCGACACCACAAAAAGAGAGCCAAGAAATTGTGCTGTGTTCATGGGGAGGCCATTGTAGATGCGCGGGCGCGGCGGCCACTGTCCTCCTACGCTTAAAGATATCGTTGTCATAAATCAATAAAAATTTGGGCATGAGCCGAGTAGAATGAGCCACAAGCGCACACACAAGCAAGGGGCTGCGCCAGATTTTTCCCTAGATTAATAACCAGGAGTCGAAGGCATGAGCGTTGATCTGTCTTACAAAACCAAACCCGATAACGACCAGTTGGGCCAATTTGCTGGCGATACAGGTATGCCTATTTTTGGCAACGCCATCCCAATCGTGACAGACTACCTCAACGAGGTGCAGGCACGCATGGCCAAATACGGCAACTTCAACCACATGAAGATGTTCAGCCAGCACAGCCTCATGGTGGCTGGCCCGGACCTCTACCAACTCATCTTCCAAGACCGCGACAGCAACTTCTCTGCTGAAATGGGCTACATCAAACAGCTCGGCGAGTTCTACCTCGGCGGCCTGCTCATCATGGATTTTGAAGAGCACAAAGTGCAGCGCCGCATGATGCAGTCGGCCTTCCGCACACAAGCCCTTGTGCGCTACCTTGAAATGATGCAACCCTTCATCACCAGCCATGTCCAAAGCTGGGGCTCAGAAGGCAGCATCGTCTTCTACGACAAAATCAAACCCCTGCTGCTCGAAATCGGCGCAGCCTGCTTCCTCGGCCTCTCCAATGTGGGCGACGAAATGAAGCGCGTGAACGATTTGTTCCTCACCATCAACGATGGTTTGGTCAGCATGGTCAAATGGAATGTGCCTTTCACCTCTTACGGCAAAGCCAAACGCGCCCGTGTTGAGTTGGAAGACTACTTCCTCAAACTCATTCGCCAACGCCGCGCCGAAGGTGCTGTAGGCGACGACATGCTCACGCAATTTGCCATGGCCAAAGACGAAAACGGCAACGACTGGTCTGAGCAAGAAGTGATGAAACACGCCATCTTCCTGCTGTTTGCTGCGCACGACACCACTTCCAGCGTGCTCACCAGCTTGGCCCGCATCTTGGGTGGCGACCCCGCTGCACAACAACGCTGCCGCGACGAAGCCAATGCCTCTGGCACTGAATCACCCACGCGTGAGGGCTTGGATGCCATGACCTACACTGGCTGGTGCTTCAGCGAGGCCCTGCGCCTCTACCCCTCAGTGCCCATGTATATGCGCCGCACCATCCGTGATTTTGAATGGGAAGGCAAAACCATCCCCGCCAACACCGTGCTGGCCATGCCCACCATCATCAACCACCTCGATCCCAAATACTGGACCAACCCCATGAAGTTCGACCCCGAGCGCTTCAGCGAGGAGCGTTCAGAGCACCGTGGTCACCCCATGTGCTACTCGCCCTTCGGCGGCGGCTTGCACAAATGCATCGGTTACCACTTTGCCGAGTTGATGACCAAAGCTGTGCTGCGCGAAATCGTGCGCAACTGGGAATTCAGCACTCCTGCGGGCTACAACCCTACTATGGAATGGTTCCCCTTGCCCAAGGCCAAAGATGGCGTGCCACTGACCTTGAAAAAAGCCAACTGATATTTTTTCTGTATCAGTATGCGAGAGAGCCCTGCGGGGCTCTTTTTTTGTGCTTGGTTTTTTGTGGCTTATGTTGGGGCGCAGCCTGCCGTGGCCATCTTGGGCTGCAAGGCAGGTATTTTGGAGTGCGCCGTTTGACGGCGCTTTTGGCTTCCCGCACTCATTTTGCACTTGATCTAAAGCGGCGCAGAGCGCCGCACTCCATACACAGAGCGCGGCTTGCCGTGGCTATCTTGGGCTGCAAGGCAGGTATTTTGGAGTGCGCCGTTTGACGGCGCTTTTGGC
>CAZJBX010000001.1:43536-127068 GCA_964544605.1 uncultured Burkholderiaceae bacterium
AGGTATTTTGGAGTGCGCCGTTTGACGGCGCTTTTGGCTTCCCGCACTCATTTTGGCACTTGATTATGCGCCGTGTTCAGTCCTCTTTCTTTTTGTGGACAGAGAGGATGCTGAGGCCTTTGAATTCGCCAGAGGCGATGCGCTGTTTCCAGTCGGCGGGGCCAGTTTCGTGGGCGTTGGTGCCAGTGGCATCGACGGCGACGGTGACGGGCATGTCTTGCACATCGAATTCGTAGATGGCTTCCATGCCGAGGTCGGCAAAGCCGACGACTTTGGCCGATTTGATGGCCTTGGAGACCAAGTAGGCTGCGCCGCCAACGGCCATGAGGTAGGCCGATTTGTGCTTTTTGATGGATTCAACCGCCACGGGGCCGCGTTCGGCTTTGCCGATCATGGCGATGAGGCCAGTTTCGGCCAGCATGGTTTCGGTGAATTTGTCCATGCGGGTGGCGGTGGTGGGGCCAGCTGGGCCAACGGCTTCGCCGGCAACGGGGTCCACGGGGCCGACATAGTAGATGACGCGGTTGGTGAAATCGACGGGCAGGGGCTCGCCTTTGGCCAGCATGTCGGCAATGCGTTTGTGGGCGGCATCGCGGCCGGTGAGCATTTTGCCGTTGAGCAAGAGGGTTTGGCCGGGCTTCCAACTGGCGACTTCTGCGGGGGTGAGGCTGTTGAGGTCCACGCGTTTGGATTTCTCGGTGTCGGGCAGCCAGTGGACATCGGGCCAGAGGTCGAGCGAGGGCGCGTCCAGATAGACGGGGCCAGAGCCGTCCATGGTGGCGTTGGCGTGGCGGGTGGCGGCGCAGTTGGGAATCATGGCGACAGGCTTGCTGGCGGCGTGGGTGGGGTACATGGCGATTTTGACATCGAGCACAGTGGTGAGGCCGCCAAGACCTTGTGCGCCAATGCCGAGGGCATTGACCTTTTCGTAGAGCTCAAGGCGCAGTTCTTCGACTTGTGTGAGCGGCTCGCCTTTGGAGGACTTGAGTTGCAGCTCATACATATTGAGGTCTTCCATCAGGCTTTGCTTGGCCAGCAAGACGGCGCGCTCGGCGGTGCCGCCAATGCCGATGCCGAGCATACCCGGTGGGCACCAGCCTGCGCCCATGGTGGGCACGGTTTTCAAGACCCAATCGACGAGGTTGTCGGAGGGGTTGAGCATTTCCATTTTCGATTTGTTTTCACTGCCGCCGCCTTTGGCCGCCACGGTGATGTCGAGTTTGTTGCCGGGTACCAGTTCGGTGTGGATGACGGCGGGGGTGTTGTCGCCGGTGTTTTTTCGGGCAAAGAGGGGGTCAGCGAGGACGGAGGCGCGGAGGCGGTTTTCAGGGTGGTTGTAAGCGCGGCGCACGCCTTCGTTGATGATGTCGTCGAGGCTTTGGCTGCCAAAGCCTTCAAAGCGCACGCCGAGACCGACTTTGAGGAAGACATTGACGATGCCCGTGTCTTGGCAGATGGGGCGGTGGCCGGTGGCGCTCATGCGGCTGTTGGTGAGGATTTGCGCCATGGCGTCTTTGGCCGCTGGGCTTTGCTCCATGTCGTAAGCACGGGCCAAGTGCTGGATGTAATCGGCGGGGTGGTAGTAGCTGATGTATTGCAGCAGGCCCGCGATCGTTTCAATCAAATCTTCGGCTTGGATGGTGGTGGTTTGCATGTCGAAAAATTCACGGTAAGAAAAGAAAGGGTGGAAAGGGGGGTAATGGCGGCATTCTACGCTTTGGGGTATTCCCTAGAGGACAATGCCGTTATGAGTTCTTTCCCTGATTCCCCCCATAGCCGCCCCGAAGTAGAAGCGCCCGAGCAGGGCCAAATTCGCATCCGTGGGGCGCGGCAACACAATTTAAAGAACCTAGATTTGGACCTTGCCACGGGGCAATTGACGGTGGTGACGGGGCCGAGTGGCTCGGGCAAATCGTCTTTGGTGTTTGATACCTTGTTTGCCGAGGGCCAGCGCCGCTATGTGGAAACCTTTAGCGCCTATGCGCGGCAGTTTTTAGACCGCATGGACAAGCCCGCCGTGGACCGCTTGGACGGCGTGCCGCCCGCGATTGCGATTGACCAGAACAACCCGGTGCGGACTTCGCGTTCGACCGTGGGCACGATGACGGAGCTGAACGACCACTTCAAGCTGCTGTTTGCGCGGGCGGCGGCTTTGTTTGACCAAGACACGGGCCTGCCCGTGCGGGCCGAGACGGTGGCGGGCATCATGGCCGATGTGCAGGCGCGGTTGGCGGGGCAGAACCCACGCGTGGTGCTGAGTTTTGCCGTGCCGATTGCGGCCAATACGACGGCCGAGCAAATGCAAGATTGGCTGCTGGCGGGCGGCTTTAGCAAGGTGCTGGGCGAGCGCGAGACGCGCGAAGGCCCGGTGCTGGATGTGGTGGCCGACCGCTTCCGCTGGGCCAGTGTGGAGCCCAGCCGCTTGGCCGAGGGGCTGGAGCTGGCCCTGCGTCACGGCGGTGGCAGGCTGCTGCTGCGGGTGCAGCATGAGGGCGAGGCCGAGCAGTTGTGGCCCTATGCCAGCAGTTTGTATTGCGCCGAGACGGAGCGCAGCTACCACAGCCCCAGCCCCAGCTTGTTCAGCTTCAATTCAGCGCACGGGGCCTGTCCCACTTGCCGTGGTTTTGGCCGCATGTTGAGCGTGGATATGGGTTTGGTGGTGCCCGACCGCAAGCTGAGTTTGCGCCAAGGGGCGATTAAGCCGATACAAACCCCCGCCTGGAAGGAGGCGCAAGACGATTTGCTGCGCCATGCCAAGGCCGAGGGCATACGGCTGGATGTGCCGTATGAGGATTTGAGCGCCGAGGAAGTGGCCTGGGTGGAGGGCGGCTCGCCGCTGTGGAAGGGGCAATGGACGAAGCAGTGGTTTGGTGTGCGGCGCTTTTTTGATTACCTGCAAAGCAAGGCTTACAAAATGCACATTCGGGTGTTGCTCTCACGCTACCGCAGCGACAGCCCTTGCCCCGATTGTGGCGGCGCGCGCTTGCAGCCCGAAAGCCTGCTGTGGCGGGTGGGCAGCAAGGCCCTGGCCGATGCCGTATTGCCGCCTGCGCAGCGCTTTTTGCCCGTGGGCGTGGGCTATGGCCGTGCGGTGCTGGAGGCCCTGCCGGGCCTGTGTTTGCACGATGTGATGCAACTGCCCATAGCTGCTTTGCAGCGTTGGATGCAGGGCCTAACGGCGGAGCTGGCGCAGCAGGCGGCGGCGCAGGGCGGCGTGGCGAATGCGGACGACAAGGCGCAGGGCATTTTGTTTGCCGAAATCAACACCCGCTTGCAGTATTTGGTGGATGTGGGTTTGGGCTATTTGAGCCTGGACCGCCAAAGCCGCACCCTGAGCGGCGGCGAGGTGCAGCGCATCAAGCTGACGACGGCGCTGGGCACTTCTTTGGTGAATACGCTGTTTGTGCTCGATGAGCCGAGTATTGGCTTGCACCCGCGCGATATGCGCCGCATCAATCAAGCCATGCTGCGCCTGCGCGATGCGGGCAATACGCTGGTGGTGGTGGAGCACGACCCCGATGTGATGCAGGTGGCCGATCGCATCATTGATATGGGCCCCGGCCCCGGCCAAGCGGGGGGGCAAATTGTGTTTGACGGCGCGCCGGCGGCGCTGGCGCAGGCCGATACCCTGACGGGGGCCTATTTGGGCGGGCGCAAGCATTTGGGCTTGGGCCAGCAGCGGCCTGTGGCGGCGGCCGCGCCCAAGCTGCTGCTGCAAGGTGTGCGCCAGCACAATTTAAAAGACATTGAGCTGGAGATTCCGCTGGGGCATTTGGTTTGCATCACGGGCGTATCTGGCTCGGGCAAATCGACCTTGGTGCAAGATGTGCTGGCCCCTGCTTTGCTGCGGCACTTTGGTCAGCCCAGCGCCAGCCCCGGCGCATTCAGTGCCCTGCTGGGGGCCGAGCAATTGGCGGGTGTGGTGTTTGTGGACCAATCGCCCATAGGCAAAACCGCGCGCAGCAACCCCGCCAGCTATGTGGGCGCTTGGGATGCCCTGCGTGATGTGTTTGCCGCTGCGCCGCTGGCGCAAGAGCGCGGCTACAAGCGCGGCAGTTTCAGCTTCAACACGGGCGATGGGCGTTGCCCGACTTGTGGCGGCTCGGGCTTTGAGCACATTGAGATGCAGTTCCTCAGCGATGTGTATTTGCGCTGTGACGATTGCCAAGGCCAGCGCTACCGCCCTGAGCTGCTGCAAGTGCGGATTGAGCGCGGTGGCCGCAGCCTGAATGTGGCCGATTGCCTGAGCCTGACAGTGGGCGAGGCGCTGGATTTGTTTGCCCAAGATTGGGCCGTGAACATGGCCCTGCAACCCCTGCTGGATGTGGGGCTGGACTATGTGCAATTGGGCCAGCCCGTGCCGACTTTGAGCGGCGGCGAGGCGCAGCGCCTGAAGATTGCCGGCCATTTGGCCGAAAACGCCAAGGCCGTGAGCAACAGCCGCCAGCGCTTGGCACGCAAAGGCAGTTTGTTTTTGCTCGATGAGCCCACCACGGGCCTGCATTTTGACGACATTGCCAAGCTCATGCGGGCTTTGCGCAAGCTGCAAAACGCAGGGCATTCACTGGTGCTGATTGAGCACAATTTGGATGTGATTCGCGCCAGCGATTGGCTCATTGACTTAGGCCCAGAGGCGGGCGCAGATGGCGGCCAAGTGGTGGCCGTCGGCAGCCCCGATGCGGTCATGGCCAGCGGCCTAGGCCACACGGCACAAGCCCTGCGCGACTACGCCGCCCACATGCAAAACTGGGGCGTGGCCGAGCCGAGTGTGGCCTATGCGCCCGCTGCGCCGCCTGCCGATGCGATTGAGGTGGTGAATGCCACTGAGCACAATTTGCAGCAGCTCTCGGTGGCGATACCGCATGGGCGCATGAGTGTGATGACGGGGGTGTCGGGCTCGGGCAAATCCACACTGGCTTTTGACATCATCTTCAGCGAAGGGCAGCGCCGCTATTTGGAGTCCCTCAGCGCCTATGCCCGCAGCATTGTGCAGCCGCCCGCCCGCCCCGAGGTGGATGCCGTGTATGGCATACCGCCTGCCGTGGCGATTGAGCAGCGCCTCTCGCGCGGGGGGCGCAAGTCCACCGTGGGTACGGCCACTGAAATTTGGCATTTTTTGCGCCTGCTGTATGTGAAGCTGGGCGTGCAGCACTGTGTGCATGATGGTGCAGCCGTGCAGCCGCAAACGGCGGCGCAGATTGTGGCGGAAATCATGCGCCGCTATGCGGGCCAGCACATTGGCCTACTGGCCCCGCTGGTGCAGGGGCGCAAAGGCATTTATACCGAGCTGGCAGGCTGGGCGCGCAAGCTGGGCCACAGCCATTTGCGGGTGGATGGGGCTTTTGTGCCGACCCAGGGCTTTCCGCGCCTCGACCGTTTTAAAGAGCACCACATTGAGCTGCCCGTGGCCGATGTGCGGGTGCAGCCTGCCAATGAGGAGGCGCTGCGCGAGGCCGTGGCCCAAGCCCTGCAATTGGGCAAGGGCGTGCTGCAAGTGCTGGCTCCGCTCGATGGCTTGCAAGCCGAGTTCGATGCCGCCAGCGATGCCGACTATGCCGCTGGCTTGGGCCAAGGTTTGGGCGAGCTGGCGGTGTTCTCGACCGAACGCGCCTGCCCCGTGTGCCACACCTCTTACGCTGCGCCCGACCCGCGCTTGTTCAGCTACAACAGCAAGCACGGCTGGTGCCCCGATTGCGTCGGCACGGGCTTGGCCTTAAGCCGTGAGCAGCGCCGCCAGCTCGATGGCTCGGCCGTGGCCGACAAAGACCGTGGCCGTGAGCAGAGCTTTGCCGAGGCTGAGGTGGAGGGCCTGAGCGATGCGCCTTGCCCCACTTGCCAAGGCACGCGCCTGAATGCCGCCGCGCGCTTGGTGCTGTGGGCGCCGCAAGAGGGGCAGCAGGGCGTGGCGATTAGCGATTTGGCGCAGATGAGTGTGGCGGATTTGCACGCCTTTTTCAGCAACCTGCAATTGCAAGGCCGCGCGGCGGATATTGCCCGTGATTTGCTGCCAGAAATTGCGGCCCGCCTGCGCTTTATGCGCCAAGTGGGGCTGGGCTACCTCAGCCTTGACCGTGCCGCACCCACCCTGAGCGGGGGCGAGGCCCAGCGCATCCGTTTGGCGGCGCAATTGGGCAGCAATTTGCAGGGCGTGTGCTATGTGCTGGACGAGCCGACCATTGGCCTGCACCCGCGCGACAACCACATTCTGCTGGGGGCGCTGCGCCAGCTCACGGCGCAAGGCAATACCCTGCTGGTGGTGGAGCACGACGAGGACACCATCCGCCAAGCCGATCACATCATTGACATTGGCCCCGGCGCGGGCCGCCGTGGTGGGCGCTTGCTGGCCGAAGGCAGTTTGGCCGATATTGCCGCCTGCCCAGAGTCCACCACGGGCCGCTATTTGGGCGATGCCATGCGGCATGAATTTGCGCCGCCCAAGCCTGCGCCTGAGGGTGAGCCTGCGCTGTGGCTGCGCGGTGCACGCCTGCACAATTTGCAAGGCGTGAGCGTGCGCCTGCCCTTGCAGCAATTGGTGGTCATCACGGGCGTATCCGGCTCAGGCAAATCAAGCCTTGCACGCGATGTGCTGCTGGCCAATATGCAAGCGGCGCTGAGCAGCAAGGGCACGGCCTCTTGGCAGGGCTGTGCGGGCATTGAGGGCTGGCAGCAGGTCGAGCGCGTGCTGGAGGTGGACCAAACGCCGATAGGCAAAACGCCGCGCTCTTGCCCCGCCACTTACATTGGCTTTTGGGATGCGATTCGCAAGCTCTTTGCCGAAACCACTGAGGCCAAAGCCCGTGGCTATACGGCCTCACGCTTTAGCTTCAACACGGGCCAAGGCCGCTGCCCCGCCTGTGAGGGGCAGGGGATGCGTACCGTGGCCATGAGCTTTTTGCCCGATGTGAAAGTGCCGTGTGAAATTTGCCAAGGCGCGCGCTTTAACCCGCAAACTCTGGCCGTGCAATGGCGCGGCAAATCCATTGGCGATGTGCTGCAAATGGAGGTGGATGAGGCCGTCGAATTCTTCGCCCACATGCCCGCCGTGGCGCATCCGCTGCGGCTTTTGCAAGATGTGGGTTTGGGCTATTTGCAACTGGGCCAAGCCTCGCCCACCCTCAGCGGCGGCGAGGCCCAGCGCCTGAAGCTGGTGACCGAGCTGGCCAAAGTGCGCGACGATGTGGGTCGCCGTGGTCAGCGCGTGCCGCACACGCTTTATGTGCTCGATGAACCCACTGTGGGCCTGCACATGGCCGATGTGCAACGCATCATCGCCGTGTTGCAGCGCCTCGTGGCGGCGGGCCATAGCGTGATGGTGGTGGAGCACGACCTTGATCTGATTCGCAAGGCCGACTGGCTCATTGATATGGGACCAGAAGGCGGCGCAGGTGGCGGCCAAGTGGTGGCCCAAGGCCGCCCGCAAGACCTGGCCGAGCAGGGCCAAGGCCACACAGCGCAGGCTTTGGCGCAGGTTGTGATTTAGGTTTCTCTGCGTCATTGCGGCCACTCTACTTCGTCATTGCGGCCTCCGAGCCGCAATCTTGGCTTGTTCGCAGCAGAGATTGCGGGTCAAGCCCGCAATGACGAGCTTCTATGGCCTGCCAGAGATGGCGGCATGGGTGCGAGATGGGCGTGATAGCGCAAGTCGCAGTGTTTTTTAGGCCAGGGGCAAGGCCCAAGCCGCCCAAGCTTGGTAGAGCATGTAAAAGGCCAGCGCATACAGCAGCAGGGCGAAGATGCGCTTGAGGGGTTTGACATCGAGGCTGTGTGCCAATTTGGCCCCAATGGGGGCGGTGAGGATGCTGCACGAGGCCAGCGCCAGCAGAGCGGGCAGCCAGATATAGCCCAAGGTGTAGTCAGGGCGATCGGCCACGCCGCTGCCGCTGATGCTGTAGCCAATGCTGTTAAAGAGGGCAATGGGCAGGCCCAGCGCGGCCGATGTGCCCACAGCTTGGTGCATGGGTACATTGCACCAAGTCATAAAGGGCACGCTGATAAAGCCGCCACCTGCGCCGACCAAACCTGAGAGAAAGCCAATGCCTGTGCCCACGCCGGCACGCCCGACGGGGCCAGGCATGGTGCGGCTGGCTTTGGGTTGGCGATTGAGCAGCATTTGCGTGGCCGAGAAGATGACGAAAACGCCAAACACCAAAGCCAGCCATTTGCCTTTGAGCACGGTGAATACGCCCAAGCTGGCCAAGATGGCCCCCAAGAGAATGCCGGGGGCGATGTGGCGCACGAAGTCCCAGCGCACAGCGCCACGGCGGTGGTGCGAGAGCTGGCTGCTGATGGAGGTGAAGACGATGGTAGCCATGCCGGTGGCGATACCCATTTTCACGGCGACATCCAGCGGCACGCCCATGCTTTTGAGCATGGCCGTGAGAAAGGGCACCAGTACCATGCCGCCGCCGACACCCAAGAGGCCGGCCATGATGCCGCCGCAGGTGCCGAGCACAAGGAGCTGGGCGATAAGGGGAAGGGTGAGGCCAGAGCTACTCATAAGGGGGCTTTCTTTTTACAAAAAATTAAAGTTTGAATTCGGGGTTGTGCAAGCGGCTTTGCAAAGCGGCGTTGCAACTGGCATAGGCCAAGGGCGCGGCGGCCTCTGGGCGGCAGTAGGCCAAGGCGGCGTGGGCGGCCAAGGTGGCCTCGTGGAAGGCCGCGCTGATGAGTTTGAGCTTGCCGCTGTAGTGGGCGATATCGCCAATGGCAAACACACCTGCGGCACTGCTGGCGCAGTTGTGGCTGCTGACGGTGGCGAGCTTGCCGTGTACGGCCAAGCCCCATTGCGCTAAATCAGGCAACTGCGGGCTGTGGCCCAAAAACAGGCCCAAGCGCGTGCAGGGCAGGGCGGCGCTTGTGCCATCGGCTTGCAAAAGCTGCAATTGCCCAGCGGCCCAGCGCTGCGGCAGGCCAGGGCTAAATTGCAGCAAACCTTGCTCGCACAGGGCCTGCATACGGGTTTGGGCGGCGGTGCTGGCGCTGAGCTGGCGGCGGCGGTGGTTGAGGTGCAGGCTGGCGCAAACGCGGGCCTCGGCCAAATCGCAGGCCCAGTGCAGGGCGGTGTCGTCATCGCCCATGATGCAGACAGCTTGGCCCGCAAAGTCTTGCACTTGGCCTGCGCTGTGGTGCAGGGCGGTGGCGGGCAGGTCTGCCAGCCCAGCCACGGCGGGGCGTTTGGGCTGCAAAGCGCCTGCGCCCACGGCCAAAATCAGGCATTGGGCATCAAACATGCGGCCTGCGGCGCTGTGGGCGAAAAAGCGGCCATTGGCTTGCTTTTCAATGTGTGCGATGCGCTGGCCCAAATGCAGTTGCTGCGCGGGCTCAAAATGCTTGAGCTGGCCCAGTTGCGCTTGCAGTTGCGCGGCGAGCTGGCCCGCAGGCAGGGCGGCCAAGGCGGGCACATCAAACAGGGCTTTGTGCGGGTAGAGGCTGCTGCACTGGCCGCCCGTGTGGGGCTGGGCCTCGGCGATATGGGCCTGCAAACCGAGCAAGCCCAACTGAAAAGCGGCATATAGGCCAGCCGGCCCTGCGCCGATGATGAGGGCATCGCAAGCAATGGGAGCGGCAGCGGAGGTGGGGGCAGCAGAGGGCATGGGCTAAAAACACAAAAGGCTTGCACGCGGCAAGCCCAAGGCAGGAAGCAAAGCGCTGCGCTTAGCGTTCGATCATGTCGATTTTGCCTTTGACCTCGGCCCATTGTTCGTGGTCGGGCAGGGGGTCTTTTTTCTTGTTGATCATGGGCCAGTCGCCAGATTTGGCGATGTCGGCGTTGATTTTTTCAAATTCTTTTTGGTCGGCAGGCAGGTCGATGTCGGCGTAAATCGCATCAACAGGGCACTCTGGCACACAGACCGCGCAGTCAATGCACTGCATGGGGTCAATCACCAGCATATTGGGGCCTTCCATAAAGCAGTCCACGGGGCACACATCGACGCAGTCGGTGTATTTACATTTGATGCAGGCTTCGGTTACTACGAAAGTCATGTCGGAGTCTCTTAGGAATGGATGAAAACAGTGGAATATGGCCAGCGCACAAGGCGCCATGAGCTGTGTATTAGCACGGTGCAGCACGGCCTTGGAGCTTGTGGCTGGGGGCAGGGGCTGCTGGAATGATGGGGCGCATTGTAGCGGCATTCAAAACGCCCCCGTGTAATCCCTCATTTACACACTGTTTTTACGGCCTTGCTTTTGAACGGTGGCGGGGACTAGGGCCAAGGCTGGAGCGGTGTTCAGCGCCGCCACCACACCGTCATGACCCAGTCCTCGCCTTGGGCATAGGGCGGCATGGCTTTGGGGTGGGCCAAGCGCTGGGCGTTGTAAACCAAGCGGTGCGTGCCCGCCGACCATTGCGGTATCAGATAGTGGCTGTGGGCCATGACGCGGTCGAGGGCGCGGCAGGCGGGCAGCAGCTCGGCCTCGCTTTTAGCGGCCACCATGCGGGCAATCAGGGCATCGACAGCAGGGCTTTTGACGCCCGCAAAATTGCCCGAGTCCTCGGTGTCGGCGGCTTGGCTGCCAAAGAGTTCGGCGTATTCTTGGCCGGGGTTGTGGCTGCCGCCATAGGCGATGGTGGTGAGGTCGAAGTCGAATTTTTGCAGGCGCTGCTGGTAGAGGGCGAAGTCGGTGGGGCGGATGTGCAGCACGATGCCCAGCTTGGCCAAATTGCGCGCCCAGGGCGTGACGGTGCGGCTGCCGGCCTCGCCGCTGTCGAGGTATTCGAGCTCCAGCTTTTGCCCTTTGGCATTGCGCAGGATGTGGTCTGGCCCCAAGCGCCAGCCTGCCTCGTGCAGCAGGGCTTGGGCTTGGCGCAGGTTGCCGCGCAAGCCCTCGGGCGTATCGGTGCGTGGGGCGATAAAGCCGGGGCCAAATACGGCGGCAGGCAGTTGCTGGCGGTAGGGTTCAAGCAGGGCCAGCTCAGCGCCCTGCGGCGGCGGGTAGGGCTGGCCCGCACTTTGCCAGCCGCTGGCTTGGCAGGCGGTGTGGCCAAATATGCCTTGCACGCGTTGGTAAGCGCCGTAAAAAAGCTGGCGGTTCATCCATTCGTAATCGAGGGCCAAACCCAAGGCTTGGCGCACGCGGCGGTCTTGCAGCAGGGGGCGGCGGCTGTTGATGACGGTGCTTTGAAAGCCCGTGGGCAGGCGGTGGCTGAATTCGGCCTTGTGCAAGCGCCCTGAGCTGAAGGCTTTGCCCGAGGTTTGGCGCGCCCAGTCACGGGCCGAGAAAAAGCGCATGACATCGAATTCGCCCGCTTTCAGGGCTTCGAGGCGGGCGGTTTGGTCTTGGTAGATTTTGACGGTGATGCGCTGAAAATTCATGCTGCCACGGCGCACATTCAGGCCCTGGCCCCAGTAGTGGGCATCGCGCACATAAGTGATGTCGCGGCCAAACACGGCGGGGCCGATGCGGTAGGGGCCGCTGCCTATGGGGGTGTCCAGCACCACTTGGTCAAAGGGCTTGCCCCCGCCCCAGTCGTGGCTGAAGATGGGCAGGCTGCCCAAGGTCAGCGGCAACTCGCGGTTGGGCGCGGCGAAATCAAAGCGGATGCGGCGGGCATCGAGCACCACAGCGGCCTTCACATCGGCCAGCACAGTTTGGTAGGCGGGGTTGGCGTGGGGGCCAATCAGGGTGTCAAAGCTGTGCTTGACATCGGCCGCCAGCACGGGTTGGCCATTGTGAAAGCGGGCTTTGGGGTTGAGGCGGAAGGTGACGGACAGGCCATCGGCGGCCACTTGCACGCTATCGGCCAGCAGGCCGTAGGCCGAGGCGGTTTCGTCCATGCTGCCAGCCAGCAGGCTTTCAAAAATGAAGTCGCTCAAATACGCAGGCGCGCTGCCTTTGATGGTGAAGGGGTTGTATTTGTCGAAGTTGGAGGCACGGGAGTTGGACACCAATTGCAGCTCGCCGCCCTGCGGCGCTTGCGGGTTCACATAGTCAAAATGGGCAAAGCCAGCGGGGTATTTCAAATTGCCCCAAAGGGCGTAGCCGTGGGCGGCTTGGCTGGCGGTGGGCAGGCAGGCGGCCGTGGCGCTGAGGGCGGCGATGCAAAGGGAGAAAAAACGCAAATGGCTCATGCGACAATTCTGCCCCAAGGCATCCTGCTATTTTTGTAAAGGAAAGAAGATGGGTTTTCTCAAAGGTAAAAAGTTTTTGATTACGGGCGTGCTCTCCAATCGCTCCATTGCCTACGGCATTGCCAAAGCCTGCCACGAGCAGGGCGCGGAGCTGGCCTTCAGCTATGTGGGCGAGCGCTTCAAAGACCGCATCACCGAGTTCGCCGCCGAGTTCGGCTCGAATTTGGTGTTTGAGTGCGATGTGGGCGATGACGCAGCGATTGAGAAGCTGTTTGCCGATTTGGGGCAGGTGTGGCCCAAGTTCGATGGCTTTGTGCACGCCATTGGCTTTGCCCCCCGTGAGGCGATTGCGGGCGACTTTTTGGAAGGCATCTCGCGCGAGGCCAGCACCATTGCCCACGATATTTCGGCCTACAGCTTCCCCGCCATGGCCAAGGCCAGCCGCCACATGCTCAATGACAAAGCCGCTTTGCTGACCCTGACTTATTTGGGCTCGCTGCGCATGGTGCCCGCCTACAACACCATGGGCATGGCCAAAGCGTCGTTGGAAGCTTCTGTGCGCTATATGGCCGAATCGCTTGGCCCCAGCGGGGTGCGGGTGAATGGCATCAGCGCGGGGCCGATTAAAACCTTGGCCGCCAGCGGCATCAAAGGCTTTGGCAAGATTTTGAAAGTGGTGGAAGAATTTGCCCCGATTCGCCGCAATGTGACGATTGAGGATGTGGGCAATGTGGCCGCCTTTTTGCTGAGCGATTTGGCCAGTGGCGTGACGGCTGAAATCACTTATGTGGATGGCGGCTTCAGCCAAGTGGCCAGCGGCATCGGCGCTTTAGACTAAAGCCGCAGCCGCCCACAGCGGCAGCAGGCGCTGCAAATAGGCGGCAGGCGTTTGCCCCAGTTCAGGCTGAGGCGCGGCGGCCAAGCCCAAAGCCAGCGCCGCCTGCTGCAATTGCGCCAAGACCACGGCGCTCGAGTGCCATGCCAGGCCTTGAGCGCCGTTTTGTTTGCTCAGCTTTTGCCCATCGGCGGCCAGGCGCAGGGGCATATGGGCGTATTGCGGCGCGGGGTAGCCCAGCAGGGCTTGCAGCAGCAGTTGGCGCGGCGTGTTGTCGAGCAAGTCTTCGCCCCGCACCACATGGCTGATGCCTTGCGCCGCATCATCGGCCACCACTGCCAGTTGGTAGCTGTAGCAGGCATCGGCGCGGCGCAGCACAAAATCGCCCACGGCTTGCGTGATGTTTTGGTGCTGCGGCCCCAAGCGGCGGTCTTGCCAGTGGCAAGTTTCAGCCCAGCCCACATGCTGCAAAGCCCGCCCCACATGCAGGCGCAGGGCCAGTTGAGGCGCATCCAAATGCAAGGGCAGGCCCGTCTCGCGGCACAGGCCAGGGTAGGGCAAATCGCCGTGGCGCTCTTTTTGCACGCCTTGGGCCAGCCAATATTGGCTGATGTGCTTGCGCGAGCATTGGCAGGCGTACACCAAACCCTTGGCCGCCAGCGTGCCCAAAGCGGCTTCATACGCGGCGCGGCGCGCGGATTGCCACAGCACGGCCTCATCGCTGTGCAGGCCGTGGGCGGCCAATTGCAGCACAATTTCTTCGCCCCAAGCGCGTTGGCAGCGCGGCGCGTCCACATCTTCTATGCGCAGCAGCCAAGCGCCGCCGTGGGCGCGGGCATCCAACCAACTGGCCAAGGCCGCCATGAGTGAGCCTGTATGCAGCGGCCCTGTGGGCGAAGGCGCAAAACGCCCACGGTAAGGGCGGGGGGCTGGGGCAGGGTGGGCAGCGAAATGGCATGAATTGGGCATGATGGGCGTGAGTTTACCCAGCCCAAGGCTGGCATAATCGGCCCCACTATGAGTGGAAGCACCTTTGGCAATTTGTTTGCCGTCACGAATTTTGGCGAATCCCACGGGCCAGCGATTGGCTGCGTGATTGACGGCTGCCCGCCGGGTATGGCCCTGTCTGAGGCCGACATCCAACCCGATTTGGATCGCCGCAGGCCGGGCACGAACAAATATGTCACGCAGCGCAATGAGCCGGATGCCGTGCAGATTTTGAGCGGCGTGTATGAGGGCCGCACCACAGGCACGCCGATTGCGCTCTTGATTCAAAACACCGACCAGCGCAGCAAAGACTATGGCGATATCGCCCAGTCCTTCCGCCCCGGCCATGCCGATTACGCCTATATGCACAAATACGGCCTGCGCGACCCGCGCGGCGGTGGGCGCTCATCGGCCCGCCTCACAGCGCCTATGGTGGCTGCGGGTGCAGTGGCAAAGAAATGGCTGCGCGAGATGTTTGGCACAGAGGTGCGCGCATGCGTCACGCAAATTGGCACAGTGCCCATTGCTTTTGAAGACTGGGCCCATGTGCCCAACAACCCCTTCTTTGCGCCTGTGGCCGATGTCTCTGCGCTGGAAGACTATATGGGCGCTTTGCGCAAGTCGGGCGATTCTTGCGGTGCCAAGCTCTATGTCGAAGCGACTGGCGTGCCCGTGGGTTTGGGCCAGCCTTTGTTTGACAAAATCGATGCCGATATCGCCTACGCCATGATGGGCATCAATGCCGTCAAAGGCGTTGAAATCGGCGCAGGCTTTGCGGCCGTGAGCGATTTGGGCTCCAGCCACGGCGACAGCCTCACGCCTGAGGGCTTTGTCGGTAATAAGGCGGGCGGCGTGCTCGGCGGCATCAGCAGCGGCCAGCCCATTACCGTGAATTTGGCCATCAAGCCCACCAGCTCGATTTTGATTCCGCGCCAGACCGTGAACATGCAAGGGCAGGCGCAAGAGCTGATTACCAAAGGCCGCCACGACCCCTGCGTGGGCCTGCGTGCCGCCCCCATTGCCGAGGCCATGCTGGCCTTGGTGCTGATGGAACATGTGCTGCAACACCGCGCCCAGTGCGGCGATGTGCGCAGCCCCGCGCCCGATATCACGGCCTAAAAGCCGCAGGCGCTGCAAGGGAGTGAGGTCATGACATTTCTCGCTGTCGATATTGGCAACACCCGCCTGAAATGGGCGCTGTATGAAAAGGGCGAGCCAGGTGCGCAGCCCTTGGCACAAGGGGCGGAATTCCTCAGCAATATCGGCGGCTTGGCCGAGGGCGCTTGGAGCCACATTGCCGAGCCAGACACCATGCTGGGCTGCTGCGTCGCCTCAGACGCTGTGCGCCGCCAAGCCCGTGATGAAATCATTGAACGCTGGGACTATTTGCAGCCGCAATGGGTGAATGCGAGTGAGTTGGATGGCAGCGGCCTCATCAACGGCTATGACCAACCCAGCCGCCTTGGGGCCGATCGCTGGGTGGCCATGATTGCCGCTTGGCAGCGCGTGCGCCGCGCCCACCCCGAGCACACCCCGCCCGTGGTGGTGGTGATGGTGGGCACGGCAGTCACGGTGGAGGCCATTGACCACACGGGTCGCTTTTTGGGCGGTTTTATTCTGCCCGGCCACGGCATCATGCTGCGTGCGCTTGAAAACGGCACGGCGGGCCTGCATGTGCCCACCGGCCAAGTGCGCGAATTCCCCACCAACACCAGCGATGCGCTGACCTCAGGCGGCACTTTTGCCATTGCTGGGGCGGTGCAGCGTATGCAGCAGCATTTGCGCCAGCGCTGTGGCATGGAGCCGGTGTGCCTGATGACGGGCGGCGCAGGCTGGAAGATGCAGCCCTTTATGGGGATGCCCTGCGAGTTGGTGGAAGACCTGATTTTTGACGGTCTGCTGGAGATGGCGGCCCTGCGCGAAGCGCAAATACCCCCCCTGCCCAAAGAGAAAACCACGCTGCGCTAAGTGGCGCGGCGGCCCAGCCTCCTATAATCTTTCGCTTCAACGCCAAAGTTTGTATGGACACCCAGCGCATTGCCCTTTGCCCCAGCTCTGAACTCCAAGAAGGTGGCTTGGCCCAGCCTTTTATGGTGGTTTTTGGCGGCCAAACGCTGCGGGCTTTTGCCATCCGCTACCAAGGCCAGCCCCATGCCTATGTGAACCGCTGCACCCATGTGGCGCTTGAGCTGGACTGGCAGCCCAATCGCATTTTTGATGCCGATGGGCGTTGGATGCTTTGCGCCAACCACGGCGCCGTTTTCGCCCCCGATACGGGCGCTTGCGCTGCGGGCCCCTGCCGTGGCAATTTACAAAAAATCCTGTGTTCTGAAGACAATGGCACGGTGTATTGGCACAGCGCCTGGAATCTTCAGCCCAGCCCCTTATAAGATTTCGCCCCATGCAACAAGATGAGACCCCCACCCCCTTGCCCCCCCTACGACATGGGGGCAGCCCCGCTGCGGCCCCGTCATGGGAGCGTGCCACGATTGAAAAACTGCTGTTGGCGCAGGTGAACGAGGCCAAGGCGAACCGCCGCTGGCGCATCATCAAAAGCCTGCTGTGGCTGCTGCTGTTTGGCCTGTTTGTGTGGGCCATGATCAGCGGCAACACCGAGCGCAGCCTGCCCAGCGTGACCAGCAAGCACACCGCCGTGGTGCGCATTGAGGGCGAAATCAGCAGCGATGCGCTGGCCAGCGCCGACAATATCAACGCTGCTTTGCGCCGCGCCTTTGAGGCCAACGGTGCGCAGGCCGTGGTGCTGCGCATCAACTCGCCCGGTGGCAGCCCCGTGCAGGCGGGCTTGGTGCACGATGAAATCCTGCGCCTGAAGGCCAAACACGACAAACCCGTGCTGGTGGTGGTCGATGAAATGTGCGCCTCAGCCGCCTATTACATTGCCGCCGCAGCCGATGACATTTATGTGGACAAAGCCAGCTTGGTCGGCAGCATAGGCGTGCTGATGGATGGCTTTGGCTTTACCGGCACGATGGAAAAACTGGGCGTGGAGCGCCGCCTGATGATTGCTGGCGCAGACAAAGGCATGTTGGACCCCTTTGGCCCTGAGAGCGCCGAGCACCGCGCCCATGCCCAAGCCATGCTCGATGAAATCCACCAGCAATTCATTGGCGTGGTGAAGGCTGGCCGTGGCGAACGCCTGCCCGCCGATGCCGAGGTCTTTACGGGCAAATTCTGGACTGGCTCGCAAGCCATTGAATTGGGTTTGGCCGATGAGCTGGGCAGCTTGGATGCGGTGGCGCGCGATGTGGTGAAGGCCGAAGAGTGGGTGGACTACAGCCCCAGCGAGAACCTGGCCGAGCGCTTTGCGAAAAAACTCGGCGCAGGCATGGGCGAGCGCCTGAGCCAGCAACTGGGCCTGAGCGCCGCATCCATCCGCTAAGGCGGGGGCCGTGTCAGCCGCCCAGCCGCCCCCCGTGCCCAGCCCTGAGGCCGATGCCGCTTGGGTGGCCGATTATTTGCGTTTGGTCGGCACAGAAAAACGCTTGGCCGCACGCACGCAGCAGCTTTACGCCCACGATTTGGCGGCCTTGCAAGCGCTGGCGCAAAGCCTGGGGCGGCCCATCAGCCAATTGCAAAGCCACGATTTGCGTGCCAGCTTGGCCGCCAGCCACGCCGCAGGGCAAAGCCCGCGCACTTTGGCGCTCAAGCTCTCGGTCTGGCGCGGTTTTTACCGCTGGCTGGGCTGGGGCGGCCACATCAGCGCCAACCCCTGCGTGGGCCTGCGCCCGCCCAAACAAAAACAAAGCTTGCCCAAAGCCTTGGGCGTGGATGAGGCCATGAGCTTGGCCGACTACGCTTGGCAAAAAGCCGAGGCCGCCAGCAGTGCGCAAGCGCCTGTGGCTTGGCGCAATGCGGCGATTTTGGAACTGCTGTATGGCAGCGGCCTGCGCATGGCCGAGCTGGTGGGCTTGGATGTGCAAGCCAGCGCCGCCAGCCAGCGGGCAGGCCGTGGCTGGCTGGATGTGCGCGCCGCCGAGGTGCAGGTGCAGGGCAAGGGCGAGAAGCGCCGCAGCAGCCCCTTGGGGCGAAAAAGCTTGGCCGCTTTGGGCCACTATCTGCCCCTGCGGGCGCAATTGCTGCGGCCCAGCAGCCCTACCGATGCGCAGGCGGCCTTGTTTTTGGGGGCGCGGGGTGGGCGCATCAGCGCCAGTGTGATTGGGGCCATGCTGCGCCAGCTTTCTATTGAAAGTGGCCTGCCCATGCCTGTGCACGCACACATGCTGCGCCACAGCTTTGCCAGCCATTTGCTGCAATCCAGCGGGGATTTGCGCGCCGTGCAAGAACTGCTGGGCCATGCCGACATCCGTACCACGCAAATTTATACGCGGCTGGACTTCCAGCATCTGGCGCAAGCCTATGATGCGGCCCACCCAAGGGCGAAAAAGCCCAAGGGCTGAAGGCTATAAAGTTTGGCAAAGTTTATTTTGGAGGGGTAAATTACAGGGCTGTCTTAAACAAGCCAATGAGGTGACGGTTACCCTGTTCGCTCAGGTGATCATCATCGTAATACCGAGGTATTTTGCCATCTGCAGCAGAACAGATTCCATTGGGGCAAAGGCTGGGTAAGGGGTTCAAAGTGTGCACCTTACATTCTGCAACGGCTGCGTCTTGAGCTGCCCAAATATCGGCATTGCGGCGATGGTAGTCAGCCAAGGGCATTGCAATTTCATTGGTACTGCGCCCCAGTTGCACGGCGCGGGCTAAGGCACGGGGCACATCCACAGGCATTTCTGGTATAGGGCGTAGCAGGTACACAGGGCGGGTGGTTGCTACGCGGCAGACGCTGGTGACATAGTGGCGGGTGAATTCTTCCAAAAAATGGCTGTATCCCTTGTCTGCTAAGTCCGTGGGGCTCTCGAAATAAATGGTCGCCTGCCCTGCATGGGCGGCGTATTGGTCGCCATGCAAATAGTAGCTGCCTCGGTTGGCGATGATGACGGGCACATCCGCTGGCAGTGCGACCATTTGTTGCATGGCCCACTCGTTGAATTCAGCACAGTGCCGGTCTTTGCGTTCTTGGCGCAGACCAAATACGGTAGGGCAGCTTGTATAGCTCATGCCGAGCACGCCATCTTGCGGTTCTTCTAAGGCCGCTTGTACGGCAGTGACGATTGCATCAGCATGGCTGTCGCCCCAAACGATGGCGCGAATGTTGGGGCCACCGTACACATGCTTGTTAAATACCATACCGCCCAGACTGTGGCTTTGTTTACGCAGCGGGTTGTGGTCTCGGGTTGCAGCGGCCTCTACTTCTGGGTTTAGGCGCCCAGGAACGCCCATTTTGAGCCGAATCCCCAATGCTGGCACGGCCACCAGCAGCGCCGCAAATACAAATGCAGCAATGGCGGATGCGGTGCGCCAGTTGGTAAGCAGCTTGCGTCCCAGTGGCTCTATCCAGCGGTAGGATGCCCAGCCCAATAGCAGGGACATCCCTAGCCCAGCGATGATTGCCCCAGCCTTTCCCTGCCACCCCACATACACCAATGCCACTACCACGGGCCAATGCCATAGGTAGATGGAATAAGACCAGTCCCCCAAGCGTTGCAGCATAGTGGGCGAGGTCAGAAGTGCGTTTTGTCGCTGTGCCAGAAGCACCAACATAGTGCCCAATACGGGCAGTAGCGCCGCCACGCCAGGCCAGTGGTCTGGCGCGGCGGTGGTGATGGAGGTCAGCATCATGGCAAAGCCCAATGCCTCAAACACCCGCTGGTGCCTTTGTGCCCAGCGCAATATAATGTTCCCCCCCCCCCCCCCCCAGGGCGAGCAAGCCGCCTGCGAGCATTTCCCAGGCACGGGTGGGCAGCAAAAAGAAGGCTGCTTCTGGTTTGTGGCTGCTCAGCCAGACCGATAGGGCAAAAGATGCCAACAGCAAGCTGACTAGCACCCGCGCTAGATTGCGCCGCCCTGGCGACAACCGCCAAACTACCCATAGTACTAGGGGCAGCAATAGGTAGAACTGCCACTCTACAGACAGTGACCAAGTGTGCAGCAGCCATTTGTCGTGTGAGGCAGCATCAAAGTAGCCTGCCTCGCGCCAGTATTGAATGTTAGAAAGGAATAAAGCGCTGGTCAGCGTATGCATGCCCAAGGCGCGGTAATCAAGAGGGGGAAGGGCAAACCAGCCCAATACTAGGAGTACTGCACACAGCACAAGTAGAGCAGGCAAGATGCGGCGTGCCCGTGCCAAGTAAAACCTCCAGATAGAAAATCGCCCATCTTCCAGTCCTCGGGCAATGATTTGCGTCATCAAAAAACCAGAAATCACAAAGAAAATATCCACCCCAACAAATCCGCCGCTAAAGCCTGGAATATTGAAATGAAATAAGACTACGGCCAGCACCGCCCAAGCGCGCAGACCAGCGATGTCGGGGCGGAATGGGAAGGACGGCGTGACTGAGGACATGGTCTGCATGATTAAGGAAACGCTGAATAGGCCATTAAATCCATCGAGCCTGGGACATGCGATGGGGCATTTAATGAGCTTGTAGTCGGCTGGGGTGAGGTTTTGAGTAGAGTTATAAGACGACTGTGCGCAAGGCAGAGAGCAACTGCGTATTTTCTTCGGGCGTGCCCACAGTCAGGCGCAGGCATTGCGCCAGCAGGGGGTGGCTGGCGGCCACATTTTTCACCAAAATGCCGCGCTCCTTCAGGCCAGCAAAAGCGGCTGGGGCATCGGGCAGGCGCAGCACCACCATATTGGCTTGGCTGGGGAAGACTTGGCAGCCAGGTAGCTTGGCCAGCTCGGTCAGTAGGCGCTCGCGCTCGTTGATGATTTCGCTGGCTTGGCGGGCGAATTCATCGGCGTTTTCCAAGGCAAAAGCAGCGGTTTCGGCGGTGAGGATGTTGATGTTGTAAGGCGGGCGCACTTTGTCGATTTCACCCACCAAAGCGGCCTCGCCCATGAGGTAGCCCAAGCGGATGCCAGCCAAGCCGAATTTGCTCAGGGTGCGCATCAGCAGCACATGGCCGTGCTCGGCGGGGCTTTGCAGCCACTGCGTCCACCAACTGTGGGCGGCAAAGGGGCCGTAGGCTTCGTCCACCACCACAATGCTTTGGGTTTGCGCGGCGGCGGCAATGATGCGCTGCATACTGCCTGCCTGCCAACTGTTGGCCGTGGGGTTGTTGGGGTAGGCCAGCCAAATGACGGCAGGGCGGTGGGTTTGAATGGCGGCAATCATGGCTGCCTCATCCAGCTCAAAGTCTTTGTCCAAATCGACGCCGATAAACTCCAGCCCAGCCAGTTTGGCGCTGAGCTCGTAAATCACAAAGCTCGGCTGTGGTGCCAGCACCTTGGCGCCGGGCTGGGCGCAGGCCATGTGGATGAGGTTGATGATTTCATCGGAGCCATTGCCCAGCAGCAAGCCTGCATCAGCGGGCACTTGGGCGAATTCACGCAGGGCCGCCATGAGCTGCTGCGGCTCGCCGCTGGGGTAGCGGTTCAGCGGCAGCTTGGCCAAGCGCCGCCCCAATTGCATTTGTAAATTTTGCGGCAGGGGGTAGGGGTTCTCCATAGCATCGAGCTTGATCATGCCTTCGGCATCCTGCACCACATAGGCTTGCATGGCGCGCACATCGGCACGGATGCGTTGGGCAATCAGGGCAGGGTTGGAAACAGGGGGCAAGGTATCGCTGGACATGCTCATGGTCGAGAGTGAGGGCAGGGCGCTGTGGCCTTTGATGGGAATGGGTTTGCCCTTGCAAAGGGCGCAAAAACAGAGAAGGCCGCGTGTTGCGGCCTTGCCTGAGGGTGCGTTCTTAGGCGCGTTGTGAGCTCACGGAGAGCACTTCACCCGTCATGTAAGAGGAGTAGTCTGAGGCCAGGAAAATCATGGTGTTGGCGATTTCCCAAGGCTCAGCGCCACGGCCAAAGGCTTCTTTGGCGGCCAGCTCTTTGAGCAATTCTTCAGGCGCAGATTTCTTCAGCATGGCGTGGAAGGCGATAGAAGGCGCAACGGCGTTGATGCGCACGCCGAACTCAGCCGCCTCCAGCGCCGAGCAGCGCGTGAAGGCCATGACACCCGCTTTGGCAGCGGCGTAGTGGGCCTGCTCTTTTTGCGCGCGCCAGCCCAGCACAGAGGCGTTGTTCACAATCGCGCCAGCGCCACGGGGTTGCATGGCTTTGAGCATGGCGCGGGTCATGCGGAAGGTGCCTGTGAGGGTGATGTCAATGACTTTGTGCCATTCTTCATCCGTCATTTCGAGTACGGTTTTGCTGGTGCCGAGGCCAGCGTTGTTGATGAGGATGTCGGTGCCGCCGAGTTTGTCTTCAGCCGCAGCGACCAAGGCTTGCACTTGATCTTCATTGCTGACATCGCAGAGCTGGCCATAAACAGCCTCTAGGCCGGTTTCTTTTTTCAGGTTTTCTACGGCTTCGTTCAGGCGGCGCTCGTGGACATCAGAGACGAAAAGGGCGCGGCAGCCTTCTTCCGCAGCGCGTTTGGCGGCGGCATAGCCGATGCCCACGCCCGCAGCGGCGGTAACCAAAACAGATTTGCCTTTGAGTAGGCCGTGACCAGGAACATAAGCGGGAGGCTGTTGCATGAGGGGCATCCTTGCAGTGAAACGATAAAACGGTAAAGAGTGGCATTTTACCCGCTGGGGCTGGGCCTGGCCGTGGGCTGGCCATCTTCTAAAATGGCAGCGACTTCTGGCGGCAGCCTGTGCCGCTGGGGTTTTGGTTTTTTGCCCCCGCTTTTGAAGGAGATGCCGCCTTGCCTTTGCTGCCTGCCCCAGCCGATACTGCCCCGCCTTTGAGCCGCCGCGCGTATTTGCAGCAGGTGGGCCGCTGGGCCGCGCTGGGCTGGGCCGCCAGCGCAGGTACTGTGGGTTTGGCCGCTTGCCAGCGCCAGACTTTGGCCGCCAGCCACCCTTTGCATGGCGTCGATTTGCTGGATGCGCAAGCCCAGTATTTGGATAGTGCGGCTTTGCTGGGTCAGCGCCCCGTGCTGCTCAATTGCTGGGCACCGTGGTGCCCGCCCTGCGTGAAGGAGTTGCCTTTGCTGGATCGGGCTTGGCGGCAGCAGCAAGCTGAAGCAGAGGCAGTGCCTTTTGACATGCTGGCTTTGGCCTTGGATTCGGCCGATGCGGTGCGGCGCTTTTGGCAGCAACGCGATTTTGCTTTGCCCTTGGCCGTGGCAGGCGCTGCGGCCATGGCCCGACTGCCGCGCTTGGGCAATCTGCGCGGCAGCCTGCCCTATACGGTTCTACTGGGGCCAGATGGCGCTATACTGCACAGCCATCTCGGGGCCTTCAAGGCCGATTCCTTGGCCCTTTTCATGCGTGTGGCCGATGAAAAAGCCATGCAAAAATAAGTAAAATTACCGAAACTTAGGCGGCTTTAACTTAAAATCGCCGCAATTCTTTCAACTTAAAGGCAATTGGCAAAGCTGAGTCAAGCTGCCACAAGGAGCCCAAAAATGGATTTACGCAAACTCAAAACCTTGATTGACTTGGTTTCAGAGTCCAATGTGCATGAGCTGGAAATCACCGAACCTGAGGGCACGGTGCGCATTGTAAAAAGCCCCGTGGCCCAGCCCGAGGCCCAGCCCGTGCAAACTTTTCAGATTCCTGCGGGCTATATGCCCCAGGGCATGGTGGCCGCGCCTGCTGCTCCCGTTGCCGCCCCAGTTGCTGCGCCTGAGGCCGCCGCTGCAGCGCCTGTGGTGGTCAGTGGCACATCCGTGACTTCTCCCATGGTGGGCACTTTCTACCGTGCCCCATCGCCTGAAGCGGCCGCCTTTGTGGAAGTGGGCAGCAGCGTGAAAAAAGGCGATACCCTGTGCATCATTGAAGCGATGAAAATCCTCAATGAAATTGAGGCCGAGGTCGATGGCGTGGTGAAACAAATTTTGTGCGACAACGGCCAAGGCGTGGAATTCGGCCAAGCCCTGTTCGTGATTGAATAACACCTCGCACAGCGGCTGGGGCAGGCCGCATTCAAGCTGTTTGAATGCGGGTCAAGCCAGCGGCGGAGAAGCTTATGTTTAAGAAAATTTTGGTCGCCAACAGGGGGGAAATCGCCCTGCGGGTGCAGCGCGCTTGCCGCGAAATGGGCATTCAGGCCGTCATGGTTTACTCTGAGGCCGACCGCGATGCCAAGTATGTGAAGCTGGCTGATGAGGCCATCTGCATTGGCCCCGCGCCCTCTGGCCTGAGCTATTTGAATATGCCGGCCATCATCTCGGCCGCTGAGCTCAGCGATGCCGAGGCGATTCACCCTGGTTACGGTTTTTTGAGCGAGAACGCCGATTTTGCCCAGCGCGTGGAAGAATCGGGCTTTGCCTTTATTGGCCCCACGCCTGAATCTTTGCGCATGATGGGCGATAAGGTCTCGGCCAAGCACGCCATGATCAAAGCGGGCGTGCCCTGCGTGCCAGGCTCTGACGGCGAACTGGGCGACGACCCTGTTGAGCTGAAAAAGCTGGCGAAAAAAGTCGGTTACCCCGTCATCATCAAAGCCTCAGGCGGCGGCGGTGGCCGTGGTATGCGTGTGGTGCATACCGAGGCGGCTTTGCTCAACGCCATCCAAATGACCAAGAGCGAAGCGCAAGCGGCTTTCGGCAACCCCGCCGTCTATATGGAAAAGTTCTTGCAGAACCCCCGCCATATTGAAATCCAAATTCTGGCTGATACCCACCGCAATGCCGTGCACTTGGGTGAGCGCGACTGCTCTATGCAGCGCCGCCACCAAAAAATCATTGAAGAAGCGCCTGCGCCGGGCATTCCCCGCAAGCTGATTGAAAAAATCGGCCAGCGCTGCGCTGAGGCTTGCCGCAAAATTGGCTATCGCGGCGCGGGCACTTTCGAATTCCTCTATGAAAAAGGCGAGTTCTACTTCATTGAGATGAACACCCGCGTGCAAGTCGAGCACCCCGTCACCGAACTGATTACAGGCATCGACATCGTGCAGCAGCAAATCCATATTGCGGCTGGTGCCAAGCTGCCCTTTACGCAGCGCCAAGTGTTGGCCAATATGCGCGGCCACGCCATTGAGTGCCGCATCAACGCCGAAGACCCCTACAGCTTTATGCCCTCTCCTGGCCGCATCAATTTGTGGCACGCACCCGGTGGCCCTGGCATTCGGGTGGACTCCCACATCTACACCAATTACTTTGTGCCGCCCACTTACGACAGCATGATTGCCAAAGTGCTGGCCTATGGTGATAGCCGTGAGCAGGCGATGGCGCGTATGCGCAGCGCCCTGAGCGAGACAGTGGTCGAAGGCATCAAAACGAATGCGCCGCTGCACCGCGAGCTGCTGCTGGATGCCAAATTCATGGCAGGTGGCACCAACATCCACTACCTTGATGAGTGGATGCAAAACCGCAAAACCCGCAATTTGAGCGACTGATAAAGCGATGAAAGCAGGGCTTTTGGCTTTGCTAGTGGCATCAACCCCCTAAAAGCTTGGCTTTTAGGGGTTTTTTCATGCGCTGGCGTTGGGCTTAGCCTAGGCTCGATAAGACCTGCTGGGCCAGGCTGCGGCCACTGAGCCATGCGCCTTCTACGCCGCCGTTGTGCAGCCAATCGCCGCACAGACCCAGTGCCGTGCTGGGCTGCCACCAGCCGCCCATTTGCAGGGGCTGGGCGGCTTGGGCATAGCGCCAGCGGTGGGCTGTGGCTTGCACGCTGCTGGGCTTTGGCCCGCCGAGGTCGGCGAAGGCTTGCAGCAGGGCTTGTGTGGCTGTGGCTGGGTCGGCCTCTAGGTGGGCCTCGCTCCAGCTGGGGCTGGCGTGCAGCAGCCATGTTTCTGGCCCCGTGCGCTGGGGCTTGCTGCTGTCGCGTGCGATCCATTGCAAGGGGCCTTGCTCGACAAAGCAGCCATCAAAAGGCAATGGCAGGGGCTGCTTGCACCGAACCATCAGTGCCCAGCAGGGCTGCAGCATTGGGGCGCGCTGGGCCAGTGCTGTGGCCTCTGGTGCCAGATTAACCAGCAGGGCGTTGGCTTGCGGCGCGGGCAGGGCCAGCAGCACGGCGCGGTAGGGCTGCGGCAGGGGGCCGTGCTCCAGGCTGTGCAATTGCCAACCCGCCGCTGTGTTTTGCAGGGCCGTGAGGGTGGTTTGCCACTGGCAGTGCAGGGGCTGGGGCAGTTGCTCCATACCTGCAATCAGGTGGGCGGCAGGGGTCGTCATGCGCGGTGTGCCGACAAAACGGGTGATGGCGTCGGTATGCGGCTTGAGGCCCTGTGCGCCGTGTGTGGCCAAACGGGCGGGCCAAGCGGCGGCCACGCCAGCTTCGACCCAAGTTTCGACCTCGGCCCGAAAGTGGGAGTCTGTGGGGCTGAAAAAGGGTGCGCCATGATCGCATTGCCAGTTTGTGGCCGCATCTTGGCTGCGGCGGGTGCTCATGCGGCCTGAGGGGCCACGGCTTTTGTCAAACAAGTGCACGCTGTGCCCGGCTTGGGTCAAAAGCTGGGCGCAGCTGATGCCAGCCAGCCCAGCGCCAATGATGGCAATGGGGTGGCGGGATGCGGCGGGCGATGGGGATGGGGTGGCGTGGGGCATGGCGGCTTGGGGCATCAATTTGAGCTGGGCTTGGGCTTGGTATGGGCAGGGTCGGTGCGGCTGTGGCTGACCCAGATGAAGGCATCGGTGTTCACGCCCAAGGCTTGGGCGGCTTGCACAAGCTGGGCTTGGGTGTCCGGCGGTAGGCTTTTCTCGCGCGCCAGAATCCAAGCGTAGTCGGTGCTGGGGCCCAGCACCAAGGCCCAGCGGTAATCGGGGTCGAGTGCGGCGACATGGTAGCCGCCATAAAAGGGGCCGAAGAAGGAGACTTTGAGCGAGGCCGTGCTGGGCGCAGCGCTGAAGTAGGCTTTGCCAATGGCCTCATGCCAGCGCTGTTGCTCGGCTTTGTAGCCTCGGTTGATGACGCGCACGCTGCCGTTGGCTTGCGGCGCATAAAAGGCCGAGACATCGCTCATGCTGCGCTCAAAGCGGTGGTCCAGGCGGGCGATTTCATACCACTGGCCTTGGTAGCGCTCTAAGGAGAAGGGCGAGACCGCCGTGACCCCAGCGGGCGGCGTTGTTTTGGCGCAGGCGGCCAGCCCCAAGAGGGCGGTGGCCAGTAGCATGGCCCAGCCACCGCGCCAAAGCCGTGGGCCTGTGGGCCGCCCATGAGGCAGGGAAAAATGGAACATAGGACACTCCTTTGTGGGGCTTATTGGGCAGTCGGCAAGGTGGGTTTGTCGCGCCACTGCTGCACCAAGGGCTTGAGCGCAGACAGGGGCTGCATGGTGCTGATGCCTGCAAGCGGCTTGCGGTAGAGCGCAGGGCAGGAGCCGCCCGCCCACAAAGCGACAGCAGGGGGCAGGTGGCGGCGCAATTCGCGCAAATTGTTCAAGGCCAGCGTGCCCGTTTGGGCGGCTGAGAAGCTCAGAATTACCACATCCACTTGGTGTGCCTGCGCCGCCTGCACCACATCCAGCAGCGGGGTTTGTGTGCCCAAAGACACACAGGTGCAGCCGTCCAGCACCAGCAGGGCTTCCACCATCAGCAGGCCCAGGCCGTGCAGCTCTGGGGGCAGGGTGGTGAGCAGGACCTTGGGGCCGAGCGGCTCAGGCTGCGGCGGCAGGGAGGCAATGGCGTGGCGCAAGACGCCACTGATGACCTCGGTGTAGAGGTGTTCTTCAAATACTTCAAAGCGGCCCTGCGCCCAAGCCTCGCCGACCGCAGCGGTCAATGGCACCACCAATTCGGTCACGAATGGGGCCAGCCCCATGCGCAATAGGGCGCGACTGAGGCCGTTTTTGAGGGCATGTGGTTGGTGTGAGGCGATGGCGTGGAGGAGTTCTTCAATCAGTGGGTCTGTGCTGTCCCTGTCATTTGTCTTAGACAGAGTGGCGCTGGGCAGGGGCTTGTATTGGGCCAAAAGCGCCTCTAAGTCGGGCTGGGCCAAGCCCACCACTTTGCCCGGGCGCAGGCCGGCATCAAGCAGGCGGGCGATGAGCTTGAGTTGCAGCACTTGCTGGGGCGAATACAGCCTCTCGCCAGTGGCGCTGCGTGCAGGGGTGGGAAAGCCGTAGCGCCGCTCCCACACACGCAAGCTGTCTTTGCCCAAGCCGGTTTCGCGTTCAACGGTAGAAATGGGCCAAGGGGTGTCGTGGGGAGAGGGGGTGGGCAGAGTGGTTGGCATGGTGGCGGCAGGCATGAAGCTTGGACAGAAGTTTATATTGTCTTAGACAAAGATGGTTTTGTCTACTATACTTTAGCGCATCAGCAAGGCTTTGCTGCGTCTTTCACCTTCATGAATCGGAACACACCATGCGAGTTGCAGTCATCGGATCAGGTATTTCGGGCTTGGCCGCAGCGCATAAGCTGCGCGGCCATGCTGCCTTGACGCTGTTTGAGGCGGGCGATTATTTTGGCGGCCACACGCACACGGTCGATGTCACTTTGCCGAATGCGGCGGGGCAGGCCGTGACGCATGGGGTGGACACGGGGTTTTTGGTGTTCAACGAGCGCACCTACCCGGGTTTGATTGCGCTGCTCGATGATTTGAAGCTGCCGACTGCGGCGACGGAGATGTCTTTCTCAGCCCAAGTGCCCGGCGCTGGCGCTTGGGGTTTGGACGCTTTGGAGTGGAGCGGCTCGAATTTGGCGACGGTGTTTGCCCAGTGGCGCAATGTGTTGCGGCCCCGCTTTTGGGGCATGCTGGCTGAGCTGCTGCGCTTCAACCGCTTGTGCACGGCCTTGGCCGAGAGCGGGCAAGAGCAGGCGCTGGCCCAGCCTTTGGGCGATTTTTTGCAGCAGCATGGGTTTGGCGCGGCTTTCAGAGAGTGGTATTTTTTGCCCATGTTGGGTTGCATTTGGAGCTGCCCGACGAATCAGATGTTGCGCTTTCCGGTGGCCACCATGGTGCGCTTTTGCCACAACCACGGCTTGCTGCAAGTGAGCCAGCGGCCCCAGTGGTACACGGTGGCGGGCGGGGCGCGGCAGTATGTTGAGGCCATTGTGCAGGGGCTGGATGCGCGCTTGGCCACGCCTGTGCGCCGCATTGAGCGCCATGCCGATGGGGTGCTGGTGCAGACGGACAGCGGGGCAGAGGCTTTTGATGCGGTGGTGCTGGCGGTGCACAGCGACACGGCGCTGCGCCTGCTGGCCCAGCCGACTGAGGCCGAGGCGCAGGTGCTGGGGGCCATTCGCTACCAGCCGAATCGGGCGGTGCTGCACACCGATGCCAGTGTCATGCCAGCTTGCCGCAGTGCGTGGGCGGCCTGGAATTACGAGCGCGCTGCCGATGGCCAGCAGGAGTCGGCGCGGGTGTGTTTGCATTACTGGATCAACCGCCTGCAACCCCTGCCCTTTGCCCAGCCGGTGTTTGTGTCGCTCAACCCCGTGCATGACATTGACCCAGCGCAGGTGCTGGGGGATTTTGACTACGCGCACCCCGTGTTTGACTTGGGCGCATTGGCGGCGCAAAAGCAAGTGGCCGCGCTGCAAGGCGAGCAGCGCACTTGGTTTGCAGGGGCTTGGACGGGTTACGGCTTTCATGAAGATGGCTTGCAGTCGGGCTATCGCGCTGCGGCGGCTTTGCTGGCGCAACTGGGCCAGTCGGAGGCCGCATGAGCAGCAAGCCCAGCCCCAGCACACTGCGGCCCTATATTGGCTTTGGCCATGTGTGGCACACGCGGCTGCGGCCACGGCAGCACAAATTTGCGGTGCCTACTTTTTTCTTGCTGCTGCCGATGCGGACGCTGCGTGAGCGGCCCGAGGCGGCGGGCGTGCTGGCCCTCAATCGCTTTGGCGCCCTGTCGTTTCAAGACGCAGACCACGGCCTTGGCAAGAGCAAAGTGCCGGGGGCGGCATTGGCTTGGCTGGAGGCGCTGCTGGCGGCCGAGGGCATTGACGATGCCGAGGGCGAGATTTGGCTGCAATGCTACCCCCGAGTGCTGGGCTATGCCTTCAAGCCCGTGAGCTTTTGGTATTGCCACCGTGCCGATGGCCGTTTGCGCGCCATTGTGGCGGAGGTGAACAACACCTTTGGCCAGCGCCATGCCTATGTGCTGGACCACGCCCGCTACGACCAAGAGCTGCGGGCAGACAAGGTCTTTCATGTGTCGCCCTTTTGCGCTGTTGAGGGGGGCTACCGCTTTGCCTTTTCTCGTGCTGGGGCTGATGGCCTTGAGTCGGCCCGTGTTCGCATTGATTACCACGATGCCGACGGCCCTGTGCTGCTGACGGGCATAGGGGGGCGATTGCAGCCTTTGACGGCGAGCAGCCGCCGTCGGGCCTTGTGGCGCTACCCCTTGCTGACGCTGGGGGTGATGGCCCGCATTCTTTGGCATGCCCTGCTGCTGTGGCTCAAAAAAGTGCCGTTTTTCTCTAAGCCAGAAGCGCCTGCCGCCTCTGTGTCCCGTTCTTCCCCTTCTTCCCCTGAGTGATGCCCATGAATACCAGCACCCCCTCATTGCCCTTGCCTTTGCCTGCGGGCTTGCCCGCCAGCGCCCGCCGTGGCCTTTACCTGTTGCAGAAGATGCAGCATGGCACGCTGCATTTGGGCCTGCCCGATGGCCGCTCTTTGCAGCTGGGGCAGGGCGGTGCGCCCAGTGCCAGCCTGCATTTGCATGATTGGCGCGTGTTTGCCGATGTCATGCGCTCGGGCGATATTGGCTTGGCCGAAGCCTATATGGCGGCGCACTGGAGCACGCCGCATTTGCCCGATTTGCTGCGCTTGCTGATGGCCAACCGCAAGGCGCTGGAGAGCTTGGTTTATGGCGCTTGGTGGGGGCGTTTGGCCTACCGCTTGCGCCACTTGCTCAACCGCAACACACGGGCGGGCAGCCAGCGCAACATCCACGCCCATTACGATTTGGGCAATGCCTTTTATCAGCTGTGGCTGGACCCCAGCATGAACTACTCCTCGGCGTGGTTTCAGGGCGATTTCAGCACCGACTTGACCACGGCCCAGCACGCCAAAGTGCGCCGCGCGCTCAGCAGTGCGGGGGTGCAGCCCGGCAGCCGTGTGCTAGAGATTGGCTGCGGCTGGGGCGCATTGGCAGAGATGGCGGCGGGCGAGTTTCAGGCCCATGTGACGGGCGTGACTTTATCGACCGAGCAATTGGCCTTTGCCCAGCGGCGCTTGCAGCAGGCGGGGCTGGCAGCGCAGGCCGATTTGCGCCTGCAAGACTACCGCGATGTGGACGACGGCCCCTATGACGCGATTTGCTCGATTGAAATGGTGGAGGCCGTGGGCCAAGCCTATTGGCCCAGCTACTTCAGCACCGTGGCGCGTTTGCTCAAGCGCGGTGGCCGTGCCTGCGTGCAAAGCATTGTGATTGATGAGGCGCTGTTTGAGCGCTATGTGCAGGGCACAGACTTCATTCAGCAGTATGTGTTTCCGGGCGGCTGTTTGCCCAGCGCAGCGCGGTTTCGGGCCTTGGCGCAGCAGGCGGGCCTGCGGGTGGAGGAGGAGCTGGTGTTTGGGGCCGATTACGCCGAGACCCTGAGGCGCTGGCGCGTCCAGTTCATGCAGCAGCAGGCCCAAGTGTTGGCACAGGGCTTTGATGACAAGTTTGTGCGAACTTGGGAGTTTTACTTGGCCTATTGTGAGGCGGCCTTTGATACGCAAAACATCGATGTGGTGCAGTTCACATTGGTGAAGGCGTGACGCGGGCCGCTGCGGGGTGCTGATGATGAGGCGCTTGCCAATCCCCTTATGGCTTCAGTCTGGGCTGGGCGCTGTGGCGCTGTTTTTGGCCCTGAGCGGGGCCGTGCCTGCGGCCGCCACGCCGCCGCCACCCCATGTGCAGCAGGCTTTGCCCGAAGCCAGGCTGTGGGGGCAGGGGCAGATGCGCTTTTTGGGCCTGCGAATTTACGATGCCCGCTTGTGGGCAGGGCCGCAGTTTCAGGCCGAGCAGTTTCAGTATGCGCCGCTGGCGCTGGAGCTGACTTACCACCGCGCTTTTTCTGGGGCGGCGATTGCCCAACGCTCGATTGAAGAAATCAAGCGCCAAGGGGCCTTGCCGCCAGCCCAAGCGCAGCGCTGGCAGAAGGCGTTGGCCGAGCTGCTGCCCGATGTGCAGGCGGGCGATCGCTTGACCGGCCTCTATCAGCCCGCGCAGGGCATGCGCCTGTGGCGTGGGCAGCAGGCTCTGGGGGCGATTGAGGATGCGGATTTGGCGCAGCGGTTTTTTGCCATTTGGCTGGCCCCGAGTAGCTCAGACCCGCGCTTGCGGGCGGCCTTGTTGCAGGGCGAAACAGGGGCGCAGCCATGAGCTGGGCAGGGGCCAGCGCCGCCACAGTCGCCTTCACGGGGCGGGCAGGCTTGGCCTATGGCTTGCTGGGCCTGCCTTTGAGCTTTGCGGCCCTGCTGCTGTATGTGGTGCTGCCGCATTACTACGCCAGCGACTTGGGTTTGTCGCTGGCCACCGTGGGGGCTTTGCTGCTGCTGGTGCGGTTGCTGGATGCGGGCACTGACCCCCTGCTGGGGCGCTGGATTGAGCGCCTGTATCAGCGCGGCATGCCAGCGGTTTTATGGCTTGCGGAGGCTGCGGCCGTGGTGTTGGGCTTGGGCATGGTGGGCTTGTTTCAGCCTTGGGTGCAGACAAAGGGGGCGCTGGCGAGCTGGCTCGTGGTGGGGCTGTTGTGGGCTTGTTTGGCCCATAGCCTGCTGCTGATGACGCACCAGACTTGGGGTGTGCGCTTGGGCGGCGGGGCGGTGCAGCGCAGCCGCATTGTGGCTTGGCGTGAGGGGGCTGGCTTGGTGGGGGTGATTTTGGCCAGTGCGCTTTCGCTGGCGTGGGGTGTGGGCATGCTGCTGGCGGTGTTTGTGCTGGCGCTGGGGCTGGCTTTGGGGGCGGGGCGGTGCAGCGCAGCCGCATTGTGGCTTGGCGTGAGGGGGCTGGCTTGGTGGGGGTGATTTTGGCCAGTGCGCTTTCGCTGGCGTGGGGCGTGGGCACGATGCTGGCGGTGGCCTGCTTTGCCTGGGCGCTGGCTTTGGGGGCGGGGCAGGTGGCGACTTTTGCCCTGATTTGTGCCCTGACGGGCGTGGCGCTGGGGGCCGATTTGGTGGCGCCGGGCGCACTGTTGGCGCTGCTGATTGCAGGCCAGGGCGGGCAGGGGGTGAGCGATGGCCGTTTCGTGGGCTGGTGGAATCTGGCCACGAAACTGAATTTGGCCTTGGCTGCTGGACTGGCGCTGCCTTTTTTGCAGTGGCTGGGCTATGTGCCGGGCAGTGACGATGGGCAGGCTTTGCAGCGCTTGAGCTGGGTGTATGCACTGCTGCCCTGTGCGCTCAAGCTGCTGGCGGCAGGGCTGTTGTATCGCCTGCTGCTGGCCCCTAAAAACCCCAAGCAAGGACTTGCCCTATGACGACCCGCCGCCATGCCCTTTTCTCTTTGTTGGCCGGAACCGCTGCGCTGTCCGCTTGCAGCCCGCCCAAAGTGAGCGACTACGCCGCACAGCGCCCGCTGCTGGAACTGGATGCCTATTTCAATGGCCGTGTGCAGGCGCATGGCGTGTTTCAAAAGCGCAGTGGCGAGGTGGTGCGCCGCTTTACGGTGGTGATGAACTGCCATTGGCAAGGCAATGAGGGCGTATTGGACGAGGCTTTTAGCCATGCCGATGGCAGCACCGAGCGGCGCATTTGGCGGCTGACCCAGCATGCCAATGGCCGCTACACCGGGCGTGCCGATGATGTGGTGGGGCAGGCCCAGGGGCAGACCGCAGGCAATGCCTTCCACTGGGCGTACACCCTGCGCCTGCCTGTGGATGGCAAAGAATACGATGTGCAGATGGATGATTGGATGTTCCTCATCGACGAGCGCATGCTGCTCAACCGCGCCCGCATGAGCAAATTTGGCATCCATCTTGGCGATGTGCTGCTGTCTTTCACAAAGGCTTAAACGCATGGCACTCAACCCCCCCATCAAAGACTGGCAGGGCCGCCGCGTGTGGCTGATTGGCGCGTCCAGCGGCATTGGCCGTGCGGTGGCCGCCTTGCTGCATGCCCGTGGGGCGCAGCTGTGTGTCTCGGCCCGCCAGCAAGCCCGCCTAGATGACTTTGTGCAGGCGCATCCGGGCAGCCGCGCGCTGGCCTTCGATGTGGGCGATGCCCAAGCCGTGGCCGCTGCGGCACAAATGCTGCTGGCCGATGGCCCGCTGGATTTGGTGTTTTACTGCGCTGGGCATTACCGCCCCATGCAGGCCGATGCGCTGGATTTGCCCGAGTTGCTGCGACACCAACGCGTCAATGTGACGGGCGTGTTTCATGTGTTGGCCGCTGTGCTGCCGGCTTTGCTTGAGGCGGCAGGGGCGGGGCGCCAGCCGCATTTGAGCTTGGTCTCTAGCGTGGCGGGCTGGCGTGGCCTGCCACAAAGTTTGGCCTATGGCCCCACCAAGGCAGCGCTGACGAGCTTGGCTGAAAACTTGTTTCTTGATTTGCGGCCCAAGGGGGTGGGCGTGAGCTTGGTGAATCCGGGCTTTGTGGACACCCCTTTGACGGCGCAAAATGCCTTTCCCATGCCCGCTTTGCTCACGCCAGAGCAGGCGGCCCAGGCCATTGTGCGGGGCTGGGAGCGGGGCCAGTTTGAGCTGCACTTCCCCAAGCGCTTCACGGGCGTGCTCAAGCTCATGCGCTGCCTGCCTTATCGTTTGTATTTTTTCATTGTTCACCGCATCACAGGGTTTTGATCATGGACACAAGCACCCCCCTCATCGGTGCCGATAGCGAGGCTGCGGCCCAGCGCTTGAAGGCGTTTTACGAGCAACTCTCGCCCGCGCATTTGTCAGATTTGGGCCAGTATTACGCGCCGCAGGCCCACTTTCGAGACCCCTTCAACGATGTGCGTGGCCTGCCCGCCATTGCCCACATCTTTGCCCATATGTTTGAGACCCTGGAGCAGCCGCGCTTTACCGTGACGCATTCCTTGGTGCAGGGCAATCGGGCTTTCCTCAACTGGGAATTCCGCTTTGCCATGCGCCGTTGGCGGCCCAATGTGGTGCAGTGCATTGAGGGCGTGACTTGGCTGCACTTTGATGCCCAAGGCCGTGTGCTGCTGCACCGCGACTACTGGGATGCGGCGCAAGAGCTGTATGAAACACTGCCCCTGCTGGGCGGGCTGATGCGCTGGCTGCGCCGCTCGGCCTCGGCCACAGCCGCCTTGAAACACCCCAGCCCCCAGCAGCGCGGCTGATGCGCTGACAGCAAAGGATGAGCATGTCCAACCCCAACCCCAGCCCCAAGCCCACGCCATCGGCCCTTGTTTGGCTGCGCCGCGATTTGCGCTGCGACGACCACGCCGCCCTCTACCACGCGCTGCGCCGCTACCCCAAGGTGTATTGCGCCTTTGTGTTCGATACCGACATTTTGGATGCCTTGCCCACGCGCTGCGATCGGCGGGTCAGCTTCATACACGCCAGCGTGCTGGAGCTGCACCAGCGCCTGCAAGAGCTGGCGGCGCAAAGTGGGGCCGAGGTGGGGGCAACAGGCGCTGGCCTCATCGTGCGCCACGGCCCTGCCGTATCCTGCATCGTGCAATTGGCGCAAGCGCTGGGCGTGCAAGAGGTGCTGACCAACCGCGATTACGAGCCTGCCGCCATCGCCCGCGACCAGCAGGCCGCTGCCGCTTTGCAGGCCGTGGGCATTGCCTTTAGCGATTACAAAGACCAGGTGCTGCTAGAAAAAAATGAGGTGCTGACCCAGCAAGGCCAGCCCTACAGCGTTTTCACCCCCTACAAACGCAACTGGTTGCAACAGCTCGATGCCTTCCAGCTCAAACCTTATCCCGTGCAGCGCTACGCCCAGCATCTGGCCGCGTTGCCAGCGGGCGAGCGCCTGCCCAGCCTGCAAGACTTGGGCTTTCGTCCCAGCAACCTAGCCAGCTTGCCCCTGCCCACAGGTATGAGCGGGGCGCAGCAACTGCTGCAAGACTTTGCCCCTAGGCTGGCCGCCTACCGTGAAACGCGGGACTACCCTGGGCGCAGGGGCGTGTCTTATCTGTCGGTGCATTTGCGCTTTGGCACGGTGTCGATTCGGCAATTGGCGGCGCTGGCGGCGCAGCAAGCGGCCACGGGCTGCGAGGGGGCACAAACTTGGCTGTCTGAGCTGGCCTGGCGCGACTTTTACTTCATGATTTTGTACCACCACCCGCAGGTGGTAACGCAATGCTTCAAGCCCGAATACGATGCCCTGCAATGGGATGATGAACCCGAGCTGTGGCAGGCATGGTGCGAGGGGCGCACGGGCTACCCGCTGGTGGATGCCGCCATGCGCCAGCTGCTGCAAACGGGCTATATGCACAACCGCCTGCGCATGGTGGTCGCCAGCTTTTTAACGAAAGACTTGGGCATGGACTGGCGCAGGGGCGAGCGCTTTTTTGCCCAGCATCTCAATGATTACGACCTCGCCGCCAACAACGGCGGCTGGCAATGGGCGGCCTCTACGGGCTGCGATGCCCAGCCCTATTTCCGCATTTTCAATCCCATCACCCAGTCGCAAAAATTCGACCCCCAAGGCCGCTTCATCCGCCGCTATGTGCCTGAGCTGGCGCAAGTGCCCGACAAGCACCTGCACTTTCCTGCTGCTATGAAGCCCATTGAGCTGGCCGCCTGCGGCCTGCAATTGGGGCCAGATTACCCCCAGCCCGTGGTCGATCACGCCAGCGCGCGGCAACGCAGCTTGTGGCGCTTTGAGATGAGCAAAGCCAGCGGATGAGTAGAGGGCCTTGTTGCGCCATAGTCTGGGGCTATTAAGCCATTCTCTTATATAAACATAAGAATTGGATATATTATGCTATTCTGATATTCGCTGCCGCCCCAAGGCGGCCAGCGCAGACAGACCAGAACAAACAGGAGACACGCGCATGGCACGCATTGTGATTTTGGGTGCAGGCATTTCAGGGCACACAGCGGCCCGCCATTTGCACCGTTATTTGGGCAAAAAGCACGAGATTGTGGTGGTTTCACCCGAGCCGAAGTGGAACTGGATTCCATCGAACATTTGGGTTGGCGTGGGGCAAATGAGTGAGGAGCAGGTGACTTTTGAGCTGGCCCCGCTTTACAAAAAAATTGGCGCGGACTTCCACCAAGCCAAAGCCCTATCGATTCACCCAGAAGGCAGTGAGGGCACGGCCCAGCCCTTTGTCAGCATTGAATACACCGATGCCGCCCGCAAAGGCCAGCAAGCGCAACTGACTTACGACTACCTCATCAACGCCACGGGCCCCAAGCTCAACTTTGATGCCACCGAGGGCCTTGGCCCTGAGCATGGCCACACTGTGTCAGTGTGCACGGCCCAGCACGCGCAGGAGGCCAATGAGAAGCTGCAAGAGCAAATCACGCAAATGCGCGAAGGCGCGCGCAAAACTTTTGTCATTGGCACGGGCCACGGCACTTGTACCTGCCAAGGCGCGGCCTTTGAATACATCAACAACATCGACCACACCCTGCGCGAAGCAGGCGTGCGTGACTTGGCCCGCATCGTTTGGCTCAGCAATGAATACGAGCTGGGCGACTTTGGCATGGGCGGTGTGCACATCCACCGTGGCGGCTATGTGACGAATGGCAAAACCTTTGCCGAATCGCTGATGGTCGAGCGCGATATGGAGTGGATTGTGCGTGCCGCCGTGATCAAGGTGGAGGCGGGCAAAATCCATTACGAAACACTTGATGGCAGCATGCACGAGCTGGCATTTGACTTCTCCATGCTTATTCCGCCCTTTACTGGCGTGGGCCTGAAAGCCTTCAACCGCGCGGGTGAAGACATCACCGCCGAGCTGTTTGCCCCGAATGGCTTTATGCGGGTGGATGCCGACTACACCGCCCGCCCCTTTGAGCAGTGGCGCGCCAAAGACTGGCCACAAAGCTACCAAAACCCGCAATATGGCAATTTGTTTGCCATAGGCATTGCCTTTGCGCCGCCGCACCCCATCAGCAAGCCCATGACGAGTGCGAATGGCACCAACATCACCCCAGCACCACCGCGCACGGGTATGCCCTCGGCCAGCATGGCCATTGCGGTGGCCAAAAGCATTCGCGACATGATTCAAGGTGCGGCCGTGCCCACCCACCATGCGTCTATGGCCAAAGTCGGGGCGGCCTGCATTGCCTCTACGGGGGCGCATTTTTTGCGCGGCTCGGCGGCCACGATGACCGTCTTCCCCGTGGTGCCCGACTACGAAACCTACCCGCAGTATGGGCGCGATATGAGCCTGACCTTTGGCGAAATTGGCTTGGCAGGGCACTGGATGAAAGCTTTTTTGCACCACAGCTTCATCTACCAAGCCAAAATGCGCCCTGGCTGGTGGCTGATGCCCGATTGAGCCGCTGCCACCCACTGTTCGCCCTTTTCTGCCACGGAGTAAAGCCATGAGCCAAGCAGCCCACAACAAAGACCCCTACGAGCAAGCCTATTACCCGCCCATGCCCACGCGCCTGACCCGCTTCATGCGCCGCTGCGTGCTGTGGCAGGTGCTGCGTTTTGTCATCATCAACTTCAAAATGCTGCGCTTGATGCGGCGCGCTTAGGGCCAGCGGGCCGCAGCGCCCAGCAGGGTTGGAGCCAGCCAAGGGCCATGTGCCCAGTGCTGGCTTTCTTGGCTTGTGCAACCGCCCCCAAAAGGGCAGCGCTTTTGCCATAATGGCCCGCTTGAATTCAGAGACAAACAAGGAGAGACAGGTGCGTTCATTTGCGGTACTTGCGGTGGCGGCTTTGGTATTGAATTTGGCCGCTTGCGGCAAAAAAGAGGCCGATACGGGGGCCGAACAGCCCGCACCAGCCGCCACCAACGCCACGGCTGAGCCCACTTGGGCCGTGGGCGGCCTAGAAGATGCCGTAGCCGAGACAGGCGCCACTGCGCCGCCCAACACTGCTGACGCGCCAGATACGGTCAGCGGCGTTTATGTCGGCGGCCACCGCTATGCACAAATTGAGCGCGATGGCCCGCAGCGCCTGCGCTTTTTTTTGAGCGCCCCCCACCCCGATGCCAGCCAAGATTGCAGCTTGGGCGATGAAGTGGGGCAGCCGCTGTATGCGCAAATCGAGGTCGGCGGCAGCAGCGCCTTGTATGAGGCCATGCCGTATCGCCTGCGCTTTTATCTGCATGCGGGCAGTTTGCGTGTGGAGCAACAGGGCTTGGGCGAGACGGATCCGAAATGCGATTTTGCGGGGGTCTTGCTCAAAGATGCCAGTGTGGTTAGCCCCAACTGGGATTTTGAGGACAGCGATTAAGCCGCGAATTGGGGCAGTGTTGGCGTTTTTGCACGACTTTGCATTTTTGCCGCTGAGCTTGGTGGGGCTTTGAGGCCCTGCGGCTTATACTTTCGGCACTTTAAATCGGCTGTGTTTTTTGCCCTTCGCTCTCTTGCCATTGGCCATGCGCCCTGTCTCTTACACCCCCTACCGAGAAATCTCGCCAGTGCAGCATATTCAAGGGCTGGACGGGATTCGTGCTCTGGCGGTTTTGGCGGTGATTTTTTTTCACGCCGATATCCACCATTTTGTCGGTGGCGGATTTCTGGGTGTGGATGTTTTCTTTACCCTATCGGGTTTTTTAATTACCAGCTTGCTGCTGGCCGAATTAAAAAAGAACAATGGCATTGATTTTTTGCGCTTTTATATTCGGCGTTTTAAGCGCCTGCTGCCGGCACTGTATGCTTTGCTGCTGCTGGCTAGCATCTACACCTATATTTTTGCGCCAGATGCAATAGAGGCTTTGCGCCGCGATATTCCTGCGGCGCTTTTGTATTACTCCAATCTGTGGCAGTTGTTGGATCAGCAAAGCTATTTTGAGGGCTTTGGCCGCCCCCACGCTTTGCAGCATTTGTGGTCTTTGGCGATTGAGGAGCAGTTCTATATCGTTTGGCCCGTGCTTTTGCTGCTGCTGTATCGCCTGCGGCGGGTGTTGCCGTTGTTTGTCAGTATTGCGGCTTTGGCCTTGGCTTCGGCGGCCTGGATGTGGTGGCTGGCCGAGGCGCGGCAAATCCCGATTGCGGCGGCCCCTGAGCGCCTGTATTTGGCCAGCGACACCCATGTTCACGGCCTGCTGTTTGGCGCTTTGCTGGCCAGTTTTTATCGCCCCAATACCCTCAGGCAAGCGTGGCAGACAAAGATGGTGGCCCTACTGGGTGGCGTAGCCCTGCTGTATTTGTTATTGGCACTTTGGTTTTTGACCGAGGCCGAACCCTTTTTGTATCGGGGTGGTTTTGTGGGTGTGGCTTTTGCCACCATGTTGTTGATTGTCTCGGCATCCAGCCCCAATCAGCCCATCAATTATTTGTTTAAAAACAAAGGGCTGGATTGGATCGGCAAGCGCTCTTATGCCTTGTATTTGTGGCATTGGCCCGTGTTTGTTTATTTGCGCCCTGGCGAGGAATTGAGCAGCAATATCTATCTGGCTTTTGCGATTCGCTTGGCCCTCACTTTTGTGTTGGCTGAACTGTCTTACCGCTGGGTGGAGCAGCCCATTCGCCGCGCCCGTTGGCGTGATCTACGCTGGCCCAGACGCAGTGCCTATGGCCTGGGTTTGAGCCTGATGGCGGCGGCGATTGCCGTTTTGTATATGCCGCGCAATTTGCATTTTTTGCCCATGCCTGAGCAAGACATCATGCCCATTGCCAGCGATGCCGAAGTGCTGGCGCAAGCGGCCGCAGGCAAGCGCCATGCCGTCAGTGCCATGAGCCACAGTTTGGCCATTGTGGCGCCAGCGCCTGAGGAAGGGCAGGCGGCGCTGGGGCCAAGCAGCGCAGTGTCTTTTGTCGATTTGGATGCCCAAAGCGAGCAGGTGCTGGACGAGGCGGCGCAGCAGTTCGGGGCCTATCAGTTGGAAGCCGATGCCGTTTGGCAGGCCCAAACTGGGGCCGCGCCCTTGGTGCAGGTCAGCGCCATCACGGCCTTGGGCGATTCCGTCATGCTGGGGGCAAGGCCAGCCTTGGCACGGCGTTTGCCCATTTCTTATATGGATGCACAAGTGGGGCGGCAGGCTTCGGGCCTGCTCAAAGTGCTGCGCGAGATGAAAGCCAAGCAAGCGATCTCACCCTTGGTGCTCATCCACATTGGCACCAATGGCTATATCTACGAAGCCAATTTACGCAAAATTTTGGGCCTGCTGGAAGACGCAGAAAAGGTGCTGCTCATCAATATTTTTGCCGATAGGCGCTGGGCCGCAGACAACAATGCCTTGTTGCAACGCTTTGCGCTTGAATACCCCAATGTGGAGGTGCTGGACTGGGAGAGCCGTGCCTCGGCCCACCCTGAGTATTTTGTGAAAGATGGCGTGCATTTGAACAGCGCAGGCATGGCCGCCTATGCCGATATGGTGCATGGGCGTTTGAATTTGCCCGAACACTTTGCCCGCCCCACTTTGTATGTGGTGCCACCTGAAAACCTGCCGCCCTCAGTGGCACAAAGCCAGCAAACACAGGCGCGCCAATTGGCCACGACTGCGGCGGCGGTGCAGGCCAAGAAAGCGGCTGTGGCGGTGAAGGCAGAAAAACCCAGCCCTGCTGAGGTGGCGAGCAGCGCCGAAGCGATGGCGACCACGGTCGCTGCGCCTGCCGCAGTTAGCGCAGCCGCTGAGAGCACTCCAGCCTTCATCCAACCCGTTGAATCTGCCGCCGCGCCAGCAGAGGGGAGTGCGCCTGCTGTAGCCGCGCCTGAGCCGCCAGCGCGTCGGGCCAATCGTGCGGCCAAACGCAGCCCGCCCTTGGGCACGGTAGAGGGTTTGCTCAACTGAGCTGAGCCAAGCTGGACTCCTGCGCTTTGGCATAAAAAAGCCCGCCGAGCACGGTGGCTGAGGCGGGCAGAGCAAGGCTTGCATAGCAGCAAGCGCAGGGCTTATTTATCGGCCTTGGTGTCGTTGAAGCGGCCAAAGCCTTGAATCTTCTCGTAGCGGCGCTCCACCAGCTCTTTGGGTTTGAGGTCGGCCACTTGGCGGTAGGCATCGCTCAAGGCGCGTTTGAGGAAGGCGGCCATTTGTTCGTGGTTGCGGTGGCCGCCGCCCACGGGCTCGTTCACCACTTTATCGACCAAGCCCAGTGCCTTGAGGCGATGCGCGGTGATGCCCAAGGCTTCGGCGGCGAGTTCGGCTTTTTCGCTGGTCTTCCACAAAATAGAGGCGCAGCCCTCGGGGCTGATGACAGAGTAGATGGCGTATTGCAGCATCAGTACCTGATCGGCCACGCTGATGGCCAAAGCGCCGCCTGAGCCGCCTTCGCCGATGATGGTGGAGATGATGGGCACTTGCAGTTGCGCCATCTCATAAATGTTGCGGCCAATGGCCTCAGACTGGCCGCGTTCTTCGGCATCCATGCCAGGGAAGGCCCCTGGTGTATCGACAAAGGTGAAGACCGGTAGCTTGAACTTTTCGGCGGTTTTCATCAGGCGCAAAGCTTTGCGGTAGCCCTCAGGGCGGCTCATGCCAAAGTTGCGGGCGGCGCGCTCTTTGGTATCACGGCCTTTTTGGTGGCCCAGCACCACGCAGGGCGTGCCGTTAAACCGCGCCAAGCCGCCGATGATGGATTGGTCGTCGGCAAAGTGGCGGTCGCCGTGCAGCTCTTCAAAATCAGTGAAGCAGTGGCGGATGTAGTCCAGCGTGTAGGGGCGCTCAGGGTGGCGGGCGATTTTTGTCACCTGCCAAGGGCTGAGCTTGCTGTAGATGTCTTTGGTCAGCTTTTGGCTTTTGTCGGCCAACTGCTCAATTTCTTTGGAAATATCGACCGCGCTTTCGTTGTGCACAAAGCGCAATTCTTCAATCTTGCCCTCAAGCTCGGCAATGGGTTGCTCGAAGTCGAGAAATACTTTTTTGGCCACGCGAAGTTTCCTTCCAGCTCATTCGCTTTTTGTTTCGTCAAGTCTGAGCGCCCAGCAATTGGGCCTCAAACGCAATACTTGGGCATTTTAGCGACAAACTGAGGCCCTGCGCCCATCTGTTGCTGGCTCAGGGCTTCTTATAATGTTTCGTTCAGTTTTTTAAGCGGAGATGCGTGATGATGAAAATGTCCAAATCCTCATGGGTGCTTGGTGCTTTGGCTGCGCTGTGTTTGCAAGCCTGCGCCCCTCTTTTGTTGGGCGGCGCGGCCGTGGGTGGGGCCATGGTGGCCAGCGATCGCCGCACCTCTGGTGCGCAGTTGGAGGACCAAGGCATTGAGATGCGTGCCTCGGCCCGCATTCGTCAGCAATTGACCGAGCGCCACCACATCAACTACCTCAGCTACAACCGCTATTTGCTGCTGACGGGTGAAGTCGGCACCGAGGAGCAAAAGGCCAAGGCTGGCGAGATTGCGGCGGGGGTGGAGAATGTCATCAAGGTCTATAACGAGCTGGCCGTGATGCCCAATTCCAGCCTGTCGGTACGCACCTCAGACACCTTGATGACGACCCGCGTGAAGTCGGCCTTGGTGGATGCCAAAGACCTTTACGCCAATTCGGTGTCGGTTTCGACCGAACGGGCCATTGTTTACCTCATGGGCCGCGTGACCCAACGCGAGGCCGAGCGCATCACCGATATCGCCAGCACCACCAAGGGTGTGAAGCGCGTGGTGAGCCTGCTGGAAATCATCAGCGAGGAAGAAAAAGCCCGCGCCCTGCCACAGCCGCCTGCCGAGGCCAAGGTGCAGTATGACAACCCCAATGCCAGCAACACCCACGCCACGCAAGTGACCAACCCCAATTTGCCCGATAACCCCCCCGTTGAGCGCGAACTACAAGCGCCAGCGCCAGTTGAGGTGCGCTGATGCAGATTCAAGTCAAGGTATTGGATGAGCGCCTGCAAACGGCCCTGCCCAGCTATGCCACGGCAGGCAGTGCAGGGCTGGATTTGCGCGCCTGCATCGATGCGCCGCTGGAGCTGGCTCCGGGCGCTTGCGAGTTGATTGCCACGGGTTTGGCCGCTTATATTGCCGACCCCGCTTATGCGGGCCTGATTTTGCCGCGCTCAGGCTTGGGCCACAAACACGGCATTGTGCTGGGCAATTTGGTGGGCCTGATTGACTCGGATTACCAAGGCGAGCTGAAGGTGAGCGCCTGGAACCGCAGTGCCACGCCCTATACCTTGCAGCCCTTGGAGCGCTTGGCCCAGCTCATCATCGTGCCTGTGGTGCAAGCGCAGTGGCAGGTGGTGGCTGACTTTGCTGATGCCAGTGCCCGCAGCGCAGGCGGCTTTGGCTCAACGGGGCGTTGATGCCTTGGCCGATGGCCTTGGTGAATTTGCGGTAAAGCAAACACGCTTTGGGGCATAAGCCCTACAATCGCCCCCATTCTGCTTGGGCCCTTGGCGTGCTGGGGGTGACAAGCAGCCTTTGCCATCTTTCTGGAGATTATTTGATGGATCAATTGATGACATTCGGCCATGCCGTGCTGGACTTCATGCACGGCGGCATTTTTAAATTGAACTGGTGGCAGTTGGTTTTGGTGACTTTGGGCCTGACCCACATCACCATTGCCGCCGTTACCATTTATTTGCACCGCAGCCAAGCCCACCGCGCGCTGGATTTGCACCCCATCGTGTCGCATTTTTTCCGCTTCTGGCTGTGGATGACCACAGGCATGGTCACGCGTGAGTGGGTGGCCATCCACCGCAAACACCACGCCAAATGCGAGACTGAGGAGGACCCCCACAGCCCTGTCACCCGTGGTTTGAGCACGGTGATGTGGCGTGGCGCTGAGCTGTATCGTGCTGAGGCGAAAAACGCCGAAACCATTGCCCGCTACAAACATGGCACGCCTGATGACTGGGTGGAAAACAAGGTGTACAGCCGCTTCCCCATCTTGGGCGTGAGCCTGATGATGATCATCGATCTGCTGGCCTTTGGCGCGGCTGGCCTGACGGTGTGGGCGGTGCAAATGTTCTGGATTCCCTTCTGGGCCGCTGGTGTGGTCAATGGTGTGGGCCACTGGTGGGGTTACCGCAATTTTGAATCGCAAGACACGGCCACCAACCTCATTCCTTGGGGCATTTTGATTGGCGGCGAGGAGCTGCACAACAACCACCACACTTACGCCACCAGCGCCAAGTTCAAGGTCAAGCCCTATGAGTTCGACATCGGCTGGGTTTACATCAGCCTGATGGCCAAAGTGGGCTTGGCGAAAGTGAAGAAAACCCCGCCCAAGCTGGAGCTGGGCGAGCTGCAAACGCAGGCGACCGATCGCACTTTGGAGGCCCTGATTGCGCACCGCTATGAAATCATGGCCAACTATGCCAAGCAAATGCGTGCTGCTTGTGGCGATGAGATGCAGGCTTTGAAAGCCAAAGGCGCTGACTTGCAGGCCATCAAAACCGCCAAGCGCTGGCTGCACCGCGACGAAGCCCGCATCCCAGCCAAGGCCCAAGCTGCTTTGCAACAGGTGCGCAGCGAGCACCCTGTGCTCGACAAAATGGCCGCCATGCGCGATGAGCTGCAAGACTTTTGGGGCAATACCAGCCTCAGCCGTGAGCAACTGATTGCCAATTTGCAGGAGTGGTGCCAAAAGGCCGAGGCCAGCGGCATTGAGGCGCTCAAGCAAATTTCCGTTCAAGTGAAATCGGCCCGCGCTTAAAGCCTCAAGCGCAGCGCCAAAAAAACGCCCAGCAGCTTTAAGGCTCTGGGCGTTTTGCGTGGGGGCGTAGCTGCATCAATCTTCGTCGAGGGCAGGCGGCTCCTCATCGGCCTCAGCGGGCGCTTGGGCTTGTGGCAGGCCGCTCAAGGCCCAAGCGTGGATTTGCGCTGAAACTTCATCCACGCCGCTTTTCTTCAAAGAGGAGAACAGGCGCACGCTACCGCCAGCAGTTTGCAGCTTGGCGATAGAAAGAGACTTTTGCCCTTCGCTGCGGTTGAGCTTGTCGGCCTTGGTCAGCAGCACCATAAAGTCCAGCCCGTCTTGCACGCGGGGGCGGATGATTTCCAGCAGGCTCTCGTCCAGCTCGGTCAGCCCCAAGCGGGCATCACACAGCATGACCACGGCGCGCAAATTGGGCCGCTCTATCAGGTAGTTGGCCATCACCTGCTGCCAGCGGCGCTTGGCCGCTTGCGGCACGGCGGCATAGCCGTAGCCAGGCAAGTCGGTGAGCACGGCATCGGTGATGCCTTGCTTGCCCAAAGTAAAGAGGTTGATGTGCTGGGTGCGCCCCGGGGTTTTGGAGGCATAGGCCAGTTGGCGCTGCTGCGTGAGGGTGTTGATGCAGGTGGATTTGCCCGCATTCGAGCGCCCCACAAAAGCGATTTCAGGCACATCCAGCTCAGGCAATTGGTGCAGCTCAGCCGCAGTGGTGAGAAAGCGGGCGGTGTGCAGCCAATTGCGGGCCAAAGTGGCGGCCTCATTGCCTGCTGCGGAGTGGGGAGGGCGGTGTGGTGCATTCATGCGGGCATTGTAGGCGGGGCAGGGTGCAGATGTAATAGAATAGACGGGTTTTCTCTCAGCCCAATGCCTTGCCTTGACGCAAAGGAGCGGGAACTGACTTTTCCTCTTTCTTCTACGCAATGACTATGAAACTGCTTGCCCCATTTGCTGTTGCCGCTGCCTTTTTTATGGCGGCTACTGTTCACGCCAACGAAGCGGCTGCGCCCAAAATCGACTTGGTAGCTGGGGCCGCCAAATTCGCTGAAACTTGCGTGGAATGCCACGGCACGAACGGCACAGGCACTTCTCCTGCCTATCCCAATATCGCAGGCCAGTTTCCCGCCTATTTGGTCAAGCAATTGCAAGATTTGAAGTCTGGCAAACGCAGCGATCCTGTGATGAGCGTTTTCGCGCAGCAGTTGAGTGAGCCTGAAATGCGCAATATTGCCGCTTGGTTGAGCACACAAAAGCCTGAGGACAACGCCGCCCGTGACCGCCAATTGGTGATGATGGGTGAGCGCATCTACCGTGGCGGCATTGTGGACCGCAACATTCCTGCCTGCGCTGGTTGCCACAGCCCCAATGGTGCAGGCATTCCTGCGCAATACCCCCGTGTGGCGGGCCAACATGCTGTTTACACCGAGAAGCAGCTCAACGACTTCCGCAACGGCACACGCACCAACCACCCCATCATGAATGATGTGGCGGCCAAAATGAACGACAAAGAAATCAAAGCCGTTTCTGACTACATGGCCGGCCTGCGTTAATTTCTCTTTTCCCCCAGCCCAAAAGGTCTGTGCTTGGCAACCAAGCCAGACCTTTTTGCATATCAAGGCGCTGCTGTGTCTGAACTCTCTCCCTCTACGCCTCAAACCGATGCCGAAACTGACGGCCTGCTGGCCCCCATGTCCACGGCGGGCATTCGCCTCAAGGCGGGGCGCAAGCGCGGGCAAAGGGCCTGGGCTGGCCTGATTGAGTTGCTCTCCTCCATGCGCTTTGCGGTCGCTTTGCTGGCCGTTATTTGCGTGGCCTCCATCATCGGCACGGTGATTGAGCAAGAGCGCCCCGAGCTGAATTACATCAACCAGTTTGGCCCCTTTTGGGCCGAAGTCTTTATGCGCTGCGACCTGCACACGGTTTACAGCAGTTGGTGGTTTTTGCTGATGTTGGGCTTTTTGGTGGTCTCCACCAGCTTGTGTATTGCCCGCAATACGCCCAAAATTTTGCGCCATTTGCATGAGCACAAAGAGGATTTGCGCTTGAGCAGCTTCCGCGCTTTCAGTCCCAAGCACAAGGCCGAGGCCAGCTATGTCGGCGCGGCTGAACCACGGGCCCGTGTGCTGGGTGAGCAATTGCTGCGTGAGGGCTGGCGTGTGAAGCTGCAAACGCGGGCCGACGGCACCATGCTGGCGGCCAAGGCGGGGCACTGGAATAAGCTGGGCTATATCGCCACCCATGCGGCGATTGTGCTGATTTGCTTGGGCGGCCTGCTCGATGGCGATTTGTTCACCAAAGTGCAATTGTGGTCGGGGCATAAAACCCTGTTTGAAGGCGATGGCTTGGTGGCCGATGTGCCGCAGCAGCACCGCCTCTCGCCAGGCAACCCCTCTTACCGCGTCAATCTGCTGGTGAGTGAGGGCAGCAGCAACAGCAGCGCCGTGCTCTATCAAAGCCAAGGCGCTTTGGTGCAAGACTTGCCCTTTGCCATTGAGCTGAAAAAATTCATCGTCGAGTATTACTCCACGGGTATGCCCAAGGTCTTTGCCAGCGAGGTGCTGATTCATGACAAAGCCACAGGCGAGGTCACGCCCGCCAAAATTGAGGTGAACAAGCCCTACAACCACCACGGCACGCACATCTACCAATCGAGCTTTGAAGACGGCGGCTCGCGCTTGACATTGGCCAGCTACAGCCTCAACCCTGCGCAGGCGCAGGGCAGCTTGCAAGGCCAAGTGGGGCAAAGCCAAGCCCTGAGCTTGATGGGCCAGCCTTATCAAGTGGAATGGACGGATTTGCGCACCATCAATGTGGAGAATTTTGGTGACTTGGAGCAAGCTGCGGCCAGCCGCGAGCGCGTGGATGTGCGCCGCGTGGATTTGCAGGGCAAGCTCCATGCCCAGCTTGGCGCGGCCAATAAAGACAAAGAGAACGCCAGCCTGCGCAATATCGGCCCCAGCGTGCAATACAAATTGCGCGATGCGGCAGGCCAAGCGATTGAATTCGACAACTACATGTTGCCCGTGGAAATGCCAGGCGAAGAAGTGCCGCAATTCATGTTTGGTATGCGCCGCAGCAATGCCGAGGAGTTCCGCTACCTGCGCCTGCCTGTGGACGAAGAAGGCGGCTTGGGTGATTTCTTGCGCCTGCGCCAAGCCCTCTTTCAGCCCGATCGCCTGAACCAAGCGGCCCATGCCTATGCACAAGAGGCCGTGGCCGCAGACGCAGGCGGCAGTGCTGAGGCCCGCCGCGCATTGGTGGCGCAGTTGCAAGAGGCCAGCGCCCACACCCTGGAGCGCTTTGCAGGCCAGCGCCTGAGCGAGCAAGAGCGGGCCAGCCTGCCTGAGCTGGAGCAAGCTGGCCTGCCTGCCATTGCCCGCCATTTGGAAGCCAATGTGCCCGAGGCCCAGCGCGACGAGGCCAGCGGCTATGTCATGCGCATGTTGCTGGGCAGCGTAGAGCAACTGCTGGCGCAAGAGCGCCAAGCGGCGGGCCTGCCTGCTTTGCAAGCTGGGGCTGAGCGCAGCACCTACGCCATGGCGCAGTTGATGGCCTTGAACGATGCCTTTGCTTGGCCCGTGCCCGTCATCTTTGGCCTCACTGATTTTGAGCAAGTGCAGGCCAGCGTCTTTCAGCTCACCAAAGGGCCGGGCAAATGGGTGGTTTACTTTGGCTGCGTGCTGCTGATTGTGGGCGTGCTGGCCATGCTCTACATCCGCGAGCAGCGCCTGTGGTTGTGGCTGGGCGATGACGGCCAGTTGCGCATGGCCTATTCGAACAACCGCCCTGGCCTCGACAGCGACCGCGCCTTTGCCGAAAGCCGCGACGCGCTCCTGGCCGCGAGTCGGGCGCAAGACGCACAAGAGGAGGGCCGGGCATGAGCGCCGCTACACCCAAAAAACGCCGCCGTCCTGAGCACGGCAGCAAACCACCCAAGCCGCAGCCCAGCCTGAGCCTGCTGGAGCACGCTTGCGCCCTCATCACACAGTGGCAGCAGCAGGATGGCGCGGCCACGGCTGAGCAAGTTCTCAGTGCCCACTTTGCCGCGCACAAAAGTCTGGGCAGCCGCCAGCGTCAAAGCTTGGGTGATGCCTTCTACCACTATCTGCGTCAGCGCCGCCTGCTGCAAGCGCAGTTGGCGCAAGCGCCTGCCGCCTGCCTTGCACAGCCCCTGCTGGGCAAGGCTTATTTGGCCCTGCAAGACTTCAGCCTGCCCCTGCCGGGCGTGAGTGAGGCCGAGCTGGCGCAGTGGCAAACACGGGCGCAGGCCGTGGCCGCGCAAGCCCAGCCCACAGCGCCTGAGGGCCACAATCTGCCCGACTGGCTGGCCGCGCAACTGCAAGCCGAACTCGGTGAGGCCGAATTTGCCGCCTTGGCACAAGCCTTATTGCAGCAAGCGGCCATCGACCTGCGGGTGAACCCGCACAAAGCCAAAGCGAAAAAAGTGCTGGCGCAACTGCAAGCCGAAGGCTGGGCCGTGGCCCCTGCCGCCTATGCGCCGCAAGGTCTGCGCTTGAGCGAGCGCCGCCACATCAAACAACACCCGCTGTATTTGGATGGCAGTGTGGAAGTGCAAGAGCAGGGCAGCCAGCTCATCGCCCTGCTGCTGGGGGCCAAGCGCGATAGCGTGGTGGTGGACTACTGCGCGGGCGCGGGCGGCAAAACGCTTGCCTTGGCCAGCCAAATGCGCGGCCAAGGGCGGGTCTATGCTCTGGATGCCTCGGCCAGCCGCCTGCGGGCGCTAGAGCCGCGTATGCAAAGGGCGGGCCTGAGCAACATCTACCCTATGGCCTTGCAAGGCGAGGGCGACGAGCGCCTGCGCCGCTTGGCGGGCAAGGTGGATGCCGTGCTGGTGGATGCGCCCTGCACGGGCTTGGGCACGCTGCGCCGCCAGCCTGATTTGAAATGGCGCCGCCAGCCGCATGAAGTGGCCGAATTTGCCGCCCTGCAAATGCAAATTTTGCGACAGGCTGCGGCCTTGCTCAAACCCGGCGGGCGTTTGGTCTATGCCACTTGCAGCCTGCTGCACGCTGAAAACGAGGCCGTGGCCGCTGCTTTTGAAGCAGAGCAACGCGGCGCTTTTGTGCCGCAAGCGGCGGCTGAGGCTTTGGCCAAAGCCGGCGTGGCCGATGCCGCCAGCCTGTGCAGCGGCGGTGATGCGGGCGATTTGTATTTGCGCACTTGGCCGCAGCGCCACGGTATGGACGGCTTTTTTGCCGCCCTGTGGCACAAGCGCGCCTAAAGAGGCGGTGCTTTAAGCCTGCGGCGCTTGGGGCGGCACACCGCGCACCAGCGCCTGCACGCCCTCATCGGCCAAATTCAGCACCAAGACCGAGCGCGGCACACTCACTGTGCGGCTGATTTTCCAGCCCTCAGGCGTGCGCACATACTCGTCTTCATAAGTGCTGCCCAGTTGCGTCAAAGTCTGGGTTTGGGTGTTGATTTGCTGATAAAACAAAGCCCAATGCGCCTTGGCGTGGTCGGCATCTATCAGCTCAATGCTGTCATTGCAGCCGTGGTGCATCTCCAAAATATGCGGGTGGCAGCCCAAATCTTTAAAAACCTGCACCACGGCATCGGCATGGTCAAACACCCCCACGGGGCCGTAATCAATGTGGACAGGCCCATCGGCAAAGCAGGCGCGCATGGCCTGGGGGTCTTTGCCATCGCAGGCGGCCAAATAGCGGTGCTTGAGCTGGCGGATGTCCTCCATCGCCTCCAAGCGGGCCATGCGTTCTTCTAAGCTGCGGCTCATCGTCTCTCTCCTATATTCGTATGGGGTCAGCGGCAGTATGCCAGAGCAAGGGCGGCAGTTTTTGCGACAATGCGGGCTATGAAGAAAACCAGCCCCCAAGCCGAAACAGGCTTTGCCTACACCGCCGCCGATTTTGACGCGCTGATTCACCAAACTTTTGCACAGGCCCGCCAGCTCGGCGTGAGCGATTGCAGCGCCTCGGTCTCTGAGGGCTTGGGCCTCTCGGTGGAATGCCGCTTGGGTGAACTCGAAGGCGTGAACCACCACCGCGACAAAAGCCTGAGCGTCACCGTTTTCGATGGTGCTCGCCGTGGCGCGGCCAGTACCTCCGACTTCTCGCCTGCGGCCTTGGCGCAAACCGTGCGCGCGGCCTATGACATCGCCCGCTACACCGCAGAAGACCCCTTTGCCGCCTTGCCCGATGCCGAAGATTTGTGCAGCGCCGCCGAAGCCGAGCGCCCGCTGGATTTGTTCCACCCTTGGGCGCTGGACAGCGAAGCCGCCGCCGAACTGGCGCTGCGTTGCGAACGCGCCGCCATGATTTTGGACCCGCGCCTGAAGAACTCTGACGGCGCCAGCGTCTCCAGCGGGCAAGACCACTTCCGCATGGCGCATATGCGCGGCGGCGAGGCGGGCTTGCTCATGGGCTATGCGGGCTCACGCCACAGCCTATCGGTGGCCCCCATTGCGGTCGATGAGGCGGGCGAGATGCAGCGCGACTACTGGTTCAGCTCAGAATGCAGCCCTGAGGACTTGGCCAGCCCTGAGGCCGTGGGCCGCCACGCCGCCCAGCGCAGCCTCAGCCGCTTGGGGGCGCGCAAAATCGCCACGCAAAACTGCCCCGTGCTGTTTGATGCGCCGATTGCATCGGGCCTGCTCGGTGCCTTTGCCCAAGGCATCAGCGGCAGCGCGCTCTACCGCCAAACCTCCTACTTGAACGACAGCCTGGGCCAGCAAATCTTCCCCGCCGCCTTGCGCGTGCACGACGACCCCTTTGTGCTGCGCGGCAAAGGCTCTTGCGCCTTTGACAACGCCGGCTGCCGCGTCATGAGCCGCGACATCGTGGGCGGCGGCGTGGTGCAGGGCTATCTGCTCTCGCCCTATTCAGCACGCAAACTGGGTATGCGCACCACGGGCAATGCTGGCGGCTCGCACAATATGCAATGGCATTGGGCCGATACCGAAGCAGGCGACGACCTGCCCGCCATGCTGCGGCGCTTGGGCACAGGCTTGTTTGTCACTGGCCTCATGGGGCAGGGCGTGAACTACCTCACGGGCGACTACTCGCGCGGGGCGCACGGCTTTTGGGTGGAAAACGGCGAAATCGCCTACCCCGTGCAAGAAATCACCATCGCCAGCAACCTCAAAGACATGTTCCGCCACATCGTCCACATCGGCAGCGATGTGTTTGCCTATGGCGGCAAACGCACTGGCTCGGTACTGATTGAGCGCATGAAAGTGGCGGGCCATTGAGCGCCGCGCCCCAAGGCAAAAACAGGAGTGGCCCCATGCCCCAAGACCAAGCCATCATCTGGAAACGCCCTGACGGCAGCACCGTGGCCTGCCATGAAAAAGTCAAAGTGCTCAATGAAAACTACGCCGAGCTGCAACAACTGTTGCAAGACGCGCTCGACGACGCGCTGCTCATGGGGTGCAGCCAAGCCATGGTGCGAGAAGCCTTTGCCCAAGCGGTGCAAAATGTGCAGGCCACCGTGGCTGAGGACAACGGCGCCGTATAAGCTGGGCCAGAAAAAACCGTTATAGCGAAGGCCCTTTAGGGCGCACGGCCATCCCCTGCCGTATGGAGTGCGGCGCTCTGCGCCGCTTTAGATTCAGGGCCGAAATGAGTGCGGGCAGCCCAAAGCGCCGTCAAACGGCGCACTCCAAAATCATGGCCGTATTGAAGTGGCCTTCAATCTTCCAACACCAGCGGCGGGCAGGTGCAAAAGAGGTTGCGGTCGCCATAGACATTGTCGATGCGAGAGACGGGAGGCCAGTATTTTTGCTGGCCACCGGCGCTGCTGGCTGAGTACCAGCTCGCGGCAGCGGTGTCGCGGCTGTAGGGGCGGTTTTGCTCCCAGTCGGCGCGCAGGAGCTCTTGCGCCGTGTGTGGGGCATTTTTCAGCGGGTTGTTGTCTTGCGGCCAGGCGCCGTTTTCCACTTGGCGGATTTCCTCGCGGATGGCGATCATGGCGGCAATGAAGCGCTCGATTTCGCCAAGGTCTTCGCTTTCTGTGGGTTCGACCATGAGGGTGTTGGCCACGGGGAAGCTGAGGGTGGGGGCGTGGAAGCCGTAGTCCATGAGGCGTTTGGCGACATCTTCGGCCATGATGCCGCAACTGTCTTTGAAGTGGCGCAGATCAAGAATGCACTCATGCGCCACGCGGCCTTGCGCTGAGGCGTAGAGGGTGGGGTAGTGGGGCGCAAGGCGGGCGCTGATGTAGTTGGCGCTGAGGATGGCTGCTTCGCTGGCTTGTTGCAGGCCCTCGGCCCCCATCATGCGGATGTACATCCAGCTGATGGGCAGCACGGCGGCATTGCCCAGTGGCGCGGCGGAGACCGCACCGACGCTGGCGGCTTGGCCGGCGCTGGCGTGGCCAGGCAAATAGGGTTTGAGGTCTTCGACCACGCAGACGGGGCCGACACCGGGGCCGCCGCCGCCGTGCGGAATGCAGAAGGTTTTATGCAGGTTGAGGTGGCTGACATCGCCGCCAAACTCACCCGGGGCGGCGAGGCCGACCATGGCGTTCATATTGGCGCCGTCGAGGTAAACACGGCCCCCATGTTGGTGCACCAGTTCGCACAGGGCTTTGACTTCGGTCTCAAACACGCCGTGGGTGCTGGGGTAGGTGATCATGACGCAGGCCAGTTCTTGGCTGTGCTTTTCGCATTTGGCGGCTAGGTCGGCCATGTCCACATTGCCTTGCTCATCGCAGGCGGTGACAACGACAGTCATGCCCACCATTTGGGCGCTGGCGGGGTTGGTGCCGTGGGCGCTTTGTGGAATGAGGCAGATGTTGCGTTGGCTTTGGCCTTGGGCCTCGTGGTAAGCCTTGATGGCCAGCAGGCCCGCGTATTCGCCTTGGCTGCCCGCATTGGGTTGCAGGCTGACGGCGGCGTAGCCGGTGCAGGCGGCCAGCCAGTTTTGCAGTTGCTCGGCCAGCTCGGTGTAGCCCGCCAATTGCGCGGCGGGGGCGTAGGGGTGGGGCAGGGCGAATTCAGGCCAAGTGATGGGCAGCATTTCGCTGCTGGCATTGAGCTTCATGGTGCAAGAGCCGAGTGCAATCATGCAGCGGTCGAGGGCCAGGTCTTTGTCGCTGAGGGCGCGGATGTAGCGCAGCATGGCGGTTTCAGAATGGTGGCGCTTGAAGACGGGGTGCTGCAAATAGGCGCTTTGGCGCTGCAAATTGGCGGGCAGTAGGCTGGGGGCGGCGGCTTCCAGCGTGGCAAAGTCAGGTTGGCTGGCTTGGGCGCTGGGGCCTTGGGCAAAGATGGCCCAGAGCAGTTGCACATCATCGCGGGTTGTGGTTTCGTCCAGTGCGATGCCAATGTGCTGGGCATCGATGCGGCGCAGATTGGCGCGGCGCTCTTGTGCGGCGGCAATGAGGGCTTCGGTGTGCTCACCCGTGTGCACGCGCAGGGTGTCAAAGGCGCTGGTGTTGGGCAAGGCCCAGCCCAGCTCTTGCAGGCCAGCGGCCAAGATGCTGGTGAGCAAGGCGGTGCGCTGGGCGATGCGGGCGATACCCGCAGGGCCGTGGTAAACGGCGAACATGCTGGCAATCACGGCGGGCAGCACTTGCGCGGTGCAGATGTTGCTGGTGGCTTTTTCACGGCGGATGTGCTGCTCACGCGTTTGCAGGGCGAGGCGGTAGACGCTGCGGCCTTCGGTGTCCACACTCACGCCGACCAAACGCCCGGGCATGGAGCGCTTGTAGGCATCACGGCAGGCCATATAGCCCGCATGTGGGCCGCCTGCACCCATGGGCATACCAAAGCGTTGGGTGTTGCCAACCACGATGTCGGCCCCCATTTCGGCAGGGGTTTTGAGCAGGGCCAGCGCAAGCAAATCGGCGGCAAAGATGGCGGCAGCGCCTCTGGCGTGGATTTTTTCCACCTCGGCGCTCCAGTCCATCACCCAGCCGCTGCTGGCGGGGTATTGGATGAGGGCGGCAAAGTAGTCGTCGCTGGCAATGGCGGCATCCCATTCTTCTTGGCTGTGGGCCAAGCGCACTTGCAGGCCCAAGGGCGCGGCGCGGGTTTGCATGACTTCGATGTTTTGTGGGTGGCTGTCACCCAGCACGATGATGCTTTGGCCTTTGGCTTTGACGCTGCGGCGGGCCAAGGTCATGGCCTCGGCGCAGGCGGTGGCCTCATCGAGCATGGAGGCGTTGGCGATATCCATGCCCGTGAGGTCGGTAATCATGGTTTGGAAGTTGAGCAGGGCTTCCATGCGGCCTTGCGAGATTTCCGCCTGATAGGGGGTGTAGGCGGTGTACCAAGCGGGGTTTTCAAGGATGTTGCGCAGGATGACGCTGGGGATGTGGGTGCCGTAATAGCCTTGGCCAATGAAGCTTTTGAAGATTTGGTTTTTGCTGGCAATGGCTTTGAGCTCGGCCAGGGCTTGGGCCTCGCTCACGGCGGGCGGCAGGGCCATGGCGCTGTGGCGGCGGATGTTGGCAGGCACGATGCCGTCCATGAGGGCGCTGCGGCTGGCCGCGCCGATGGTGCTGAGCATTTGGGCTTCGGCCTCAGGGCTGATACCGATGTGGCGGGCAATGAATTCGCTGGGGTTTTCTAAAGAAGCAAGACGGGACATGGTGCAAGGGCCTAAAAAAGAGCGCAAAAAGGCCGCCCAAGCCAGATGTGGGCGGTGCGAGTGGGCAGGGTGGGCAAGGTCCAGCCGCCGCAAGCGGCGCGGGCGCTGGGTTGTTTAGCCCTGAACTTGGGCCAAATAGCCCGCCTCATCCAGCAGGGCTTGGAGCTGCTCGGGCTGGCTGAGTTTGATTTTGAAAAACCAGCCTTCGGCCAAGGGCGCTGTATTGGCCAAGCTGGGGTCGTCGGCCAAGGCTTGGTTGGTAGCGATGACTTCGCCATCGACAGGCATATAGATGTCGGAGGCGGCTTTGACGGATTCGACCACGCCAGCGACTTCGCCTTGGGCCAGCGTGCTGCCGATGTCGGGCAGTTCAACAAAAACCACATCGCCCAAGGCATCTTGGGCGTAGATGGAGATGCCAACGGTGGCGGTGTCGCCTTCAACCAGCAGCCATTCGTGTTCAGCGGTGTAGTAACGGGTCGTCATAGCTCAGGGCTTTCTTTGCTTCAGGAAGTGAGGGGGAAAAGCGCATTATGCGCGCAGGTAGCGGTGGGGCACAAAGGGCGTGGCCGCCACTTGCATGGGCACGGCTTTGCCGCGCACCATGGCGTTTAAAACGGTGCCGATGGCGGCGTATTCTGGCGGCACATAGGCCATGGCGATGGCCTGATCGAGCACGGGGCTGAGCAGGCCGCTGGTGACTTGGCCAATGGCCTCACCCGCTTGATTGTGGATGGGGGCGGGCTCGCGCACGGGCACGCGCTCCTGCGCCAGCAGGGCCACGCGCTTGCGGCCGATGGGCTGGCTGCCGTCGAGCTGGGGCAAAACGACTTCAGCGCCGATAAAGCCGCCCGCGCGTTCGCCCCCTGTGCGGCGCACTTTTTGAATGGCCCAGCCGAGGCTGGCCTCAACTGGGGTGGTGCTGGCATCCAAATCATTGCCGTACAGACCCAGGCCGGCTTCAAGGCGCAAAGAGTTGCGTGCGCCCAGGCCAATGGGCTGCACTTGCGGCAAGGCCAGCAGCGCCCGCGCCAAGGCGGTGGCTTGGGCGGCGGGCACGGAAATTTCAAAGCCGTCTTCACCCGTGTAGCCGCTGCGGGTGATGTAGAGCGGCGTGCCTTGCCAGTTGAAATCGCCGCCGCGCATAAAGCGCAGTTCGGCCACTTCGGGTATCAGGCTTTGCAGGGCTTGCGCTGCCTGTGGGCCTTGCAGGGCGAAGAGGGCTTGCTCGGCAAGGTATTCGACTTGCGCCACTGCGCCGATTTCGGCCTGAATGTGGGCCAAGTCTTGCATTTTGCAAGCGCCGTTGACGATGAGAAAGTAGTGGTCGCCACGGTTGATGAGCATGAGGTCATCAAGAATGCCGCCTTGGGCATTGAGCAACAGGCCGTAGCGCTGTTGGTGCAGGCCCAAGCCCTGCACATCCACGGGCATGAGGCGCTCCAGTGCAGCTGCGGCTTGCGGGCCGCTGATGCGAATTTGCCCCATGTGCGAGACATCGAACAAGCCCGCCGCACTACGGGTGTGGCGGTGCTCGGTGAGCAGGCCGCTGGGGTATTGCACGGGCATGGCATAGCCTGCAAAGGGCACCATACGGGCGCCCAGTTCAAGGTGCAAATCGTAGAGGGGGGTGTGGTGGAGGCTGTCGGTTGTCATGGGCAAAGGAAGAAAGGGGCAAAACAAAAGAGGCTGCAAAAATGGCGGCACGACGGGCGTGCGGCCAAAGGGGTGTTTGCCCTATGCTGTTCACTTTACCTGAGAGATTCATGGCGGCAGTTGAATACTGCTGGGCCACTTGCTCCTTCGGTGGCTTGGCTCGGTGGCGCAAGCTCTCTCCAGCGCAGGAACGCCGAGCCCACAGGCGCAGCGTTTTGCCAGTCCTTTTTGCCTGAGCGTTTGGGCCACAAAATTGCGGCGCTGCGCCTTCGGCGGCGGCCACGACCAGTGCGGGCTGGGGACTGCTCTCTCCTGACAAAGCGGCCATTATATCGGTTGCGCAGCCTCAACGAGGTAGAAAAAAAGCCACCCGAAGGGTGGCCAAAGGAGGAAAGAAGGAAGGCTTTAGTAGCCGTTTTGCATGGCGCGCATGATGTTGCCACGGGCATCATCATCGTAGCTGGCGGTTTGGTAATTGCCGTATTGGGGTGAGACGGCGTAGCGGCTGCCGGCGCCGCCGTTTTCAAGCCAAGTGCGCAGGCGCTGGGCATCGTCCATGCGGTTGTTGGTGGTGGTGGCATCGAGCAGCACCATCAGCACGCTGCGGCCATTGACGGGGGTTTGCATGACGATGCAGCGGCCCGCCTCGCGGATGAAGCCCGTTTTTTGCAGCTCCATCGGCCAACTGCTGGTGCGCACAAAGCCATTGGTGTTGCGGTAGGTCAGGGGGCGGCCATCCACATCGTTGATTTCAAACTCTTGGAAGGTGCTGTAGCTGCGCACCACGCCGTTGTTGGAGGCGTAGCGGATGAGCTTGGCCAAGTCTTGCGCGCTGGAGCGGTTTTCATTTGAGAGGCCAGAGGAGTCCACATAGTGGGTGTTACTCATGCCCAAATCGCGCGCTTTTTGGTTCATATAGCGCACAAAGTTGTAGCTGCCGCCAGGGAAGGTGCGGGCCAACGCGTGGGCGGCGCGGTTTTCGCTGCTCATCAGGGCCAGCAGCAGCATTTCACCGCGTGAGAGGGTGGTGCCCACCTTCAGGCGCGAGGAGCTGCCTTTGATGCGGTCGATGTCGGCATCGGAGACGGTGATGGCTTCGTCCATGGGCAGGCCAGCTTCGGCAATCACGGTGGCGGTCATGAGCTTGGTGATGGAGGCAATGGGCAATACGGCGTTGTCGTTTTTGCTGTAGAGCAATTCGCCAGTTTGTGCGTCCATGACCAAACCCACGGTGGAGTTCAGGCCCAGCGGGTCGGTGGTGAATTGCAGACCAGAGCGGCGGCCGTGGCTGTTCTCGCGGCTGGTGGTGGCGACGGCGCTGTCGAAGTCCTCATCACCAAAGCCTGCCAGTGCGAGTTGGGCGCGGCGCACCTCAGCCATGCGGGCGGAAACAGGGCGGGGTGTGACTGGCGCGGCGGCAGCCCGTTTGACTGGTACCGCTTTTTTAGCGGCAGCGGCTTTTTTCGCACTTTGCGTGGCCACAGGTTTTTTGCTTTTGGCGCTGCTGGCCTTGGGTTTGGCATGGACGGCGGTGCCGAGGCCCAGAGCGAGCAAGGCTGCGAGCAAGCTGGGGAGGACGCGTTGTTGGATGCGTGTGGCCAAGTGCATGGTTCACCTATTGTGCGAAAGTGGCGTTTACTGGGTATAAAAACCACAGTGACGAAATTTTATTATAGGCAAAACACCATTAAAAACAACGACTTGGCGCTTAAATGTGAGAAAAGTTCGAGAAATACTAGGGGAAACCACTATGCAGTTGGCCACTGGCCGCCCGTGCAGCGGGCGATACCCGCCAAATCGTGGCGGTGTTGCACGGCCTCAAAGCCTTGCTTTTGCAGCAGGGCGGCCACGGCTGGGCCTTGTTCGTGGCCGTGCTCCAGCAGCAGCCAGCCGCCTGCTTTGAGCTGGGCAGGGGCGGCGGCGATGATGTGGCGGATGTCGTCCAGGCCATCTGCGCCAGCGGTCAGAGCCATGCGCGGCTCGTGCGCCAAGGCGGGCAAATGCGGGTCGTCCTCGGCGATGTAGGGCGGGTTGCTCACAATCACATCAAAGCGCTGCCCCGCGACTGGGGCAAACCAGTGGCCCAGTCGCCATTGCACGGGCAGCTTCAGTTGCCTGCCATTGTTTTGCGCCACGGCCAGTGCCTCGGCGCTGGCATCCACGGCCTGCACTTGGGCTTGCGGCGCATGGGCGGCAATGGCCAAGGCAATGGCGCCGCTGCCTGTGCCCAAGTCGAGTACACGGGCGCTGCTTTTGTCTTGCAGCAGGGCCAAGGCCCAATCGACCAAGGTTTCGCTGTCGTCACGGGGGTCAAGCACGGCAGGGCTGATGCGCAGGCGCAGGCCGTAGAAGGCTTTTTCCCCCACGATATAGGCCACCGGCTCACCGCTCAGGCGGCGTTGGCAGGCGGTGGCAAAGCGGCTTTGGGCCTCGGCGCTGAGGGGCTTGTCGTCATGCGCGATGAGCCAGGCGCGCTGCTGCGGGTCTTGGCCGACGCTGTGCAGCAGCAGCATTTGCGCCTCAAGGCGGGGCAGGCCAGAAGTTTGGGCTTGGCGCAGGGCCGCCGCTAGGGTATTGGGCATGATTCAGTCGGCTTGGATGGGCTGCAATTGGGCGGCGTAGCGTTGGCCGTTGCGGATGTAGTTTTTGGCGTTTTGTTGCAGTTTCGCCAGCGCCGCATCGTCAAGCTGGCGCACGACTTGGGCGGGGCGGCCCATGATGAGGCTGCCATCGGGGAAGCTTTTGCCCTCAGTCACCAAGCTGCCCGCGCCAACGATGCAGTTTTTGCCAATGCGAGCGCCGTTCATCACCACCGAGCCGATGCCGATGAGGCTGTTGTCGCCTATGGTGCAGCCGTGCAGCATGACCATATGGCCGACGGTGACATTCTCACCCACGGTTAAGGGCATACCGGGGTCGGCGTGGCAGACGCTGCCGTCTTGCACATTGCTGCCCGCGCCTATGGTGATGCGCTCGACATCGCCGCGCAGCACAGCGCCAAACCAGATGCTGGCTTGGGCGTGCAGCACCACATCGCCAATGATGCTGGCATTGGGGGCGACCCAAGCGTCGGCGGCAATTTGGGGTTGGAGGTCGTTGAGGCGGTAGAGGCTCATGGTGTGGATTGCAAAGTAAAAGGAAAAGAAATGGGGCCAAGCCCATGCCAGACCCCAAGGCATAGGGCGCTAGCTTAACATTGCGCCTGTTTGGGCCGCGCGGCAGCTTGCGGCCTTTCTTTTTATACCAGTGCCCATTTATGTCTCTTATTCCTTTGACTTCTTCTTACTATCGCGTCCTCAGCATTGCCGGCAGTGATTCCGGCGGCGGCGCGGGCATTCAGGCCGATTTAAAGACCTTTGCCGCCTTGGGCTGCTATGGCATGACGGCGGTGACGGCGCTGACGGCACAAAACAGTTTGGGCGTGACGGGCATCCACGCCGCGCCGCCAGAGTTTTTGGCCCAGCAAATCGATGCCGTGTTGGGCGACATCGGCGCTGATGCGGTGAAGGTGGGTATGTTGCATTCGGCCCAAGTGGTGGAAACTGTGGCGGCTGCGGCGCAGCGCCATGCCATGCGGCCTTTGGTGCTGGACCCGGTGATGGTGACGGCCACGGGTGCGCGTTTGATTGAGCCTGAGGCCGAGCAAGCCTTGGTGCGTTTGTTGTTTCCGCTGGCCACGGTGATGACGCCCAATATCGACGAGGCAGCTTTGCTTTTGGGCCGCAGCATTGAGCGCCCCGAGGACATGCTGGCCGCCGCCGAAGATTTGCTGGCGCTGGGAGCGCAGGCGGTGCTGCTCAAAGGTGGGCATTTGCCCGGCGACACCGTGCACGATGTGCTGCTGGCCGCAGGGCAAGCACCGCTGTGGCTGCAAGCGCCACGGGTGGCGAGTCGCAATGTGCATGGCTCGGGTTGCAGTTTGTCCTCGGCCATTGCGGCCTATTTGGCGCGGGGCGAGGGCTTGGCCGATGCGGTGCGGCTGGGCACGGCCTTTGTGCAGCAGGCTTTGGCCGCTGGTGCGGCGGTGCAAACAGGGCAGGGCGTGGGGCCGATGATGCACGGCTTTGCGCCGCAGGCGCAGTTGTTGCGGCCGCTTTAAGGCCAGTGCGCGAAGAGGCTCTCGCGCTTGGGCGGCAGGCCAGGGCGTTTGCCCACGCCAAAGCCGACTTGGGCCAAACCTTGGCGCACGCGGCCTGCGGCAGTCCAACTGGCCAGGCGACTGCCACTGCGCATCAGGCGCGGCAGGGCTTGGAAGCAGGCATCGCTCCACATGGCGGCATTGTTTTTGGGGTTGAAGCCGTCGAGAAACACGCTGTCCACGGGCGCTTGAATCTGCGGTAGGGCCGCCAGCACATCGGCTATATGCAGGTGCAGCTCCACCGCGCCCGCCTCAAACTGCCACACATTCAGCCCCGGCTGCGGTGGCCATGCTTGGGCCAGTTCTTGTGCCAAGGCTTGTATTTCTGGGCCAAAGGGCTGGGCGCTTTGGGCCATGTCTTGGGCCGTCACGGGGTAGGCTTCGAGCGAGCTAAAGACCAAGCGCTGCGGGCGTTGCGCATCTTGCCGCCAAGCCTGCCAAGTGGCCAAAAAGTTCAGGCCCAAGCCAAAGCCCGTTTCCAGCACATGCCACTGCGCCTGCCCCTGCCCCTGCCACAAGGGCTGCGCTGCAACATCGCCCGCCAGCAGGCCGCAGCCCATGAGGAAGGCGTGCCGCGCCTGCGCCAAGCCGCCCTGCCCATTGGCGCCGCTGCTGCGGTAGATGTCGTCAAACAGCGGGCTGTAGGGCTGCAAGCGGCCTTGGGCATCGGCCTGCCAAATCAGCGGCGTTGGCTGGGGCGCGGGCGGGGCTGGGCTTTGGTCTGGCATGGCAAAAACAAAGCCCAAGACGGGCTTGGGCTTGTTGTGGTCTGGTTTTCGCAGAGTATCAGCTCAATTTGCCGTGGCAGTTTTTGAAGCGCTCGCCACTGCCGCAAGGGCAGGGGTCGTTGCGGCCCACATGGCGGCCAGCGGCCACTGTTGCGCCATCTGCCTTTTTTGAGGCAGCAAACAGGTCTTCGCGCTGGCTGCTTTGGGCGGCACCGCCACCTTCTGCGGGGGCGCTGAGGGTGACATTGCTGATGTGCTCGCCACGGCCTTCAATCTCATGGGCCACCTCTTCCATTTGATCGGGGTTGGCCACTTCAAAGCCCAGCAATTGTTGCGTCACTTCAGAGCGCACACGGCCCAACATGCGGCCAAACATCTCGTAAGCCTCGCGTTTGTATTCTTGCTTGGGCTGCTTTTGCGCATAGCTGCGCAGGTGGATGCCTTGGCGCAGGTGATCCAGTGAGGTCAGGTGCTCACGCCAGTGGGTGTCCAAGGTTTGCAGCAGCACCATGCGCTCAAAATGCACCAATTGTGGGCCGCGCAGCGGGCCTACTTTGTTTTCATACGACTGGGTGGCGGCCTTTTGCACCAAGGCCAAAATGCCCTCGGCATCCAAATCGCTGGTTTGGGCCACTTGCTGCGCCAGTGGCAGGCTCAGATTCCAGTCTTCTTGCAAGGCTTGCTCTAGGCCGGGCACATTCCATTGCTCTTCTACGCTGTCTTCGGGTACAAATTGATACACCGCATCTTCCAGTGCGCCTTCACGCAGGCTGGCGATTTGCGCGTCCACCGTCTCCATGTCGAGGATGGCGTTGCGCTGCTCGTAAATGGCCTTGCGCTGCTCATTGGCCACATCGTCGTATTCCAGCAATTGCTTGCGGGCATCAAAGTGGTGGCCCTCCACCTTGCGCTGCGCGGTTTCAATGCTGCGCGTGACCATGGGCGCTTCAATCGCCTCATCGTCAGGCATATTCAGGCGCTCCATAAAGCGGCGCACCAAATCGCCCGCAAAAATGCGCATCAGCGGGTCTTCTAGGCTGAGGTAAAAGCGCGATGAGCCAGGATCGCCCTGACGGCCTGAACGGCCGCGCAACTGGTTGTCAATGCGGCGCGACTCATGGCGCTCAGTGGCAATCACACGCAGGCCGCCCAGCTCTTTGACCTTCTGGTTATCGGCCTTCCACGCCTCTTGCAAGCTGGCAATGCGCGATTGCTTGATGGCCTCAGTCAGTTCAGGGTCGGCCTCAATCGCCTCCACTGCTTTTTCAATATTGCCGCCCAGCACAATGTCTGTGCCTCGGCCCGCCATATTGGTGGCGATGGTGATGGCGCCTTCTCGTCCGGCTTGGGCAATGATGTCGGCCTCGCGCTCGTGCTGTTTGGCGTTGAGCACCTCATGCGGCAGGCCCGCTTGCGTCAGCAATTGTGAAATCAGCTCGGAGTTCTCAATCGATCCCGTGCCCACCAAAACAGGCTGGCCGCGCTGGTGCGTGGCGGCAATATCGGCAATGGCGGCGGTGTAGCGCGCTTGCGATGTTTTGTAAATGCGGTCTTGCTCATCGACGCGCTGCACCACGCGGTTGGGCGGGATGACGATGGTCTCAAGGCCGTAAATGCTCTGGAACTCATAGGCTTCGGTGTCGGCCGTGCCCGTCATGCCGCCGAGTTTTTCAAACAGGCGGAAGTAGTTCTGGAAGGTGATGGTGCCCATGGTCATGTTCTCGGGCTGAATCTCCACGCCTTCCTTGGCCTCAATGGCTTGCATCAGGCCCTCAGACCAGCGGCGGCCTGGCATCAGGCGGCCCGTGAATTCATCCACAATCACCACTTTGCCCTCAGGCGTGAGCACATATTGCTGGTCGCGCAGATAGAGGTGTTTGGCCCGCAGCGCCGCATTCACATGGTGCACCAGCATGATGTTGCTGCCGCTGTAGAGGGATTTGCCCTCAGTCAGCAAGCCCGCGTCGCGCAGCAATTGCTCGATTTTTTCGTGGCCTTGGTCGGTGATGTGTACCGTGCGGCCTTTTTCATCCACCGTGTAATCGCCGGGCTTGATGACGCCTTCGCCCGTGACGGGGTTGGCCTCGCCCTCTTGCAAATCAAGGTGGTGCACCAAGGCTTGAATGCGGGGGTAAACCTCCACATTGTCTTCCGTCGTGCCGCTGATGATGAGGGGTGTGCGCGCCTCGTCAATCAAAATCGAATCCACTTCGTCAATGATGGCAAAGTGCAATTGGCGTTGCACGCGGTGGCCTGCCTCATACACCATATTGTCGCGCAGGTAGTCAAAGCCGAATTCGGTATTGGTGCCGTAGGTGATATCGCAGGCGTAAGCGGCCTTTTTCTCGGCTTGGCTCATGTCGGGCAGGTTCACGCCCACGCTCAGGCCCAAAAAGTTGTAGAGGCGGCCCATCCACTCGGCATCGCGGGCGGCCAAATAGTTGTTCACCGTCACCACATGCACGCCCTTGCCCGTCAGCGCATTCAAGTAAACGGGCAGGGTGGAGGTCAGGGTTTTGCCCTCACCCGTGCGCATTTCGGCGATTTTGCCTTGGTGCAAGGTGATGCCACCAATCATCTGCACATCAAAGGGGCGCATACCCATGACGCGCTTGGAAGCCTCACGCACCACGGCATAGGCTTCGGGCAAAAGGGCATCCAAGCTGCTGCCAGCGGCGATTTTGCTTTTGAATTCTTCTGTTTTGGCTTGCAGTTCGCTGTCGCTGAGTTTTTCGAGGCTGGCCTCTAATTCATTGATTTTGCTAACAGTTTTGCGGTGGTTTTTCAGGATGCGTTCGTTACGGCTACCGAAGATTTTGGTCAGAATGTTTGTTGCCATCGTGGTGTTTGCAGGCCAAGCGGCGTGCAGGTCCTTGCTCGGTTCTTAAAAGTCAAATGGGGGTCTGAGAACAGACCAGCCTTGCATATAGAGGCCAAAACGCCCAATACAAGGAAAACCCGCCTATTCTACTCAGCTTGCCGCCCGCCCCAGCGCGCTTACGGGGCGTTTTTGCTCTCGGCCGTGTTGCCTTCTGCGCTTTCTGCCGCAGCGGGTTTGGGTGATTCGGGCGGCAGCAGAAAGGTTTTGGGCTGGGCTTTGAACAATTGCAGCACGGATTCGAGCAGTTTGGGGTAGAGGCGACCGGGCAGGCGGCGGGCGCGGAAGGCCAGCCACAGGGCCAGGCTGAAGCTGACCAGCAAATTCGTCATGCCAATCAAAGCCACGCCCAGCAAGCTCCACAGTACCAAGCTCAAGGGCAGGCCAAAATCACTGCCAGCCAAGGCGTAGCCGACTTGGGCAGAGGAGAAGGCCACATGGCGGATGTCCAGCGGCAGGCCCGTCATATGGCCGAAAGAGGAGACACCGCCGAGCATGAAGCCAAAAATCATATTGCCCATGAGTGCGCCGAGGTTGTTGTCGATGTAGATGGCCTGCTTTTCAACCCAAGTGGCGGGAATGATGGGATGTTTGCGGCCCCATTGGCGGATGCGGTCGGGGATGCGGTTGTAAGCGCCGAGGTTGTCGTAATAACCGGCCACCACACCCGATAGAAAGAGGCAAACCCCCGCCACAGCGGCAAAAATCAGCGAGCCTGAAAGCCAAGGATGCGATGAGGTCAGCAGGGCTTCGCTGCCTGCAAAATCTGTAGGCGGTGCGCCGAAAAAGTAAGCGATGAGCACAGCAATGGCTGCGCCGCTGGGGATGGCCAAACCCACATTCCCCAGCACAGAGGCAATTTGGCTGCGGCTGGTGCGGGCAATGAGCTGGGCGGTGCTGCCCATTTTCTCTTTGCTCGCGCCCAGGGTGGAGGCAATGGCGGCGGCGGTGACGGCGGGTTGCTTGGTGGCCACGGTGCCGCCAATGATGTGGATAAAGACAAAGCCCAGGCCGTAGTTCAGGCAAATCAACCAAGCCTCGGTCAAAGGCGGCAAATGCGCAGCCATGATGTAGATTTTGAACAGGGTCATGATGGCAATAATCAGACCCGAGCCAAAAGCGCTGCGGAACAAAGCCCAGTAATCGCTGCGGCTCTCGGTGATGTAGTGCTCGCCTGAACGGGCCGCATTGTCGGTCACGCGCAGGGCCAAGGTACTGCCTGTGTTGCGCAGCAAATCGCGCAGGCTATTGCGCCCCACTTCGCCCAGCACCACGGTTTTCAGCAGCTCAATGTGCTCCTCCCGTGGGGCAAAGCTCTGGCCGCTGGCCCGCACCTCCAGCTCATGCAGGGCCAAGCCGCCCAAGCGCTCAATGCGGTCGAGCATTTGCTGCAAGCTGGCCAAGGTTTGCGACAGGTGCATACTGGTGCCCAAGCGGCTGGCGCGGCGGTGCAGTTTGTCCACCAAGCTGCCGCATTGGCTCCAGAGCACGCTCAGGTGTTTGAATTCGGCTTGCAGGGCCTCTAGGCTGTGGCTGGCGGCCTTGTCTTCTGCAGTGTCGGCCTGTGCCGTCTGCGCCAGCCAGCAAGTGCGGTATTGTTTGAGCCAGCGCAGTACATCAATTTGCTGGGCGGTGAAGGCGGATTCGTTTTCCAGCAAGCTGGGGTCGAGCTTGGCCATTTCCTCATCAAGGCCACGGGCGGCAATGCGCAAAGAGAGCAGTTGCACGCTGTCGAGCAGCTCCTCTATCGCATGGGGCAGGCGCGCGGCGGCGTTGCTGGTTGGGGCATTGGGGCAGGGGGCTTTGCTGATGAGCTCGGCCAGTTGCAACCAAGCGCCATGGCTCAGGCGCTCGACCCAATCGGCATCGCGGCGGCTGAACAAATCCACCACCACGCCCTCTAGGTCTTCGTGATTGGACAAGTCAGGCAGCACCGAATGGCTGATGCGGCGTGTCAGCTCATGGCTGAAGCTGCGCTCAGGCAATGCGCCCGCTTCCACATAAAGCGAGGTTTGGCGCGTGCTTTGCAGCAATTTGCTCAGGGCCTCGCGCATACTGCCCGCCAAAGCAGGCTCGCGTTGCAGCAAATTGAGCAGGCTATCGAACTGCGCTTGGATTTGCTCATCGCTGGCACCGCGCTTGGGGCGCAGGGCAGAAACCAGCAATTGCAGGCGTTCAAAAGGGCTTTTTTGCGCTAAATCGTGGGGGCCGATACGGGCCAGTTTTTGCAATGACATAGGCCAAGGGGCAAGTAAGAGCCAAAGCGCGGCTTAGCGCTTGGGCAGGCAGACCCAGTACAAAATCTTATCGACCCAGCGGGTCGGCAGATAGCTGATGAAGACGCGGCCAAAATCAGGCTTGACGGAGTAATGGGTTTTCGGGCGTTGGGCCAAAAGAGCGCGGCCAATGATGTTCACCAGCAGCTCAGGCGGGTGCGCTTTGTCGCCAGCAGTGGCGGCAATGTCGCCCACTTTGTTTAAAAAAGGCTTGAACACCACAGCCTCTTGCGCTGCTTGGGTGAAGGTGGCCTTGATGCTGCCCGTCATCTCGGTGCGGAAGGGGCCAGGTTGCACCACGATGACGGGAACATCCACCATTTGCAGCTCGCGGCGCAGGGCATTGCTATAGGACTCAATGGCGTATTTGCTCATGCTGTAGGGGCCAGCAAAGGGGGCGGTGGTTTGCCAACCCGTTTCTGAGCTGATGTTGACAATGCGGCCATTGCTGCGGCGGTCGCCATCGCGTTTGAGCAGAGGGAAAAAGGCTTGGTTCACGCGCACCGTGCCCATCACATTCACATCCATCATGCGCTGAATCACGCTCTCGGGCATCTCAATCAGGGAGCCGACTTGCATTACGCCCGCAAAGTTGATGATGGCGTGGATGACAGGGTGTTGGGCTTGCACGCGGGCCACGGCGGCATCTACGCTGCTGCGGTCGGTCACATCAAGGGCGATTGTGTGCACACCTGCTTGGCCTTGCCATTTTTCAAGGGCTTGGGCCGAGTAATCGGCGACCCATACTTGCCAGCCTTGGCCCAGCAGCCAGCGCACCATGGCACCGCCCAAACCGCCTGCGCCGCCTGTGACCAAAGCCACTTTTTGTTCTGTGTTGTGATTCGTCATAGTGCGGGCATTTTAGGTGCAATAGTCGTCAATTTGCGGCTTTTTACGCAAGAATGCCGTAAAAACGGCGCAAAAAAACCAGCCCGAAGGCTGGTTGGCCAAGCCCAGTGCAGGCCAGAGGCCCGCAGCGCAAAGGCTTATTTCAGGTTGTAGAAGGCGTCACGGCCGGGGTAGATTGCCATGCCGCCGAGGTCTTCCTCAATGCGCAGCAATTGGTTGTATTTGGCCATGCGATCTGAGCGGCTGAGTGAGCCAGTTTTGATTTGACCGGCGTTGGTGGCCACGGCGATATCGGCAATGGTGCTGTCCTCCGTCTCGCCGGAGCGGTGGCTGATGACGGCGGTGTAGCCCGCGCGTTTGGCCATTTCAATGGCGGCAAAGGTTTCGCTCAAAGTGCCGATTTGGTTGATTTTGATGAGGATGGAATTGCCAATCTCTTTCTCGATGCCTTCTTTGAGGATTTTGGTGTTGGTGACGAACAAATCGTCGCCGACCAATTGCACTTTTTTGCCCAAGCGATCGCTGAGTAGCTTCCAGCCAGCCCAGTCGTCTTCGGCCATGCCGTCTTCAATGCTGATGATGGGGTATTTGTCGCACCAAGTGGCCATCATATCGACCCAAGCTTCGGCGCTGAGCTTCAGATTGCCTTGGCCTTCCAGTACATATTGGCCGTCTTTGTAGAACTCAGATGAGGCGCAGTCCAGGCCCAGAGCGATTTGCGTGCCAGGGGTGTAGCCCGCGTTTTCAATGGCTTGCAAAATCATTTCAATGGCCGCTTCGTGGCTGTCCACATTGGGTGCAAAGCCGCCTTCATCGCCCACGGCAATGCTCATGCCTTTGTCGTGAATGATGTTTTTCAGGGCGTGGAAGACTTCGGTGCCCCAGCGCAGGGCCTCACGGAAGGAGGGCGCGCCGACGGGGATGATCATGAACTCTTGCAGGTCGAGGTTGTTGTTGGCGTGCGCGCCGCCGTTGACCACATTCATCATGGGCACAGGCATTTGCACCGCACCCATGCCGCCAAAGTAGCGGTAGAGGGGCAGGCGGGCATCTTCCGCCGCTGCGCGGGCCACGGCCATAGAGACGGCCAGCATGGCGTTGGCACCCAAGCGCGATTTGTTTTCTGTGCCGTCCAGCTCAATCATGGTTTGGTCGAGGAAGGCTTGCTCAGACGCATCCAAGCCCAAAATGGCTTCGGCGATTTCGGTGTTCACATGCTCAACGGCTTTGAGCACGCCTTTGCCCAAATAACGGCTTTTGTCGCCGTCGCGCAGCTCAATGGCTTCGCGCGCGCCAGTGGACGCGCCGCTGGGCACGGCCGCGCGGCCCATGACACCAGATTCGAGTAAAACATCGCACTCTACGGTGGGGTTGCCACGGCTGTCGAGTACTTCGCGGGCCACAACATCAATGATTGCGCTCATGGGGAGGTCCTTTCTGAACAAGGGAGATAAAAAATGGGGCAGGCCAGCACAGCCAAGAATTCGATTTGTATGCTGCGGGCACAAAAAAGCGCATTGTAGCCAATGCGCTTTTGCTTTTTCAGGGCCAGAGTGGGCTTTACTCGGCCTTGGCTTTTTCAGCGGCGGCTTTTTCGGCAGCCGCTTTGCTTTCGGCGGCAGCGGTTTTTTCAGCCTTGCTCAATTGTGCGGCAGGCGCAGCGGCTTGCGCACCTGTGGGGCGCAAATAGGTGTTGACTTTTTCCAAATCGGTTTGGGTCAAAGTGCCAACGGCTTGTTTGAGCTTGAGCTGAGTGGTGAGCAGGTCATAGCGGGCCTTGCTCAGTTTGTTTTGCGTGTCAAAGTGCTGGGTTTGGGCGTTCAAGACATCCAAGTTGATGCGCACGCCAACCTCATAGCCGAGTTTGTTGGCTTCTAAGGCGCTTTCACTGGATTTGACGGCAGCTTCAAGGGCGTGAACTTGGGCTTTGAGCGATTGCACGCCAAAGTAGGCTTCGCGGGTGCTTTGGGCCATATCGCGCTCGGTGGCGAGCAAATCGCTGCGGGCTTTGTCTTCAAGGGCGACTTTTTCGCGCACTTGGTTTTGAATGGCGAAACCAGCGAATAAGGGCACGCTCAGGCTCAGGCCAGCCGATTTATTGGTGCTGCGGGTGCTGCCAGACAAGCCAGGCACGCTATTGGGGCTGCTGCGGCCTTCATTCACGCCAAGGCTGCCTGAGAGGGTGGGCAGGTGGCCCGCGCGCGCGCCTTCGGTGTCGAGTTTGGCCATTTCATACTGCGTGCGCTGCGCTTGTACGGCATCGCTTTGGTCGGCCAAGTCCAGCCAGTATTGGGGGTTTTCGTCTTCGAGCTGAGGTGGCACAAAGGGCTCAGCCAAGGCCCAGGGGGCAATGCTTTCTTGGCCTACGAGCTTGAGCAGGGCGGTGTATTTGGTTTGTTCTTCAAAGGCGGCGGCGCTCTCTTGGGCCACAGCCAAGTCGTAGCCGGCTTGGGCCTCGCGGCTGTCGGTGATGGTGGCCGTGCCGACTTCAAAATTGCGTTTGGCATAGGCCAATTGCTGCGCCATGGCGGCTTTTTGGCTGCGGGCGAGGTGGTGGGCATCGCGGGCGGCGAGCAAATCGAAATAGGCTTGTGAGGTGCGCACCATCAGGTCTTGCTCGGCGGCGCGAAGCTGGATGTCCACCAAGTCCAGGCTTTTGACGGCGCGCTCTCGGCTCTTCCAGTTGGCGACATCGATGATGGGGATGCTGGCCGAAAGGCCCACGCCGCGCTGCTTGTTGGTGCTGTCGCTGCTGGGGTTGCGGGTGTCGGTCTCATTGCGCTTGTAATCAGCGCCCAAACCCACTGTGGGTAAGAGCAGGGCGCGAGATTGGTCAACCTTAGCGCGGCTGGCATCGGCCTCAGATTTGGCCGCTTGGTATTCGGCATCATAGGCGCGGGCGGCCTCATAGACTTGAACCAAGCTTTGGGCTTGGGCCGTGGCCGCAAAGCCTAAGGCAAGAAGAGCAGTGGGCAAAAGACGCAGGCGAAATGTGGACATATTTGAAACAGCGTGGAGGGCAAAAAAAAAGTTGACCCAACGGTCATACATACATGGGTGATGATAAACGATTCCCTTCATTTGCACCTGCTGGCGCCATGCAAAGCTGCGTAAAGTTAAGGCTTTGCGCAGGCTGTTTGCTGGGTTTGGGCCTTGGCGCGCTTTAAGATGCGGCGCATGAAGAAAGCCTTGTTCTCTGCATTTGCCTTGGGTCTGTTGTGTACGGCGGCCCAAGCACAGTTTTTGCCCCGCTTGGGCGATGATGGTCTGATGCCTTTGGCCGATGAGCAGCGCATTGGCCTAGAGGTAGCGCGCTCGCTTTACCAAGATGCCGATTACATCGACGACCCTTTGTTGGTTGAACATGTGGACGGCATTTTTTACAAATTGCTGGCGGCGGCACACAGCAATGGCAGTGTGGACCCTGGCATGGCGCGTTTTCCGTGGCGCATGGTGCAGGGGGCCGATACCACCATCAACGCCTTTGCTGTGCCGGGCGGCGTGTTCGGCCTGCATCTGGCCACCATTGGCGTGACGGAGCAGCCCGATGAGCTGGCCTCGGTGTTGGCGCATGAAATCAGCCATGTGACGCAGCGCCACATTGCCCGCATCTATGTCAAGCAGCAACGGATGCAGCCTTTGCTCATAGGCACCATGCTGCTGGGCGCGATTGCGGCGAGCAAAAGCGGCGATGCCGGTACGGCCATCATGATGGGCGGGCAGGGCTTGGCGGCGCAAAGCCAGTTGTCCTTCTCGCGCGATATGGAGCGCGAGGCCGATCGCAGCGGCTTGCTGCTGATGCAACAGGCGGGTTTTTCGCCTTTGGGCTTTGCCAGCATGTTTGAAAAGCTGCAACATGCCAACCGCATCAACGACGATGGCCGCTACCCCTATTTGCGCAGCCACCCGCTGACGACCGAGCGCATTGCCGATATGCGCACCCGCTTGGGCACAGAGGGCTTGAGTGCCAGCCGCTTGAACACCCGCATCGACTTGCCGCACCGCCTGCTGGCGGCCCGCGCCCGCGCTTTGGCCACGCCAAGGGCCGATAGCTGGCGCACCATGCAAGAGCAGGCCCAAGCGCAATTGAGCGAGGCTTGGCCGCAAACGCCTGTGGCCTTGGCCGAGCGCATGGCTTTGCTTTACCAAGGCAGTGTGGCGGCTTTGCGCCGCAGCGATGGCGCGACGGCCGAGCGCTTGCGAATGCAGTTGAGCCAAGGCTGGCAGCGGCATGGCAAGCTGCTGGCGCAAGATACTGCCGCGAGTCGGCAAAGCGAGCGTCTCATTCGGTTGCTGGGCGTGGAAGTGGCGCAGCAACAAGGCCGCTGGCAGGGCCTAGAGCAGCGCTTGGGCGCACAAAGCAGTTTTGCGCGGCCTGAGTTCTTTTTGGCCGTGCAAACCCAGTTGCACACGGGGCAAGAAAAGCAGGCGCAGCAGGCGCTGAAGATGTGGTTGATTGAGCAGCCCAATGATGCGGGTGCTTGGCTGCTGCTGGCGCAGGCCCATGGCCGCCTGAACCAAGGCAGCGAGATGGCCCGCGCCCAAGGCGAGGCGGCGATTGCGCAGTACGATTTGGGCCGTGGCTTGGCCTATTTGCAGAGTGCCCGCCGCTTGGCCGAGGGGCAGCTTTATGAGCTGAGTATTTTGGATGCCCGCATCCGCCAGATTGAGCAAATGCAGCGCGAGCAACACGGCTAAAGGCCGCAGCCCGCTTTTAAGTTTTAGGCAAACTGGCGCAAAAAGCGCACATCGTTGTCAAAGAACTGGCGCAAATCATTCACGCCGTAGCGCAGCATGGCCAGGCGGTCGATGCCTGAGCCAAAGGCGAAGCCGATAAAGCGCTCAGGATCCAGGCCCATGTTTTGCACCACAGTGGGGTGTACTTGGCCGCAGCCGGCCACTTCCAGCCAGCGGCCCGCCAATGGCCCAGAGCTGAAGGCGATGTCAATCTCGGCACTCGGCTCGGTAAAGGGGAAGTAGCTGGGGCGAAAGCGCAATTGCAAATCGTCGCTTTCAAAAAAAGCGCGGCAGAAATCCAAATACACCGCCTTCAAGTCGCGAAAGCTCACGCCGCCGCCTTGCGCCGTATCGCCCAGCCACAAGCCTTCTACCTGATGGAACATGGGCGAGTGCGTGGCATCGGAATCGACACGGTATGTGCGGCCCGGGGCAATCACGCGCACCTCAGCCAACTCGCCCGCCTTGAGCTGCGGCAATTGCTCTTGCGCAAAGGCGCTGGCGTAGCGGATTTGCATGGGGCTGGTGTGGGTGCGCAGGCAGTAGGGCTGGCCTTGCTCGTCTTGCATGTCCACATAAAAGGTGTCTTGCATGGAGCGCGCGGGGTGATTGGGCGGGTTGTTCAGGGCGGTGAAGTTGAACCAGTCGTTTTCAATCTCAGGGCCATCGGCCACGGCAAAGCCCATGCTGCCAAAGATGGCCTCAATGCGCTGCCAAGCCAAGCTGATGGGGTGCAGGCTGCCGCTGTGCTGCTGGCGACCCGGCAGGGTCACATCCAGCGCCTGCGCCTTGAGTTGGGTCTGCATGGCGGCATCGGCCAAGGCTTGGCGGCGCTCCGTCAGGGCCGCTTCAATCGCTTGCTTGGCTTGGTTGATTTCTGCGCCACGGCTTTTCTTTTCCTCCACGCTCAGGGTGGCCATGCCCTTCATCAAGGCAGTGATTTGGCCAGCCTTGCCCAAAAACTGCGCTTTGGCGTTTTCTAAATCGGCAGGGGTTTGGGCTTGGGCAAAAGCGGCTTGGGCTTGGGCGATGAGGGGGGCAAATTCAGACATGGCAAAACAAAAGCGCCCAAGCTGGGGTGGCTGGGCGTGGGTGAATCAAGAAGCGGAGGGGCGATTTTACAGCGCCGCTTCAATATCGCGGCGCAGGGCTTCGGGCTTGTCGGTGGAGGCATAGCGGCGCAGCACTTGGCCGTCTTTGCCCAGCAAAAATTTGGTGAAGTTCCATTTGATGCCTTCGGTGCCCAAAAAACCGGGCTTTTCGCCCTTGAGCCAGCGGTAAATGGGGTGGGCATTCTCGCCATTCACCTCGATTTTTTCCATCATGAGGAAGTCCACGCCGTAGTTCTTTTGGCAGAAGTCGGCAATGTCGGCATTGGGCTTGGGGTCTTGGCTGCCAAATTGGTTGCAGGGAAAGCCGATGACAAGCAAGCCCTTGTCGGCGTAATCTTGGTGCAGGGTTTGCAGGCCCGCAAATTGCGGCGTGAAACCGCAGGCGCTGGCGGTGTTCACAATCAGCATGGGGCGGCCCGTGAATTGGGCGAAGTCAATGGGCTGGCCAGCAATACCGTTGGCGCTGAAGTTGTAGATGGAGGAGGCAGTCATGGTGGGCTTTCTCAGGCAGTGGGGAAGAAGGGGGTTTAGCGGTCAAGCTGCTCTAGGCCACGGCAGGCTTCAGACAGCCACTGGTCGCAGGCTTTGCGAAACCAGTATCGCGCTTCGCTGTGGCTTTGCGTCAGGCCCTCGCCTTTGGCGTAGAGCAGGCCGAGGTTGTATTGTGCATCGGCATGGCCTTGCGTGGCCGCTTGCTGCCACAGGCTGGCTGCGGCTTGTGCATCGGCGGCGCTGCCTTTGCCTTGGTAGTGCATCAGGCCAAGGCGAAACTGCGCCTGCTCATTGCCTTGGGCGGCCGCTTGTTGGTAGAGTTCGCGGGCTTGCGCCGTGCTGCTTACGGGCGCGCGGCCCAGCTCCATCAACAGGCCCAGGCTGTATTGGGCACGGCTATCACCTTGGGCGGCGGCGCGGGCATACCAGCGGCTGGCCTCGGCATTGCTCTCTGGCCCGCCACGGCCTTTTTCCGCCATCACCCCCAGGTTGAACTGGGCTTGGGCCAAGCCTTGCTCGGCGGCTTGTTCATAGTATTGGCGTGCCTGCCAGTCGTTGTTCAGGCTGCCTTTGCCGTGCTCAAACAAAATGCCGAGGTTGAACTGCGCTTCAGCCATGCCTTGAGCGGCGGCTTTTTCATACCAATGGCGGGCCAGCGCGTAATCGCGTGGGCCGCCTTCGGCCTGCTCCAGCATCAGCGCCAGTTTGAATTGCGCCTGCGCCAAGCCCAGCTCGGCGGCTTTTTCATACAAGCGCCGCGCTTCGGGCAAATTGATGAGTCGCCCCTTGCCGTGTTCGGCGGCTTGGGCTTGTTGCAAAAACTGGGCGGCTTGGGCTGCGTCTGCATCGGCCTGTCGAACAGGGCTTGAGCCAGAGCGCCACAGTGGGCTGGAGATATGCGGCGCAAAATCGTCTTCTTCGGGGGCGGGGGTTTTCTCAGCGCCACAGCCGAGCAAGAGCAGGCTCAGGGCCAAGGCGCTGCTGACTTTGAAAAAAAGAGAATCTGAGACTGTCATGGGCCTACATCCTAAACAAAAATGCTGCTTTTGGTGGAGGCTGCGCTGCCGTTTGCGGCCCCATTGCGCTGCGCCCACTACACTTACAGCTTTTGCTCTTTGCCCTTGGCGTTTTTTTAAACTTATGCGAACCCTCAGCCGTCTCAGCCTCCAGCTCTTGATTGCCTTGCTCGTCTCGGCCATCGTGCTGGTTTTGTTTTGGGCTTTAACGCAGCAAACTTGGGGGCGGCGCTGGGTGGCCAATGAAGCCTTGGTGCAAACAGAAAACGGCTGGGCGCAAGGCTGGCGTATGCCCGGCTATAGCGTGTTCTGGGGCCTGCCCTATGCCCAAGCGCCTGTGGGCGATTTGCGCTTTGCGCCGCCTGAACCAGCTTCAAACTGGCAAGGCAGCCGCATGGCCTTGTGGCCGCAAAGCAGTTGCGCCCAACCCGCCGTGCCTGATTTGCGCGTGCCGCAGAGCTTGAGCGAAGACTGCCTGTATTTGAATGTTTTCAAACCCGTGAACAAAACCGCCCAGCCCCTGCCCGTGATGGTGTGGCTGCACGGCGGCGGCTTTGTGCTGGGCAGCGGCAACTTCACCTTGGGCAGCCGCTTGGCGCAAGAGGGCCAAGTGCTGCTGGTGTCCATCAACTACCGCTTGGGTACTTTGGGCTTTTTGGCCCACCCCGCTCTGGGCGCTGAAAACGGCCAAGCCATCGGCAACTACGGCCTGCTGGACCAACAAGCGGCCATCGCTTGGGTCAAGCGCAACGCGGCGGCCTTTGGCGGCGACCCCAACAACATCACCCTGTTTGGGCAATCGGCTGGCGGCAGTGGCGTTTGCGCGCACTTGATGTCGCCAGCCATGCGCGGGCAGTTTCAGGCGGCTATTGTGCAAAGCGGAGTTTGCACCGACCAGCTCATGCAAAGCATGGGCGAGGCGCTGAGCTTGGGCGAAGACATTGCGCAAGAGCTGGGCTGCCAAGGCGCTGGGCGCGAGGTGGTGGCCTGCCTGCGCGAGCAACCCGTGCAAAACCTGCTGCGCGTGATGGGGCAGGTGAGCGTGACCTCTGAGCGCCCGCTGCGCCCCGTGTATGGCAGCACCGTATTGCCTGAAGCGCCTGAGCTGGCCTTTGCCTCGGGCCACTTCCACCGCCTGCCCGTGTTGGTGGGCAGCACCCGCAATGAGGGCAGCCTGCTGCAAGCACTGGAGCTGAATCAGGCCAATGCCCGCTTGGATGCGCCCCTGAGCGCCGAAGCCCTGCGCCAAACCGACACGCCCGAGCGCTACGCCTTGGCCCTGAAAAACTACTTTGGTGAAGAAGGCGTGGCGCCGATTTTGCAGCGCTACACCTTGGCCCGCTACGGCAAACCCAGCAATGCCTTGAGCGCCGTGCTCACCGATGCCCTGTTTGCCTGCGGCGCACACAGCATGCGCAGCGGCTTGGCGGCGGCGGGTGCGCCCGTGTATGCCTATGAATTCTCTGAAGCGCCGCCCGGCGACTTGATTAAAAACGACATCAGCGGCGTCGATTTGGGCGCTTACCACGGCGCGGAATTCTCCAGCCTCTTTTTCTACCCCTTCCACCGCTTGCAGCCTGAGCAAAAAGCCTTGGCCAAAGACCTGCGGGCCTACTGGAGCAGCTTTGCCCGCCAACACCGCCCCATGGTGCGCGGCGGCGCGGCTTGGCCGCCCTTTAGCCAAGCCCAGCCTCGGGTGCTCGACTTGAAAGCGGGAGCCATTCGTCCGCTAGAAGACTTTGCCGAGCGCCACCACTGCGACTTCTGGCTTAGCCCCGAAGCGCCGCCCATGCGCCAGCGCTTGGGCATGGACCTCGCCCCTCTGCAAAAGCAGGCCCAGCCCCAAGCCACAGCGAGCGCCACGGCTACGGCCAGGCCCAGCGCTGTGCCCACAGTGGCTGCCACTGCCACCGTGACTGCCAACCCCAGCCCCGTTGCCCAGCCCAGTTTGGCCCCCTCTCTATAATTGCGCCCCATGGCTATCAAAATCAGAACCCCCGAAGAAATCGAAAAAATGCGCGTTGCGGGCCGCTTGGCCGCCGAGCTGCTGGACTACCTCACGCCCCACATCCAGCCTGGCATCACCACGGCAGAAATCGACCGCTTGGCGCACGACTACCAAGTCAATGTGCAAGGCACCGTGCCCGCGCCACTGAACTACTGCCCGCCCGGCTTCACCCCCTTCCCCAAATCCCTCTGCACCTCCGTCAACCATGTCGTCTGCCACGGCATCCCCGATGACAAACCCTTGAAAGAAGGCGACATCGTCAATGTGGATGTCACCCCCATCAAAGACGGCTGGTATGGCGACAGCAGCCGCATGTTCCTCATCGGCAAAGTCAGCCCCTTTGCCAAACGCCTGAGCGAACTCACGCATGAAGCCATGTGGCACGGCATTGAGCAAGTGAAAGAAGGCGCGCGCTTGGGCGACATCGGCCATGCCATCCAGCGCTTTGCTGAAGGCCACGGCCTCAGCGTCGTGCGCGAATACTGCGGCCACGGCATTGGCGATGTCTTCCATGACGAGCCGCAAGTGCTGCACTACGGCCAGCGCGGCACTGGGCCTGTGCTCAAAGCGGGCATGATTTTCACCATCGAGCCCATGATCAACCAAGGCAAGCGCGACATCAAAGCCATGGCCGACGGCTGGACAGTGGTCACCAAAGACCGCAAACTCACCGCGCAATGGGAGCACACCGTGCTCGTCACCCCAGACGGCTACGAAATCCTCACCACCTCAGCGGGCACGCCAGCCAAGCCTTTTTAAAGCATACAAAGCCTCTTTTTTAGAGGCGATTTGTAGGGGCGCCGTGCCTCTACATATGCAGAGGGCCGCCATGTCGGGTTTTTCAAATGCCGTCATTGCTGTGACTCAGTAGGGGCGTTGCATGCAAGGCCCCTACAAGATGCGCTGCCCAACAAACCCCGTCATGGCGAGGCGGGCGCAGCCTGCCGTGACCATCTTGGGCTGCAAGGCAGGATTTTTGGAGTGCGCCGTTTGACGGCGCTTTGGGCTTCCCGCCTTCATTTCGGCACTTGATCTAAAACGGCGCAGAGCGCCGCACGCCATACGGCAGGGGATGGGCACAGGCCCTAGCTGCGGCGATTTATAGCGCCACAGGTTCGGTTTTTCCATCGGCTTGGTAGCGGCTGATTTCAAAGCCAGAGCCGCTGCTGCGCTTGGCTTGCTGTCGGCGCTGGGCTGCGGCTAGGCCGTGGCGCAGGGCCAAGCGCACAATCCAATAAATGCAAAGCAGAAAGACCAAGCCAAAGCCGATCAGGGCCAAGGCGCTGTAGAGCATGAGGCGACGCAGTTTGGGCCACCAAGCCTCGCGCAGCACGCGCTCGCCTTCGGTGGCCAAGTCTTGGGCATTGGGCAGGGCGGCCAAGGCGAGGTCGGCCATCATTTCTTGCATTTGGCTGATGACGGCAGGGTTGGCGGCTTGGCCTAGGGCGGCGGCCCAAGCGGCATCATCGGCTTGTTGCTCAGCGGCGGGGGCGGCGCTTTGGCTTTGTTGCTGTTGGGTCAAGTTTTGTTGTAGGGCTTGGGTTTCAGCTTGCAGGCGGCGCAAAAAGCCTTCGGCGGCATTTTGGCCACCATCGGCGGGCATGGGCGCAGCGGCTTGGCCGATGTCTTGGGCGGTGAAGCTCGGCGGTAGGTCTTGCGCGCCTGAGGCGGGCAGTTTGATGGTGGGCAGCTCAGGCGCTTCGCCCGCGAGTTCGGCACGGGCTTGCTCGCGCGGGCTGTTGATGGTGACCATATTGCCGTCATTGGGCTGCACCACTTGCATGGATTGGCCACGGCAGGGTTCATTGGAGTAAGTGACCTCGCCGTGGGTGGTGCATTTGTAGAGTTTGGCGGCGTGGGCACTGGGGCTGGCCCAGCTCAGGCTCAGGGCGCAGGCGGCAGCCAGCAGGGGCCAAAAGAGGGGGCGGGCAGAGTGCAGCATGGTTGGGGACGCTGGGCAGCGCAAAAGTCTAAGGTGCTTGGCATTCTATGCCCAGAAGGGGCCGCTGCGGGGGGCAGGGCTGGGGCGGAAATCAGGCCAAGGGATGCGCGGCCTCAGTGCTCGCTTGTGGGCTGCTGTTGGCCGCGCATTGGCAGCTTGCAACCAAATCACGGGCGCAGTTTTCGCAGTTGCCGCATTGCAGGCCAACTTGCAAATCGAATTGGATTTCATCAAAGTCTTTGCCACTTTGGGCGTGGGCAAGAATGGTGCGATCCGAGACGCGATGGCAAACACAAACGATCATGATGGAACTCCAAGAGGCCGTATGGGAAAGGGCGATTGGAGCGCATTCTAAATGAAAATGATTCTCAAAACGAAAAACCCCGAAAGCACGCATAAGTCGTGGGCTTATGCGCCGCAATCGGGGCGGTGGTGGGGCTGGAGGCGGCTTAGTCGGTGCTGATTTGGCTTTGCAGCCAGTTGGGCAGGCCCAGGCTTTGAATCAGCTCTTGCTGGCAGGCGAGCCAATCGAGGTGGGCTTCGTTGTCTTCTTTCAGCTCTTCAAGCAAATGGCGCGACACATAGTCTTGCTCTTGTTCGCACAGGGCAATGGCCTGCTTGAGCACGCCGTGTTTGCGTTCTTCGGCTTGGGCATCGCAGGCGATGACTTCGGCCATGTCCTCACCAATCAGCAGCTTGCCCAAGTCTTGCAAATTGGGCAGACCGCCCAAGAGGAAGATGCGCTGCACCAGTGCATCTGCGGCTTTCATCTCGTGGATGGATTGCTTGTAAATGACGCTGTTGAGGGCCTCAAAGCCTTGGTCTTTGGCCATGCGGGCGTGCAAAAAGTATTGGTTGATGAGGGTGAGGGATTCGCGCAGAACAAGGTTGAGCTCGCGCAGGATGGTGGGGTTGTTTTTCATGGTCGGCTCCTTGTCTTGGGCTTAGGCAGCTTGGCTTTGCAGGTAGTTGGGCAGGCCCAGTTGTTCAATCAGGCCCAGTTGTTGGCGCAGCCAGTGGGCGTGGTCTTCTTCAGTGTCTTTGAGCTGGGCCAGCAGCAGGTTGCGGCTGACGAAGTCTTGCTTGGCCTCACACAGGGCAATGCCTTTTTTCAACTCGCCCTGCACGCGCAGCTCGACATCGAGGTCGCAGCGCAGCATGGCGGGCACATCATGGCCAATGTGCAGTTCGGCCACTTGCATATGGGGCTTGCCGCCGAGAAAGAGGATGCGGGAAATCAAGCTGTTGGCGTGGCCGCTTTCGTCTTCCATTTCATGGAAGATGCGCTCGTAGAGGCGGGTATAGCCCCAGTCCTCGTACATGCGGGCATGAATGAAGTATTGGTCGCGGGCAGCGAGCTCGCCAGCGAGCAAAAAATTGAGGTATTGGATGACTTCGGTATCGCCTTGCATATGCGCTGCTTTCAAATGTAGGAATGAGGATGCCCTCATTTTAGGCAAGATGCCGCAAAACTGCCCCAAGCTGGGCTGGGTGCTGCCGCGCCGCAAGGGGGCATTGCGTGGGGCAAAGATGGGGGCTTGCGTGTGGCGCTGGGCTGAATGGGGGGCTTTGCAGCCTAAAATACGCCCTTTTGCAGCGGCTCCGCTGCTTTGGCTGTTTTCCTTCTGCCCTCATCTTCCATGTCTGCATCCATTCATTACTTTTTGGGCGGCAATGCCCTGTCTCAAGCCCGCAACGCCAGTGTGTTGGCGCAATTGCAAAGCCTCAATGAGCGTGTGGCTGGCCTCAGCGCCCGCTACGCCCACTGGGTGCAAACAGAGGGCAGCTTGGCCGCCGCAGAGCAGGGCAAGCTGCAAGCCTTGCTCACTTATGGCGAGGCCGCTGATGAGGCCGCGCAAGGGCAGTTGATTGTGGTCATGCCGCGTTTGGGCACGGTATCGCCCTGGGCCTCTAAAGCGACGGAAATTGCCCGCAACTGCGGCCTGCAAGCGCAGCGCGTGGAGCGCGTGGTGGAATACCGTGTGCAGGTGAAAAGCGGCATCAAGGGCTTGTTCAAAGAGCAAAGCCTGAGCGCCGAGGAGCTGCAAGTGCTGGCTGCGGCCCTGCACGACCGCATGACGGAGAGTGTGGCGTTTGAGGCCGAAGCCGCCCGCCATCTGTTTGATACCCAAGTGGCCGAGGCCATGGAGCGGGTGGATGTGCTGGGCCAAGGCCGCAGCGCCTTGGAAGACGCCAACCGCCGCTTTGGTTTGGCCTTGGCAGAGGACGAAATCGACTACCTGCTGGCGGCTTTTGAAAAGCTGGGTCGCAACCCCACGGATGTGGAGTTGATGATGTTCGCGCAGGCCAATAGCGAGCACTGCCGCCACAAAATCTTCAACGCCGAATTCAGCATTGACGGACAGGCGCAAGACCTGAGCCTGTTTGCCATGATTCGCAACACCCACAAGCTGCGCCCTGAGCACACCATCGTGGCCTATAGCGACAACTCGGCGGTGATGGAAGGCCATGCCGCCGAGCGCTTTGCCGCCAGCTACCGCGATACGCAAACTGCGCCCAGCTATGCCAGTGAGCACATTCAGCAGCAGGTGCTGATGAAGGTGGAAACGCACAACCACCCCACGGCGATTTCGCCCTTCCCCGGTGCCAGCACGGGCGCGGGCGGTGAAATCCGCGACGAAGGCGCAACTGGCCGTGGTGCCAAGCCCAAGGCGGGCTTGGTGGGCTTTACGGTGTCTGATTTGAACCTGAGCGGCGCGGCGCGGGACTTCCCGGAGCACATGGCCAGCCCGCTGCAAATCATGACCGAGGGGCCGCTGGGCGGCGCGGCGTTCAGCAATGAATTTGGCCGCCCTGTGCTGACGGGCTACTTCCGCAGCTATGAGCAAGAGGTGGCAGGCGTGCAGCGCGGCTACCACAAGCCCATCATGATTGCGGGCGGTTTGGGCACGATTGACGACCGCCTGACGCACAAAATCGAATTCCCCGCAGGCTCTTTGCTGGTGCAATTGGGCGGCCCAGGGATGCGCATTGGCATGGGCGGCGGCGCGGCCAGCTCAATGGCCGCTGGTGCCAACAATGCCGAGCTGGATTTTGACTCGGTGCAGCGCGGCAATGCCGAGATTGAGCGCCGCGCCCAAGAGGTCATCACGCAGTGCTATTTGCGCGGCGAGGCCAACCCCATTTTGGCGATTCACGATGTGGGCGCGGGCGGCCTGTCCAACGCCTTCCCAGAGCTGGTGAACGACGCAGGCCGTGGTGCGCGTTTTGATTTGAGCCAAGTGCCGCTGGAAGAAAGCGGCATGGCGCCGAAAGAAATCTGGTGCAATGAATCGCAAGAGCGCTATGTGATGGCGATTGCGCCTGAGTCTTTGCCCGAATTTGAGGCCCTATGCCAGCGCGAACGCTGCCCCTTTGCCGTCGTCGGCGTGACGACTGAGGAGCGCCAATTGGTGGTGGCCGATAGCGCCAATGACGCGGTGGACATGCCCATGGATGTGCTGCTGGGCAAGCCACCCAAAATGCAGCGCGATGCGCATACCGTTGCGCGCAGCTTCAAGCCCATGCAGCTGCATGATGTGGATGTGCAGCAGGCCGTGATTGGCGTGCTGGCCCACCCCACCGTGGCCTCCAAGCGCTTCCTCATCACCATTGGCGACCGCAGCGTGCAGGGCCTGACCCACCGCGACCAAATGGTTGGCCCTTGGCAAGTGCCCGTGGCCGATGTGGCCGTGACTTTGGCCGATTACAGCGGCTTTGCTGGTGAGGCCATGGCCATGGGCGAGCGCAC
>CAZJBX010000002.1:0-116588 GCA_964544605.1 uncultured Burkholderiaceae bacterium
GACCATAGCCCATATTGACCCGGGCGCCAATATAGAGGGGTGGTGTGTTCACGGAGGCGGCCATGGGCTCGTTGCGGCTGCGCCAAATGCCGCCCAGCTTGGTGGGGGCAAGGTCGTCACCGAGCAGATAGCTCATAAAGGTTTCGTCTTTGAGGTCGTTATAGGGATTGATCAAATTTTTGAGCGTGCCTAGGGTGCTCAATGGTGTGTTGTGCAAGGCGGCGTAGCGCATATTGGCGCTGCTCTCCAGCATATAGGCGACGCGGTTTTCTGGCTTGGGAATCAAGCCTTCATCGGAGGAAGTCCAAGCTTTGCTTTCTACCTCACCTTTGGTATTGAGTTTGCTGGCGGTGAGCACGCCGCTGTTGTCGCTCAGGCGGTAGCTGAAGTTGTACTTCACACGCCCCACCATGGTGCCGTCAGAGCTGGCGTCGCCACTCACGGCCGTGCCAGCCTCGCTGCCAGTGTAGTTGGTGATTTCACCCAAAATGGTGTCAAAAGCTTGGTAGATTTCTTCGGGCGTATGAACAGAAAAACCCTTGCCGCCGCCGGTGTAGCCCGCTTGCAGGTAGTCATCCACGCGATCGCGTTCGTCAGTCACACCCAGTAATGCACCGAGAATGCCGATTTTGGGCCAAACGGGTTTGGTGGCTGAGGCGCCGTCTTTGATCCAATCGCGTTTGTATTTCTCAATCTGCGCCATGGTCAAGCCGCTGGGTGTGTCGCGGTTTTTGAAGGACATGTCACCTTGTGGCCTGATGTGGTAGCCAATGGTGTAGGTGGCCATATTTTGCCAAGTGGTGGGCTGGCCAGGGCGGGCGGGAACCTCGTTGGCAATGCCGCTTTGAAAGTCGGTATGCCAATAGTATTTTGCGGTCAGGTCAGAGAGCGTGCGAGCGCCCGATGTGGCACGGTGGTTACCAAATGGCGTATAGAGCTTGCGTGTGGCCATGTTTGCAGGGTAGCCTGCGCGTTTATAGCCATTGAACTGGGGCAGGCGCGTGGGGCTGCTGGGGTTGATGCCATCGTTGCCATAGTCAAACTCACCAAATTGGAATTCGTTCCAAGCCTCTTTATCGACCCCGTTAGAAAACACCACATTAAAAGAGCGGCGGCAGGCCAGTTTGGGGCTGTTGGCATCCGTGGGGTCTTGCGCCCAAGGGTGGATGTTTTGGTAGTATTTTTGGACTTCGTCAATGGCGTTTCGGGCCGGCTGCACCAAGCCACGGCCTGCCACCACATCTTCATACATCCAGTTAAAGAGGTCTTTGTCGTCTTGAATGGCTTGGGTATTGTCGCCACTGGGCTTGCGCATACCGTAGGGGCGCACGCCGCGCACTTCGTCAATGTATTTGCGGTCAAAGCGGTTGATGTTGTGGTTGTTGCGAATACCGCCAACCACAATATAGCCGTCAGCAAATAGGTCTTTGGCTTTTTGGTTGAAGCTGAAGTAGCCGACACGCATTTTGCCTCGGTACTGGGGGTTGCTCAGGGCCAAACCCAAAGAGCTGACAGCAGAGTTGGCGTTGTTGTAGTAATAGCGGTGCCAGTTGATGATGTTGGCGATTTCTTTGTCCACCGTGCAGCTGCTGGTATTCTGACCGCAATCGGTGCGGCGGTGGTCAGTGGGCAAAGTCACGGGTGTGGTGCGTCCAGGGCGAATTTCTTCAATCTGGCTCAAGTGCTTCCATTTGCAGCCTGTTTCTTTGCGGCCAAACCAGTTGAGCGGATCCCAGCCTGAGAGAGTGGGTTCATCACACACGGCCCAAGTGAAGGGCGGGGTGCTGCTATTGGTGTTGCCATGCCATTCATCTTGGCGGGGCACATCGAGCAGGCCGCCCGTGTGCGGATTGATGTGGCCTTGCAGCAGGGGACAAGAAGGTGAGTTGCCGATCCAATTGAGGCCGTCGCCACGGGTTGAAATGGCGTGGCTGTTGGTGCGGAAGCTGTAGCAATACAAAAAAGGCACGCTGTTGTTGTTGGCGACAAAGGTCACGCCATCGTTGGGCGCAATGGGCTGGCCCTCGTGATCTACACGGGGCAGGTAGGTGATGCGGGGGTTGTAGTAAACGGGGTTGACATCGGCCGAGCGCTGGGCGTGCCAAGGGCTGTCATCCTCGGGGTTGTAGCGCTTTTCGGGGGCTTTGGTGATGCCAGTCCAAAGGCCCAAAATCTTGTAAGCGCAGTTGCCTGCGGGGCCAGCCCAGTCGTCATGCTTGGTTGCGCCCAGCAAATTGCGACCTTTTAAATCAGGCCCAGGGCACCAGCCTTGAGGTTCAGCCTTGGTGCTGGATGTGATGCCGTAGCTGAAGTGATAAGGCTCGGCCATAAAGACGGAGTTATCAAAGGCGATCATCAAATTGGGTTTGGCCCCGCTGGTGTTTGACAGCAAAGGTGTTTGCGCTGGCTGGTAGTCGGTCCAACTGGGTGTGTTGGCCACGCTATAGCCAGCCCAAGCCAAGAGGCCGATGGCGAATACCCATTTGCCAGCCATTTTGCTTGGTTGATAAGGTGTGTGTGTTTGGGTTGTGCGCATTTCCCCTCCCCTTCTTAACTGGGTATAAAGCTGCTTAGAAAAACACAATTGTCTATGGCCTAAGTGTAAACGCCAGCAAAACTCTTGCCAATCGACGGCAGATAAACGCCTCACTCAAGAGAATGAACGGAGGGGATTAGGGCAATGGGCGAGTGGCCCTTTTATTGGGCGGCCAAGGCATCTTTTTGTGCTTGAACCAGCTTTTCAATGCCTGATTCGGCTAAGTCGAGCAGGGTTTGCATTTGCGCTTTGGTGAAGGCTTGGCCTTCGGCTGTGCCTTGCACCTCAACAAAATGGCCTTGTTCGGTCATGACGACATTCATATCAGTGTCGCAGCTCGAATCTTCAACATAATCGAGATCCAGCAGGGCGTGATTGCCTTGCAAACCCACAGAGATGGCGGCGACATGGCTGCGGATGGGGTTTTGGCTGATGCGGCCATCGGCCAAGAGGCGGCTAACAGCATCGTGGGCAGCGACAAAAGCGCCAGTGATGCTGGCAGTGCGGGTGCCGCCATCGGCTTGGATGACATCGCAATCGAGGGTGATGGTGCGCTCGCCCAAGGCGGCCAAATCAAACACGGCGCGCAAGCTGCGGCCAATCAGGCGCTGGATTTCCTGTGTGCGGCCACTTTGTTTGCCCCGTGCGGCCTCGCGGCCCATGCGTTCGTGGGTGCTGCGCGGCAACATGCCGTATTCGGCTGTGAGCCAGCCCTCACCGCTGCCTTTTTTATGGGGCGGTACGCGTTCTTCAACGCTGGCGGTGCAGAGCACTTTGGTGTGGCCAAAGCTGATGAGCACTGAGCCTTCGGCGTGCATGGTGTAGTGGCGTTCAATGGTGAGGGGGCGCAGTTCTTGGGCTTGGCGGCCATCGTGGCGGGTGTGTGACATGGGGTGCAGTTGTGGGGTGTTCAGTTGTTGCCGTTTTTGAGGGCAGTGCGGCGGATGGCTTCGTTGATTTCAGCGATGGAGCGCTCAATGGCTTCGTCGTCAAAGTTATCAAGGGCGGCCAGCTCGGCCTCGCTGACGCTACCGTGGATGGTGGTGGCAAAAACACCATCGGAGATGGTGTCGGTGGAAATATTGCCAGCGCCTGCTGGGGCACTGCTGGGGCTTTCCCATTCAAGCGCAATGGCGGTGGTGTTGTCGCAGCGCCTGCCACCTTTGCGCATGGCCAAGTCCACCAGTTCGGGGATGGCGCTGGCGACATTGCGCAGGCTGAGTTTGAGGACGATGGTGTCGTCGTCTAGCGGCCCCCATAGGCCATCTGAGCAAAGCATGACTTTGTCGCCTTGCATGAGGGGGATGGGGTTAGAGATGTCGATGATGGGGCGCATGGGCGATCCCAAACAGGTGAAAAGCACATTGCGGTTTTTGATGTTGAGGTGGGCCAAACCACTTTGCTCTTGCTCGCTGTAGGAATGGTCGCGGGTGCGCTTGTGCAGCTCGTGGTCGCGGATGATGTAGGCGCGGGAATCACCACAATGGCCCAGCATCAATTGGCCTTCTTGAATGAGGGCGGCGACGATTGTGGTGCGGGGCGTGTCCAGCATACCGCGCTTGGCCGCATGGCTCAAAATATGGCGGTGCGCCCCCATGATGGCCTGCTCCATAAAGTGGCGCATATCGGCAATGCGCGGCGTGGCGTATTGCTGGAAGTAGCTCGACATGCTCTCTAGCGCCAGTTGGGCTGCAACCTCGCCATCAGGGTGGCCACCCATGCCGTCAGCCAGCAAAAAGAGGGCGGCTTCGCGGGTGTAGCAATAACCCATGCGGTCTTCGTTCTTCTCGCGTCCGCCGATATTGCTGAGCTGGAAAACGGAAAACTTCATGGCTTACTTTTTGCCTCCGTCACCCACAATGCCTTCAAATTGCATACGGAATTTTTCGCCCATAGAAACCTTGGTGTAGCGGCGCTCGGTTTCTCGTGAGAGCTCTTTTTGCAAGGAGAAGACCGATTGTGGCCGGGCATTGGCATCGAGCGCCATGCACCACTCCACGATTTCAATGAGGTTGTCAGAGTAAGCGCCTTTGAGCCGTGACATGGACAGGCCCAAGCGGTCTTTCTCTTGGCGCTGGGGCGCGTCATTGGGCGGGTAGCCTTGCATACAGGCGTAAATGCAAGCGCCAATGGCATAAATATCGGTCCAGGGGCCGAGTTCGCCGCTGCGTTTGTACATTTCAGGCGCGGCAAAGCCAGGGGTGTACATGGGGCGTACAAAATTGCCCTCCTTGGCCAAGACCTCACGGGCTGCGCCAAAGTCAATCATGATGGCGCGGTCGTCATCGGTGATGAAGATATTGGCGGGTTTGATGTCCAAATGCAGCATTTTGTGCTGGTGCACGATGCGCAGGCCGCGCAAGATTTCTTCCAGCAGGCTGCGGATGGTGGACTCGCGGAATACCTTGGTTTTCTTCAAATCGCGGGCGGTGACGATGTAGTCCTGCAAGGTCGCGCCTTCGAGGTAGTTCATCACCATGTAAACGGTTTCGTTCTCACGGAAGAAGTTGAGCACACTGACCACAGAGGCGTGGGCAATTTGCGCCAAGGCGCGGCCTTCTTCAAAAAAGCTTTTCAGACCCAGGCGGTAGAGGGATTGCTTGTCAGGGTTGACCTTGGGGATGAGCTCGCCAGGGCCACGGGTGGCCAAAGATGCGGGCAAATATTCCTTCAGGGCCACTTGCTGGCCTTCGGAATCGACCGCCAGATAGACCAAACCAAAGCCGCCGGCCGAGATTTTTCGCACGATGCGGTAGCCGCCCACAATGGTGTCAGGGGCAAGTGCTGCTGGCTTGACTTTGGCGGCGTTGGAGGACATAGGGGCGCTGGCTGGGGCGAGAAAGTAAGAAACAAGCGCTGAGTTTACCCCACAAGCGGGCCTAGCTTTGCCACATATGGGCTGTTTGCGCCACCATGTCTTCAATTAGGAGTTCGGCCTTCCAAGCGTGCTGAATGTGGCGTGCCCAAGTGCCCAAGGTTTGCCCCCAAGCTTCTAGCGCCGTGGCACTGGGCGGGCGTGGCAGTTGCGCGGCGGCAAAGTAGCGCGGTGGCGCTTGCACTTTTAAGCACCACAGGTCGTGCTTGAGCTTGAGCAGCACATCCAAGGCATCCTCAGGCGATGCGCTGAGCAAAGTGGCGGCTTGGCCTTGGGCCAATTGCATGGGCAGTTGCGTCCAGTGCGCGGCCAGCGGGTGTTGCAGCCAGTTCAGGGCATCAAAAGGGCGGCCGCCTGTGGCTTGCAAGGCTGTTTCAAGCTGGGCTGGGCTGCTTTGTGGCGCTTGTGTTTGCAGCCAAGCCAAGGCTTGCTCGGGGCTGGGCCAAGGCATGGCCCAACTGTTGCAGCGGCTGCGGATGGTGGGCAGCAGGCGATGGGCGTCTGTGGTCATCAGCACCAAACGCACTTGGCCTTGTGGCTCTTCTAGGGTTTTTAAAAAGGCATTGGCGGCCTCTATGCCCATGTTTTCAGCGGGGTAAACCAACACCACTTGGCCTTGGGCGCGGGCGCTGGTTTGCTGCAGTTTGGCCACGACATCGCGTACGGCGTCGATGCTGATGTTTTTGCTGGGCTTGCGCTGCTTTTCGTCCAGCTCTTTTTGCTGCTTTGGACTTAGCGGCAGGTCTTCTGCCAGCAGCAGGGTTTCAGGCAGCAGGTAATAGCAATCGGGGTGGGAGTGCGCCCGCATCAACTGGCAGGCGGCGCAATGGCCGCAGGCCAAGCCGTCGGCATTGGGGGCTTCACACAGCCAAGCGGCGGCCAAGGCTTGGCCCAAAGCCCATTGCCCCAAGCCGCTGGGCCCGTGCAAGAGCAGGGCGTGCGCATGGGTTTGCCGCAGTGGGGGCAAAAGCGCTTGGAGCTGGGCGGGCAGGGCGGTGGGCATGGCAGGGGCAGTGGGCGGGAAAAGAACAGGGCTTGTATTGTAGGCATAGGCCAGCTTGGGCTGGCTCGCCGCCTGTGCTTGCGCTTATAATGGCGGGTTTTCCAGCAACATTCCCAAACTTTTCAATTAAAGGAATTCCACCATGGCAACTAAAGCCAAGAAAAACCCCCGCCTGGCCTCTGGCCGTAAACGCGCGCGTCAAAATGTCAAACTGAACGCCGCCAACACTTCTTTGCGTTCACGCTACCGCACCGCCATCAAAAAGGTTGAGAAAGCCGTTGCCGCTGGCGACGCTGCACAAGCGCGTGAACTGTTTGTTGAAATGCAGTCTATTGTGGACACTGTGGCCGACAAAGGCATCTTCCACAAAAACAAGGCTGCTCGTGACAAGAGCCGCTTGTCGAGCAAAGTAAAAGCACTGGCCGCTGCCTAATCAGCGCCCCGCTTTTGCGCCCTGAAGGGCTTTGCCCCTTCAGCCGTTTGCAAGAGTGCGCTGCTGGAAAAAACCAAAACCGCCTTAGGGCGGTTTTTTCATGCCTGCGGCCTTGGCTGCTTGAATAGGCTGTTCATCAAGACCAGCCGCCGCTGCGAATCAGGCCCACGGCCAAGCCTTCAATCTCAAAAGGCTCGCCGGGTTGCACCACAATGGTGCGGAAGTCGGGGTTCTCGGCGTGCAGCTCAATCACATCGGCCTTGCGCTCAAAGCGCTTGACGGTGACCTCCTCGCCCAAGCGGGCCACCACGATTTGCCCATTGCGGGCTTCTTTGCTGGCACGCACGGCAAGCAAATCGCCATCCAGAATACCAGCGTCGCGCATACTCATGCCGCGCACTTTGAGCAGGTAGTCGGGCTTTTGTGCAAACAGCTCAGGTGCCAAGGTGTAGCTTTGCTCAATGTGCTCTTGCGCCAAGATGGGCGAGCCTGCGGCGACGCGGCCCACCAAAGGAATGTGCAGGCTGGCGTTGGAGCCCGCTTCTGCCACGCGCAGCCACTGTGGGCGTTCTTCTGGGCGGCTCAATTGCTTCAAGCGGATGCCACGAGAAGTGCCGCTGAGCAGTTCAATCGCGCCTTTGCGGGCCAAGGCTTGCAAATGCTCCTCGGCGGCATTGGCTGAGCGAAAGCCCAGCTCTTTGGCGATTTCAGCCCGCGTGGGTGGCGCGCCTGTGTTGTGAATGGCATCTTCAATCAGTTGCAGCACTTGCTGCTGGCGGGCGGTGAGTTTGTGGCGCATGGCAAAGCTCAAGGTCTAGATAAAACAACAGCCTGTCATTATAGACAGTGGCGGTCTTGTTTGCTTTGTCGCCCGCGTGAGGCCCAAAAAAAGCCGCCCGGATGGGGCGGCTGGGTGCTGCGGCGCAAAGCGGGGGCTTTAGGCGGGGTTTTGCTCTAGGTAGCGCTGGGCATCCAAAGCGGCCATGCAACCTGTGCCCGCGCTGGTGATGGCCTGGCGGTAGATGCTGTCTTGCACATCGCCAGCAGCAAATACGCCTTCGACGCTGGTCATGGTGGCAAAGCCTTGATTGCCGCTGCGGGTTTGGATATAGCCGTCTTTCATATCGAGCTGCTCTGCAAACATGGCCGTGTTGGGTTGGTGGCCAATGGCAATAAAGACGCCTTGCAGGGCCAAGTCTTGGGTTTGGCTTTCGTCTTTGGTGCTGCGAATGCGCACGCCAGTCACGCCACTGGCATCGCCCAAGACCTCATCGAGCACATGATCGGTTTGCAGGGCAATCTTGCCTTCTTTGACTTTCTCCATCAGCTTGTCTACCAAAATCGGCTCAGCGCGGAAGCTGTCGCGGCGGTGAATCAAATGCACCTTGCTGGCCAAGCCAGCCAAATACAGGGCTTCTTCTACGGCGGTATTGCCGCCGCCGACCACGCAGACTTCTTGGTTGCGGTAGAAAAAGCCATCGCAAGTGGCGCAAGCTGAAACACCGCGACCTTTGAAGGCTTCTTCGCTTTCCATACCGAGGTATTTGGCCGATGCGCCAGTGGCGATGATGAGGCTGTCGCAGCTGTATTGGCCGCTATCGCCTTCCAGTACAAAGGGGCGTTGCTTCAAGTTCACGCTATTGATTTGGTCAAAAATGACTTCGGTTTGAAAGCGCTCAGCATGGGCCAAAAAGCGTTGCATCAAGGCGGGGCCTTCAACGCCATCCACATCAGCAGGCCAGTTATCGACCTCGGTGGTTGTGGTCAGCTGGCCACCTTGCTCCATGCCCGTGATGAGGACGGGCTGCAAATTGGCACGGGCGGCATAAATGGCGGCGGTATAGCCAGCAGGACCGGAGCCGAGGATGAGGACGCGAGCGTGCTTCATGGGGAAACCTTTACGAAATGTGGTTGAAAAAAGGATAAGTGGTCATACAAGGCACATTTTGCCTGTTATGCTTAATGTCTGACTCTTTAGTCATTAAGGAAATAATAACAAGTCACAGAGGGTAATCTTACATGGCAACTATCGTTTCGAATTTAGACCTGATTCGGCGAGTTCCCCTATTCGCGGCCTTGCCTGAGACGCAGGCTCAGTTTGTGGCTCAAGCAGTGCAAAAAAAACGCTACAAACGCGGTGAAATACTGGTCGAACAAGGCAAAAGCAGCAGCACTTTGTACATCATTCTCTCTGGGCGCGTGCGGGTATATGCGACCAATGGTGTAGGGCGCGAGGTCACTTTGACCCGCCTGAGCAGTGGCGATTATTTTGGCGAGATGAGCCTGATTGACGGCGGGCCACACTCGGCCCATGTGGCGGCCGATCAGCAAACCGATGTGCTGGTGCTGGGGCAGGCGGCTTTTCGCCACTGCCTGATGAGCTCACACGCTTTGGCCGAGCAGGTCATGCGCGGCTTGGTCAGCCGCCTGCGCCAAGCCGACGGCAAGATTGAAATGCTGGCCTTGATGGATGTGTATGGCCGTGTGGCCAAGGCTTTGCTTGAAATGGGTGAGGAAGATGAGGACGAGCGCCTGCTGGTGCTGGAGAAAATCAACCGCCAAGATTTGGCCAAGCAAGTGGGCGCCAGCCGAGAGATGGTCAGCCGCGTGATGAAGGATTTTTCAGAGCGCGGCTTGATTGAGTTACTCGACAGCGGCGCACTCTTGGTGCATGATGAGCTGCGTCAGCGTTGGGCCTCTTAAAACCCAGTTGTTGATGCAGGCCCAGCGGCCTGTCCTTTGCGAAAGAAAAAGCGCCCCAACACTTGAAGGGGCGCTTTTTCGTGGGCTGTATTTTTAGCTTTTGCCGCTGATGTGCTTGGCAGCCAAATAGCCGTAAGTCATGGCTGGGCCTAGGGTGGCGCCAGGGCCAGGGTAGGTGGTGAGGATGCCTGCTGCGGTGTTGCCAATGGCGTAAAGCCCTTCGACCACGCCGCCGCCTTGTTTCTTCACTTGGGCGTTGGGGGTGATGTCAAGGCCGCCATTCGTGCCGAAGTCGCCCGCATCCACACGCACGGCGTAAAACGGCGCTTGCACAATGGGGGCCAGGCAGGGGTTGGGCTGCACGCGCTCATCGCCGTAGTAGCGGTCGTAGGCCGTGCCGCCCCGGTTGAATTCGGGGTCAATGCCGGTTTTGGCCGCTTCGTTCATGCTGGCAATGGTGGCTTTGAGGCCGTCCACATCAATGCCCGCCTGCTGTGCCAGCTCTTCAATGCTGTCGGCTTTGATGAGGTATTTGCTCTCAAAATAGCTTTTCGGCAGTTTGCTATCGGGGCGCATTTGGCTGTTCATCAAAGCGCCGACGATGTATTCCTTGCGGAAGCGCGCATCGAACACCATATAGGCTTGGCCGTTGTCGTGGGGTTTGTGGTGGGTGGCAAACAAATGGCGCTGGTAGGCCATGTAGTTTTCGCTCTCGTTGCCTATGCGTTTGCCCGCCATATTGACGACGGCATTGCCGGGTAGGGATTTTTCAATGATGCACAGGCGCGGGATGATGTCATCGGGCGCTTTGGTGGTGCTGCACCACCATGCGCCCACGCCACGGCCCTCGCCTTTGCCGCCCATCAGGCGGGTGGCTGCGCCAATCTTCATGCCCGCTTGAATGGCATCGCCCGTGTTGTGCTCCCAAGCGGCCGACCACGCCGTTTGCGTGGGGGCGGGCAGGTATTGCTCGCGCATGGCTTGGTTGTGCTCAAAGCCGCCGGCGGCCAGAATGACGCCCTTGCGTGCCCCAATGCGGCGGGCTTTGCCTTGGTGCTCGACCACTGCGCCCACGACACGGCCCGTTTCATCTGTAATCAGCTCTTTCAAGGCGGTGTTGCGGGCGATTTCAATGTGGCGCTCTTTGCAGCTCCAGTACAGGCGCATGATGCCTGCGCCGCCACAAGTCATGCGGCGGCTGACTTGGTGCTTGAACTTCCACGGCCAATCGAGGTAGTAACCTGCCAGCACCTTGAGCGCCACACCAACCCAGCCTTTTGATTTGGTGGACAGCTCATGGGCTTCGACCTGCGACATATAAATGCGGCCAAACATGGAAATCATGGGGTGGGTGTCTGCCACAAACTGCCAGTCATCACCGACGACATCGCGCATCACGGGCTCAGGCTCCATGCTGCGGTGGCCGGTGCGTGCGCCGGTGCGGTCGGTGTAGTAATCGGGGTAGTGCTCCAGGCTTTGATAGCGCACGCGGCTGTGCTCGTGCAAAAAGTCCACCATCGCGGGGGCATGTTCCACATAGGCATCAATCAGCTCTTGCGGCGTGTCCTCAGGTGGGATGGTGGCGGCCAGATAAGCCAGTGCATCCTCGCGGCTGTCTTTGGCGCCTGCGGCTTTGGCATAGCGGTTCATGGGCACCCAAACGCCGCCGCCTGAGCGCGCGCTGGTGCCGCCGATTTTGTCGCTTTTCTCAATCACCAGCAGGTCTTGCACGCCCATTTGGTGCAGGCAAATGGCGGCGGTCAAAGCGCCATTGCCCGTGCCCACAATTAGGCAATCTACGGTTTGGTCAAATAGCATGGTGGTGTCTCCAGTGTGTGGTGTTTCTTGTGTTTGTCATGCGCTGCGGGCCTTAGCGAATCAAGCCGCCGCCCAAGCACACCTCGCCATCATAAAGAACCGCAGACTGCCCAGGCGTGACGGCCCATTGCGCCTCGTCAAAATCCAGCCGTCCTAGTGTGCCGTGGGTGAGGCTGCGGGCCAAGCTGAAGCGGCAAGGGCTGTCGCTTTGGCGGTAGCGGGTTTTGGCGCTGTAGTCGCCTGCTTCGGGGGCGTGGCCAGCGCACCAGCTCATGTCATCCATGCTCAGGCTATCGCTCAGCAGCCAAGGGTGGTCGTGGCCTTGCACGGCGTACAAGGTGTTGTGGGCCATGTCTTTTTTGGCCACAAACCACGGCTGGTGTTCGCCGCCACCTTTTTGCGCGCCCTTGGTCTTGATGCCGCCAATGCCCAAGCCTTGGCGCTGGCCCAGGGTGTAAAACGACAGGCCCACATGCTGGCCAATCACTTCGCCTTTTTCGTTTTTGATGGGGCCGGGCGTTTGCGCCAAATAGCGGTTGAGAAATTCACGGAAGGGGCGCTCGCCAATAAAGCAAATGCCGGTCGAGTCCTTCTTTTTCGCATTCGGCAGGCCAATTTCATCGGCAATGCGGCGCACCTCGGGCTTTTCCAGCTCACCCACAGGAAACAGAGTGGTGGCCAGTTGCGTTTGGCTCAGGCGGTGCAAAAAATAGCTTTGGTCTTTGTTCGCATCCACGCCTTTTAAAAGCTGAAACTGCCCATTGACCTCGCGCACACGGGCATAGTGGCCGGTGGCGATTTTGTCTGCGCCCAAGCGCATGGCGTGGTCTAAAAAGGCTTTGAACTTGATTTCCGCATTGCACAGCACATCGGGGTTGGGTGTGCGGCCCGCCTCGTACTCGCGCAAAAATTCGGCAAACACGCGGTCTTTGTATTCGGCGGCAAAGTTCACATGCTCGATGTCAATGCCCAGCACATCGGCCACGCTGGCCGCGTCAAGAAAGTCTTGGCGGCTGGAGCAATACTCGCTATCGTCATCGTCTTCCCAGTTTTTCATGAAGATGCCCAGCACCTCATAGCCTTGCTGTTTGAGCAAATAGGCACTGACGGCGGAATCAACCCCGCCTGATAAACCCACCACAACTCGTGCTTTTGCCATGAACTTCCTTTGGTTTGAGAGGCATTTGCCGTCATAATCATCGTTTCTTGGCGCAGGGCGTTTGCCTCGGCCAAGCTCTATTTTCGCAAATTAAACCTTGAGCCTGAGGCCAAGAGGCTTGGAGCACCACATGGAATTGAATATTGCTAAAGAAGTTGACACCCGTGGCATGGCCTGCCCCCTGCCGATTTTGAAGGCCAAACGCGCCCTGAGCGAAGTCTCCAGCGGCGAGTTGGTGCGTGTGGTGGCCACGGATCCTGTTTCCGTCAGCGACTTCCAAGTGTTTGCACGCCAAACTGGGCATGACTTGATTGAGCAGAGCAACACGGCTGAGGAATTCATCCACATCTTGCGCCGCCGCTAAAGCTTGCGCGTTGCCGCATGGCATGAAAAAAGCCGCTTCGACTGGAGCGGCTTTTTCTTGTCTCAAGCGCGGGCTTAGGTTCCGGTTTCCTCAGGGAACATTTCATTGGCGATTTGCTCGCGTTGCTTGAGGAAGAAAGCTTTGAACTTGTCGCGGTTCATGCTCATGCGGGCCAGCTTGGGCAGGCCGTCGTAAAAAATGGGGGCGACTTGCTCCAAATGGGCCTCGCTGAGGATGAGCTCGCGCACGGGCAAGCCCACTTCCTTGGCCAGAGCCAAGAGCTTTTGGGATTGAATTTGTTTTTGAGTGGCCATAGGTCTTTCAGGTGGGGCGGACAGAAGTGGCGCAAAAGCGCCCAAGCAGAAAAAGCAAATGCTGCACTGCGATAATAACGCCTTTATGCCGCCCACTTGAGTTCAATTAGCCCTATGAATACCGCTTTGACCGCCCCGCCGACCGCCAGTTTGCCCGCCGATGCCCCTGCATCGCCCCAAGCTGTGCAGCCCCAGCAGGGCGAGCAGGCCCGCCTGCGCGAGATTCCCTACAACTACACCTCTTTTTCAGACCGTGAGATTGTGATTCGCCTCTTGGGGCATCGCGCTTGGGATTTGCTGCAAGGCTTGCGCGGTGAGCGCAAAACTGGGCGCTCGGCACATATGCTCTACGAGGTGCTGGGCGATATGTGGGTGCTGGAGCGCAACCCCTATCTGTATGACGACCTGCTCTCTAGCACCAAGCGCCGCAAAGCCCTGATTGGCGCTTTGCGCCACCGCTTGGGCGAAATTGAAAAACGCCGCACCCCGAATGCGCCTGACAGCCAAGCCCAGGCTCGCGATGCGGCAGTCGGCGAGCTGCTGACCTTGACGCAGGCCAAAGTGGCTGCGTTTGAAGCGCAGTTTGCCGCCGTGGCCGATTTGCGCCGCGCCACGGCCAAGCGCTTGGGCGGCATCACGAAAAAAGACAACATCAAATTCGACCCGCTCACCCGTGTCAGCCATGTGACGGATGCGACTGACTGGCGTGTGGAATACCCCTTTGTGGTGCTGGCCCCTGATACCGAAGCGGAAATGGCCGCACTGGTGGCCGGTTGCGTGGAGCTGGGCCTGAGCATCATCCCCCGAGGCGGCGGCACAGGCTATACCGGCGGGGCCGTGCCCTTGGTGTGGAATAGCGCCGTTATCAACACCGAAAAGCTCGAAGCCATGAGCGAGGTGGAAATGCTGCCCCTGCCGGGCCTGAGCCAGCCCGTGCCCACGGTGTGGAGCGAGGCGGGCGTGGTGACGCAGCGCGTGGCCAATGCCGCAGAGCGCGCGGGCTTTGTGTTTGCGGTGGATCCCACCAGCGCCGAGGCCAGTTGCATTGGTGGCAATGTGGCCATGAATGCGGGCGGCAAAAAGGCCGTGCTGTGGGGCACAGCGCTCGATAATCTTGCGAGCTGGCGCATGGTGACCCCCGATGGCCGCTGGCTGGAGGTGCTGCGCCTGAACCACAATCTCGGCAAAATCCACGATGTTGAGCTGGCCAGCTTTGAGCTGCGCTACTTTGCGCCCAAGGCGGTGATGGACTGGAGCCAGCCCGATGAGGTGCAGCGCCTAGACATCCCTGGCAGCACCTTCCGCAAAGCGGGCTTGGGCAAAGATGTGACCGACAAGTTTTTGGCGGGCTTGCCGGGCATTCAAAAAGAAGGCACGGACGGCATCATCACCAGTTGCCGCTGGGTGGTGCACCGTATGCCTGAGCACACGCGCACGGTGTGCTTGGAGTTCTTCGGCCATGCCCGTGATGCCGTGCCCAGCATTGTTGAAATCAAAGACTTTATGTTTGCCGAGCAGCGCCGCAGCGGTGTCATGCTGGCGGGCCTTGAGCACTTGGACGACCGCTATTTGCGCGCCGTCGGCTATGCCACCAAATCCAAGCGTGGCGCGGCCTCGGCCAGCACCGCCGCCGCGCGTGATGCCACAGCCGCCAGCTTGCCCAAAATGGTGCTGATTGGTGACATCGTGGGCGACGACCCCGATGCCGTGGCGCGCGCCACCAGCGAGGTGGTGCGCATTGCAGGCAGCCGCAGCGGTGAGGGCTTTGTCGCCATCAGCCCCGAAATGCGGCGCAAATTCTGGGCCGATCGCAAACGCACAGCCGCCATCAGCCGCCACACCAATGCCTTCAAAATCAATGAGGATGTGGTCATTCCGCTGCCGCGCATGGCCGAATACACCGATGGCATTGAGCGCATCAATATCGAGCTATCGCTGCGCAACAAATTGCAACTGGTGCAGGCTTTGCAAAACTTTTTTGCCCAAGGCCATTTGCCACTGGGCAAGGTGGAAGACGATGGCGAAGTGCCCACCAAAGACATGCTGGCCGAGCGCGTGGCGGCGGCCCAAGAGCTGCTGGCCAAGGTGCAAACGCAGTGGCAAGACTGGTATGGCCGCATTGATGCGCTCTTTGGCCAATTGCAAGACCACAGCCTGCGGGCAAGCTGGAAAACGCAAATCCGCAACCCCCTGCGCCAGCTCTTTACGGGGGCCGTATTTGCGCCCACGGTGGCTGAGATTGAACGCATTTACCAAGAGATCTTGCGCGGCAAAGTGTGGGTGGCCCTGCACATGCACGCGGGCGATGGCAATGTGCACACCAACATCCCCGTCAATTCAGACGACTACCAAATGCTGCAAACCGCGCACGAGGCCGTGGCCCGCATCATGGCCTTGGCGCGCAGCTTGGATGGCGTGATTTCTGGCGAACACGGCATTGGCATCACCAAGCTCGAATTTTTGAGCGACGAAGAACTCGCCCCCTTTGCCGCCTACAAAGCCAAGGTGGACCCGCAAGGCGTGTTCAACAAAGGCAAGCTGCTGCGCCAGCGTGCAGACGGGGTGGGCCGCGAAACCGCGCCCGTGCGTTTTGCCGATTTGACCGAGGCTTACACGCCCTCTTTCAACCTGATGGGCTATGAATCGCTCATCATGCAGCAAAGCGATATTGGCGCCATTGCCCACAGCATCAAAGACTGCCTGCGCTGCGGCAAGTGCAAGCCTGAGTGCTCCACCCATGTGCCGCGTGCCAATTTGCTCTACAGCCCACGCAACAAAATTCTCGCCACATCGCTCTTGATTGAAGCCTTTTTATACGAAGAACAAACCCGCCGTGGCGTGAGCCTGCGCCACTGGGAAGAATTTGAAGATGTGGCCGAGCACTGCACCGTCTGCCACCGCTGCTTGGCGCCTTGCCCCGTGAACATTGACTTTGGCGATGTCTCCATGAATATGCGCAATGTGCTGCGCAAAATGGGCAAGCAAAGCTTCAACCCCGGCAAAAAGCTGGCCATGTTCTTTTTGAACGCCAAAGACCCGCACACCATTGCCGCCACCCGCAGCCTGATTTATGGCGTCATGGCCAAATCGCAGCGCCTGGCGCATGGCGTGCTGAAAACCGCAGCGAAAAAGCAAACCGCAGCGCCGCCGGCCACTGTCGGCAAAGCGCCCGTGGTCGAGCAAGTCATTCACTTTGTGAACAAACGGATGCCAGGCAATTTGCCCAAGAAAACCGCGCGCGCCTTGCTCGATATTGAAAACCCCGACTATGTGCCCATCATCCGCAACCCCGCCAGCACCAGCAGCGAGAGCGAGGCCGTGTTCTACTTCCCTGGCTGCGGCTCGGAGCGCCTCTTCAGCCAAGTGGGTTTGGCCACCCAAGCCATGCTCTGGCACGCAGGCGTACAAACCGTGCTGCCACCGGGCTATTTGTGCTGCGGCTACCCGCAGCGCGGCTCAGGGCAGTTTGATAAGGCGGAAAAGCTGATTACGGACAACCGCGTGCTCTTTCACCGCGTTGCCAACACCTTGAACTACCTCGACATCAAAACCGTGGTGGTCAGTTGCGGCACTTGCTACGACCAATTGCAAGGCTATGAGTTTGACAAAATCTTCCCCGGCAGCCGTATTGTGGACATCCACGAATACCTGCTGGAAAAAGGCATCAAACTGCACGACAACCAAGCCGCCTACCTCTACCACAAGCCCTGCCACGACCCCATGAAGCAGGGCAACAGCCTCGATATCGTCAAAGCGCTGGTGGGCGATAAAGTGCTGGACAACGACCGCTGCTGTGGCGAAAGCGGCACGCTGGCCGTGGCGCGGCCCGATGTCTCCACCCAAGTGCGCTTTCGCAAAGAAGAGGAAATCCGCAAAGGCGTGGCGCAGTTGCGCCAAGACTTTGAGCTGCCCGCACAAGGCGATGTGAAAATCCTCACCAGTTGCCCCGCTTGTTTACAGGGCCTGACCCGCTACGAGGGCGACATCCAAGGCGGCCTGCTGGAAGCCGACTATGTGGTGATTGAAATGGCCAAACACATCTTGGGCGAGAACTGGCTGCCCGAGTTTGTGGCGCAGGCCAACCGTGGCGGCATTGAGCGGGTGTTGGTGTAATTGCCAGGGTGTTATGGCCTGAGTGCTGTTGGAGCAGGCCGCCTCAAAGGCAAGCAGTCCGCAGGGGTATAAAATGCCCCTCTTTGAATTCACGAAACGCAACGCTTATGTCCCTCTTTGCCGCAGTAGAAATGGCCCCCCGCGATCCGATTTTGGGCCTCAACGACCAATACAACGCCGACACCAACCCCCATAAAGTCAACCTCGGCGTGGGCGTGTATTTTGATGAACAGGGCCGCCTGCCCTTGCTCGAATGCGTGCAAGCGGCAGAAAAAGAGCTGGCCAGCCAAGTGCGCCCCCGCGCTTATTTGCCCATTGACGGCTTGGCCGCTTACGACCAAGGCGTGAAAAACCTTGTTTTTGGTGAAGGCAGCGCCGTATTGAATGAAGGCCGTGTGGCCACTGTGCAGGCCATAGGTGGCACTGGCGGCTTGAAAATTGGCGCCGATTTTTTGCAGAAAATCAGCCCCAATGCCAAAGTTTTGATTTCTGACCCAAGCTGGGAGAACCACCGCGCCATTTTTACCAACGCGGGCTTTGCGGTGGAAACCTACCCCTATTACGACGCAGACAAACGCGGCATCGACTTTGATGGCATGTTGGCCGCCCTGAAGGCCGCGCCCCAAGGCACCATCGTTGTGCTGCACGCCTGCTGCCACAACCCCACGGGTTACGACCTCACGCCTGCACAGTGGGATGAAATCATCGCCACCGTGAAAGCCGGCGGCCTCACCCCCTTCCTTGATATGGCTTACCAGGGCTTTGGTTTTGGCATTGCCGAAGACGGTGCTGTGGTGGGCAAATTCGTTGCCGCTGGCCTCAATTTCTTTGTCTCCACCTCTTTCTCTAAAAGCTTCAGCCTCTACGGTGAGCGCGTGGGCGCATTGAGCGTGGTGTCCAGCAGCAAAGAGGAAAGCGATCGCGTGCTGTCGCAACTGAAAATCTGCATCCGCACCAACTACAGCAACCCCCACACCCACGGCGCAGCCGTGGTCGCCAAGGTGCTCAATACACCCGCCCTGCGCCAGCAGTGGGAGGACGAGCTGGCACAAATGCGCGATCGCATCAAAGCCATGCGCCATGCTTTTGTCGATAAGCTCAAGGCCGCAGGCGTGGCGCAAGACATGGGCTTTATCACCACCCAAGTGGGCATGTTCAGCTACTCTGGCCTGAGCAAAGAACAAATGCAGCGTCTGCGCAGCGAGTTCGGCGTGTATGGCACGGATACTGGCCGCATGTGCGTGGCGGCCCTCAATGGCGGCAATATTGACTATGTGTGCCAAGCCATTGCCGCTGTGCTCAAAGGCTAAAGTGCCTTGAGCCGCCGCTTCGCCCACACACTTCAATCGCCCAGTTGGTGGCTGCGCCAACTGGGTTTTGTTTTGCTCATGCTGCTGCTGGTGCAGCTTATTGCTTGGTGGCAAGGCAGTGGGTTGCGCCAAGGCACAGCGCCGCCATTTGCGGCAGATTTGGCCTTGCCTTTGCCGGGGCAAAACACCGTGGCGCTCGATAGCTGGCGTGCGCAACATGAAGGCCGCCCTGTGGTGCTTTACTTCTGGGCCGAATGGTGCCCCGTATGCAAAGTGCAGCAAGGGGCCATCAGCAGCCTCATGCAAGACGCGCCCGTGCTCACCATCGCCAGTCAATCGGGGCCGCCGCAGGCCGTGCAGCAAGAGCTGCTGCGCCGCAAGCTGCCTTGGCTCACTGCTGTGGATAGCCGCAGCAGCATCGCCGCCGCCTATGGCGTTAAAGGCTTCCCCACCACCCTCATCCTGCGCCCTGATGGGCAAATCCACAGCGCCAGCGTCGGCTACACCAGCGACCTCTCCCTGCGAGTCAAGCTCTGGCTGGCGGCCCGCTCCAGCTCTTAAACCCCAGCCCCCATGCATCAGCCTGAACCCAGCCACATCCTCATCGCCCAGCCGCCTGCACCGCAGCAGCTCTTTTTGCTCTACCACGGCGTGGGTGACTCGGCCCAAGGCTTGGCCCCGCTGGGTGAATTCATCGCCGCCCACTTCCCGCAGGCTTTTGTGGTCTGCATAGACAGCCCGCACCACTGCGATTTTGCGGCAGGCTACCAATGGTATTCATTGCAAGAGGCGACGGAGGAAAACCGCCATGAGCGCGTCATGGCCGAGATGCCGCTTTTCATCGACAGCGTGCGCCACTGGCAGCAGCGCACTGGCATAGGGCCAGAGGCCACTTGCATCATCGGCTTCTCGCAAGGCGCATTCATGGCCTTGCAATCGAGCCAGCAGCCGCAGTTTTTGGCGGGCCGCATCGTTGCCCTAGCGGGGCGCTTCACCCAGGTGCCTGAGCTGCCGCAGCAGCCCGTGGTGCTGCACCTTATTCACGGTGCGCAAGACAGCGTGGTGGCCCACCACCACACCACCGCCGCAGGCGAGCGCCTGCAAGCCTTGGGCGCAGACTGCACCTTTGACTTGATTGAGGGCTTGGCCCACGGCATCGACAACGCCATGGCGCAATGCATCATCGAGCGCCTCACCCGCCATGTGCCCAAACGCCTGTGGGACGAGGCCATGCGGAGTGCGGGGGAATAGCTCTTGCCGGGGTTGTGGGTCACAAACCTGCAATGGCGAAGTAGAAGCCGTGGCACAAAAAAAGCCCTCTTGCGAGGGCTGGGTGCGTGGGCTCTAAGCGCAGGGCTTAGGCAAAGTTTTGCTCGGCAAAACCCCAGTTCACCAAATGCTCAAAGAAAACTTCGAGGAATTTGGGGCGGGCATTGCGGTAGTCGATGTAGTAGGCGTGTTCCCACACATCCACCGTCAGCAGGGCTTTGTCGCCCGTGGTCATGGGGGTGCCGGCCGCGCCAGTGTTGACGATGTCGATAGAGCCGTCGGCTTTTTTCACCAGCCAAGTCCAGCCTGAGCCAAAGTTGCCTGCGGCTGAGGCGATGAAGGCGGCTTTAAAGGCATCGTAGCTGCCCCATTTGGCGTTGATGGCTTCGGCCAAAGCGCCTGTGGGTGCGCCACCGCCTTGGGGCTTCATGCAGCTCCAGAAGAAGGTGTGGTTCCAGATTTGAGCGGCGTTGTTGTAAATGCCACCAGAAGATTTTTTGATGATGTCTTCCAGCGCCATGTTTTCAAACTCAGTGCCTTTTTGCAGGTTGTTGAGGTTGACGACATAAGCGTTGTGGTGTTTGCCGTGGTGGAAGTCCAGCGTTTCAGCGCTGTAATGGGGGGCCAATGCGTCTTTGGCATAGGGCAGTTCAGGCAGTGTGCGTTCCATGATTCATCCTTTGTTGTGGTTAGAAAAACTTGATTTAAGGCAGGGATTTTAACAGCTCGCCCTATAAGCCTATGCCGCGTGGGTCTGCTCGGCCATGGCTTGGCCCATTTGTATCGGCAGGCCCTCTTGCCAGCCGGGGGCAAACACCAAGCCCGCCGCCTTGGGCCAGCACATGACCACAGTGGAGCCGAGCAAAAAGCGCCCCATTTCCTCGCCTTGGGCCAAGCTCACCTCGCCAGCGGCGTAGTCCCAGGCTTGAATTTGGCCCAGCCGTTCTTCATTCACACGGCCATGCCAAACCGTGGCCATTTTGCCGACCACGGTGGCAGCCACCAACACCAAGGCCAGCGGGCCATCGGCGGTGTTGAAAAAGCAGACCAAGCGCTCATTGCGGGCAAACAGGCCTGGCACATTTTGCGCCGTCAGCGGGTTCACGGAATAGAGCTCGCCGGGCACATAAACCATGCGCTGCAACTCGCCCGCGCAGGGCATGTGGATGCGGTGGTAATCCTTGGGGCTGAGGTAGAGCGTGGCGAATTGCCCATCTTCAAACTGCGCTGCGCGCTGGGCATCGCCGCCCAGCAGGGCCAGCAGGCTGTAATCATGGCCCTTGGCCTGATAGACACGGTCTTGGGCAATCGGCCCAATTTGGCTGACTGCGCCATCGACAGGGCTGATCCAGCGGCTGGCCGCCAAAGGCCGCGCGCCTGCCTTCAAAGGCCGTGCAAAAAAGGCATTGAAGCTGGGGTAGCTGGCGGGGTCGGGGTTGTCGGCCTCTTGCAGATTCACGCCATAGCGTTGGGCAAACAAGCGGATGGCCGCCGTCGTCAGCCCGCCCGCTTCCTTATCGGCCAAATGGCCCATCAGCTCGGTCAGGGCCTGCTTGGGCAACAAGCGGCGCTGCGCCAGCAGAAAAAACTTCTCACTCCAACTCAATTCACTCATGTTTGTGGCTTTGCTAGGGGGTAAAAACAAATGTGCCAGCGCCTGCGCGGCTGGTATCGGCGGCTATTATCGGCAATCTCTCATCACTTGCCGCACTTTTGGGTGGCCTTGGTTTATACGCCGCTTCTTTTCATGCTCACTCTGTCTCTGTTTTGGCGCATGTTGCGCCCTGAATTCCTCACCGCCACCTTTTGTGCCTGCCTCATTGGTTGGGCCAGTGTCCACGCCAGCGGTATGCCCTGGCATTGGGGCTTCATTGCGGCCACCGCCGTGCTGGCCTTGGCCCTTCATGCGGCGGCCAATGTGCTCAACGATGCCGAAGACGCCATCAGCGGCGCAGATGCCGCCAATACCCAAGCCATTGCCCCCTTCACCGGCGGCGCGGGCTTTATTCAGCGCGGCCAAATCAGCTTGGCCACCACCCAGCGCGTGGCTTGGGGCTTGCTGGGCTTTGTCGTGCTCGGCGGCCTGCTGTTGGCCTATGTGCTTGGGCCGCAGCTTTTGCTCTACGGCTTGCTGGGTTGCTTTTTGGCTTGGGCTTATTCAGCGCCACCGCTGCGGCTGATGAACCGTGGTTTGGGCGAGTTGGCCGTGGCCGCCGCTTGGGCCGCTATGGCCGCAGGCAGCGACTTTGTGCTGCGTGGCAGCCCCGCATGGCAGCCCCTGCTGCTGGGGGCCAGTTTTGCCTTGCTCATGGCCAATGTGCTGCTCATCAACGGCCTGCCCGATGCTGCCAGCGATGCCGCCGTGGGCAAACACACCTTGGCCGTGCGTCTTGGCCCCCGCGTCGCGCCTTGGGCCTATTTGGGTATGGCAGCCGCCGCCCATGTTTGGGCTGGGCTTGCGCTCTGGTGCGTGGGCGCTGGGGCTTGGGCGCTGCTGCCTTTGCTCACATTGCCGCTGTGTGTGGCCGCCACCCGTATCTTGTTCCAAGCGCAGGGGCAAATCCCGCCCATCAAACCCGCCATCGTCCTCACCATCAGTGCCGCCATGCTGCATGCCATATTGGTGGCGCTGGGCTTGGTTTTGGTTTAGGGGGTGGTTCACCTTGGCGGGGCGACAGGCGCAGCCTGATGGGGGCTAAGGCCATCAAGCCCTAGGCGGCGCTTACAAAGTCAAATCCAGCCCCTGCTGCCAAAAGGCAATCTCCAGCCGCACAGCATCACGGAAGATGGTGGTCAGCTCCGCAAAGCGGCGCGGTGTCACTTCTGCCAAGCGCTCGTCCAGCCAAGCCTCCTCCGCACGGCGGGCGGCTTGAAAACCCTCGCTCTCATACATGCGAATCCAAGCGTCATAAGGGTTGGCCGCGCCGCGCAGGGTCTCGCTGCGGGCATTGATCCAATCGGCAATCACCGCATAGCCCACCAAGCAGGGGGCCAGCGCCACATGCATATCCAGCAAATCGCCACGGTTGCCCGTATCCAGCACATAGCGGGTATAGGCCAGGGTGGCGGTGGCCTCAGGTAGGGCGGCCAGATCGTCCTCGCTGATGCCCCATTCGCGGCAGTAAGCCACATGCAGGCCCAGCTCCAGGTCGATGATGGCCTTTAGGCCGTCCAAACTGTGGCGCAGCTCGGCGATATTGCGGCTTTTGTAAGTCGCCAGCGCATAGGCGCGGCCAAAATGAATCAGAAAAAGATAATCCTGCTTCAAATAATGGCGAAAGCTCTCTTGCGCCAAGCTGCCCTCACTCAGTTGGCGCACAAAATCGTGCTCAATATAAGCGCGCCACTCATCGGCGCAGGCGGCGGTCAAATCAGCAAAACGGTAGCTCATGGTCTTCTCCAATCATCAAAATAAAGTGAAATTCAGGCTCGCCCCTGTGTTTTAAATCTGTAGGCCACCATGACCGCGCCCAGCACAGAAGCCAGCACGCAGAGCAAGTGAAGATGCTCAATGCCAATAAGCCCAAGCAATGCGTTGCCGCTGGCGATGGGCAGCCAAGGCGACATATCCGCGTGCATGATGGCATCAAAAAAAATGTGCGAAAAAGTGCCTATATATGCACCAATGAATGCTGCGGGCCAAGTCAAGGGATAGTGGGGTATGTTGAGCCAGCGAAGAATGGCCGCGCTGATGGGCTTGCCGATGAGGCCAGCCAGCGTGCCAATCACCAGTGCGCCAAGCAGGGTATGGCTGGGGCCGTGCAGAATGGGCTTGTGGGTAAGAATGCCAATAAGTGGCTCAATATCCATCAGAACTTGCGAGCCACCAAAGACCATAAAGCTAAAGCGGCTGCCGCCGATGGCTTTGAATACGGCCCCAGGGCCAAGGTGGAGTGGGGTGAAGGGCATCTCGGCTTGTGTCAATAGTTAGTAGCAGACATGCGCTTGAGGCCCAATTCGGCGAGTATGACGGGAAGATCGAAAAGTGTGATGATGCCAAGCATTTGCTGGTTTGGCTTGCCATCGTTGGTAATCAGTATTGCATCAAGGTCTTTACCTCGGCTAGCGAATTTTTCAAACTCGAATAGCGCATCCAGCAATGTTGCCTGTCGCGAAAGAAAGCAATAGTGATCATTGTCTTCGGTGTGAGGCAATACTTGGGATATTTTGGTCTCCAAAAGACTCACAACATCGTTGTCGAATTCCAGTGCAAGCCACCTCGCAACTGTCTCTGTAGTGAGGACAGCAGTTACTACGCCGTCGTTAAGAATTGGAAGTTGAGAAAATGAGCCTTGACGCATGTCACGCACGGCTTCGCCAATTGACTCATCCATTGTTCTGGCTCTCACTGATATCTGGAACTTTGGGATAAGTGACGGTGGTTCCATGAGCGACTTGCAGATACGCGCTAACTCAGCAACTGCGCGGTCGTTGGGCTCGGCAATTACATGCCCGCCTCCCCTTTCGTGGACGATTGCGTTACGCAGGTCCGCATACTCTCTGAGGTCATCCTGGAACTTTTTGACCGCCCGGTTCTGTGTAGCAACCTGGCTGACGACCCGCGTGAAAGGGACGCTGCGATCAGCACCAGCAGCGGTACGCAGCCATTTCTCAATGGTGGTGAAATAATCAAGAAAGTGGTCAGAGTTTCGCATAGAGGTTTTTAAAGGTATCTGCTAGTTGAGTTAATAAGACGCAACGCGAAGCGGTTTTAGCATGAGTGGACTGTTAGGTTGTTACCGTGGAACTTGGCAATACTGTGCGGAGGCTTGAATGCACCCCCCGGTACAAACAATTTGTCCCTGTAGGTTGGTAGCGATGTATCCACCAGTTTGGGCTGAGCAGTAGGTCTGACCTAATAAACTAGATGTGCATTGCCCTGGCCCACATACGATTTGCCCATAATGATTAACAATAATTCCGCCAAATGGCGGAGAGCAAACAATTCCACCATGTGCAGTTTTCAAGCAGCCGCTCCGGCTAGATTGTTGTGCGATAGCTGAAGGTGCGCAGATGGCAGCAAGAAGGAGGATAAAAGAAATGGAAATACGATAAATCCTCATGTCCGAGAGTCTCCATAGAAGAGCCTAACTAGAATTAGACGACAAAGACGTGAGGGCTTGCCGTCGGATAAACAAGCTGCATGTTACACGAAGCCGAGGAGAGCGCCCCGATGTTTTTCGTTTAGGGCGGTCTAAAAATTGACGGGTGGCGCATTGCCGCAAGCTACAAAGGCGCGTCACTGCGGGCTTGACCCGCAGTCTCAAGTGAGATGAAAAGCCGAGATTGCGGCTCGGGGGCCGCAATGACAAGTAAGGGGCACAGCAATGGCGTATGAGCGGCAGTGCTGGCCTAGAGCCATCAAGCCGCAAAGGGGTCTTGGCGCAAGATGGTGTGGTCGCGGTCGGGGCTGGTGGATACCACATGGATGGGCACGCCCGTGACTTCTTCAATGCGTTGCAGGTAGCGTTGTGCATTGGCGGGCAGGGCGGCCATGTCGGTGACGCCGACGGTGGGCTGGCTCCAGCCGGGCAGGGTTTCGTAGATGGGCTCGCAAGCTTCGATGTCGTCTGCGCCGATGGGCAGGAGGTCGATGGTTTCGCCGTTCAAGCGGTAGCCCACGCAGATTTTGAGTTCATCGAGGCCGTCGAGCACATCGAGTTTGGTGATGCACAGGCCGCTGAGGCCGTTGACTTGGGCCGAGCGTTTGAGCAGGGCGGCATCAAACCAGCCGCAGCGGCGTTCGCGCCCTGTGGTGGTGCCTTTTTCAGCGCCGATGGTGGCCATGTGGTGGCCAGGGGTGCCTTCGGTTTGCCAGTCCAGCTCAGTGGGGAAGGGGCCGCTGCCGACGCGGGTGCAATAGGCTTTGGTGATGCCCAAGATGTAGTGCAACATGCCAGGGCCCACGCCTGCGCCTGCGGCGGCGTTGCCGGCAACGCAGTTGCTGGAGGTGACGAAGGGGTAGGTGCCGTGGTCCACATCGAGCAGGGTGCCTTGCGCGCCTTCAAAGAGGATGTTGCCGCCCGTGGCGTGCAGGGCGTTGAGCTCGCGCGAGACATCGGCCATCATGGGCAGGATTTCTTTGGCCTGCTGCATGGCTTCTTCATACAGGGGTTCGAATTCGAGCGTGGGGGCTTTGAGGTAGGTGCTGAGGATGTGGTTGTAGAGGTCGAGCAGGCTGCGCAGTTTGTTGGCAAAGCGTTCGGGGTGTTTGAGGTCTTGTACTTTGAGGGCGCGGCGGGCGATTTTGTCCTCGTAGGCGGGGCCGATGCCACGGCCTGTGGTGCCGATTTTTTCTTCACCCGCGCCTTCACGCGCAAGTTCGCGGGCTTGGTCAAGGGCGGCGTGCAAGGGCAGGATCAGGGGGCAGGCTTCGCTGATGCGCAGGCGGCTGCGCACTTCAACGCCAGCTTGCTCTAGGCCAGCGATTTCTTCCAATATTTTGGCGGGCGAGAGCACCACGCCGTTGCCGATATAGCATTTGACATTGGGGCGCATGATGCCGCTGGGGATGAGGTGCAGGGAGGTTTTTTTGCCATTGATGACCAAGGTGTGGCCGGCGTTGTGGCCGCCTTGAAAGCGCACCACGGCTTCGGCGCGCTCGGTGAGCCAATCGACCAGTTTGCCTTTGCCTTCATCGCCCCATTGCGTGCCCACAATAACCACATTTCGTCCGCGCATCGTTGTGCTCATAACCATCTCTTTACAAAAAAATCAAAATGCTGAGGTGGCCTGCGTTCAGGCCGAGGTGACTTGCCATTGGCCATCGAGTAGGCGCAATTGGCGTTGGCAGCGCAGGGCTGCGGGTTCCAGGGGCTGGGCCTGGGGCAGTTGGCAGAGTACGACTTCGCCAGCGGCGCGCAAAGCGGCGACGGCGGCGTGCCATGCGGGGTCGTCTTGCCAAGTGGCGGCAATGGCTTCTTGCGCCGCAGGTAAGGCGGTGGCGGTGGCCAGCTCTTTCACATCAAGGCTGAAGCCCACGGCAGGGCGGGGCGCTTGCTCGGCACGGCCAAAGACGGCGCCCACGCCGTCGTAGCGGCCACCGCGCAGCAGCTCTTGCCCTGCGTCTTGGCCTTGCACTTGGGCATAGACGGCAAAGCGGATGCCGTTGTAGTAGCTCCAGCCTTTGTTGTCGGCCATGTCCAGCAGAATTTGCACATCGGGGTGGCTGGCGCGCACGCTGGCAATCAGGCTTTGCAGGCGCTCAAGGCGGGCCAGCAATGCGGGTTGGGCGGCAAAGTCTTGTTGCAATTGGGCCAAGGTGGACTCGGCTGGGCCAAAGCTGCGCGAGAGGCCGTGCAACAGGCTGCGGGCGGGCTCGGGCACGGTCGCCAGCAGTTGCGCCAAGCGGCTTTGGTCTTTGGCTTGCAGGGTTTCATGCAGGGCGTTGGCATCGGCTTCACTCAGGCCCGCTTGGGCAATGAGGGCATCGACCAAGCCGACATCGGCCATGTCCAGCGTGAGGTTTTGCACGCCCGCTTTTTTCAGGCAATCGAGGGCCAGTTGCACGATTTCCATTTCGGCCTGAATGCCCGCATAGCCATAGAGTTCAGCCCCCAGTTGCAGGGGTTCTCGTGTGGCATGGGGTTTGGCGGGGCGGGTGTGGAAAACGCTGCCGCAATAGGCCAAGCGGCTGATGCCAGCGCGGCCGAGCAAATGGGTGTCGATGCGGGCGACTTGCGGCGTGGTGTCGGCGCGCAGGCCCATGCTGCGGCCTGAGAGCTGATCGACCAGCTTAAAAGTTTGGAGGTTGAGGGCGCTTCCTGTGCCAGTGAGCAAGGAGCTGAGGTATTCAAGAGCGGGGGGGATGACCAACTCATAGCCATAGCCGGTGGCCGTGTCTAAGAGGCTGCGCCTGAGGGCTTCTATGTGGCGAGCCTGAGCTGGCAGCACATCAGCAATATGGTCGGGCAAAATCCAAACGGACATGGCGACATCAAGGGTAGTGATTAAAGCGCTATTCTAGCCAACTCAAGATGCCGCTGGCCCAGCTTGGGGTCAGCAGCCTTGGTTTTGCCTGTGGGCAAGCCTCAATGGGCCTTGAATTTGCGCGATGAACCGACAGCATCGCCCGCTTTCCAGTCTTCCCAACCCGCTTGGCCTTGCATAAAGCCTTCAATCTCCGCTTTGCTCGCTTGCAGATGCGGGTCATGCTTGAGGTAGTGGCGGGTTTCGCGGTAAATGAGGCCAGAGAGCAGCAGCAAGCCAATCAAATTCGGCAGGGCCATGAGGCCATTCATGATGTCGGCAAAAATCCAAACGGCTTCTAGGGCTTGCGTGGCGCCAACAAAGGCCATCAATGAAAAAACAATGCGGTAGGGCAGCACAAAGCGATGCCCAAACAGGCGTTCGACGCAGCGGTCGCCGTAATAGCACCAGCCCAAGATGGTGGAGAAGGCGAACAAAATCACGCCAATGGTGACGATGGTGGGGCCAATTTGCCCTGGCAGGGCGTGGGCAAAGGCACGGCCTGTCATCAAGGCGGCGCTCACTTGTTTGCCGGTCTCGGGGTCCACCTCATACCAAGCGCCAGTGACGATGATGCACAGGCCGGTGAAGCTGACGACGATGAGGGTGTCGATAAAGGTTTGCGTCATGGACACCAAACCTTGGCGCACGGGGTGGCTGGTTTGTGCGGCGGCGGCGGCAATGGGGGCCGAGCCCATGCCCGATTCGTTAGAGAACAAACCACGGGCCACACCAAAGCGCATGGCGGCAATAAAGGCTGAACCCGCAAAGCCGCCCACGGCAGAAGTGCCGGTAAAGGCATCAGCAAACACCTGCGCAATGGCCGCTGGCAGGGCCGCCGCATGGCTGATGAGCACCCAAGTGGCTGCGCCGCAGTAGAGCAAAATCATGATGGGCACCAGCGCCGCTGTGACTCGGCCTATGGATTTGACCCCGCCCACCAGCACGATGAGGGCGAGCACGGCCATGACCACGCCAGTGAGCCATTCGGGCACGCCCCACAAATCGGCCACATTGCCAGCAATGGCGTTGGTTTGCGTCAAATTACCAATACCAAAGGCGGCAATGGTGGCGAAGACGGCAAAAGAAATGCCCAGCGCCTTGCCCAAATTGCCCTTGATGCCGCGTTGCAAATAGTATTGCGGCCCGCCAGATTTCTCGCCTTTTTCATCGGTGCCCCGAAAGCGCACGGCCAAAAAGCCCTCGGCGTATTTCGTCACCATGCCGACCAAGCCCGTGACCCACATCCAAAACAGCGCCCCCGGCCCGCCTATGGAAATGGCGGTGGCCACGCCCACGATATTGCCAATGCCCACGGTGGCGGCCAAGGCGGTGGTGAGGGCTTGGTATTGCGAAATATCGCCTTCGCTATCGGCGTCGTGGCGCTTGATGATGCCCAATTTCAGTGCGGGCCAGAGCTTGAGAAACTGCAAACCACCCAAGCGGATGGTCAAAAAAATCCCCGTGCCCAAAAGCAAGGGGATGAGCATATAAGGGCCCCAGAGGAAGCCGTCGAATTGATCGAGTAATTCAAGCATGGTGCGTGCGCGTGAAAAGCAAAAACCGCATCTTAGACGCGCAGCGCGGTCTTGCGGCCAAGGGAAAACCCGCGCCGCTTAGTTTTTTTTCGCTTGCAGGGCCGTGCTGCTGGGCACAGCGGCCATGCTCCAGGCCAAGGCCAGCCACACAAAGAGGGCGGCAGCACAGGCCAAGAACAAGGTGGGCATCCCTTGGCTTTGTAGCAACCAGCCGCCTGCCGCGCCGCCAGCAAACAAGCCCAGCGATTGCATGGTGTTGTACACGCCAAGGGCTGTGCCGCGCTCGTGCTCAGCGGCGTAGCGCGAGACCAAAGAGGGCTGCGAGGCTTCCAGCATATTGAAGGCCGTGAAAAAGGCGAACAAAATCACGCCCGTTTGCCACAAATTGCTGCCGCCCACGCTGCTGAGGTAGAGCGCCAATTGCACGATGACCAGCAGGCCAATTTGCGACAGCAGCACGCCGCGCAAATAGCCTTTGCGCTCCAAACGAAAAAGCACGCCGCCCATGATGACAATGGCCGCCAGCACCGCAGGCAGGTAAATTTGCCAGTGCTGGGGCTGGGCCAAGCCTTCGTCCTCCAACATTTTCGGTATGGCCGTCCACATGGCCAATTGCACCGCGTGCAGCACAAACACGCCCAAGTTCAAACGCCAGACTTGCGGCGCTTGCAATTGCTGCCAAATGCGCCCCAGCGAGGCCACGCCCGCCGCCTGTGTGCGCTCGGCCCGTGGTGTGGCGCTGGGGCTGGGCACGACCCAAGCAATCAGCAGCCAAGCGCCCACGCCCAAGGCCGCAATCAGCCAGAACATGCCCGCCAAGCCCATGCTGCCCACCAGCAGCGGTGCCAGCAAAAGCGAGAGCGCAAACATCAGCCCAATGGTGATGCCGATGAGGGCCATGGCCTTGGTGCGCACCACCTCGCGCGTGCCATCGGCCAGCAAAGCGGTGATGGCCGCTGACACCGCGCCCGCACCCTGCAAACTGCGGCCCAGCAGCAGGCCGTAAATGCTATCGGCCAGCGCCGCCACCACGCTGCCTGCCACAAACAGCAGCAGGCCGAGCAAAATCACGGGCTTGCGGCCCCAGCGGTCTGAGGCCCAGCCCAGCGGCAATTGCAGCAGGGCTTGCGTTAGGCCATAGCTGCCCATGGTGAGGCCGACCAAGGCCATGTCATCGCCGCCGCTGTAGTGTTTGGCTTCAATCGCAAACACGGGCAAGATGAGAAACAGCCCCAACATGCGCAGCGCAAACACCAAGGCCAAAGAGCCCGAGAGCTTGCGCTCGGCGGGGTTCATGCGGGGATTGTTGTCGGCGGCTGGGGCGGGGGCGGGGGCGGGGGCGCTCATCTGGCGGGGCTTTATTGAAAGACCACGGTTTTATGGCCGTTGAGCAGCACGCGGTGCTCGCTGTGCCAAGCCACGGCGCGGGCCAGCACGCGGCGCTCGGTGTCTTGGCCCATGGCGGTGAGGTCGTCCACACTGTGGCTGTGGTCCACGCGGGCCACATCTTGTTCAATGATGGGGCCTTCGTCCAAATCCGCCGTCACATAGTGGGCGGTGGCGCCAATCAGCTTCACGCCGCGCTCATGCGCTTGGTAATAAGGCCGAGCGCCTTTGAAGCTGGGCAAAAAACTGTGGTGGATGTTGATGGCGCGGCCCTCTAGAGCCTGGCACATCTCATTGCTCAGCACCTGCATATAACGCGCCAGCACCACCAGCTCGGCCCCCTCTTGCGCCATGATGTCGAGCTGCTTGGCCTCGGCCTCGGCCTTAGTCTCGGCCGTCACGGGGATGTGATGGAAGGGGATGTTGTAGCTGGCCGCCAATTGGTAGAAATCGCGGTGGTTGCTGATGATGGCGCGCACATCGATATTGAGCAGGCCCGTGCTCCAGCGAAAGAGCAAATCATGCAGGCAGTGGCCTTGCTTGCTCACCATGATGACGGTGGGCATGGGCTCTTGCGCCGTGTGCAGGGCAAAGCGCAGGCCGAGGCTGGGCGCGAAGGCGTCCAAATCCGCTTGCAGTTGCGCCTTGTGCAAAGGGCATTGAAAGCGCACCCGCATAAAAAACAAGCCCGTGGCGCTGTCGTTGTATTGCGCCGCCTCCTCAATATTGCCGCTGCGCTCCAGTAAAAAACCCGATACCGCATGCACGATGCCAGTGCGGTCAGGGCAAGAGAGATTGAGAATGTAGGCAGTCATCGGGGCGCTGGACATGGTGCAAAACAGGCGAAAGCAAGTAGGGGCTGAAGCTGGGCATTGTAAAGCTGGGGCGCAAAGGGGCCGTGGTAGCAGGGGCATAATCCTTGGCCGTGAACAGTTTCAAGATTCTTGGCATCGACCCTGGCTTGCGCACCACTGGCTTTGGCGTGCTGCAAGTGCAGGGCAATCGCCAGCACTACATCGCCAGCGGCACCATCCAAACAGATGGTGCTGCGCCCTTGGCCGAGCGCCTGAAAACCCTGTTTGAAGGCATCAGCGAATTGCAACAGCACTACCGCCCCGATTGCGCCGCGATTGAAATCGTGTTTGTGAATGTGAACCCCAAATCGACCTTGCTGCTGGGGCAGGCACGCGGCGCTTGCTTGGCGGCCTTGGCCTGCGGCGGCCTGCCTGTGCATGAATACACAGCCTTGCAGCTCAAGCAGGCCGTGGTCGGCTATGGCCGTGCCGAAAAAATACAAGTGCAAGAAATGGTACAGCGCCTGCTGCAACTGCCGGGCCTGCCTGGGCCAGATGCCGCCGATGCGCTCGGCGTGGCCATCACCCACGCCCACCACCACCGCGCCGCTGGGCTAGAGGCCGCACGGCATTTGCGGCGCTGAATTTCAGAATGTCGTAGGGGCACGGCGTGCCGTGCCCCTGTGCGGCGGCCCTTCTACTTTGCCATTGCCGCCTCGCTTCTACTTCGTCATGGCGGCCCCCGAGCCGCCATCTCGGTTTTTCAGCCGCCTTGTTGGCAACACAGATTGCGGGTCAAGCCCGCAATGACGCGTTTCTTTTTTAGAAATGATGAGGCAAGGGCACGGCACGCCGTGTCCCTGTGCGGCGGCCCTTCTACTTCGCCATTGCCGCCTCGCTTCTACTTCGTCATGGCGGCCTCCGAGCCGCCATCTCGGTTTTTCAGCCGCCTTGTTGGCAACACAGATTGCGGGTCAAGCCCGCAATGACGCGTTTCTTTTTTCGAAATGATGAGGCAAGGGCACGGCACGCCGTGCCCCTACAAGAATGTCCGCAGCCCATGCTAGGCGTGGCTGCGGCCCGCAAGCCGCAGTGCTGCTATTTCACTGCCTACTCGCACCAAGCGCAGGCGAGGTGTGAATGGGGCCAGTGATATCGTTTTGCCACTCTTGCTGGGTGCTGCAGTTGTATGTGTGGCCAAGCCCTCTCCATGCGCGTGGCTCAACGCCACGCATTTCTGGGTCAAAACATGCGGCAGCATAAACCCTTGGGAAACCTCGTTTAAGCATTGTGCTTATCTTCTCATCTGATATGCTTTGATCTTCTCTAAGATCCACATAACGGAACAATTCTTGCTGACCAGGGTGAGGTTTGATTGTTTGACCTGGACGGATAATGTAAAGTCCATGCCAATCTTTTACATTTTTTATGACAGTTCTTTTGCCAGCCACTGTCTCGTAGAGCTTGGACCCCAATAGTTTACCAGAATATCGATCATACTCTGCACCAGAATCATTGTCTTCAAGATTATTCACCATATATCTGACCGTAATGGGTTGCTCGCATCGGTTCTGGAATGCGATCTCTGCCGCAGCTTTTCCAAAAAGAGCCACTCCTCGGGTGTACACAATCCACAGGCAAGAGTTTGGGTTATTGGGGTCATTGCTATTGGGGTCATTGGGGTATTGGTGGAGCACGCCAGCTTGTGCCCAAGCTGCGCTGGAGAGAAGGCCGGTCAATAAGAGGGCGCTGGTTTTGATCAGGTGTTTCATGCTGTTTTCCTTTTAAATGGTGTTGGGGTGTTGAGGGGGTGGGGAATGGGGCGTCTGCCTTGGCTTGTTTGCGTTTAGGGTGCTGTGGCTCCTGTTTGCTCTGTGGTGGTTTGCGCCGTGGGGCTTGAAGTGAGGATGGGCAAGCCCGGTAGCTCTTTTGAGAAATCAATGCATTTGCTTGTGTCTGGCTTCCATTTCGTATCGTCTGTTTCGCTCGTGTTTGTAGGCATGCAAAAAACAAAGCGGCTGGGGTCGTTGGCATTGGCTTCACTTGAGGCATCGTATGTCCCTACAGTTACAGCAGCTTGGGGCACCACTTGCTTGCATGGCTTGGCATTGTTGCTGGCGGGTTTGGCCCTTTTGGCCAGGGCGTGGAGATCGGCCCGAATATGGTAGAAGGGGGTATAGGGCTTGCTGCGCAGCAGTTCCGCCGTGCTGGCGGCCGCTTGCGCTGTGTCACCCCAGAAGCGGTAGGGCCAGATTTTCAGATCGGTGCGCTGCATCTGCCCTTGGCTGCTGGCTTGGAGGGCTGATGCCAAGGCCGCCTTGGCTTGAGCTCTTGTGCGAGAACCAGCTCTTGCAAAGGCTGGGAGAGTTCGGGGAAGGGTATCTTCAATCCGCCCAGCAGAATTTGGCTGATTTGCGCCTCCTCACGGAAGGCCAAGCGTTTGGCCGCAAGCTGGTGTGTGACGATGAAGTTGTTTTTAAAAGCGGCATTGCTGCCTGTGGCGGATAGGCTTAACCAAGTGGAAAAGTCGTCGCCTGGTACCAAGGTGCTGCTGCGCAGGCCAGCAACGATCAAATAGCCGCCCTTTTCTTTGTTGCTGGCCCCGGCTGCTTGAAACAAAGCAGACAATTGGGCCATGAAGCCGCTTTTTTCGACTTGATTCCAGCTCAGAACCAAAATGTTGTTGTGCTGGGCACTTGGGTTTGACTCTTGATCGGTTTCTTCATCTGAGATGATTTCAAATGCACTGGCCTCCATGCTGCTCCATTCCTGCTGGGCATCGCTTTGTTGCGCGAGGACGGTGGTGGCTTTATTGAGCGTGTTTTGCTGCAGATTGAGATCGCTGGCTTGGTAGTTTTGCGGTAGGTTCAGCAGTAGGGCAACTTGGTTTTTGCTCTGTGCATCGTTTGGCGCATTGAGTTGCGAGTCGGCAAAACTCAGCAAGGCTTGGTCCAAATTCAATTGGGCTTTCTTCGTTTCCTTGATGATGATGTGATCAATTTCTTGTAGTTTGCGGTTGACGGCCGCATCAAGGGCTTGGTCTTCGGTTTGCTTGCCCTGGGCGTAGGGCAGCAGATCAAACTGCTGCTCCACAATGCGCGAGCAACCGGTGTGGATGGGAAGGGTCATCATGTCTGGGAGGTTTTTGCCGGGCACATTGGCCGTGCTGCCCACGGCAACGGGCACGCTCAAACCGTGCATGATGATGGCCGAGCGGTAGGCCACACCGCTCTCACCTGTTCTGTTGACAGATTCTGCCCCCAGTTCTTCGAGCGCAAAGTGGGCGACTGAATTGGCGCAACTGGCCAAAAAGCCTGCTTGTAAAAGGAGTGCACAAGTGCTGAGTCGGAACATGGTGAACCTCGCATTCAGAATGGGGATGGGATAAGGAGGGCCGTGCGCCAATATGTGTGAGCACAGGGCACGGCCCAATAGGGGCAGGGTGATTTGAATTTAAATTCGGCAATTCTTTTTTTGTGCCATCTCTTGATAGCCTTTGCTCCAATCATCTAAGGTTTTTTCGCTATAGCGTTTGGCTATTTTTTTGTCTCTTTGAGCAGCCCTGACACGCTCAATAGTTTTGAGCTGTTCCTTTATAGACTTACAGTCGTTGAATTCACTAGGTTTATAGACAGTGAACGGTTCTTCTTTAACTGGAGCACTTAGAGGACTGTCGTCGTGGAATGGGTTCAGCGGATTGCAGCCCGAGAGCAAAGCAGTGCCCACGAGGACAGGCAGGGCAAGGTGTAAAGCGTGTTTCATACGAGGTTTCCTTTCGAGGGGGGTGAAAAAACGGGGCTTGGGATGGGCTTGAGAGCAGGGCGCAGGAGTGCCGCTTGATACCAAGGCTTTCAATTGAAATGAGGGAAGGGGCCAGCCAAGATGAACGGAGGGCCTTGCTTTGAGGGCTTATGTTTGTTCTGTTGTCATTTGGCTTTCCTCTCTGAATGGGCGGCATGTTTGGGTTGTGGCCGATTGTTTCTGTTTTCGCTATTGTGCTACCCCCCCCTATTTGCAATAGGTGTTTTCCCTTATTGCGTCTGGGTGGTTTGGTTTTGTGTTTTGTTATTTGGTATAGCCTATATTTTGTGTGGTTTATTTGGGTCGGGTTTGGTGCTTGGCGCAGCCACGCAGAGCGGGGTAGCGAGAGGTTTTTTTATGTTGTAGGGGCACGGCGTGCCGTGCCCCTGTGCGGCGCCCCTTCTACTTTGCCCTTGCTATGACTCAGCAAGGGCCTTGCATGCAAGGCCCCTACGAACTGCCGTGGCATAGCGGGTTTGACCGAATTCCGTCATAGCAAGGGCACGGCGTGCCGTGTCCCTGTGCGGCGGCCCTTCTACTTCGTCATGGCCGCCTCGCTTCTACTTCGTCATGGCGGCCTCCGAGCCGCCATCTCGGTTTTTCAGCCGCCTTGTTGGCAACACAGATTGCGGGTCAAGCCCGCAATGACGCGTTTCTTTTCCCGCAATGACGCGTTTCTTTTTTAGAAATGATGAGGCAAGGGCACGGCACGCCGTGCTCCTACGAGAATGCCCGCCTTGGCAAAAGTTTTTGTTTGCTGGCGCTCAGGGCCAATTGGGGTGATCCAGAAGCTGTTTGTGTGACTTACTGCACACTGACCCTGTAGTCAAAAAAGCACGGCTGTTAGACTAAACGCTTGCTTTTTTTTAGCAAATGTTGGCTTTGTTTGCCCCAATGGCGCTGGGGCTTGTTATCAGCAAAGCAGCTTGAGTGCGCCAATAACTGCGGTTAAGGGTGCTTTTTTTATTTCTCTCATCGTGTGCAGCCATTGTGCTGGTCAATATAAGAATGCTGCCTTGGGCCCAGCCAGCCCAGCTTGAGGGACAGAAGGAGGAAGTGATGAACTTCGATACTTTTTTAGAGACCCTGCAATCGTCTCTGGGCGGCAGTCTGCCGCAAATTGTGGGCGCTTTGGCGATTTTGGTATTGGGTTGGCTGCTGGCGGTATTGGCTCGCGCTGCTACCCGCCGCGTGCTGCGTTTGGCCGGTGTGAACCGCCATGTGGCGCAAAGCACAGCGACCAAGCTGGAGCTGGAAAAGCCCATTGCGGCGGTGGTGTTCTGGCTCATTATGCTGGCGACTTTGGTGGCCGCTTTGAATGCGCTGGATCTGACTCTGCTTTCTGCCCCTATTGCGAATATGGTGCAGGATGTTGTGGCCTACATCCCCCATTTGCTGGCGGGTGCGGTCTTGGCGGTCGTGGCTTGGTTGCTGGCTACGGCTTTGCGCATGTTGGTGAACAAGGCTTTGGATGCCACCACTTTGGATGAGCGCATTGTGGCTGAGGCGGGTATGCAGCCCATCAGCAAAAGCGCAGGCAATGTGTTGTTTTGGCTGGTGATTTTGTTCTTCTTGCCAGCTATTTTGGGCGCTTTGCAATTGCATGGCGTGCTGGATCCTGTGCGCGATTTGCTGGGCGACTTGCTCGGCTATTTGCCCGGTATTTTGGGCGCGGCCATTATCGGCACGGTGGGCTATTTCATTGCCCGCATCGTGCGCACCTTGGTCACCAATTTGCTCACCGCCGCTGGCTCTGAGCGCCTGAACCAATTGGTGGGCTTGGACAACGCCGTGCGCCTGCCTCGTTTGGCGGGCACGGTGGTCTTCATCATCATCTTTGTGCCTGCTTTGATTGCTGCCCTTGATGCCCTGAAGATTGAAGCCATTTCTGGCCCTGCCGTGAGTGTGCTGGAGCAAATGCTGGCCGCTGTGCCGCACATCATTGCTGCGGCGGTGATTTTGTTGCTCACTTGGTATGTGGCGAAGTTTGCTGTGAGCCTGCTCACCAGCTTGCTGGAAAGCGCGGGCTTTGACAGCCTGCCTGAAAAACTCGGCATGGGTCACGCCCTCAGCGGCAACTGGCGTCCTTCGCGCTTGGTGGGTCATATCGTCATGTTCTTTGCCTTGCTCTTTGCTACCGTTGAAGCGGCGGCGCAACTGGGCTTTGCCCAAGTGAGCGATGTGGTGACGGCTTTCATCAATTTTGGCGGCGACATTCTGCTCGGCAGCGTGATTTTGGCCATCGGCTTTTGGCTTTCAGGTGTGGCGGCCAATGCCATCCGCCGTGCCAGCCCTGAGGGTGGCGCACTGCCTGCCCATGTGGCCCGCTTTGCCATCCTCGGCTTGGTGATTGCCATGGGCTTGCGTGCCATGGGCATTGCCAATGAAATCGTGCAACTGGCCTTTGGCCTGACACTCGGCTCGGTGGCTGTGGCCGTGGCTTTGGCCTTTGGTTTGGGCGCGCGCGAGGCGGCAGGCAAGCTGGCCAGCCAGTGGGTTGAAAAACTGAACAAAAAAGACTAAGCCACTCGGCTTCAGCCTTTTGCAACAAAGCCCAGACTTGGCGGTCTGGGCTTTTTTTGGGCTTGGGTTTTGTGGGTGCTGGGGTGGCGGGAAGAAAAAAGCCCGCCAAAGGCGGGCTGGGGGCAGGGCAGGCTGTGTGGTTTTGGGCTTTAGCAGCCGCAACCGCCTGAGCTGCAACTGCTGTCTTCTGCGGCGGCTTGCTCAAAGATGGGAAAGAGGATGTTGTTTTCGAGGTGGATGTGGTTGATGAGGTCGTCGCGGAATTGCTGCAGGCCGCTGTAGAGGGCTTGCCAAGTGCTGCAAGCGCCAGCAGGGGTTTGCATGTCATTGGTCAGGCGCTCGATTTCTTCAAGCTGTGCGCCGTGGTCGGTGTGCTCCATGCGCATCATGGCAATGGGCTGGGAGATAAAGGCATTGCCGCCGCGTTTGAGCGAAGGAAAGAGCACCAGTTCTTCTTTTTGCATATGGGGCACCAGCTCGCCTTGAGCGGCCATGAGGGCTTGTGTCAGGCCCTTGGGCACATTGGGGTGGCCTTGGTGCACTTGCTCAACGCGCTGGGCCATGATGATGAGCTCGGGCAATTGGGCGCGGTGGACATCGTGGTAGCGGCTGATGATGTGGTCAATCATGGCGCTGGGGCTGTCGAATTGCGGCGCGTCGTCGGGCAGCTTCAGGGCGGCGAGTTCATCGATAACGGGGCCGAGTTCCAAACCTTTTTCAGCCACGGCATCGGCCAAGCTGATTTGGCCGCCGCAGCAAAAGTCAATTTTCAGGCGGCGAAAGACAGCGCTGGCACCAGGCACATCCACGGCGATTTGGCCTATGGCTTGCTCGGGTGTGATGGCAGCAGGGGTGGCGGTGGTGTTCATGAAGGAGTCCTTTCTTAAAGATTCATTTTTTATGCAGCTTCAATCATAGCCGAAGTGCTGAAAAAATAATGTATTGCCCATGCAGGGTTTGGGTCTATGGGGGACAATGCCCCCAGTTTGCCCAGCGCCAAGGAGCAGGGCAGCCCCAGAATTGGGCGCAAGGCTGGCCACCAAAGCAAGAAAAAGATGGGCCAGCGCCTGTGCCAAGCGGTTTTTTAACTTTGAGAGAGAGTCTGTGATGAACGAGAAAGCCAAAGCTTTGGTATTGCCATTTCGGCAGTGCGGCATGGGTGATGTGGAGATTGTGGGCGGCAAGAACGCCAGCTTGGGCGAGATGATTGCGAATTTGCCCGGCAGCGTGCAAGTGCCCGATGGCTTTGCCACCACGGCCCATGCCTACCGCCAGTTTCTGGCGCATGAGGGCTTGGATGCCCGCATCAACGCCATGCTTGATGCGCTGGATGCCGATGATGTGTTGGCATTGGCCGAAACGGGGGCGAAGATTCGTGCCATGGTGCAGGCCCAGCCTTTTCCGGCTGATTTAGAAGCGGCCATGCGCAGCGCTTACGCCGAGCTGGCGGGCGAGAATGCCGAGGCCAGCTTTGCCGTGCGATCTTCGGCCACGGCAGAGGACTTGCCCGATGCCTCATTTGCGGGCCAGCAAGAAACCTTTTTGAATGTGCAGGGCTTTGACGCTGTGCTGGAGAAAACCAAGGAGGTGTTCGCCTCTTTGTACAACGACCGTGCCATCAGCTACCGCGTGCACAAGGGCTTTGCCCATGCCGATGTGGCCTTGTCTGCGGGTGTGCAACGCATGGTGCGCAGTGATTTGGGTGCGGCGGGGGTGATGTTCACCATCGACACCGAAAGCGGCTTTGAAGATGTGGTTTTCATCACCAGCAGCTACGGCTTGGGTGAATCGGTGGTGCAAGGCTCGGTCAACCCCGATGAGTTTTATGTGCACAAGCCCATGTTGGCCGCTGGCAAGCAGGCGGTGATTCGCCGCAATTTGGGCAGCAAGCTGGAGCAAATGGTGTATGCCAGCGCCGCAGAACGCGCCGCCAGCGGCAAGCTGGTGCAGGTGGAAGAAGTGCCGCTGGAAATGCGCAACCGCTATAGCTTGAATGATGCCGAAGTGGCGCAACTGGCCCAGTATGCCGTGCTGATTGAGCAGCACTATGGCCGCCCGATGGATGTGGAGTGGGGCAAAGACGGCACAGACGGCCAGTTGTATATCTTGCAAGCCCGCCCTGAAACCGTGAAAAGCCAGGCCAAAGGCCAAGCCGAACAGCGCTTTGTGCTGAAAGAGCGGGGCCGCGTGCTGGCCGAAGGCCGCGCCATTGGGCAAAAAATTGGCACGGGCACGGTGCGTTTGGTGCACGATTTGAGCGAAATGGACAGCGTGCAAGTGGGCGATGTGCTGGTCACCGACATGACCGACCCCAACTGGGAGCCAGTGATGAAGCGCGCCAGCGCCATTGTGACCAACCGAGGCGGGCGCACCTGCCACGCCGCCATCATTGCCCGTGAGCTGGGCATACCTGCCGTGGTGGGCTGCGGCGATGCCACTGAAGTGCTGGCCGCTGGCAGTGTGGTGACGGTGAGCTGCGCCGAGGGCGATACTGGCTTTGTCTATGACGGCCTGCTGCAAATGGAAGTGAGCGAGGAAGACAACAGCGGCGAGTTGCCGCAACTGCCCACCAAGCTGATGGTGAATGTGGGCAACCCGCAACTGGCCTTTGACTTTGCCCGCCTGCCTGCCGCTGGCGTGGGCTTGGCGCGGCTGGAGTTCATCATCAACAACAATATTGGCGTGCACCCCAAGGCGATTTTGGACTACCCCAATGTCGATGCCTCGCTGAAAAAAGCGATTGAATCGGTAGCGCGGGCGCACAGCTCACCGCGTGCCTTTTATGTGGACAAAGTGACCGAAGGCGTGGCCACCATTGCGGCGGCCTTCTGGCCACGGCCCGTGATTGTGCGTTTGTCGGACTTCAAATCGAACGAATACCGCAAACTCATAGGCGGCAGCCGTTATGAGCCTGAGGAAGAAAACCCCATGCTGGGCTTCCGTGGTGCGGCGCGTTATGTCAGCCAAGACTTCCAGCCCGCCTTCGCCATGGAGTGCGAGGCCATTGCCCGTGTGCGCGGCGAAATGGGCCTGACGAATGTGGAAATCATGGTGCCCTTTGTGCGCACCGTGGGGCAGGCCAAGGCCGTGAATGAACTGCTGGCGCAGTTTGGCTTGGCCCGTGGCGACCACGGCTTGCGCCACATCATGATGTGCGAGTTGCCCACCAACGCGTTGTTGGCCGAAGAATTTTTGCAGTATTACGATGGCTTTTCCATCGGCTCAAACGACCTCACGCAACTGAGTTTGGGCTTGGACCGCGACAGCGGCATGGAACTGCTGGCGGCAGACTTTGACGAGCGCGACCCTGCGGTGCGCAAACTCATTGCGATGGCGATTGCGGCCTGCCGTGCGCAGGGCAAATACATTGGCATTTGCGGCCAAGGCCCATCGGATCACCCTGATTTGGCGCACTGGCTTATGGCCGAGGGCATCAGCTCCATCAGCCTCAACCCCGATAGCCTGCTGAGCACCTGGCGCGGTTTGGCTTGAAGGGGGTATTGAGGGCTTTTCTGCTTCGTCATGGCGGGTTTTCCTGCCTTGCCATTGCAGGCTTCTCTACCTCGCCATTCCGTGCTTTTCTACCTTGTCATTGCGGGCTTGACCCGCAATCTCAAACGCAGTGCAAACCTGGATTGCGGCTCGGGGGCCGCAATGACGAAGTGGAGGAAGTGGCGCTAAGCGAGATTGCGGCTCGGGGGCCGCAATGACGCCATGTAGGGGCACGGCGCGCCGTGCCTCCGACACAGTAGCTTGTGCCAAGCCGTGCTCAGGAGGCCATGTGCTTAGAACAGACGCTGATCCATGGCCAGCAGGCTGTCAGCGCCGTGGCAGATGCTGCTGGCGAGTGCGGCGCAGCGCGGCAGGATGTGCTGGGCGTAGAAGCTGGCGGTGTGCTGTTTGGCGGCGGCAAAGTCGGCTTGCTCAGCGGGCAGACTGGCTGCAGCAAGCCAGCTTTGCCCCAGTTGCCAGCCTGAGACCAGATTGCCGGCCAGCATGAGGTAGGGCACAGAGCCGCCATAGGCAGCGTTGGGGTTGTCAGGCGCAGTTTGGCAGAGGTAGGCCACGCTTTGCTCAAAGGCGGTGCAGGCTTCTTGCAGGCGCAGGCCGATGCCTTGGGCGTTGGTATCCGCATGGGCTTGCAAGGCGGCGGCGGTGGCTTGAATTTGCTGGGCCAAGCCGAGGGCAAAGGCGCCTTGGTCGCGCAGGGTTTTGCGGCCCAAGAGATCGTTGGCTTGGATGGCGGTGGTGCCTTCATAGATGGCGAGGATTTTGGCGTCGCGCAGGTGTTGCGCCGCGCCTGTTTCTTCCATATAGCCCATGCCGCCATGCACTTGTATGCCGAGTTGGGCGACTTCCAGCGCCAGCTCGGTGCTATAGCCTTTGACCAGTGGCACCAAAAATTCGTACAGGGTTTGGGCTTGCTCGGCGGCATCGCCTGTGCTGTGCTTGGCTAAATCGTGTTGGCCTGCGGCAAAGCTGGCCATGGCGCGGCTGCCTTGGGTGAGGGCACGCATGGTGAGCAACATGCGGCGCACATCGGGGTGCTCGATGATGGCCACGGCCTCGCGGCTGGAGCCATCGACGGGGCGGCTTTGGACGCGTTCGCGGGCGTAGGCCACGGCTTGTTGGTAGGCGCGTTCGGCCAGGCCAATGCCCTCAACGCCCACGCCGAAGCGGGCGGCGTTCATCATGATGAACATGTATTCAAGGCCACGGTTTTCTTCGCCCACAAGGTAGCCGACTGCGCCGCCTTGGTCGCCAAACTGCAAGACGCAGGTGGGTGAGGCTTTGATGCCGAGTTTGTGCTCAATGCTGACGCAGTGGACATCGTTGCGCTGGCCCAAGCTGCCATCGCTGTTGGGGATGTATTTGGGCACGATAAAGAGGCTGATGCCACGGATGCCCGCAGGGGCATCGGGGGTGCGGGCGAGTACGAGGTGAACGATGTTTTCAGTGAGGTCTTGCTCGCCATAGGTGATGAAGGTTTTGCTGCCGAAGATTTTGTAGTTGCCGTCGCTTTGGCGCTCGGCGCGGCTGCGGATGAGGGCGAGGTCGGAGCCAGCTTGTGGTTCAGTCAGGTTCATGGTGCCGGCCCATTGGCCGCTGATGAGTTGTGGCAGGTAACGGGCTTTCAAATCATCGCTGCCAGCCGTGAGCAGGGCTTCAATGGCGCCATCGGTGAGCAGGGCGACAAGGGAGAAGCTGAGGTTGCCTGAGCAGAACATTTCGGCGCAGCTCGCGCCTATGGTTTTGGGCAAACCTTGGCCGCCCCATTGCTCAGGGTGTTGCAGGCCCATCCAGCCGCCTTCGCTGAGGGCTTGGTAGGCGGCTTTGAAGCCCTTGGCGGTGATGACTTGGCCGTCTTTGAAATAGCTGGGGTTTTGGTCGGCGCTGTGGTTGGTGGGGGCGATGACTTCTTCGCTCAGGCGGGCGCATTCTTGCAGCACGGCGCTGGCGGTGTCGAGGCTGGCCTCGCCTTGGCTGAGGCCAGGCAGTTGGGCCAGGGCATCGAGCTGGGCCAAGTGCTGCATATTAAAGAGCATGTCTTGTACGGGGGCTTGGTAGTTCATGGGCGGCTCCTATGGGGTTTGATGGGGAAGAATGGTGCGGTTTTTACGGCACAATGCAAAAAACAATGCGACTGAACGCGAAAAAGAGGAGGGGATGAGGCAAGCAGCGCAAGTGCTTGTTCTTATCCTGAGATTATGCAGAGCTTGAGGGGCCTTTTATGACCAACACCGAGCAAACTTTGTGCGTATTGAATCCCCATGCGAATTTGGGGCGAGGGGCTGCTCTGTTTGAGCCCTTACAGGCGGAGTTGGCGGCGCTGGCCCCAGGTCTGCGTTTGGAAATGCCCGATACACCCGCGCAGGGCTTGGCCTTGATTGCGGCCATGCCGCGAGGCTCCCGCATCATTGTGGCCGGTGGCGATGGCACGGTGCAACAACTGCTGGTGGGCTTGGTCGAGGGCGCTCATGCTTTGGCCTTGTTGCCTGTGGGTACGGGCAATGATTTGGCGCGGGTCTTGGGGGTTTCTAAGCTCAATTGGCGCACGGCTTTGCGCTTGGCCTTGCAGGGCGAGGCGCAGGGCATGGATGTGGGGCAGGTGCGTTTTGCCGATGGGCGGCGGCGCTATTTTGCTTCCAGCATGGCTTGTGGTTTTGATGCGGCGGCGGGGGCCAGAATGGCGCAGATGCCGCGCTTCTTGCCGGGCATATTGCGCTATGGCATGGCCGCTTTACGGCAGATGTTGGCCCTGCATGATTACGGCATACGCTGGCGGCTCAATGCTGAAGGGCCGTGGTTGCAAGAAAAACTGATGCTGTCCTCTTGCCTGAATACACCCACTTATGCGGGCGGCATGGCCTTGGCCCCACGGGCCGATGTGTGGGATGGGCGGCTGGATTTGATGCAGTTGCAAAGCACCAATCTATTGCAAACCTTGCTTTTGTTTGTGCGCATGTTGGCCGGTGGCCTGCATGAAGGCAGCCGCAGGGTATCGCATTGGCGCTGTGAGAGCTTGGAGGTCGCCAGTATTGACGGCCAGCCGCTGCCGCTGTTGCTGGATGGCGAGTGCCTGGATGTGGCTGTGAGTGCGTGGCGGGTGCTTGTGCAGCCAGCGGGCCTGCAAGTGGTGCCGCGCCCTGTGCGGCCCAAAGGCCATTGGCGCGAGCTGGCTCGCGGCGGTTGAGCTGCTTTGTGGCCGCTTTAGCTTTTTAAGGCGCGTTCAAAGCTTTCAGGCGTGATTTGGCCGTTGAGCGAATTGGCAAAGCTATAGACGAACTGGCGCAAAAAGACGCCGCGTTTGACGGCAATGCGGGTGGTGTTGCTGCCAAACAAATGCCCCAGCGGGATGGCGACCATATCGGCGGGGAAGTCGGCGCTGGTGGCCATTTCCGCCACGATGCCAATGCCGAGGCCGTTTTTCACATAGGTGCGGATGACATCGGAGTCAATCGCTTCGAGCACGATTTGCGGCGTCAGGCCAGCATCGGCAAAAGCGCGGTCAATGTGGGTGCGGCCTGTGAAGCTGGGGTGGTAGGTGATGATGGGCTGCTGGGCGAGGTCTTCGAGGCTGATTTTTTTGCGCGCTGCCAGTGGGTGGCTTTTGAGCATGATGAGTTCATGCTGCCAGTCGTAGCAGGGCAAGGTCAGCAGTTCGGGGTAGTTGGCCAGTGACTCGGTGGCGATGCCGATTTCGGCTTGGTCTTCAATCAGCATTTGCGCCACTTGGTCGGGCGTGCCTTGGTGCAGGCGAATGGACAACTGCGGGTAGCTGTGACGCAGGTGGGCAATGGGCGCAGGCAGCACATAACGCGCTTGCGTGTGGGTGGTGGCGATGCTGAATGTGCCCGTGCCTTGGCGGGCGTGCTCGGCGGCAATGCGCTTGATGTTGCTGACTTCGCGCAGCACAGATTCGGCGCATTGCAAAATTTGCTGGCCCGCTGGGGTGATGCTGCGCAGGCGTTTGCCGTGGCGCGAGAAGATGTCCACCCCCAGCTCGCTTTCTAGCTCCAAAATCGCTTTGGAAACGCCGGGCTGTGAGGTGTGCAGGGCTTTGGCGACCTCGCTCAAATTGAGTTTGCGGCGGGCGGCCTCTTGGATGTAGCGCAGTTGTTGGATGTTCATGGTGGCGGCAGCTCGTGACTAAGGGTTTGAGCAATGAGGCTTTGGAGCTGGGGATTTTCCCCGAGCAGGGGCAGGATTTCAAATGTGACGGATGGGCTTTGCGTTTGTAGGGCTTTCTGCAGGCGGGGCAAATCTTCTTTGATGTGCTGGCCCGCGCCCAAGAACAGGGGCGCAATGAGGATGTGCTGTGCGCCTTGGGCGATGAGGCTTTGGGCGCAATCTTCAAGCGAGGGGCCGCAGAGGCTGATGTAGGCCGTGGCCACGGTGCAATCGGGGCGCAGGGCTTGCAGTTGGGCGGCAATGGCTTCAAAGGGCTGCCGCCATAGGGTATCACGCGAGCCGTGGGCCAAGAGGATGAGGGCGCTGGCGCTGCTGGGGGGTGTGCTGGGCATGGGCAAGCTCTGTCAAGCTGAGGTTTAGCGGCGCATGACGAGCCAGGTGAACAGGCCCAAGCCGACGCTGGCAAAGACCATGGCGGGCAGGGCGGCGGCGAACCACGCGGGCCAGTCGCGCAGGCTGCCGATGTGGTTGGAGACATTGTTAAAGAGGTAAAAGCCGATGCCGATCATCACGCCCATAAAGACATAGCCCGCCGCACTGCCGTTGCGGTGGTGTAGGTAGGCAAAGGGCAGGGCCAGCATGACCATGACGAGGCAGCTCAAGGGGTAGAGCAGTTTGCGCCACAGGGCAATGTCGTATTGCTGGGCGTTTTGTTCGTTGTGCTGCAAATGCTGACTGTAGCGGTAGAGGTCCAGGGTGCTCATGCGGCTGGGCTTGAGCATGGCCGTTTGCACCATATCGGCGTTGATGCGGCTGGGCCAAAGCTGCTGGGCATGGTGCTGCACCTGCATGGCTTGGCCGTGCTCGCTGGGGTAGTGCTGGCTGCTGGCGTTTTGCAACAGCCAACCCGCTTCTGTCAGTTGCGCTTGCGGCGCTTGTATGCGGCTGAGGATGCGGCCTTGCGGACTCAGGCCAATGATGAGCACGCCATCAAGCACTTGGCCGCGCTCGCGCACGCCCTCAATGTGGACAAAGTATTGGCCTTCCTCTTGTTTGTCGCGCAGCCAAGCGCCACGGTTGCCCAGCTCGCCCTTGATGTTTTCGGCCCAATGGGTGCTGGCTGGGGCGGCGTAATCGCCCAAGACCCAAGTGACGGCGGTGAAGATGAGACCAATGCCCAGCAAGGTGGCAAGGGCCGAGGCAGGGCCAAGGCCGCTGGTGCGCATGATGGTGAATTCGGAGCTGAGCGCCAAGCGGCTCAAAACCAGCACGCAGGCAATGAGGATGCTGATGGGCATGAGGTCGTACAAATGGCTGGGGGCCAGCGCCAGCACATAGCTCAGGGCTTGTGGCAGGCCGTAATCGCCCTTGACTGCGCCGAGTTCGTCAATGAGGTCGAAAAAAGCAAACAGCAGCAAAAATGCAGCCGAAACCAAGGCCGTGGCCGAGAGAATTTGCTTGAGTAAAAAGCGTTGCAAGATGCCCATATTGCGCCCTCTTTAAGCTTGGCCTTGGGCCGCTGCACGGCGGGTGGCGAACCAGCCGCGCCAACTGCCTTGTTTGTAGAGCAGGGCGATGAGGCTGGCCGCAAACACGCCGCCATGCAAGAGCAGCAGCCACCAGCCGAAGCCGATTTTGCCGTTGGCAACCCAGTTTTTGCCGAAGGTGATGAGGTTGTAATACACCGCAAAGCTCATGATGATGAGGAGGTAGTGGCTGCCCTTGCCCGAGCGTTGCGTGTTTTTAATCAGCAGCAGGGTCAGCAACAAAAAGTTGATGGCGCTGAGCACAATGCCCAAGCGCCAAGACAGCTCGCCACGGCCCTCCGCTGTGGCGGCCAAATGGTGGCTGGGCGTGCTTTTGATGGGGCGCAGCTTGCGCTCGATATCGGGCGGGCTGAGCACGATGCTGTTGTAGCGCTCAAAGGCGCTGATGTTTTGCCGCCCATCGGCGCTGTTGTGGTTCACGCTTTGGCCTTGGTTCAATTGCAGCTCGGCGCTACCGTCGGGCAGGCGCTCCACACGCCCACCTTGGGCCACGGTGATGGTTTCGCGTTGGGCTTTTTTGCCGTAGATGAAGACCAAGCTGCCATCGGCGGCATCTGCGCCTTTTTCAATAAAAAATACGCGGCTGCCTGAGCTATTGCTTTGGAACTCACCGGGGGCAATGCGGTCGATGTCGCTGCGCTGGGCAAACTGCACGCGCAAATCATCAATCTGGCTATTGGCCCAAGGCCAAACAAAAAGGCTGAGCAAGGCGATGGTGAGCAAAATCGGCCACGCAAAAAGCAGGGCGGGGCGCAGAAAAGCGAATAGGCTTTGGCCGCTGGAGAACCAGACCGACATTTCAGCGTCTTGGTACCAGCGCACCAAGCAAGAGCTGAAGCTGATGAAAAGGCTGAGGGTGAGGATGGTGGGCGTGAGGCTGAGGGTGAGGTAGCCCATGATGAGAAAGAGGTCTTGCGGATTGACCTTGCCACGCGTGGTCAGGCCCAGCGTGCGGATGAGCATCATCGTCATGACGATGGACAACAGCACCACCAGCACGGCGGTAAAGCTCTGCGCCAGTTCGCGGCGGATAGAGGCATAGAATATCAAGACCGTTTTCCTTTACTCATCTTTTTTTGTGAGGGTGCGCAGTTGTTCGGGCTGCGCCTTTTTTTGTATGAAGCACCAACTCCATTCTTTAGCCGATATCGCCCAAGACAGCGCCGCCATCAAAGCCGATGCCTTGATTGTGTGCCTGAGCACCGAGGCCGAGGCCAGCTTGGGCAGCAAAGCCGCAGCCAAAACGCCGCTGGGCGCGCTGTGCGCGGCGGCCATCAAAGCAGGTGATTTTAAGGCCGAGGACGGTAGCCTGCTGCGTGCCTTCCAGCCCGCAGGTTTTGCCGCCCGCCATGTGCTGCTGGTGGGCAGCAAAAGCGGCAGCTTGGCCGATGAGAGCGCCGCTGTGCGCAAGGCTTTGGCGGCAGTGAACAGCAAAAACTTGGGCCGCATTGCCGTGGCGGGCTTGACCCACTGGGGCAGCTTGGTGAGCGAGGCCGTGGCCCAGCTTTATGCCTATGACGAGACTTTGGCCAAGAAAAACCCGCGCGCCGAGCAAAGCCTGCATTTTTATGTGCCCAAGGCCGATGCCGCCAGCAAAGCCGCTTTTGCCACAGGCTTGGCCGTGGCCCAAGGCGTGCAAATGGCGCGGCAGTTGGGCAACCGCCCGGGCAATGTGGCCACGCCCACGCATTTGGCAGAAACGGCGCAGGCCATTGCCAAGAGCGCCAAGCAAATGACTTGCAAGGTGCTGGAAAAGCGCGATGTGGAAAAGCTGAAGATGGGCGCTTTTCTCTCTGTGGCGGCAGCCTCGACGCAGCCGCTGAAGTTCATTGAACTGAAATACAGCGGCGCAGCCAGCAAAGATGCGCCTGTGGTGCTGGTGGGCAAGGGCATTACCTTTGACACAGGCGGCATCAGCCTCAAGCCCGGCGCAGGCATGGATGAAATGAAGTTCGATATGTGCGGCGCAGCCAGTGTGCTGGGCGTGTTTGCGGCCTTGGCGCAATTGCAGCCCAAGCTGAATGTGGTGGGCCTGATTCCGACTTGCGAGAACATGCCAGCGGGCAATGCCACCAAGCCCGGCGATGTGGTGACGGCCATGGACGGCACCACGATTGAAGTGCTGAACACCGACGCCGAAGGGCGCTTGGTCTTGTGCGATGCCCTGAGCTACGCCAAACGCCACAAGCCCAAGGCTTTGATTGATGTGGCCACGCTCACCGGCGCTTGCGTGATTGCGCTGGGCGGCGTGCGCAGCGGCATGTATAGCAATGACGATGCCTTGGCAGCCGCCTTGCAAGAGGCAGGCGAGGCGGCGCAAGATTTGTGCTGGCGTATGCCTTTGGATGCCGATTACGCCAGTGGCTTGAAAAGCAAATTCGCCGACCTGGGCAATGTGGCAGGCCGCGAGGCAGGCTCTGTGACAGCGGCCAAGTTTTTGCAGCACTTTGTGGCCGATGATTTGCCCTGGGCCCACTTTGATATTGCGGGCACGGCTTGGCTCTCAGGCGCGAAGAAGGGCGCCACAGGCCGTCCAGTGGGTTTGCTCTTGCAATATTTGCTGAACCAAGCCGCATGACGGAAGTGAGTTTCCATGTGCACATTGCCCATGCGGTGTCGCACAGCATGGCAGTGTTGCGTAAAGCTTGGCAGCAATACCCCAAGGTGGCGCTGGCAGGGCCGCAGCCCCTGCTGCAAGAGGTGAGCACGGCGCTGATGGCGCAAAGCCCCAGTGCCTTTGTGCCGCACTGCTGGGCCACGCAGCCCCACGCTGCGCAAGAGGCGGGCTGCTTGGTGCTGTTGCCGCCGCAAGAGATGGCCCAGCTCAGCCCCGCCTTTGACTGCCTGCTCACTTGGGGCCAAGGTGCAGAACCCGCCGAGGGCTTTGCCCGCTTTGCCCGTGTGGTGGAGCTGGTGGGCTGCGACGAGGCCGATTTGGCGCAGGCGCGTTTGCGCTGGCAGTTTTACCAGCACCGGGGTTATCCTTTGACCATGCACAAGCGCCCCAGCGCCCCGACCCGATAAGAAGAAAGCCCCAGCCACCATGTCCAGCTCTTTGCCCCCAGGCCGCCAGCCCCCCGCCTTTGTGCCCACCTTGACCCGTGTGGTGGATGAGCTTGCACCGCCCGCTCTGCCGCCTGAAGACTTGGCCTTGCCTGTGCTTGATGAGGTGTTTGATGAGGCATTGGATGGGCTGACGGAAGAAGCGCCTGCGCCTGCACCCGCTCCAGCCCCCACCGTGGTGCCTGCCGCTTCGCCGCGTGTGCGCGTGCGTATGCCGCAGCCTGAGGCCACGGCAGCAGGTGCTGTGGCCCCAGCGCCGCCGCCCCAAGCTGGCCCCAGCGCCGCTTTGGTGCAAGAGGGCGCTCGTGCGGCCGAGCAAATTCATGCCCGCTTGCTGCAAAGGGTGGATGTGATTTTGCAGCGCCGCGTCCGAGAAACCGCCGCCCGCATTGCGCTGGAATACGCCCAAGACCTGCTGGTGGAGCTGCGCCCCGCCATTGAAAAAGCCGTGCTTGATGCCGTGAACGAGGCTTTGGAGATGGAGCTGCACAGCCGCCGCTAAGCCGCCTTTGCCAAGGCGGGCCAGCGCCTGCCTGCCCGTTACAATAGCGGGTTGTTTTTATTTTGATATTGCCCCTCCGCCCAGGGGGTCAGCCCCATGACATTGACTGCCACCGCCCCGCCTCTTTACGCCCGCTTGGTTCAAGATGATATGCAGGCACTCGACCGCCTGATTGCCGAGAAGCTGCAATCCCAAGTGGCCTTGGTCTCGCAAGTGGCGCAATACATCATTGCCTCTGGCGGCAAGCGCCTGCGCCCCGTGTTGCTCATGATCATGAGCCGTGCGCTGGAGAAAACCAGCCCCCATATTGAGGCCCAGCGCACCAATTTGGCCGCCGTGGTGGAATTCATCCACACCGCCACTTTGTTGCACGACGATGTCGTCGATGATTCTGATTTACGCCGAGGCCGCGCCACCGCCAACAACGCCTTTGGCAATCCTGCCAGCGTGTTGGTGGGTGACTTTTTGTATTCGCGCGCCTTTCAAATGATGGTGGATGCGGGCGAGATGCGCATCATGCAAATTTTGGCCGATGCCACCAATGTGATTGCCGAGGGCGAGGTCATGCAGCTCATCAATGTGAATGATGCCAGTGTGACGGTGGAGCGCTATCTGGATGTGATTCGTTCCAAAACCGCCAAATTGTTTGAAGCCAGCGCCCGCTTGGCGGCGGTGCTGGCGGGCAGCGATGCGGCGGTAGAAGAAGCCTGCGCCGCCTATGGCCGCGCCATGGGCACGGCCTTCCAAATCATTGACGATGTGCTCGATTACGATGGCGAGGTCGAGACCATTGGTAAAAATGTGGGCGACGACCTACGAGAAGGCAAAACCACTTTGCCCCTGATTTACGCCATGCAATTGGCCCCGCCCGAAGATGCGGCCCTTGTGCGCGAGGCGATTGAAAGCGGCGGCCTAGAGCACATCGAACGCATCAGCGCCGTGGTGCAAAGCTGCGGCGCGCTCGACAAATCGCGCGAGTTGGCGGCGCAAGAGGCGCAATTGGCCGTGCAAGCTTTGGCGCTTTTGCCCCATAACCCCCATAAAGCCGCCCTAGAAGAATTGGCTTTGATGGCGACCCAGCGCCGCCAATAAGCGGCGCAGTGTCTGCTGCGCCAGCCCCTTTTTTGTTTTTTGTTTTGTTGTTTGAAGGTATCGACTATGAAAGCCCTTTTGTCTGTTTCTGATAAGACTGGTGTGCTGCAACTGGCCCAGGGCCTACATGCTTTGGGCGTGCAACTGCTCTCTACGGGCGGCACGGCCAAGCTGTTGGCTGAAAACGGCCTGCCTGTGACAGAAGTGGCCGAGCACACGGGCTTTCCTGAAATGCTCGATGGCCGCGTCAAAACCCTGCACCCCAAAGTACACGGCGGCCTGCTGGCCCGCAGCGATGTGCCCAGCCATGTGGCGGCCATGCAAGCGCACGGCATTGAGCGCATCGACTTTTTGGTGGTGAACCTCTACCCCTTTGAGGCCACCGTAGCCAAGACAGGCTGCACTTTGGCCGATGCGATTGAAAACATCGACATTGGCGGCCCCGCCATGGTGCGCTCTGCGGCAAAAAACTGGCGCGATGTGGCTGTGATGACCGATGCCAGCCAATACGCCCAAGTGCTGCGCGAGCTGCAAGAGCAGGGCAAGGTGAGCGAGGCCACCAAATTCCGCCTTTCTGTGGCGGCTTTCAACCGCATTGCCGATTACGACAGCGCCATCAGCGACTACCTCTCTGCCGTGGCCTACCCAGAAGAGGGCATCGCCGCCGACCATGTGCCTGCCCGCAGCCCCTTCCCCGCGCAGGTGAACTACAACCTGCGCAAAGTGCAAGAGTTGCGCTACGGCGAGAACCCCCACCAAAGCGCCGCCTTCTACGGCGAGGCCCATGCGCCTGAGGGCAGCTTGGTCAAAGCCAAGCAATTGCAGGGCAAAGAGCTGAGCTTCAACAACATTGCCGATGCCGATGCCGCTTGGGAATGCGTGAAAAGCTTTGACACGGCCCAAGACGGCCCCGCTTGCGTGATTGTGAAGCACGCCAACCCCTGTGGCGTGGCCGTGGGTGGCTCGGCGCTGGAGGCTTACAGCAAAGCCTTTCAAACCGACCCCACCAGCGCCTTTGGCGGCATCATCGCTTTTAACTGCGCCCTGGATGGTGCGGCAGCTGAGGCCGTTTCCAAGCAGTTTGTGGAGGTGCTGATTGCCACCGAATACACGCCCGAGGCGCTGGAAGTCTTCAAAGGCAAGGCCAATGTGCGCCTGCTGCAAATCAGTCTGCCCTCTGAGGCCGAAGGCCGTGGCCGCAATGCCTATGACTTCAAACGCGTCAGCGGTGGCCTGCTGGTGCAAAGCGCCGATGTGCACCAACTCAGCGCCGCCGATTTGGTCTGCGTGACGGAGAAAAAGCCCAGCCCGACGCAAATTGCCGATTTGCTCTTTGCTTGGAAGGTGGCGCAGTTCGTCAAGTCGAATGCCATCGTCTTCTGCAAAGACGGCATGACCATGGGCGTGGGCGCGGGTCAAATGAGCCGCCTCGACTCGGCCCGCATTGCCAGCATCAAGGCCGAGCACGCCAAGCTGAGCTTGCAGGGCACGGCAGTCGCCTCTGATGCCTTCTTCCCCTTCCGCGACGGCCTCGATGTGGTGGTGGACGCAGGCGCGACTTGTGTCATTCAGCCTGGCGGCTCCATGCGCGATGACGAAGTCATTGCGGCGGCCAATGAGCGCGGCGTGGTCATGGTGACCACAGGCGTGCGCCACTTCCGCCACTGATATTTTTCAGCCGCTGGCCGCAGGCGCAGCACACACAAGGCGGTTCTTAGGGGCCGCTTTTTTGTTTCATTAAGGGGTTTGCAGCATGAAAAAACCAGCCGCTTGCGTCATGGTCTTGGGCACTTCTAGCGGGGCGGGCAAAAGCTGGCTGGCCACGGCTTTGTGCCGCTATTACCGCAATCTGGGCCTGAAGGTGGCCCCATTCAAAGCCCAGAATATGACGGGCAACACCCGCGCCGTGCCCTTGGCCCAGGCCGATGGCGGCCCCGCTTGGGCCGAGCTGGCCACGGCGCAATATGTGCAGGCTTTGGCCGCTGGCGTGGCCCCTGATGTGCGCCACAGCCCCCTGCTGCTCAAGCCGCAGGCCGATAACAGCAGCCAAGTGTGGCTGCTGGGGCAATACAGTGCTGCCCTGAGCGCAACACCTTGGCGCGAGCGCCGTGCCGTGCTGTGGCCGCAGATTACGCAGGCGCTGGATGCGCTACGGGCCGAGCACGATGTGGTGGTGATTGAAGGGGCTGGATCGCCGGCTGAAATCAATTTGGCCAGCAGCGATGTGGTCAATAGCAGCGTGGCCGAGTACACGCAAGCGGCCTGCCTGCTGGTGAGCAATATCGACCGAGGCGGCGCTTTTGCCCACCTCTACGGCACTTGGGCGCTGGTCAGCGATGCCCAGCGCGAGTTGCTGCGCGGCTTTGTGCTCAATCAATTCAGGGGTGATGCGAGTTTGCTCAGCCCTGCGCCCGAACTGCTGCAAGAGAAAACCGGCCTGCCGACCTTGGCCGTGCTGCCCATGCTGGCCGATCATGGCCTGCCTGAAGAAGATGGTGTGGCCATTGCCGCTGCATCCAGCAACAAAGCCGCTGAGCGCTGGGCCGTGTTGGCTTGGCCACGGGCGGCCCAGCTCGATGAAGTGGCGGCCTTGGCGCAGCACGCGCCAGTTGATTGCCGCTGGGCGCGTCGCCCTGAGGATTTAGCAGGCGCCGATGTGCTGCTGCTGCCGCACAGCTTGGCCGTGGGCGCCGATTTGGCGTGGATGCGAGAGCAGGGCTTGGACGCGGCCATTGCCGCCCACGCGCAGGCGGGCAAGCGCATTTTGGCCTTGGGTGCGGGCGCACAAATGTTGGCCGAAGGCGTGATTGACAGCGAGAGCATTGCCGGCAATGGGCCAGGCTTGGGCCTGTTGCCCTTGGTGGCGGCGCTGGCCCCTGTGGCCGAGCGCGGTTTGCGGCCTTTGAATGCGCAAGAAGCGCAATGGGCGGCGCACTGGCATGGCCCTTGGGCTGAGGCTTTGGCCGCTGTGCCTTTGGCGGGCTTGAATGCTTTAGAAATTGGCCAAACGGCTTTGCATCCAGCGATGGTGGCCGCTGGTGTGCAGGCGCAGGCGGTGCTGCCGCAGGGCTTGGGCTGGGCCAATGAGGAGGGCCATGTGCTGGCCTTGTTTGTGCAGGGTTTGCTGGGGCAAAAAATGCTGTGGCAAGCGCTCTGGCCTGAGGCCGATTTCAGCCCTGCGGCTGGGTCAAGTGCGGCACTCGAAGCCAGCTTTGAGCGCCTGGCAGCGACGGTGCAAACGGCCTTTGGCGATGCGGCTTTGCAAAGCCTGCTGCAAGCGCTTTAAAACAGGAACTCGCTGAAGTAATAGGCCATGGCCGAGACGGAGGCGCTGGCCGGGATGGTGAAAATCCACGCCCACACAATATTGCCCGCCACACCCCAGCGCACGGCGCTGGCGCGTTTGGTGGAGCCCACGCCCACAATCGCACCTGTGATGGTGTGGGTGGTTGAGACTGGAATGCCCATGGCCGTGGCCGTGAACAAGGAAATGGCGCCGCCAGTTTCCGCACAGAAACCGCCCACGGGCTTGAGCTTGGTGAGCTTTTGCCCCATGGTTTTGATGATGCGCCAGCCGCCAAACATGGTGCCAAAACCAATGGTGAGGTAACAGACCGCCACAATCCAAGTGGGCAGGTGATCGGGCGTCGCATGCATAAAGCCCGGCAGGCCCTCTACGCCAATGGTGGTTGCCGCCATCAAGAGCAGCCAGATGATGCCTGCGGTTTTTTGCGCATCGTTACCGCCGTGGCCCAAGCTGTAGGCGGCAGCCGAGACCAATTGCAAGCGGCGAAAGAGTTTGTCGGTGCTGCGGGGGTTGCGGCGGCGGAAAACCCACGAGACGATGACCATGATGATGGAGCCGAGGATGAAACCCAGCAGAGGGGAAATCACGATAAAGGCCACGATTTTGAAGATGCCAGAGGCAATCAGCACATCGGTGCCGGTTTTGGCCACCGCCGCGCCAATGATGCCGCCAATCAGGGCATGTGAGGAGCTGCTGGGAATGCCCCAGACCCAAGTCACCACATTCCACACAATCGCGCCGACCAAGGCTCCAAAAATCACATGCAAATCAACGACATCGTGTACGACCACGCCCTTGCCGATGGTGGCGGCGACAGTGTGTTCGAAGACAAAAAAGGCCACCACATTGAAGAAGGCAGCAAAGGCCACGGCATGGAAGGGCTTGAGTACGCCCGTGGACACCACAGTGGCGATGGAGTTGGCGGCATCATGAAAGCCATTCATGAAGTCGAACACCAAGGCCAGAGCGACCAACATCAAAACGACCCAAAGGCCAGGGACGAGTTCCATAGTGTGATTCCTGCGGGTGAGTGCCTGTGTGTGGCGGAGCTGGCTTAGGAGTTTTCGAGCACGATGCCTTCAACGATGTTGGAGACTTCTTCGCATTTGTCGGTCACGGTTTCCAGCAGCTCGTAGATGATTTTGAATTTGAGGACTTCGCGCATGTCTTGTTCCTCACGGAAGAGCTTGGACATGGCTGCGCGCATAACGCGATCGGCATCGGATTCGAGCTCGTCAATTTCATCGCAAATGGCCAAGGCTTTTTCAGTCACGCCCTTTTGCGAGAGTTTGGGCATGAGGGCGACCACGGCCTTGATGCGCTCACAACTGCGCTCGCACAGCTCCACCAAGCGGCGGGTTTCATCGTCAATGCGCTTCACATCGTACATGGCGGTGGCCTCGGCTGCGTCTTGCATCAGGTCGGCCACATCGTCGAGGCGATCGATGAATTGCAGAATTTGCTCGCGGTCGATGGGGGTGATGAAGGTGGCGTGCAGCAAGCGGTGGACTTCGCGGGTGATGCGGTCGGCGTTGTTTTCCGCCTTGTTCACTTCGTCGATGTATTTGTCGCGCCAGATGGGGTCTTCAAAATTATCCAGCAGCTTGAGAAAGGCCAAGGCCGCTTGGTGCACATAGTCGGCGTGCTCCTCAAAAAGTTCAAAGAAATTGCCTTCTTGGGGGAGGAGTTTTGAGAAGAACATGAGGTAAGCCTTGCTTCCTGAAAAAGGTGAGGTGGTGCAGTAAGGGGAGATGCTGCGCTGGGGCCTCTAGGGGGAAACCCTAGGATTTGTTCAAAACAGTGCCATTGTAGCGGCTCAGGCTGGCTTGAACTGCCCCAGAGAGCGCATCTTGGTGCAAGTGCTTTTTTGTTGCATTTGCGCCAAGTGCGGTTTAGGCCGTGGTTTTTTGTGCTTGTATGTGCTGTTTGAAGCGCTCGATGAGGTCGATGCCGCCGATATCGCCTTGGTAAGACAGGGCAGGGCGGGCGGCCCAGCGCAGGCCCAGCACTGCGCCATCAAACATGGAGCTGTGGCTGACGATGAGGTCGGCTGGCAGGCTGGCGCCGTCGAGCACATGGGTGTAGCTCATGGGCAGCACAAGGGCGCGGCCATCGCTGTGGTCTTTGACGCTGTGGTTGTCGCCGTGGTGGGCTTGCTTGGCTGCCAGCACTTGTGCGCCTGCGGCTTGCGCCAGCAGCAGATGGCCCAAGCCGAGGCCGAGGCAGGGCAGGCCGCTGGCCAAAGCCGCGCGGGCGGTTTCTAGCAGGGGGCTGTCTGTGGTAATGCAGCCTGGGCCGCTGGAGAAAACCACGCCTTGCGCGCCGAGTGCGGCCACTTCAGCCCAGGGCGTGTGGGCGGGCAAGACCTTCAAGCGCAGGCCCGCTTGGGCCAAGGCACGCAGGCTGCTGCGCTTGACGCCCAAGTCGTACACGGCCAGCAAAGGCGCATCAGGGGCGGTTTGCACGGCGGTGTAGCCGTTTTCTATGGTCCACACGCCTTGCTGCCAGTCGTAGGCTTGCGCTGTGCTCACAGTCGCAACAAGGTCTTGTGCAGCGCGTTGGGGCAGGGCTTGGGCCTTGGCTTGGGCGGCGGCAATGTCTGCCGCGCTGATGCTGCCGCCGCTTTCGGCGCAGATGAGGGTGGCGGCCATTTCACCGTGCTGGCGCAGGTGGGCGATGAGGGCACGGGTGTCCACGCCCGTGATGCCGCCGCAGCCCGCCGCTTGCAGGGCGCTGGGCAAATCGCTCTCGGCGCGGTAGTTGCAATGGCGCAGGGGGAGCTCGCGCATGATGAGGCCCGCAGCCCAAATGCGGTCGGATTCCGCATCTTCGGCATTCATGCCATAGCTGCCAATGTGGGGGTAGCTCATCACCAGCAGGCGCTGGGTGTTGCTGGGGTCACTCAGGGCCTCTTGGTAGCCCAACATGCCAGTTTGTGCGGCCAGCCAAGCACAGTGCTCGCCAGCAGCGCCTAGGGCCTGGCCTTGAAACACACGGCCATCGGCCAAAACCAGAGCTGCGGGGGGGAGGTTGGGGGTGAGGGATTCGAGCACAAATTTCTCCAGCGTGGGGGCGTATTGAAAGCGTTGTGCTTGGGTTTTGGCGCTGCGCCAGTATGGGGCGGGGGCAAAAAATCAAGCCGCCCATTATAAATCGTGGGGCAAAAAAAACCGCCTGCGGCGCTGTGGCCGAGGCGGTTTTTTGGGGTGTGAGCCGCAGCTTAGGACAGGTGCTTGCTCAACAGGCCAGCCATTTCAAACATGGTGACTTCTTTTTTGCCGCCGAATACAGGCTTGAGCTTGGCATCGGCCAAGATGTTGCGCTTGTTTTTGGGGTTTTGCAGGTCGTGTTTTTTGATGTAAACCCAAACTTGCTTGACCACTTCTGTGCGGGGCAGGGGCTTGCTGCCAACGATTTCAGCCAGCTCTTTGCTGGGTGTCAGGGCTTTCATGAAAGCGGAGTTGGCTTTTTTAGCGGGGGCTTTCTTGGCGGGGGCTTTTTTCTCGGTTGCCATTTGGAGTCTTCCTTCTATCAAATCATGTGGGGTGGTGCTAGCCGCAGAAGTGAAGGCTGCAAGCCCTTGCTTGCTGGCACTCGCCTCTGCTGAATGCGGATACTACTGCAAAACAGGGGCCTAGCCCATAGGGATTTGAGACGGAATTTCAGGTTTTTTGATGAAAGCCGCACAAATGAGGGGCAAGTGTTGCGCTGCGGATGCACTTTTGCGCTTTTTTTCTGCCTGCGCAGGGCAAGGGCCAAAGGGCCGCAGCAGGTTTTGCCGCCCGAAACTGCGACAATTGCCCCCCATGAGTGAAGACAAAACCCCCATGCAAACCCCCGCCGCCCGCATTCAAGCCCCCGAAGACTTGCCCGAGGGCGCTTTGTGGGTGGAGTCCATGGAAGCCGAGGCCCAAGGCGTGGCCCACCGTGAAGATGGCAAAGTGGTCTTTATTGACGGCGCGCTGCCCTTTGAAATCGTGCGGGCGCAAGTGAACCGCCGCAAAAACAATTGGGAGGCCGCTACCTTGACTGAGGTGCTGCGGCCTTCCACCCAGCGCGTGCAGCCGGCTTGCCCGCACTTTGGCCTAGAGCGCGGCGCGTGTGGCGGCTGCAAAATGCAGCATTTGGCCCCAGCCGCGCAGGTGGCCATGAAGCAGCGCGTGCTGGAAGACAATTTCTGGCATTTGGGCAAAGTCAAGCCCGCCCTGATTCTGCCCGCCATCCACGGCCCTGATTGGGGCTACCGCTACCGCGCCCGCCTTTCGGTGCGCTATGTGGCGAAGAAGGAGGAGGTGCTGATTGGCTTTCACGAGCGCAAAAGCCGCTACATCGCCGATATGCAAAGCTGCGCGATTTTGCCGCCGGCCGTCAGCGCCTTGCTCATGCCCCTGCGGGGCTTGATTGCCAGCATGGCCGCCCGCGACACCCTGCCGCAAATTGAGCTGGCCTGTGGTGATGAGGTCACGGCCTTGGTGCTGCGTCATCTTGAGCCCCTGAGCGAGGCTGACAAAGACAAACTGCGTGCTTTTGCAGCGGCCCAGCCTCAGGCCCGCATTCAATGGTGGTTGCAGCCCAAAGGCCCAGACACCGTGCACCTGCTCGATGCCGATGATGCGCGCCTGCTCAGCTACAGCCTGCCCGAATTTGGCATCACCATGCCCTTCAAGCCCACCGACTTCACCCAAGTCAATCCGCACATCAACCGCGTGCTGGTGGGGCGCGCTCTGCGCCTATTGGCCGTGCAAAAACACGAACGCGTGATTGACTGGTTCTGCGGCCTTGGCAACTTCACCCTGCCGCTGGCCACGCAAAGCCAGCGCGTGCTTGGCATTGAGGGCAGCGATACCTTGGTGACCCGTGCCCAAGCCAATGCCCAGCGCCACTTTGGCAGCACGGCGGGGCATGAGGAACTGCGCTTTGTGGCGCGCAATTTATTTGAAATGACGCCGCAGATGCTGATTGCCGATGGCGCAGCCGATAAATGGCTGGTGGATCCGCCGCGCGAGGGTGCATTTGCCTTGGTCAAAGCCTTGGCCGACATCCACCAAAGCCGCATTGGGGCCGAAGGCGCAGACCCTGCTGTGGCGCAGTTGGCCGATGCCCAAGGCTGGCAGCCGCCGCAGCGCATTGTCTATGTCAGCTGCAAACCAGCGACCTTGGCCCGAGACGCGGGCTTGTTGGTGCATCAAGCGGGCTACCGCTGCACCCATGCGGGCGTGGTCAATATGTTTCCGCACACCGCCCATGTGGAAAGCATGGCCGTATTTGAAAAGGATTGAGGCATGGACTTCGACATCCAAAAAATCATCATCGTCATCTTGCCGCTGCTGCTGGCCATTACTTTGCATGAGGCCGCCCACGGCTGGGCCGCCAAACAACTGGGCGACAAAACCGCCTTCATGCTCGGGCGCATCACGCTCAACCCCCTCAAACACATCGACCCCATCGGCACCATCGTCATGCCGCTGGCCCTGTGGCTGCTGTCCTCTGGCGCTTTCACCTTTGGCTATGCCAAGCCCGTCCCTGTTAATTTCAACAATCTGCGCCAGCCCAAGCGCGATATGGTCTGGGTCGCCTTTGCTGGCCCTGGCGCCAACCTCATTCAAGCCTTTATTTGGGGCATTGCGTTGATACTGGCCCATGCCATCGGCTTAGAAGGCAGCGCCGCCGCCTTTGTGATGGGCATGGCGCAAGCGGGCATCTGGATCAATGTGCTGCTCTTTGTCTTCAACCTACTGCCCCTGCCGCCACTCGATGGGGGCCGCATTGCCGTGGGCCTGCTGCCCCGTGAGCCGAGCAATATGCTGGCCCGCATTGAACCCTACGGCTTTTACATCGTGTTGGCCTTGCTTTTCACCAAAACCCTCTACCCCCTGTGGCTCGAACCTGTGGGCGGCCTGACCTTAAAGGTGATTGACTTGGCCCTGATGCCGGTGAAATGGCTGCTGCTGGGCGGTTGATTTGGGGCAACCGAGCCGCTTGAATTGACTTTAGTGCAATTTAATACCCTAATTTTCCTATCAAATCAACATGAATATATTAAAAAAACCAGAACTCAAGTGGCTATTTCTGATTGGCACCCTTTTGTTTGTTGTGCTGGGGTCTTATTTGCGGGTATCGGTGCTGCAAAATAGCGTAATTGATAGACCCATCCGTGCAGATGCCTATGACTATTACAACTACGCCAGCAACTTAAAGAACTTTGGTATTTATTCGCGATTGGCTGCTGATGACGAAGCCCCCGCGCCAGATGCTTTGAGAAGTCCAGGATTCCCTATTTTTGCTTCTGCTTTTTATGATGCTAAACCAGAAGTCTTCGTTGACAATGTCATTGTTGCGCAAACGATTTTTCAAGTGGCCTCATTTTTGCTCCTCACCTTCGCTTTGTTTCTTCGGTGTGGGCCTGGGGTAGCATTGCTTTTTTCTGCATTGCTGTGGACATTTCCGCACTGGGTGAATATCAACATCTACTTCTTGTCTGAATCATTGTTTACATCGGCATTGGCCTTAGTGTTTGCTATGGCCTTGTTTTTTGACTACAGCAAAGGTGAAAAAAATACATTGTGGCCATTGTTTTTTGGTCTTGTCTTTGGCTTGGCCATTTTGATACGGCCTACACTGCAATACTTCCCCATTTTTTTGTTTCTGATTCTTTGGTTCTATCAAAAGAAAATAACTAGAGCTGCTACATTGATGCTGCTTGCATCATTTGTTCCAGTGCTTGCCTGGGGTATGCGAAATGTATTAGTGACTGGTGCTTGGTCAGACCCTACACTGATGATCAATGGGCTTTATCACGGCAGCTTCCCTATGTTTATGTATAACGGTGATCCTTCAACTTTTGGGTTTCCTTATCATTTCGACCCAAAATCTTTAGAGGTCTATGAAGGGGTTGGGAAAACCATTCAAATTATATTTGATAGGGCATCATCAGAACCATCAAAATATATTTCTTGGTATTTTGCTGGGAAGCAGTTTTTTCTCTGGCAATGGAGTATAATAGCAGGGCAGGGCGAAATTTTTATATACCCGGTAGTTGCGTCGCCTTATTATGGTGAGTTTGTTGCTGTGCTGACACATAAAATAAATTACTCAATCCACCTATTTTGGCTTCTTTTTGCATTTCTTGGTTTGGCTTATCAGCTTAGAAAGGTAATTAAGCGACAGCCCATGAGTGGCCTTGCGTTGATGGCGGTTTCGGTTTTTTTATATGCCATTTTGATTCATGTTATCGTGGCACCGTTCCCTCGTTATGGCATCCCATTTAAAATTGCTGCGGCATTGGTCTGTGTTCTTTCCCTTCAGGAGCTTCTATGCTGGATCAGAAAAAGATTGCCGTAATTCTACCTTGCCTTAACGAAGCCCAAGCAATAGAGAAAGTCATTCATGATTTTCGTCGGAGCATTCCAGAGTGTGAGATTCATGTTTTTGATAATCAATCCACAGATGATACGCGTGAGCTAGCTGCTCAAGCTGGTGCTACTGTGCATTTGGTGCAGCGACGAGGGAAGGGGCATGTTGTTCAGGCTATGTTTCGTGATGTTGATGCGGATATTTATGTGCTGGCAGATGGGGATGGCACTTACCCAGCAGAAGAAGCAGAGAGCATGATTAAATTGTTGCTTCAAGCTGATGCTGATTTAATTATTGGCAATAGATTGGGAAACTACAAATCAAGCCAAAGCCGAAAGAATCATCTCTTTGGTAATTTGATGCTCAGTAAGACAGTGAGTAAGCTGTTTGCAGCAGATGTGAATGATTTGCTGAGTGGCTATCGTGTCATGTCTAGACGCTATGTTAAAACCATGCCTTTGTTCTCGAAAGGGTTCGAGGTTGAGACGGCCATGACGATTCATGCTATTGAAGTGGGTGCAAAGTTGCTGGAGTGGCCAATTAACTATCTGCCCAGAGTAGAGGGAGCAGAGAGTAAGCTCAGGACTTGGAGGGATGGTTCTAAAATTATGAAGGAGATATTCTATTTGTATAAAGATCATGCTCCTCGAATAATTTATTTTATTTTTTCTTGCATCTTTGTATTTTTAGGTCTGATTGCAGGTTTGCCTGTTGTGGTGGAGTTTTGGCAAACAGGGCTGGTTCCCAAATTGCCCAGGGCAGTTTTGGCATCTGGATTGGTGACGATTGCTTTCTTTACTGGATTCACAGGCATCATCCTTAACTCGGTGGCTAAAGTTCGTAGGGAGATGAAAAAGTTAGCATTTCTGACTATTGGTTAAGCTGCTATGCTGCGCTTTTTTCAATTTTGTTTGGTTGGATTGGTTGGGTTTTTCGTAGATTTTCTTTTCTTTTTTATCTCAAGCCAGGTATTTAACCCTTATTTTTCTAAAGTGATTGGTTTTTTGATTGCTGTTCAGGCGACCTTCTTCTTGAACTCATATCTGACATTTAAAGGGCGATCTCGATCTTACTTGCTGTATGTTTTAGGGCAGGGCAAAGGATTCATTGTTAATTTTTTAAGCTTTTATTTCATTCTTGGTGTTTTTTCAGAATTCTCATATGGATTGATCTTGTCTTTTGCTGCTGCTTCAGTTATTGCTTTGGTATTTAACTATGTGTATGCCAATTATTTGGCATTCCGTGAGCGCTGATTTTCAGATGCAGTTGCTTCAAATTGATTTTGGACATCTGACACACTGAGCTTTATCCCACTTGAGCCTTTTTAGACAGACTGATGGGGCTTGTGCACCTTAAATGGCTGCTGCTGGGCGGCGTTTAGGCCCCAGCCCCTTGCAGGGCTTGTGCGCAAGCGTGGGCGCTGGCCCAAGCCCACTGGAAGTTATAGCCCCCCAGCCAGCCGGCAATATCCACCACTTCGCCAATAAAAAACAGGCCAGGCTGGGTTTTGGCTTCCATCGTTTTTTGCGATAGGGCCAGGGTATCCACCCCGCCCAAAGTCACTTCCGCCTTGGCATAGCCCTCAGTCCCGCTGGGGGTGATTTCCCAGCGGCTCAATTGCTCGGCCAATTGCAGCAGGGCTTTGTCGCTGATGTTGTTGATGGGCTGCTGCCACTGGCTGTGGCGACTGCACCAAGCTTCGGCCAAGCGGCTGGGCAGCCATTGGGCCAGCACATTGGTCAGCCGTTTTTTGCTTTGTGCCTTGGCTTCGAGCAAAGCGGCGGCCAAATCGATTTGCGGGGCGAGGTTGATGTAAAGCGGCGTGCTCGGCTGCCAATAGCTGGAAATCTGCAAAATCGCTGGCCCTGACAGGCCACGGTGGGTAAAGAGCAAATCTTCATCAAAGGCCGTGGCCTGCTTTTTATGGCCTGTGCTGATGCGCACGGGCAGGGCCACGCCTGCCAAGCTGGTATAGGGCTGCCAGTCTTCACCTGCAAAACGCAGGGGCACCAACCCCGGGTGGCGTGGCACCAAGGGCAGGGCAAACTGCTGCGCCAAGCGATAACCCCAGTCGCTGGCGCCGATTTTGGGTATCGACAGCCCGCCCGTGGCCACCACCAACTGACGGCAGCGCACCTCGCCTCTATCGGTCGCAATGGCATAGCGGGCATCAGCCGCTGCGCCTTGGTTCTGGGCTTCAGCAGGGGCCAAAGCCGTCACGCCGTGCACCGCACAAGGCTGCCAGCGCTCGACGCCACCCGCGCGGCACTCATCGAGAAGCATCGCGATAATCGCCCCCGCGCTCTCATCGGCAAAAAGTTGGCCCTTGTGTTTTTCGTGGTAGGTGATGCCGTGGCGATCCAGCAGGGCCATGAAATGCGCAGGCGTATAGCGCGACAAGGCCGAGCGGGCAAATTGCGGGTTCTGCCCCACATAGTGGCGATGCGGGTTGCGCACATCCAAATCACGATTCGTGAAGTTGCAGCGCCCGCCGCCAGAAATGCGCACCTTCTCCGCCACTTTAGGCGCATGGTCTAGCAACAAGACGCGCAAACCGCGCTGGCCCGCCTGAGCTGCGCAAAACAGCCCAGCGGCCCCGGCACCAATGATTACGGCATCAAACATAGGGCAATCTTTTCTCCATCATTTCAAAGGCCCATTGAGCAGGCATAAAAAAAACCGCATGGTAGGCCACGCGGTTTTTGTGTCCAGAGGGGCGAATTAACGCTTGCTGAACTGTTTGCGGCGGCGAGCGCCACGCAAACCAACTTTTTTCCGTTCAACTTCACGGGCGTCACGCGTGACATAGCCGGCAGCGCTCAAAGTGGGCTTGAGTTCTGCATCGTAGTCAATCAGGGCGCGGGTGATGCCGTGGCGGATGGCACCGGCTTGGCCAGATTCGCCGCCGCCGTGCACATTCACTTTGATGTCGAAGGATTCGAGGTTTTCTGTCAGGGCCAAGGGTTGCTTGGCAATCATGATAGAAGTGGGGCGGCCAAAGAAGTCGGCAATGTCTTTGCCGTTCACTTGGATTTTGCCGCTGCCTTTTTTCAAGAAAACACGGGCTACGCTGCTTTTGCGGCGGCCTGTGCCGTTGTTCCAATCACCGATCATTGTGCAGCTCCTTAGATTTCAAGCACTTTGGGTTGCTGCGCAGTATGGGGGTGCTCAGCGCCGCCATAAACTTTCAGCTTTTTAATCATGGCGTAACCCAAAGGACCTTTGGGCAACATGCCTTTGACCGCTTTTTCAATGGCACGGCCTGGGTGTTTGGCTTGCATGTCGCGGAAGCTGGTTTCGCGCAAGCCGCCAGGGTAACCTGTGTGGCGGTAGTAGATTTTGTCGGTTTCTTTGTTGCCCGTCACGCGGATTTTGGCCGCGTTGATGATGATGATGTAGTCACCCGTGTCAACATGAGGGGTATAAATGGCTTTGTGTTTACCACGCAGGCGGGCGGCTACTTCGCTGGCAACGCGACCCAGTACCTTATCGGTGGCATCAATCACAAACCACTCATGAACGACCTCAGCGGGTTTAGCGCTAGTTGTGCTCATAGAGAAGTTCACTTTCTTTCAAAAAACGGCGGGGCTTTTCCACGGTCGGCAGCTCTCGTATGAGGTGGAGCCGCTCTTAGGTGGTCAAGGGTAATTTTCGTCGCGGCCCAAAGCGCCAAACGCTACGAAACCCAGCATTATAAACAGCTTTTAGGCTTTTTCTACTTCCAAAACCAAGGTGTTCATGCGACGGGAGACGATGTTGCTCTCGTATTCGGGGGCTTCGGCGATGCGCACGCTGCGATAGCGCTTGAGCAGCTCTTCCACCGTGGTGTTGATGATGGCTTTGGCGATGTTGGCGCCCAAGCAGTAGTGCGGGCCTGTGCCAAAGTTGAGGAGTTTGTCGAGGTTGGCGCGGTGGATGTCAAAGCGATCGGGGTCGGCGAAGACGCTTTCATCAAACAGGTGGACGGGATGCACCAGGCGCACCATTTCCCCTTTGGGGATGGTGACGCCATAGACCTCCATGTCTTCGAGGGTGAAGCGGGTGTAGCCCCGGTGTCCCCAGTGGTTCCAGCGGAAGGCTTCAAGTGCGGCTTGGGGCAGCAAGTCCATATTGGCGCGCACTTCGGCCCAGGCTTGGGGCTGCTGGGCGAGGGCGTAGCAGACATGCGCGATGTGGTCGCGGGCAGAGTCAGGGCCAGCGGCCAAGACGGAGGCAATGAGCGCCAGCATTTCGTCTTCGCTCAGGCGGTCGCCGTCTTCAGCGGCGGTGGCGAGTGCGCTGACCAAATCATCTTGCGGATTGGCGCGTTTTTCCGCCACCATTTTGCGCAGCATGGCAATGCCTTTGAGCGCGTCGTTCTCGTCCAGCTCGACGCTGGGGTTGAATTGGCCGACGATGGCCTCAGAGACGGCGTAGAAGTCTTTTTGGTAGTCTTGCGGCACGCCGAGGTATTGGGTCAAGACTTCGAGAGGAATGGCCTTGGCAATGGCGATGAGGTCAATGCGGTTTTGATTGCCAGCTTGGGCCTCGGCCCAATCAAAGTGCTTGGTGACAATGGCCTGAATTTGCGGCATGAGTTTGTCCACAATGCGCGGCGAGAAGGCCGTGACCGAGAGGCGGCGCAGACGCTGGTGGTCGGCGCGGTGCTTGCTCATGAGCAGGTTTTCTGTGAGGCGATGCAGGTCGTTCTTTTTTTCTTCGGGCAGGGCGGGGTAGAAGCGCCAGTCTGAAAAACGCAGCGAGAGGCGGTCATCGCGCAGCAGTTTGGTCAGGGTGTCGTAATCGCCGCCGACAGCCCAGCCCATTTGCTTGGGCATGTAAAAGACCTTGTGCTCTTGGCGCATGGTTTTGTAGGTGGACCAAGCCACCTCGCGGGGGTAGAACTTGGGATCATCAGGGCGGAAGGCGGCGTAGCGGGGGCGGGTGAGGCCGCCCCAGAGCGCATGTGCGCCCATGCGCAGGAGTTGAAGGCGGGAGAAAGACTGCATAAAAAGGCCCAGAACGATGAAAAGTGGCCCCAATCCTAACAAAACAAAAAGCCTGTTCGGAAGGGAACAGGCTTTGTGGCTTTGGGGATGGCTCGGGCGTGGTTTAGGCGGCCAAACTTTCTTTGGCGCGCACAATTTTCAGTGGCAAAGAGGTGATTTGGCGCGAGACCACATTCTCTTTATAGACAGGCTCGCCCGCAAGACTGATGCTTTCGTAACGATCGAGCATGCCCTCAATCACACTTTCGTAAATGGCGCGGGCGATATTGGCACCCAAGCAGTAGTGCGGGCCTGTGCCAAAGTGGATGACTTTGTCGAGGTTATCGCGGTGCAGATCGTATTTCTCGGGGTTGGGGAAGACCTTCTCGTCGAACAAAAAGACAGGAAAGGACAGGCGAATCATCTCGCCTTTTTTGATTTTTTGGCCGTGGATTTCCAAATCTTCCAGTGCAAAGCGGGTGTAGCCACGGTGGCCCCAAGCGTTCCAGCGGAAAGCCTCGCGGGTGGCGTTTTGCAGCAGGCTGCGGTCGGCGCGCAGCTCGGCCCATGCCTGAGGTTGCAAGGCCATGACATGGCTGACGCAAACGGCATGATCGCGGGTAGAGTCAGGGCCAGCGGCCAAGACGGAGGCGATGAGCGAGAGCATTTCGTCTTCGCTGAGCTTGTCGCCATCTTCAGCCGTGGTGGCCAATGCGCTGACCAAGTCGTCTTGTGGGTTGGCGCGTTTTTCAGCCACCATTTTTTTCAGCATATCGATGCCTTTGTTGGCGGCTGGTAGGTCGATTTTGCTGCTGGGGTTGAATTGGCCCAAGATGGCTTCGGAAACGGCAAAAAAGTCTTTTTGGTAGTTGTTGGGCACGCCCAAGTATTGGGTGAGGACTTCGAGCGGGATGACGCGGGCGAGTTCCACGATGTCAATCACATCGCCGCCTTTGGCTTCCATTTCTTCAAAATGCTTGTTCACCGTGGCGCGAATTTGCGGCATGAGCTTGTCCACAATGCGGGGCGAGAAAGCCGTGACAGACAGGCGGCGCAGCCGTTGGTGGTCATTGCGCTTTTTGTTCATCAGCAGGTTGTCGGTGAGGCGGTTGAGCTCGGTTTTGCGGGCTTCGGCCACGCGGGGGTAGTAGTCCCAGTCGGCAAAACGCAAAGACAGGCGGTCGTCGCGCAGCAAAGTGGTGAGGGTTTCGTAATCGCCACCCACGACCCAGCCGAGAAAACGGGGCACATAGAAGATTTTTTTCTCATCGCGCATGCGTTTGTACACGGGATAGCAAGCCTCGCGGGGGTAGAAGGCGGGATCGTTGCTGCGGAATTCCGGAAATTGCGGGCGGGTCATTCGGGTCCAAAGCATGTGGCTGACCACTTGTGCCAATTGCAAAGGGGAATACGGTTGCATGAGGGAGACTCCTAAACAGTCAGGAAATAGGGGCAGAGGCCGCTGCGCTCAGGTGCAGCAGCCATAGGTTGTGCAATGTTGATTAAATCAGCAATAAAGAGCAGCATTGGCTCTTTTGCGTAAACAATCTTTTGCTTTATGCGGCGGGCTGACACAGCAGGCTTGCCGCATTTGGCATTCTGCCATGCTCAGGCTTTGTTTTGCTGGTGCGGATGAAGCCCCCGTTCACCACCATAATAGGGAGATTGTTATAAAGGAGATCCCCATGAATCAATCCCATTTGTCAGTGGCCGAATTGGCCGAGTTGAAAGCAAAATTGCTGGCCATGCTGAGCGATGCGGAGGCAGGTTTGGCGGCGCAGAAAAAGTCTGAGGCCGAAGCCGACCATGTGTCAGAAGTGGCCTCACAAGAAGACAATGAGGCGGTACACCGCGATGAAGAGCGCCAGTGGGATGCCCTGCGCAACACCTATAGCGCCAAAGAGGTCTCACGCATCCGTGAGGAGCTCGAACGCATGGAGGCCGGCGATTACGGCATTTGTGCCCAGTGCGGCTGCGGCATTCCTTTTGCACGCCTGCAAATTGAGCCGCAAACCCAGCATTGCGTGGCCTGCAAATCAGAGTGGGAAAAGAAAGTGGGCATTGCCTAAGGCTGGCCATGCTTTTTTTGGGTTTTGAGTCCTCTTGCGATGAAACAGGCGTGGCCTTGATGGAGGCTGCGCCAGACGGCGCTGTGCGCTTGCTGGGGGAAGCGCTGCACAGCCAAATCGCCATGCACCGTGATTACGGCGGCGTGGTGCCTGAGCTGGCCAGCCGCGACCACATTCAACGCTTGGTGCCTTTGTTGGATGCGGTGATGCAGCAGGCGGGCCTGCCCCTGCAAGCGGTGGATGGCATTTGCTACACCCGTGGCCCTGGCTTGGCGGGGGCTTTGCTGACAGGGGCAGGTTTTGCCGCAGCTTTGGCCGCAGGCTTGGGCAAGCCTTTGGCGGGCATTCACCACCTTGAAGGGCATTTGCTCTCGCCTTTTTTATCGGCAGATCCGCCCGAATTCCCCTTTATTGCGCTTTTGGTCTCAGGCGGGCACACGCAGCTGATGCGGGTCGATGGCGTGGGGCAATACCAGCTTTTGGGCGAAACCATAGACGATGCGGCGGGCGAGGCGTTTGACAAATCGGCCAAGCTTTTGGGGCTGGGCTACCCTGGCGGGCCTGCTTTGGCGCGTTTGGCCGAGCAGGGCGCGGGCGATGCCTTTGCGCTGCCACGGCCTTTGCTGCACCAAAAGAATTTGGATTTCTCGTTTGCGGGTTTGAAAACGGCGGTGCTGACGCAGGCCAATAAACTGGCTGCGGCAGGTGAATTAGAGGCCCGTAAGGCCGATTTGGCCGCCAGCACGCAAGCGGCGATTGTGGAAGTGTTGGTGAAAAAATCGCTCAAAGCCTTGAAAGAGCAGGATTTGAAGCGCCTTGTGATTGCAGGCGGCGTGGGGGCCAACGCCATGCTGCGCCAGCAGTTGGGCCAAGCTTGCGCCAAGCGCGGCATCCGCCTGCATTACCCGGAGCTGCATTTGTGTACCGATAACGGTGCCATGATTGCCTTGGCTGCGGCCATGCGTTGGCAGGCTGGGGTCTTGCAGTGGCAAGAGCAAGCCAGCTTCAAAGTACTGCCGCGCTGGGATTTGGCCCAGCTTTGAGCTGCTGGCTTTGGCTTTGCCAGGCATAAAAAAACCGCTTCAATAGAAGCGGTTTTTTGTGGTGCAAAGTTCGCGCTTATTTCAGCTTGATTTCTTTGTACTCGACATGCTTGCGCGCTTTGGGATCAAATTTCATGATCGCCATTTTCTCAGGCATGGTTTTTTTGTTTTTGGTCGTGGTGTAGAAGTGACCTGTACCAGCAGTTGATTCGAGTTTGATTTTCTCGCGTCCGCCTTTGCTTGCCATGGTGAATTCCTTTCAGTGCTTGAATTAAGCTTGACCGCGAGCGCGCAGGTCAGCGAGAACGGCGTCAATGCCATTTTTGTCGATGAGGCGCAAAGCCGCATTGGTGACGCGCAAGCGCACCCAGCGGTTTTCGCTTTCTACCCAGAAACGGCGGTATTGCAGGTTGGGCAGAAAACGGCGTTTGGTTTTGTTGTTGGCGTGGGAAACATTGTTGCCCACCATTGGGCCTTTGCCCGTGATATCGCATACGCGTGCCATGCTAGCACTCCTTGTTTGCTAAAAGTTTGTCATCACAAAAAGGGACAAAGCCCGATTTGCACCTCGCTCGACGGCCTTTGCAGGCTGCCCAAGCGGCTTTTTTTATGGTTTCCGCAAAAATTGAGGAAGCTCGCATTATAGCCAGAAAAAACAAAAGCCTGCATCCATGAGCAGGCTTTTGTGCGAGGGGGTGTCAAACAGGCGCTGGGCTTATTTGATTTTGGCTTTGCTGCGCAGATCTTCAAAGAAGGCTTGCATTTTGCCTTCCATCAGGCTTTGTGCGACTTGGTCTTTGACCTCTTCCAGTGGGGGGATGTCAGGGCCAGCGTTCTCGCGCTCGTCTTCCAGCAGGAGGATGTGGTAGCCGAAAGTGGTTTGCACAGGCTTTTTGCTGTATTGGCCTTTTTTCAGCTCACCCAGGGCTTGGCCGAATTCAGGCACATAAGTGCCAGGGTTGGCCCAACCCAAGTCGCCGCCATTGGCGCCAGAGCCTGGGTCTTGTGAATGTTTTTTCGCCAATTCAGCAAAGTTGGCCCCTTTATTGAGCTGGGCAATCAGGTCTTGGGCTTGCTTCTCATCGGGGACGAGGATGTGGCGCGATTTGTATTCTTTGTTGCCGCCGCCTGCCGCTTCCAAGCCTTTGGCTTCGGCCACAGCGCGGTCGTATTCGGCTTGGATGTCAGCATCGCTGGGTTTGTTCTTCTCGATGAAGTCTTTTTGCAGCATTTGCATCAGCACTTGGTAGCGCATGGCTTCAATGTGGCGCTTGTATTCAGCGGTGTTTTCAAGGCCACGGCGCTGCGCCTCTTGCACCAAAATCTCTTGCATGATGAGGTGCTCAGAGATTTGCTCGCGCATGGCATCGCGATGCTCGGCGCTCACTTCTGCGCCGGGGGCGTTGCGCTCTAGGGTGGCGTCAATGGCGGCTTCAAGACGGCTGCTGGGGATGGGCTTGCCATTCACAACGGCAACATTTTGCGCTTGGGCGCTGACCATAAAGGCGCTGGCCAAGGCCAATGCGGTGAGGGTTTTTTTCATGAATCAAGACTCTCTTGGGCTGAAATAAATGAAGGGCAGCCAAGCTGCACAAGGCAAACAGTATCGCAGAAAAAAGCGCTGCGACGCTTAGGCGGCGGTGTCTAAAACCACGGCGTGCAGGCCGAGGGCATAAAAGGGCGAGAGCGCGGCGTGCACTTGGCGGTGCTGGACCACGGGGCGCAGGCTGGCGAGGCTGGGGCAGCGCAGGATGATGCGAATGTGGCTGAGGGCATCGCCGTTTGGGTTGCCAGTGTGGCCTGCATGGGCGGCGCTTTCGTTGATGACTTGGCAGAGGCGGGCTTGGGGGAAGGCTTGCGCCACGGCAGCCTCAATTTGCGCCAAGGTGTAGGGTGAGGTGTGGAGCGGGTTGCTCATGGTTGGCTCTTTTCCTCAAACGCATCTTTGGGGAGGTTTTTGGCGATGTAAACGCCTTGAATCAGGGCAAAGCCCAGCCAGATGAGACGGCTCCAGAGTTTGAAGCTCATCCATTGGTCATAGCTTTGCTCCAGCACGATGTAGGCGTTCAGCCCGGCCATGAGCAGGCAAAACACCACCCACATTTGCGCCAAGCGCAGCCAGACGGGATCAGGCAAGGGCAGTTTGCTGCCCAGTAGCATTTTGAGGGGGTTTTTCTGCCACACATAAATGCCCAAGATGAGCACCAGACTGAGGACGATTTCAAGCACGGTAGGCCACCATTGCAGGATTTTTTCATTGCGAAAAATCAGCGAGATGGAGGCAAATAGGCTGACGGCGACCAAGGTGAATTTTTGGATGGGTTCGAGCTGGCGGCCTTGTAAGAAGTAGCTCAGCAGCATTTGCGCCCAAGTGGCCAGCAGCAGCACGGCAATGGCAAAAAACTTGCCTTGCAGTTTGTAACTGACAAAGAACAAGATGAGGGGAATGAAGTCGAGTAGGGCAAGCATGGCGGCAGATTGTAGGCCAGAGCCAGGGGCGGCGCTCAGGGGCCTTTGGTGCTTTTCTTGGCTTTGATGGCTTGCTGCCATTTGCTGGCAAAGGGCGGGAAGTCGCTCATGCGGCGGATGAGGTCAGCGCCCAAGGCGGTGATGTGGTAGCCCGCGCTGGAGTGCGCCACCAGGCCGTGCTCGCGCATGGCTTTGAGGCGGGTGTTGAGGGTGTTGGGGGTGACGCCGCCAATGCTGTCTTGCAGCAGGCGAAAGGTTTGCGGGTGGCCGTCGCGCAAGGCCCAAATCAGGCGCATGGCGTAGCGGCTCTCCAGGAGGCTGAGGAGTTCTGCCATGGCAAGGTCTTTGGACTTCATGGCAGTGGCGCAGTGCTGGGGGCTTAGCGTTCAGCGACAGCGTTGTTGCTGTCCACTCGGCGCGCGCCGTTGAAGCGGCTTTGCCAGTAGTTGTTGTTCATGTTCTCGACCCGCACCAGTTTGCCTGAGCTGGGGGCGTGGATGAATTTGTTGTCGCCCACATAAATACCGACATGGCTGAAGGCGCGCTTCATGGTGTTGAAAAAGACCAAATCGCCCGGTTGCAGCTCGTCTTTTTGAATGGTGCGCGTGGCATGGGCTTGGTCGGCGGCGCGGCGTGGCAGGGATTGCCCCAAGGCGCGTTGCACGGCGCTGCGCACCAAGCCGCTGCAATCAAAGCCGCCGTCTTGCGGGCCATTGCCGCCGTAGCGGTAGGGCACGCCGATAAAGCCCATGGCGGTATTGACGATGCCGCTGCGTGGGCCCAAGGATTGTTTGGGCTCAAGGGGGTGGTTCAAGGGCAGGGCGGCAAAGGAGCTGCTGAGGGCGTTGTCGCTGAGGAAGTCGCCCAAGGCATCGCCATTGTCGAATTGACGCAGGAATTCACGGTCGGTGATGAGGGCGCCAAGGCTATCGGGCTCGGCCCATGCTGGGCTGCAAAGGCTGCCCAAAATCAGGCCAATGGCTGCAAGAGTGACTTGTCCTTTTTTCATAAGGGGGCAAGTCTAGTGGGCTTTGTCCCTGGGGTCAAGGCTGTTTTTGCGCCACCACCAAGCCGATGCGCTGGATGTTGTGGCTGCGCAAGCCGTCCATGGCTTGCACCACGGTCTCGTAGCGCAGGTCTTTACTGGCGGCAATGACGATGGCCAGCTCAGGGTTGTCGCTTTGTTCGGCCTGAATTTGGGTGATTAAATCGCCCAGATCGCTGCCTTGAGCCAGTTGGCCACGGCGTTGGCTGCTTAGCTTGTATTGGCTCTCGCTTTGGATGCCCAAGGTGAGCACATCGCGGGGCTTGTCGGGGCTGGGCGGCGCTTGGCTGACGGAGGGTAGGTCGATGTCGCCCGTGGTGATGAGGGGCGCAGTCACCATAAAGATGACGAGCAATACCAGCATGACATCGATGAAGGGCACCATATTGATGTCGCCCATGGCGCGGCGTTGGCGGCGGCGGGTGCTCATGCTTGTTTGGCCTTAATGCAATTCATTGCCCAAAGCGGCTGGCCGCTGCTGGACGAGGAGCAGCAGCAGGTGCGGCGGCTTGGGGTGCTGGCAGCAGTTGGCGCTGCAAGATGTTGCTGAATTCGTCGATGAAGTTCTCCAGCTCATTGGCTTGGCGATCGGCACGGCGGGCGTAGCGGTTGTAGGCGATGACGGCGGGGATGGCCGCCAACAGGCCCAAGGCCGTGGCCACCAGCGCCTCGGCAATGCTGGGAGCGACGGTGGCCAAGCTCATTTGCGCTGCGCCGCCAAATTGGGTGAAGGTGCTCATGATGCCCCAGACCGTGCCGAACAGACCGACATAGGGGGAGACGGAGCCGACGGAGGCCAGCAAGGGCAGGCCGTCTTCGAGTGCGTCCATCTCGCGCTGCATGGCCGCACGCATGGCGCGATGGGCGGCATCTAACACCATGGCGCTGTCGGCGACGCGGCGCTCACGCAGTTTTTGCACCTCGCGCATACCCGCGAGGAAGATGCGCTCTTGCGGCCCTGCGTGTTTGGCGTTTTGGGTGGCTGCCAGTTGCAAATCAGCCAGTGAAGTGCCGGACCAAAACTCATCATCGAATTGGGTATTGAGCAGGGCGCTTTGGCGCAATTGCTTGGCTTTTTGAAAAATCAGCGCCCAAGAGGCGATGGAGGCCAGCAGCAAGAGCAGCATGACGATTTGCACCACCACACTGGCGTGCCAAATCAAAGAAAGCAGGGAGAGCGATTCGTTCATGGGTGGCGATTGTATAAGCGAAGTGACTCAGCCTGGGGTGCTTTTGGGGCGCAAATCGGCAGTGTTTGGCTTTCTGCCTGGGTCTGCTTTGGGCCAGAGTTGGCGGCGCGTTTGGGGCGGCTTGCTGGGCCTTCAGCGGGCGCTCGTGGCGGCAAATTTGTGGCTGGCGAGGCGAATGCCCCATATCAGTTCCACCAAGGCGGTGTTGTTGAGCAGGGGCTCGTCGCCCAAGATGAGCCAATAGCCTGTGCCATCAACCCAAAACAGCATGAGGCTGGTGCTGGGCATGAGCAGGCTGATGTCGGTGAAGAAGGACACGGCCCGCCCAGAGACAGACCAGCCGCGCTGCTGCTGGCGTTGCACAAAGCTGTAAAAATCAGCGGCGACCACGCTGAGGGTTTCGGCCTCTTCTGCGCTATAGCCCACATGGGCCAAGCAAAAGCCTTGGTCTGAGGCCAGCGCCGCTTTGCGTGAGCCAGACAAGCCTGCGATGGCATGGGGCAGGTAGTTATCGAGGCTGCTATCAGGAGCTTGCAGTTGGCGTGTGGTGGTTTGCACCCAAGTGGCGTCTAGGGCGTGGGCCAAGGTGTCGGCTTGCTCAGGGTGGGCTTGCAGCCAATCGGCTTGGGCCCAGGCGGGGCCTTGGGGCAGCAGGCTTTGCAGGGCTTGTGCTTGGGCATCGGGCTGGGCTTGGGCAAAGGCATGCAAGGCCCCTGCGGGGGTGAGCATGAGGTAGGGGCCAGCTTTGGGGTCACTCATGCTCGGGCTCCGTGGTGTAGGGGTCAATGCTGTAGATGAGGGCTTGCACCACGGCGCGCATGTGCTCGCGGCTGCGGGCATCGGTGTCCATGATGATGGGGGGCAGGCCCAAGCTGATTAAGGTGTTGGCCAAGTTGTCGCGGATGTGCCAGCCAGCCTCTTCGCCGTGGGTCAGGGCAACGACGAAACTGGTGTCGGCAATCAGGCGCTGAAAGGCCGAGGCATACAAGCGCAAGTCGGCATCGGGGTCGGGGGCGCTGGCATTGATGAGCAGCACCAGCCCTAGGGCGTTTTCACTGAGGATGTCCCACATGAAGTCAAAGCGCTGCTGCCCTGGGGTGCCGTAGAGCCGCACTTGGTCGCCGCTGTCCAAGCGCATGAGGCCGTAATCCATGGCGACGGTGGTGGTGGGTTTGAGCAGTTGGGTGTCGTCGCTGGCTTTGGCCTCGGTGCTGACGACTTCAATATCTGAGAGGCTGCGAATAGCGGTGGTTTTGCCTGCCCCAACTGGGCCAGCGAAAACAAGTTTGTAGATTTTGCTCATGGCAGGCCCTCCTTTAAAACAGTTTTTTCAGCAAGGCTTTGAACAAGCTGCGCTTGGCCGCATTGGGGGTGGGGGCCGCCGCTGCGGTTGCTGGGTGCGCTGCGGCGGCAGGCTCTTGTGCTGATTTGCTGATGTGGGCAATGCCAGCAAAGGTGCAGAGGGTGGCGAATTGCAGCACCTGCCGCTCTTGCCCCGGAAATTGGGTTTGCAGTTGCCTCAGGCTTTGCGGCCCGCGCAGGCAGAGGGCCGCCAGTTGCAGGTGGAAAGGGGGCGTGGGCCCCAATAGGGTGAAGTTGGGGTAGCGGCGCAGTTGCAGTTGCACATCGTGGGCCAATTGCAGGGGCAGGTCTTTGCTGGCCAAGTGGCTCAGCTCCCATAGGGCCAGCTCAAGCGGGGAGCGGTGGCGGTGGGCCTGCTGTGTCAGCTCCAAGGCGAGGGCTTGTGGGCTCAGGGCTTGGGCGCTAAAGGCATTGAGGCGCTGCGGGCTTTGCACCGAGCGCAGCAGGGCAGAGATGGGCAGGGTGGCCAAGACTTGGGCTTGCTGCACTTGCAGCAGCAGCTCAGCCACGCCAAAGCGCAGCTTATAAGCGCCGATTTGCGGCAGGGGGTGGGCCAAGGCCATTAAAAAGCGGCTGCTTTGCAAAGCGGGTATGGCGGCCAACAATTGGCTGGCGGCAGAGGGCGCTGAGCTGGGCTGGGGGGCGTTTGGGGCTGGTCTTGCTGGGGTGACGGGGCGCGCGGTAGCGTGGCTCAGGGGTGGCGCTGGGCGCTGCCTGCCCGCCTGTGCGCTTTGGCGCAAGGCTTCGATGGCCTCAATCATGGCCTCTGCTTTGTAGGGCGCGAGCAAATGGCGCAAGACGCTGGGGGCTTTGAATTCGGTCTCGGCCCAAACTTGGCTTTGCCCGCGCAACAGCAACAAGGCAGGGCGGCCTTGCAGCAGGGCCAAGAGTTGCTCTTGTTTGTCTGCATGGGGCTGGCTCAGGCCCAGCCCCGCTAAGTCCAACACCAGCAGTTCGCAGGCTTGGGCGCGGGCATCTTGGGTGGGCAGGCTGAAATCGGCTTGGCGGGCCTGCACCACGCAGCGCAGTTCGGGCCAGCGGCGGCTGATGAGCAGCTCCAGCGCAGCCGCATCGTGGGGGCTGAGGCCACTGAGTAAAACGGAGGAGGACATGGCTTAGCTTCCTTCTTGTAGGGCCTGCATACTGCCAGCCCATGCGGGCCCCAGTGTGCGCCCTGCTTTTTGTAATTGGCGGCGAGCCAGCATAAAGGCCAAGGTGTCATGCGCGCCCACGCAGTGCTTTAAAAAGTCCTGCTCGGCCTGTGCATCGCCAGCCAAAAGCTGGGGCATAAAGGCTTGCACCACGCTGTGGGAGTCATCAATGCCGCACAGCAAGGCCCGCTCGGGCACATCAGAGGAGGGCGTGACCAGCACACACCAGCGCGTGGCCCAAGGGCTGATGCGGGGCAGGGCTTGCCCGCTTTGCCACTGCTGCACCAAAGCCTGCCAGACAAAGGGCGGCAGGCGCTCGCGCACGGCGTTTTGCCTGAGTGCAGCGCCCAAGTCGGCGGCTAGGCCCGCGCAGCCGTGCAGCCAATCGACCAAGGCCGCTTGCAAAGGCTCGGCCCCTGGCAGGGCCAAGGCCGCTTGAGTGCGGGTTTGGTGGGCCGCGCCCAATGCGGGGGTTTGCAGCACGCGGCGCGAGGCCAAGCGGTAGGGCAGGCGTTGGGCGCTGTCGCTGGCCATCATGCCGCCTCTGCCTCAGCTCAGCAGGGTGTCCATGAGGTCAATCATGAACTCGGCTTCTTCTTCATTCATGGCGGCAAAACCACTGGGTATGCCCAGCGCTTGGCGCACATCCTCAGGCAAGTCCAGCAAGGCTTGGCGCAGGGTGTCGGCATAGGCGCTGTGCTGCGGATGCAGCAAAACCACATGGCTGATGTCGGCCAGTTGGCTCTCGACCAAGACCTTGAGCTGGGCTTTGCTCAGGCGTGAGAGCGAATGGTAAGCCTCGGCCAACATAAAGCAAATATCGGCCTCACCTTTGATGAGGGCACGGGCCGCCGCTTGGTAGCTTTCCAGCTCTTGCCATTGCAAATCAGCCTCCAGCAAATCAGCGGGTTCGAGCAAGCGCAGGCCAATCAGTTTGACATCGTGGTTGGGCGTGAGGGCCACGCGCAGGCCCGCTTGCAGGTCTTCAACGCAGGCAAAAGCGGCATCGGCACGGGCCAAAATCACCATTTCATTGGCCTTGTTGATGGGGCGTGCCAAGGCACGGTAGCCTTGATCGCGAATCAGGGCCGCCGCATCAAAAGGGTTGGCATACAGCACATCGGCCTGCCCAGCTTGCACCAGTTGGGCTTGCTCGGCGGCGTGGGCGGGTGTGCGCAGGTGCAGGGCCAGCTCGGTTTGCTTTTGCAGCACAGTGTTGAGCAAATGCCAGCCTGCAAAGTGCTCGGGGGCAAAGTCTGGGGCAATCACAAAGTTCAAGGTCATTTTTCCGCCTCCTCTTGGGCCAACATGGCTTGGTATTGCGCCTGAGCTTGGGCAATTTTGCTGCGTGAGGGCTTGCGCCGCACCGAGGTGTAGCCCACCACTTGGCCTTGGCGGCGGTTGGGCACGGCGGTGGCGTAAACCCAGTAAAACGAGCCGTCTTTGCACAGGTTTTTCACATAACCGTGCCACTTTTCACCCGCTTGTAGGGTGCGCCACAAATCAGCGTAAACCGCACGGGGGATGTCGGGGTGGCGCAAAATGGCGTGAGGCTGGCCCATCAACTCATCGCGGCTATAGCCTGAAATTTCTACAAAAGCATCGTTGGCATGGGTCAATACGCCGTTCAAATCTGTGCGCGAAATAATCAAACGGCCATCGGGGTAGGGGCGCTCGCGTTGGCTCATGTGCAGACTGCGGCTGCTGCCATCTTGGTAGTGCCAATCGAGTTGCTGCTCTGCGTCGGCGGCGGGCTGCATTGGGGTCATCATGGTTGCTGGCCTCCTTTTGTATGCGGGGTTTAAATCATGCTGGACAGGGCTTGGGCGGCGCGCTTGATGTCCAAAAAGAGCAGGCCCAGTTTGGCGTTGGGCTTGGCCAGCACCGTGAGCACGGCCTCGCTGCCTGAGCTGCTCATGATTACATAGCCCTTTTCACCCTGTAAGAGCACGCGTTCCAAATCGCCGCGCACCAGCTCTTTGGCGGCGCGGTCGCCCAAAGACAACAGGGCGGCTGACATGGCGCCCACGCGGTCTTCGTCCATGCTGGCGGGCAGGGCCGAAGCAATCATCAGGCCGTCGGTTGAAATCAGGGCGGAGGCCTCAATATCGGCAGAAGAGCCTTGCAGCTCTTCCAAAATTTGTTGAAACATATCTGTGCGCATTGCGTACGGCCTTTCTGAGAAATGGGGGCAAAGGCAGTGGCCCAAGGCTGGGCACTGCATGGGGCAGCATCCTAAGCTGGCTTTTTAAAAACTGAGCAACTGTGTGACTTATTCCACACTTTTGTTGTGGTAGCTCAAACTCTCAAAGCCTGTGTGCTGTGGTTTTGGCTTGAGGGTCATGCAGGCAAAATAGTGGCTTGATTTCTTGGATGCCTCTGATTGCTATGACTGAGCCTTTTTCTAACCCCAGCCCCAGCTTGGCCTTGTATGCCGAGCTCGAACGCGCCTTTGCCCACTTCAATGCTGCGCTTTTTGATGGCAAGCTGCCGCCCTGCCTCATCACCATGCGGGCGGGTGGGCGTTATTACGGCTACCACCACAAAGAGCGCTTCATCAACGCCCAAGGCGAGATGGTGGATGAGCTGGCCTTGCACCCTGGTTTTTTCAGCCTACGGCCGATAGAGGAGGTGCTATCGACGCTGGTGCACGAGATGGTGCACCACTGGCAGGCCCATTTTGGCCATGCCAGCAAGAGCAACCCGCACAACCGCGAGTGGGCACGCAAAATGCGCGACATCGGCCTGGAGCCGAGCAGCACCGGCCTGCCGGAAGGCAAAGACACGGGGCGCACGGTGAGCCATTACATCGTGCCCAATGGGCCTTTTTTGCAAGCCTGCCAAAGCCTGCTGCTGCAAGGCTTTGCCCTGAGCTGGTTTGACCGCCATTTGCCCCGCAGCAGCTTGCTGGGGCCAGCCGATGAGCCTGAGCTGGCGACGCAAACTGTGCAAGCGGCGCAAGCCCAGCGCCAAGAGCAATTGGCCAAGGCGGGGGCCGATGTGGCCTTGAGCCAGCCGCCTGTGCTGCAACTGCTGGCGCAGCAGCAAGAGGCCGCTGAGGAGGGCGAGGCGGACGAGCGCCTCAGACTCACACCGCCTGCACCGCCGCTACTGGCCCCTGCGCCGCCCCGCCCTGTGGACCGCCTGCGCTACGCCTGCCCGCAATGCGCCGCCGCCGCTTGGGGCAAAAGTGGGTTGGAGATTGTGTGTGGCCGCTGTGAGGTGGGCATGGAAACGGCCTCCTAGGGAGGCCGTGTTGGGTGGGGCACCTGTGGGTCGTCAGGCTTGTAGCTGCTCCAAAATTGCGGGGTTCTCTAGCGTCGAAACATCCTGCGTGATGGTTTCTCCTTTGGCGAGTTGGCGCAGGAGGCGGCGCATGATTTTGCCGCTGCGGGTTTTGGGGAGGTTGTCGCCAAAGCGGATTTCTTTGGGTTTGGCAATGGGGCCAATTTCTTGCGCAACCCAGGTGCGCAGGGTTTCCACTACGGCGGCGCTGGTGGTGGGGTCCACGGGGCGGGTGGATTTGAGGACGACGAAGGCGCAGATGGCTTCGCCGGTGACATCGTCAGGGCGGCCGACCACGGCGGCTTCGGCCACATCGGGGTGGGCCACCAGTGCCGATTCAATTTCCATCGTGCCCATGCGGTGGCCCGAGACATTGATGACATCATCGACACGGCCCATGATGGTGAAGTAGCCCGTCTCGGGGTCTCGTACAGCGGCGTCGCCCGCCAAGTAAGCGCCTTTGAACTCTTCGGGGAAGTAGGAGCTTTGGTAGCGCGCTTTGTCGCCCCAAATGGTGCGCGCCAAAGAGGGGATGGGGCGCAGCATGACCAGGCTGCCACCTGTGCCGTGGGGCACTTCATTGCCGCTTTCATCGACCACGGCCATTTGCACGCCAGGCAGGGGCAGGGTGCAAGACCCTGGCACCAGCGGCGTAGCACCGGGCAGGGGCGCAATCATTTGGCCGCCTGATTCGGTTTGCCAGAAGGTGTCCAAAATCGGGCAGCGCCCGCCGCCGACTTGCTCGTGGTACCACATCCATGCCTCGGGGTTGATGGGCTCGCCCGCTGAAGCCAAGATACGCAGGCTGGAGAGGTCGTAGTGCTTGGGGTGGGTGGCTGGCTCGGTGCTATTGGCCTTGATGAGGGCGCGGATGGCCGTGGGCGCAGTGGCAAAAATGGTGACGCGGTGGCGCTGAATCATTTGCCAGAAGCGGCCTGCGTGCGGGTAGGTGGGGATGCCTTCAAAAATGAGCTGGGTCGTGCCAATGGCCAAGCTGCCGTAGGCGGTGTAGGTGTGGCCTGTAATCCAGCCAAGATCGGCGGTCGACCAGAACACATCATCGGGTTTGGCAATGGGGTCGAGGTCAAAAGTCCAGCGCATACTCATGGTGGCCCAGAGCAAATAGCCGCCCGTGCTGTGCACGATGCCTTTGGGCTTGCCCGTAGAGCCAGAGGTGTAGAGGATGAACAGTGGGTGCTCGGCCTCGACCCAGACGGGCTCGCAAACGCTGGATTGGCCGCGAATGGCTTCGCCCCAAAAGACATCGCGCCCCGCTTGCATGGGCACGCTGCCGCCGGTGCGGCGGTACACGATGACGCTGTGGATGCCTTCACAGCCGCCCAAGGCCAAAGCTTCATCGACCAAGGGTTTGATGGGCAGCACTTTGCCGCCACGGATTTGCTCATCGGCGGTGATGATGGCAATCGCGCCCGTATCCTCCATGCGCTCGTGCATGGATTTGGCGCTAAAGCCAGCAAACACAACCGAGTGCGTGGCACCAATGCGGGCGCAGGCTTGCATGGCAATCACGCATTCCACGCCCATGGGCATGTAAATCATGACGCGGTCGCCCTTGGCAATGCCACGGCGCTTGAGGGCGTTGGCAAAGCGGCCCACATGGGCCAAGAGCTGGGCGTAGGTGTATTCGCGCGAGAGGCCGTCGTCGCCCTCAAAAATGATGGCAATGCGATCGCCGTGGCCCGCTTCCACATGGCGATCCAAGCAGTTGTAGCTGGCGTTGAGATAGCCATCGGCAAACCAGCGGTAGTGCGGGGCGTTGGACTCGTCCAGCACTTGGGTGAAGGGTTTTTTCCAGCTCAAGAGGTTGATGGCGCGTTCTTCCCAAAAATGATTGGGGTCGTCTTTGGCCTTGTCATAAAGCGCTTGGTAGGCGGCCATGCTGGGCACGGCGGCGTGTTGTGCCAACTCGGGGTTGGGCTGAAACAGGCGTTTTTCTTGGCTGAGGCTGGAAATGGTGCTCATTTTTGTCTTCCTTGGGGGGTGTGGTGTGGGGCTATCCGCCCTCTAAAAATTCCCTTGTGATAGTTTCAATTTGGCTGGTTTTGTGCGGCTTGGCTGGGGGTTTTAAGCCTGTAGCTGTTCCAAAATCGCAGGATTTTGGCTACGGCCGCTTCGCTTAACTTAGACCTTGCGGTCTAAGTTAGCCTGCGCCGAAATCCAGCCACAGCGCACGGGGGCACTTGTTCTCTCATCAAGCTTGCAATTGCTCCAATATGGCTGGATTTTCTAGCGTTGATACATCTTGCGTGATGGTTTCTCCTTTGGCGAGTTGGCGCAGTAGGCGACGCATGATTTTGCCGCTGCGGGTTTTGGGCAGGTTGTCGCCAAAGCGGATGTCTTTGGGTTTGGCGATGGGGCCGATTTCTTGGCCAACCCAAGCGCGCAGGGTTTCGGTGACGGCGCTGAGGGTGGTGGGGTCCACGGGGCGGGTGGATTTGAGCACGACGAAGGCGCAGATGGCTTCACCGGTGACATCGTCGGGGCGGCCGACAACGGCGGCTTCGGCGACATCGGGGTGGGCCACCAGTGCCGATTCGATTTCCATCGTGCCCATGCGGTGCCCTGAGACATTGATGACATCATCGACGCGGCCCATGATGGTGAAGTAGCCTGTCTCAGGGTCGCGCACGGCGGCGTCGCCTGCCAAATAATGCCCGCCGAGTTCTTCAGGGAAGTAGGATTTTTGATAGCGCTGGGCATCGCCCCAAATGGTGCGTGCCATGGCGGGGTGGGGGCGGGTCATGACCAGATTGCCGCCCGTGCCGTGGGGCACTTCTTGCCCCGTTTCATCGACCACGGCCATGTGTACGCCGGGCAGGGGCAGGGTGCAGGAGCCGGGCACCAGCGACGTGGCGCCGGGCAGGGGAGTGATGAGGTGGCCGCCTGTTTCGGTTTGCCAGAAGGTGTCCACAATGGGGCAGCGGCCGCCGCCGACTTGCTCGTGGTACCACAGCCAGGCTTCGGGGTTGATGGGCTCGCCGACCGAGCCCATGATGCGCAGGCTGGAGAGATCGTATTCGCGCGGGTGGGTGCTGGGTGTGCTGCTGTGCGCTTTGATGAGGGCACGGATGGCCGTGGGCGCGGTGTAGAAGATGCTGACGCGGTGGCGCTCAACCATTTGCCAAAAGCGGCCCGCATGGGGGTAGCTGGGGATGCCTTCAAAAATAAGCTGCGTGCCGCCAGCGGCCAAGGGGCCGTAGGCGACATAGCTGTGGCCTGTGACCCAGCCGATGTCGGCGGTGCACCAAAACACATCTTGCGGCTTGGCAATGGGGTCGATGTCAAAAGTCCAGAGCATGGTTTGCTGCGCCCAGAGCAAATAGCCGCCCGTGGTGTGCACCAAGCCTTTGGGCTTGCCGGTAGAGCCAGAGGTGTAGAGGATGAAGAGCGGGTGCTCGGCCTCGACCCATACGGGTTCGCAAGTGCTGGGCTGCTCGCGCACGGCCTCGGCCCAATACACATCGCGGCCCGCCTGCATGGGCACTTTGGCCCCTGTGCGGCGGTACACAATGAGGCTGTGCACGCTGTCGCAGCCGCCCATGGCCAGGGCCTCATCCACCACGGCCTTAATCGGCAGAATTTTGCCGCCACGCACCTGCTCATCGGCGGTGATGACGGCGGCCGCGCCCGTGTCCAGCATGCGTTCGTGCAAGGATTTCGCGCTAAAGCCTGCAAACACCACGCTGTGCGTTAGCCCCAGGCGGGCGCAGGCTTGCATGGCGATGACGCCTTGCACGCTCATGGGGATGTAAATGACCACGCGGTCGCCTTTTTTCAGGCCACGGCTTTTCAGGGCGTTGGCCAGTTGGCAGACTTCAGAGAGCAGTTGGGCGTAGCTGTATTCGCGCACCAAGCCGTCATCGCCTTCAAAAATAATGGCGCGGCGCTGGCCGTGGCCCGCCTCCACATGGCGGTCGAGGCAGTTGTAGCTGGCGTTGAGGTAGCCATCGGCAAACCAGCGGTAATGCGGCGCTTGGCGCTCGTCGAGCACTTGGGTGAAGGGCTTTTTCCAGCTGATGAGGTTGATGGCGCGTTCCTCCCAGAATTTGTCTTCCTGCGCGGCCACGCAATCGCGTAGGGCGCTGTAGTCGGCCATGCTGCCGATGCTGGCATTGCAGGCCAAATCGGGGTTGGGGGGAAAACTGCGTTTTTCTTGGCTGAGGCTGTCTATGCTCATGTTTTGTCTCCGTTTTAGGGCTGTTTTCTGGTTTTGTAGGGGGTTAAAGTCGGGCCAGGCGCTCCTCAATGGCGGCTTGGCCCAGCTCGCGCAGCAGGGCGATATTGGCCTCGTAAATGCTGTCGGGGTCGTCCATGCTGGCGGCGGCTTTGGCCACCGCGTCTTCCCGAATCAAATGCAAAGTGGGGTAGGGGCTGCGGTTGCTGTAGTGGGCGGGGTCGTCTGCGGCGCTGCCGGCAAATTCAAAGGCGGGGTGAAAGTGGGCGATTTGGATGCTGCCGCGCAGGCCCAAACGCTTGAGCTGGGCCTCGGCATGGGGCAGAAAAAGCTGCATATCAATGAACTCTGGCCAAGCTTGTGGGCAGACGATGAGGGTGGTTTCTGTCTCTTGGCGCGGCGTGGCTTGCAGCAGGGCCAGCTCGGCGGCCAGCACATCGAGCAAGGCGCTTTCATCTGCGCCGTCTGCCAGCACATAGCGGATGCGCTGGCGCACCATCTCGGCGCGGGCGAAGGGGCAGAGATTGAGGCCGACCACCATATCAGCGACCCAGTTCTGGGTGCGTGCAAGGGGGGCGGCTGGGCTGGGGGGCATTGGGGTGGCCTTGGAAATCATGCGCCGTGGATGATACTCCAAATGGATTAGTTCTTAGGGTCTAGGGCTTTGCCAAGCGCATCATTTTGCGCTCTAAAATGCCGCATCCTGTTCTTTCTATGCGGCGGCCCTTGGGCTGGCGCTTGTGCGCTTTATGGCTTCTTACACCACAGATGTATTGATTATTGGCTCGGGCTTGGCGGGCCTATCTGCGGCCTTGCTTTTGCCGCCGGAGATGCACATCACCGTGGTGACGAAAAAGCAGATGAGCGATGCGTCTTCCAGTTGGGCGCAAGGTGGTATAGCTGGGGTGCGCGATGCCACCGACAGCTTTGAAGCGCATATTGCCGACACCTTGGACGCTGGCGCAGGTCTGAACGATATGGCCGCCATGCGCACGGTGATTGAAGGCGCACCCCAGGCCATCAATTGGCTGCTTGAAATGGGCGTGCCCTTTACCAAAGAGAAAGAAAGTGAGGCCCTGCATCTGACGCGCGAGGGCGGCCACAGCCACCGCCGCATTGTGCATGTGGATGACGCCACGGGCTGGGCCGTGCAAGAGACGCTGATGCGCCAAGTGCGTGCCCGCAGCAACATCACCGTGCTGGAAAACCACATGCTGGTGGATGTGATTTGCCAAGATGATGAAGGTGAGAGCAAACGCTGCTGGGGCGCTTATATCTTGGATGTGGTGGGTGACGAAGTGCACACCTACACGGCGCAGCACACCGTGCTGGCCACGGGGGGCGCGGGCAAGGTGTACCGCTACACCACCAATCCCGATACCGCCACGGGCGATGGCATTGCCGTGGCTTGGCGGGCAGGTTGCCGCGTGACGAATATGGAATTCATTCAATTCCATCCCACTTGCTTGTTCCACCGCGAAGAAAACTCGTTTTTGATTACCGAGGCGGTGCGCGGCGAGGGCGGGCATTTGAAACTGCCCACCACGGGCGAGCGCTTTATGTTTGCCCATGATGAGCGCGGCGAGTTGGCCCCGCGCGACATCGTGGCGCGTGCCATTGACTTTGAGATGAAAAGGCATGGCCTGGACTGCGTGCATTTGGACATCAGCCACCAGCCGCCTGAATTTGTGCAGACCCACTTCCCCAATATCTACAAGCGCCTGCTGCCGCTGGGCATCGACATCACCCAAGACCCCATCCCAGTCGTGCCCGCTGCGCACTACACCTGCGGCGGCGTGCACACCGATTTGGCTGGCCGCACAGATATTGCGGGCCTGTATGCCATTGGCGAGGCCACTTACACCGGCCTGCACGGGGCGAACCGCTTGGCCAGCAATTCTTTGGTGGAGTGCATGGTGTTTGCCCGCGCTGCGGCGCAAGACATGGCGCAGCAAGCGCGTTTGCGCCCGCCTGCCCTGAAAGACTGGGACGACAGCCGTGTCACCAACCCCGATGAGCTGGTCGTCATCACCCACAACTGGGCCGAGCTGCGCCGCTTTATGTGGAACTATGTCGGCATCGTGCGCACCAACAAGCGGCTGGAACGCGCCGCCCACCGCATTGCCCTGCTGCGCTCTGAAATCGCCGAGTTCTACCGCCACTTCCATGTCACCAAAGACCTGCTGGAGCTGCGCAATTTGGTGGAGGTGGCCGATTTGATAGTGCAAAGCGCCCAAGCGCGGCACGAGAGCCGTGGCCTGCATTACAGCCGCGACTATCCCGAGCCCGCCGCTGATTCTGTGCCCAGCGTGCGCAGCCCCCAAGGCCTTAAAGCCTGCGTGCAGGGCGGGGCAGCGGTGGGGTGAGGGTGGGCAGAAAATAGGCCATTTCTTGCAGTAAAATGGCGGGTTTGCCGCTTGGCTTGCTTAGTAAGCTGAGCCTCCCACATCTGCTGGTTGGAAAGGTCGCCCGTGTCTCTATCTACCGACGCCCTCACCCAACTGGGGATCGTCCCAGTTGCTTGCGCCCCAGCGGCGCATCACATCGTCATGCCGGTGGTGGTGGCGCTTTTTGCACGCCTGCACCCCATGCAAAATCAGGTCTGCCACAGCCGAACACGGCTCTAGAAGCCCGCCCACTTTGGCGGCACACACAGCCCCTAGCCTTTTCTTTTTTAGGCTGGCCAGCCCTTGTGCTGCGCCCGCCCCAAGCTGTGCAACGAGAGCCTGATGCAAAAGCAAGACATCCCCACCCCTTACTACCTCATTGATAAAAACGCCTTGGCGAAAAACTTGGCCGTGGCCGCGCGCCTACGAGAGCTTTCTGGGGCCAAAATCCTTTTGGCGCTCAAATGCTTTGCCACTTGGCCAGTGGCTGACTTCATGCGCGAGTATCTGGATGGCACCACCTCATCGTCTTTGTATGAACTGCGCTTGGGCCGTGAAAAATTCGGCGGCGAAACCCATGCCTATAGCGTGGGCTGGGCCGATCACGAAATCGATGAGGCCATGGCTTATGCCGACAAAATCATCTTCAACTCCATTTCGCAATTGCAACGGTTTGCGCCGCAATCGGCCCGCCTGCCGCGTGGCTTGCGCCTCAATCCGGGTGTGAGCGCCTCAGGCTTTGATTTGGCCGACCCAGCCCGCCCCTTCAGCCGTTTGGGTGAGGGCGACCCTGAGAAAATCGCCGCCGTGCTGCCGCTGATTAGCGGTTTCATGATTCACAACAACTGCGAAAACCGCGACTTCGCCCGCTTTGATGCCTTGCTGGCCGATGTGGAAGCCCGCTACGGCCATTTGCTCGAACAAGTGCAGTGGGTCAGCTTGGGTGGCGGCATCCACTTTACCGCGCCCGATTACCCGCTGGAGGCACTGGCCGCTCGCCTCAAAGCCTTTAGCCAGCGCTACGGCGTGCAGGTGTTTTTAGAGCCGGGCGAGGCGGCGGTGCATGGCGCGGCCACACTGGAAGTGAGCGTGCTCGATGTGTTTGACAACGGCAAAAAAATCGCCATTGTCGATAGCTCGACCGAGGCGCATATGCTGGACTTGCTGATTTACCGCTACGAGGCCCGCATTGAGCCGAACACAGGGCCGCAGCGCTATATGGTTTGCGGCAAAACCTGTTTGGCGGGCGATGTGTTTGGCGAGTTTGCCTTTGAGCAGGCACTGGAAGTCGGCTCACGCATTTCGATTGAAGACGCGGCGGGCTACACCATGGTGAAGAAAAACTGGTTCAACGGCCTGAATATGCCCGCCATTGCCGTGAAAGAGCTGGACGGCCAACTGCGCGTGGTGCGCGAATTCACTTACCAAGACTATGTCAGCAGCTTGGGCTGATGGTGTTCAACAGGAGATTTTTGCGATGAAAAAAAATGTTCTCATCATTGGCGCAGGCGGCGTGGCCCATGTAGCAGCGCACAAATGCGCACAAAATAATGCCGAGCTGGGCGACATCCACATTGCCTCACGCACCCTGAGCAAATGCGAGGCGATTGTGGCCTCGGTGCACGCCAAAGGCAATTTGCAGCAGCCTGGCGTGCTGCAAGCCCATGCAGTCGATGCCGCCGATGTGCAGGCCACCGCCGCATTGATTGAAAAACTGGGCGTGCAAATTGTGCTGCAACTCGGCTCGCCCTTTTTAAACATGAGCGTGATGAGCGCTTGCATAGCCACGGGCGCGGCCTATTTGGATACCGCCATCCATGAAGACCCCGCCAAAATTTGCGAAACCCCGCCTTGGTATGCCAACTACGAATGGACGCGCCGCGAAGAATGCGCCAAAGCGGGCGTGACCGCCATTGTGGGCATGGGCTTTGATCCTGGCGTGGTCAGCGTCTATGCCAAGCTGGCGCATGACACATTGTTTGACCGCATCGACAGCATCGACATCATCGACACCAATGCGGGCAGCCACGGGCGCTATTTCGCCACCAATTTCGACCCTGAAATCAACTTCCGTGAGTTCACAGGCACGGTCTGGTCTTGGCAAAACAGCCAATGGACGGCGGGCAAGATGTTTGAAACCCGCCAAGAATGGGATTTGCCCGTGGTGGGCCGCCAGCCGACCTACCTCACTGGCCATGACGAGCTGCACTCGCTCTCGCACTTTTTCGACATCCCCGATATCCGCTTTTGGATGGGCTTCTCCGACCACTACATCAATGTCTTCACCGTGCTGAACAAGCTCGGCCTGCTCTCTGAGCAGCCCGTGGCCCTGCCCAATGGCGGCAGCGTCGTGCCCTTGCAAGTGGTCAAGGCCGTGCTGCCCGACCCCGCCTCACTCGCGCCTGATTACACCGGCAAAACCTGTATTGGCGACAAAATCGTGGGCGAGAAAGACGGCCAGCCCTACGACACCTTCATCTACAACATCTGCGACCACGCCGCCTGCTATGCAGAAGTCGGCAGCCAAGCCATCTCTTACACCGCTGGCGTGCCTGCGGCGGCAGCGGCCTTGCTGATTGCCCGTGGCGACTGGGATGTGGGCCAACTGGCCAATGTGGAAGAACTACCGCCCTTGCCCATGCTGGAATTGCTGGAAGTCATGGGCCTGCCCACCCGCATTCAAGACGAGGCGGGGGATGAGCCCTTGCTGGAGCGCTTGGCGCAGCAGGCTTAAAGGGCTTGAAATGACGGGGCGCTTGTGAGGACTTTTTCGCGCCCAGTCATGGCCTAGAAAGCGCAGCCCAAAGCGGCAATCTTAGGCCGCAAGGCTGCGTTTTTTCGCCTTTTATTTAAACCTGCTGAGCCTGCGCCATGTGCTGCAAGGTGGCGTAAACGCCACCAGCGGCGAGCAAATCGGCGTGGCGGCCTTCTTCCACAATGCGGCCTTGCTGCATGACCAAGATGCGGTCGGCGTGCTCGATGGTGGAGAGGCGGTGCGCGATGATGAGGGTGGTGCGGCCTTGCATCAGTGTTTTCAGCGCGGCTTGCACGGCTTTTTCAGACTGGGTATCGAGGGCGGAGGTGGCCTCATCCAGCAGCAAAATTGGCGCGTTTTTATACAGCGCGCGGGCAATGGCCACGCGCTGGCGCTGCCCGCCTGAGAGTTGCTTGCCGTTGTGCCCCACGGGGTGGTGTATGCCTTGGGGCAGGCTAGCGACAAATTCTTCCAAATGTGCGGCTTTCAGGGCCGCTTGCACGCGTGCCTCATCAGGCTCGTCGCTCATGGCGATGTTGGCGGCCAAGCTGGTGTTGAGCAGCACCACATCTTGGCTGACAAAGGCCAGATGCTGGCGCAGATTGCCTGTGTCCCATTCAGGCAGGGCGATGCCGTCGAGCAAGATGCGGCCCGTGCTGGGCTCTAAAAAGCGCGGCAGTAAATTCATCAAAGTGGTTTTGCCTGCGCCTGAGCTGCCGACCAAGGCAATGGTTTCGCCGGGTTGCACCTGCAAGTCAATGTGGCTGAGGGCGGGGCTTTCGGCTTGTGGGTAGTGCAGGCTGACGGCTTCAAAGCGCAAATCGCCGCGCACTTGCGCCTGTTGGTGGCTGCCGCTGGGCTCTAGCGGGGTGTTTTCCAGCATGTCCATGCCGCGCATCAGGGCCGTTAAACCCTGCACGATGCTGCCGAAAATATCGGCCGAGCGCTTGAGCGGGGCCAGTAGCAAGAGCATGGCAGTGACAAAGGCGACAAAGCCGCCGACTGTGCCGCCTTGGTGCTGGCTTTGCCACAGGGCCAAGGTGATGACACCAGAGAGCGCGAAGGCGGAGATGATTTGCGTGAGTGGACTGGTGAGTGCGTCGTTGAGCGTGGTTTTCACCATCAGCACGCGCAGGCGCTCAGACAGGCGGTTGAAGCGTTGCTCTTGCTGCGTTTGCGCCGCGTGCAGGCGCACCGAGCGCCAAGCCAACACATTTTCTTCCACCACATAGGCCAATTCATCGGTGGCCAATTGCGAGGATTTGACGGTTTTGTGCAGGCGCTGGGCGAAAAAGTGCATGATGCCCGCCACCACGGGGAACATGGTGAGCACCAGCAGGGTCAGCATCCAGTTCAAATACAGCAAATAGCCCAGCAGGGCGATGAGGGTGAGGCCGTCTTGCAGCACGCGAATCAGGCTTTTGATGAGGGTGCGCATACCGTTTTGCATTTCGTGCACAACGATATTGCTCAATTGGCTGCTGCTGGCTTCGAGCGCTGTGGGGCTGACATGCTGCAAGCGCGAGAACAGGCTTTGGCGCATACGGGCCAAGCCTTTTTGTGAGATATAAGCGAGGCCGTATTCGGACAAAAAATTGGACATGCTGCGCACGGTGAAAACGCCGACCAAGCCCACAGGCACATACCAGAGTTTGAAGTTTTCCCCTGAAAAGCCGTTATCGAGCACGGGCTTGAGCAGGGCAGGGATGAAAGGTTCGGTGACGGCGGCCAGTACGACGCAAAACAGCACCAGCAGGGCGACCCAATGCAAGCCTTTGAAATAGGGGAGGGTGCGGGCAAACTGGGCCCAAAATTCACGCAAAGACATGGGGACTGCAATCCATCCATTCGGTGCCCGCTTTGGGGCAGGCAATGCCAAATTGTTCGGCGCTCAGCTCAGGCTGCTGCGCTTGGATTTGGGCAAACAGGGCTTGCACCAAATCGGGGCGGTTGTTGCGCTCGCTCAAATGCGCGGCCACCACCCACTGCAGGCGGCCAGCGGCAAACAGCTCTTGCGCCAAGGCATGGGCTTGGCCGTTGTTGAGGTGGCCCAAAGGCCCCGCCACGCGGCGTTTTAAAAAAGGCGGGTAGGGGCCGGCTTCGAGCAGCTCAGGCTCATGGTTGTATTCCAGCAGCAGGGCGTTGCAGGGGGCCAGCATGTGGCGCACATGGGCGCTGATGTGGCCCAAATCGGTGAGGATGCCCAGCGCGGCCTCGCCATCGCTCAGGCGCAGTTGCAGGGGTTCGCAGGCATCGTGCGGTACGGTAAAGGGCTCGATGGCCAAGCGCCCGCCCAGCTCGGCGGTGTCGCCATCGCGCAGCAGATGCAAGCGCCCGCCCAAATCAGGCAGACCCAAGGCGCGGTGTGTGCCTTGGCTCATGAAGATTTGCGTGCCGAATTTCTCCACCCATTTGAGGGCGCAGCCAATGTGGTCGCTGTGCTCGTGGGTGATGAAGATGGCGTGGATGCCCTCGCCGCGCACGCCGCAGAGTTCGTGCAAACGGGTTTCGAGCTTTTTCACGCTGCTAAAGCCCGCATCCACCAGCAGGCGCTGGGGCAGGCCATCAGCGCCCGTGCGCTCCAGCAAGGTGGCATTGCCTGTGCTGCCACTGCCCAAGCTGCGCAGGCGAAATTGCGACTCCATATCAGCCTCTGTTTTGGCCGGGCTTATTTCAGCTCATCGGCCAGCAATTGCAGGATTTTTTGCGTGTGCTCATTGCTTTGCTGTTGCGCTGTTTGCACGCTCACTTGGCTGCCTTGGGCTTGGCTGGCGACCAGTACGCGGTAGTCTTGCGCGGCCTCAGGCGTGTTGTCTTTTTTGCCCTTGCCCATCAGGCGGCCAAAAAAGCCCGCTTCTTCTTGGGCGGTATTGGGCAGGTAGCGCACAAAGTAAACACCTTGGCTGCGGTCGCGATCGGTGACGGTGAAACTGTTGCGATCGAGCGCCAAACCGACACGGCGCCATGCGCTGTCAAAGTCTTGGCTCATCAGCAGGGCTTGGCCTTCAATTTTGGCCGTGGGCGCAGCAGGCGTTTGTGCCTCGGCAATCGCTTCTTTGGCTTGTTGCTCGCTCACGCCGAGCTTGAGCATGAGGCGGCGCAGGAATTCGGCCTCCAGCTCAGGGTCAGCGGCACGGGCTTGCCATACGGTGGTGTCCACGGTGCTGCCTCTGGCTTGTTTGGTCAATTGCTCGGCCATGCCACGGTGGGTGATGTAGATTTCGGTTTTGTCGCCTTGGGCTTCAAGACGGGTGCGGAATTTGTCGCGCTCACCAGTGGAGTAAACCGCATCGAGCAGTTTGCCCAAAGTCTCACGGATGAAGTCTTGCGGCAGCTTGGCGCGGTTTTCCGCCCATTCGGTTTCCATGATGCCCAGGGCTTGGTCTTGGCTGGCCAAAGTGAAGCCGTTGTCCTTCCAGAAGCCCGTGACTTGCGGCCACAGCACGGTGGCGGGGCGGTTGACCACCAGCCAGCGTTGCTGGCCATCGCGCTCAATGCGGATGTCGGCGACTTCAGTGGCGGCCACGGGCAGGGTTTTGCTCAGTTGGGCGGCGTTCTCATAGCCAGTGGCGCTGACGCTGCCGTCGCTGCGCACGGCGTAGCGGTCGTTGTGCGAGAGGGCGGTCAAATCAGGCGGCACTTCGAGGTTTTGGCCTTTTTGCGCCGAGCGGTAATCGACTTTGTTGTCATCAAATACAGCGCAGGCGTTCAGAACCAAGGTGGCGCTCAGGCTGAGGGCAAGGAGAGGGGAAAACTTCTTCATAGGGGATGGCGGCAAAGGGGAAATGAGGGAAGTGGCATCAAGCGAGCAGGCCGCTGTCGCGCAGGGCTTGCTCTAGGCTGGCGTGGTGCTCGCTAGAGAGCGGGGTCAGTGGCAGGCGCATACCGCCAGCGCACAGGCCCAAGCGGGCCATGGCCCATTTCAGGGGGATGGGGTTGGGCTCCACAAAAAGCATTTTGTGTACGGGCAGCAATTGGCTTTGAATGCGGCGGGCCGTAGCGACATCGCCCGCCAAGGCGGCGGCGCACAAATCGTGCATCAAACGCGGGGCGATATTGGCGGTAACGCTGACATTGCCACGGCCACCGAGCAGCATGAGGGCGATGGCCGTGCCGTCATCGCCAGAGAAAACGCCAAAAGATGCGGGCGCTTGGCGAATCAGCCATTGCGCGCGTTCGATATTGCCAGATGCCTCTTTGATGCCGATAACGCCAGGCACTTGGGCCAAGCGCAGGGCGGTGTCTACACCCATATCGACGGCGGTGCGGCCGGGTACATTGTAGAGAAGCATGGGCAGCTCAGGCACATGCTCGGCAATGGCCTTGAAGTGCTGGTACTGGCCCTCAGGCGTGGGCTTGTTGTAATAGGGCACGACTTGCAACTGGTATTGCGCACCCACTTCTTTGGCGAACTGTGCCAGCTCAATGGCCTCTTGGGTGGAATTGGCGCCGCAGCCCGCCATCACAGGCACACGGCCAGCGGCTTGCTCAACGGCGACGCGAATGATGTCGCAATGCTCGGGCACATCCACCGTGGGCGACTCGCCCGTGGTGCCGACCACGCAAATGCAGTCGGTTTGCTCGGCAATATGCCAGTCAATCAGGCGGCGCAGGGTGGGGTAATCGACCTGCCCGTCAGGGGTAAAGGGCGTTGCAAGGGCAACGATGCTTCCAGCGAGTTGTTTCATGGCTGCTCATTCTAGCCGTGGAGGAAAGCCCCAAGTGTAGCCCGCTTGGGCCTGAGCGCCGCCACAGCAGGGCCAGAAAAATGCCAGCTTTGCAGAGCCGTTAAAATGGCGGGTTGTGATTGACTTTAACCCTTTGAGTAAAAGCCTAGCCTTATGAGCCAAAACGAATTCAAAACCGCCAGCTTGGATGACTGGAAAAAAGCCGCAGCCCGCTTCGCCCCCGATGGCGATTTGGCCAACTTCAACTGGAATGCCCCCGGTGGCTTGGTCGTCAAAGCCCTCTATACGGCAGAAGACATCAAAGACTTGCCCTACACCAACACCCTGCCTGGGCTGGAGCCCTTCATCCGTGGCCCACAGGCCACCATGTACGCAGGCCGTCCTTGGACGATTCGCCAGTACGCAGGTTTCTCCACCGCAGAAGAATCCAACGCCTTCTACCGCAAAGCCTTGGCTGCGGGCGGTCAGGGCGTGTCTGTGGCTTTTGACTTGGCCACCCACCGAGGCTATGACTCCGACCACCCCCGCGTCACGGGCGATGTGGGTAAAGCGGGCGTGGCCATTGACTCAGTGGAGGACATGAAAATTTTGTTCGACGGCATTCCGCTGGACAAAGTATCGGTTTCCATGACTATGAACGGTGCTGTGTTGCCCATTTTGGCCGGCTATGTGATTGCCGCTGAAGAGCAGGGCGTGAGCCAAGACCAACTCGCGGGCACGATTCAGAACGACATTCTCAAAGAGTTCATGGTGCGCAACACCTACATCTACCCGCCCGCACCCTCCATGCGCATCATCGGTGACATCATCGAATACACGGCGCAGAACATGCCCAAATTCAACTCCATCTCCATCTCAGGCTACCACCTGCAAGAAGCCGGAGCCAACCAAGTGCTGGAAATGGCCTTCACCTTGGCCGACGGCAAGGAATATGTGAAAACTGCGCTGTCCAAAGGGCTGAATGTGGACGAGTTCGCTGGCCGCCTCTCCTTCTTCTGGGCCATTGGCATGGACTTCTACCTGGAAGTGGCCAAAATGCGCGCCGCCCGCCTGCTCTGGGCCCGCATCATGAAAGGCTTTGAGCCGAAAAACCCCAAATCCCTCATGCTGCGCACGCACAGCCAAACTTCAGGCTGGTCACTCACCGAGCAAGACCCCTATAACAATGTGGTGCGCACCACAATTGAAGCCATGGCGGCGGTATTTGGCGGCACGCAATCGCTGCACACCAACTCGCTGGACGAGGCCATCGCCCTGCCCACCGAGTTCTCGGCCCGCATTGCGCGCAACACCCAGCTCATCATTCAAGAAGAAACCCACATCACCAATGTGGTGGACCCTTGGGCGGGCAGCTACATGATGGAAAAACTCACCCAAGACATGGCCGATGCCGCTTGGGCCATCATTGAAGAAGTGGATGCCATGGGCGGCATGACCAAAGCCGTGGACAGCGGCTGGGCCAAGCTAAAAATTGAAGCGGCGGCGGCAGAAAAGCAAGCCCGCATCGACAGTGGCAAAGATGTCATCGTGGGCGTGAACAAATACAAGCTCGCCAAAGAAGACCCCATCGAAATCCTTGATGTGGACAATATGAAAGTGCGCGCCTCACAAATTGAGCGCCTCAACAGCATCAAAGCTCAGCGCGACAATGCCGCCGTGGCAGCCGCCCTGGATGCCCTCACCCAAGCCGCCCACGACAACACGGGCAACCTGCTTGATTTGTCCATCAAAGCCATTCGCGCCCGCGCCACTGTGGGCGAAGTCTCTGATGCCCTTGAAAAAATCTATGGCCGCCACCGCGCGGATACGCAAATGATTTCTGGTGTTTACGCTGCCACTTACGACTCCGCCGAAGGCTGGGACAAACTGAAAGACGAAATCAACACCTTCTCTAAAGAAGAAGGCCGTCGCCCCCGCGTCATGATTGCCAAACTGGGCCAAGACGGCCACGACCGTGGTGCCAAAGTGGTGGCCACTGCCTTTGCTGACCTTGGCTACGATGTGGACATCGGCTCGCTCTTCCAAACCCCTGAAGAATGCGCGCGCCAAGCCATCGAGAACGATGTCCACGCCATTGGCTGCTCATCTCTTGCGGCGGGCCACAAAACCCTCATCCCCGCCATCATTGAAGAGCTGAAAAAGCAAGGCGCAGATGACATCATCGTCTTTGCTGGCGGCGTGATTCCGGCGCAAGACTATGACTTCCTCTACGCCGCTGGCGTCAAAGGCATCTACGGCCCTGGCACGCCGATTCCCGTCAGTGCCAAAGATGTGCTGGAGCAAATCAAAAAAGCGAAAAAAGCCTGATTCATTTCGCTAGATTGAGCGCATTTGCCCACGCCCGATGTCGCCATCGGGCGTTTTTCTTTATATAATGCTGGGTTTTCTAGGCAAAGAAAGGTCTCTTTGCCAAGAGAGGGCAGACAAGCGCCAAGCTTGACTGACCCAGCCCAAGAGCTTGCCGGGCTCCACCAAGTGTTTTGCATTGTTCACCTCACGCAAAACCGCCTGTTGGTAAGCGACAAAAAGAAGGAGCATTTTTATGCCCAAAATGAAGACCGTCAGCAGCGCCAAAAAGCGCTTCCGCGTTCGTCCAGGTGGCACGGTCAAGCGTGCACAGGCTTTCAAACGCCACATCCTGACCAAGAAAACCACCAAGAATAAACGCCATCTGCGCGGCATCACTACGGTGCATGAGCGCGATATGGCCAGCATCGCCAAAATGATGCCCATGGCTGGTCTGTAATTCAACGACGAACAAGGAGTTAAATCATGCCTCGCGTCAAACGCGGTGTTACCGCACGTGCCCGTCACAAAAAAGTTATTGCTCAAGCCAAAGGCTTCCGTGGTCGCCGTGGAAATGTGTTCCGCGTTGCCAAACAAGCGGTTATGAAGGCAGGCCAATACGCCTACCGTGACCGCCGCAACAAAAAACGCATCTTCCGCCGCCTCTGGATTGCCCGTATCAATGCCGCCGCCCGTGCGAATGGCATCACTTACAGCCAATTCATTGCTGGCCTGAACAAAGCGCAAATCAACCTCGACCGCAAAGTCTTGGCCGATATCGCTTTCCACGACGAGGCCGCTTTTGCTGGCATCGTTGCGAACGCCAAAAAAGCACTGGGCCAAGCCGCCTAAGCGACTGGTGCTTGTTGCCGACCCAGCCCCTCTTTGGAGGGGCTTTTTTGTGCCTGCTGCTTGGGGCCGCCCATCGTGGCATACAAGGCGCAGAAAAAGCCCGCTGCATGGGCGGGCAGGCTTGTCCGTGTGGCGGGTTTTTGTGGCGGAAGGCGCTTTAGGTTTTTTGATCGTGGGCGAATTCAGCGGCCCGCAGGTTTTGTGCCAATTGGTGCAGCACGCCGTTCACATATTTGTGCCCATCGGTGCCGCCAAAGGCTTTGGCCAGCTCAATGTGCTCATTGAGCACCACGCGCCAAGGGATGTCGAGGCAGTGTTTGAACTCGTACACGCCCATCCACATGATGGCGCGCTCGCAAGGAGAGATTTCGCCCAAGCTGCGGTCGAGCACAGGCACGATGAGGGCGTCTAGCTCCTCTGCTTCGGCGACGCAGCCCCGAAAAATCGCATCAAAGTGCTCGCTGTCGGCCTTGTTAAAGCCTTGCAGATTGCGGGTAAAGAGGTCAATGGCAGGGATGGCGTTTTGCCCCACGATGTGTTGGTAGAGGGCCTGCACCACAAATTCACGCGCGCGGCTGCGGGGGTTGCGTTTGGGGGCTTTGTTTTTTTGGGGGACGGTATCGGTCATGGCTGCGGGCAAAAGGCTGGGCGGCAGGCCCAAGACAAGCAAGATGGCTGGGGGCGCGGCGCAAGGGCGCTATTTTAAGCGGCTTTGCGCGGGTCTAGGGCATTGCGCAGGGCATCGCCGATGAGGGTGAGCAAGAGCAGGGTGGCAATGAGCAGGCCGACGGTGGGCAGGCCAATCCACCACGCATCAAGATTGGCCTTGGCTTGGCCCAACAGCTCGCCCAAGCTGGGGGCGTTGGGCGGCAGGCCCAGGCCGAGGAAGTCCAGCGCCGTGAGCGACATGATGACGGCGGTGATTTTGAAGGGCACGAGGGTGACGATGGGCACGAGGGCATTGGGCAAGATGTGTTTGAAGATGATGCGCCGCTGCGGCACGCCTAAGGCTTTGGCGGCGCGCACATATTCGAGGTTGCGATTGCGCAGGTATTCGGCACGCATATAGGCGGACACCCCCATCCAGCCAAAGAGGGTGAGCAAGAGCAAAAGCAGGCCCACGCTGCGGCTGAAGATGGAGGCGAAGATGATGAAGAGGTAGAGCTCAGGCATGGAGCGCCAGACTTCTTCTGCGCGCTGGCCAAATAAATCGACCTTGCCGCCAAAATAGCCTTGCACTGCGCCTATGGCCGCGCCCAGTACGGTGACCAAAGCGGTGACGGCCATGCCAAACAACATAGAGAGGCGGAAGCCGTAGAGCAGGCGGGCCAGCATGTCGCGGCCTTGCTCATCGGTGCCCAGCCAGTTGTGGCGGCTGGGCGGGCTGGGGTTGGGGCTGGGGGCAAAGTAGTTGATGGTGCTGTGGTGGTAGCGGTTGGGCGGCATGATGAGCCAGTTGCCGCTTTGCGCAAACTGCTGCTGGATAAAGGGGTCGAGGTAGTCGGCTGGGGTGTAGAAGTCGCCGCCCAGCTCGATTTCTGCGGGGTTGTGCAGCAACGGCGCAAAGGTTTTGCCTTGGTAATGCGCCAGCAGGGGCTTGTCATTGCTCCACAGTTCAGCGCCCAGGCTGAGGACAAACAGCAGGCCCAGCAGCCAAAGGCTGTAATAGCCGGTTTTTTGCGCTTTGAATTTTTGCCAAGCTGCCATTTGCCCGCCCCTTATTGCAAGCGCACGCGTGGGTCCACCCACACATACACCAAGTCGCTGATGATGTTCATCAGCAGGCCGATGAGGGTGAACAAAAACAAAGTGCCCAGCACCACGGGGTAGTCGCGGCGGATGACGGATTCGTAGCTGAGCAGGCCCAAGCCATCGAGCGAGAACAGGGTTTCAATCAGCAGGGCATCGGCAAAAAAGGCGGCAATAAAGGCCGAGGGAAAGCCGACAACGATGGGAATGAGGGCATTGCGCAGGATGTGGCGCACGGCAATGCGGCGTTCGCTCAAGCCCTTGGCGCGGGCGGTGAGCACATATTGCTTGCGGATTTCCTCTAAAAACGAGTTCTTCGTCAGCAAGGTAGTAAAGGCAAAACTGCCGATGACCGAGGCCGCCACGGGCAAGGTGATGTGCCAGAGGTAGTCTTTGATTTTGCCCAGCATCGATAGTTCAGCAAAGTGGCTGGAAGTCAGCCCCCGCAGCGGAAACCACTGCAATTGCCCCGCAAATACCACCAAGAGCAGCACGCCCATGACAAAACCCGGCATGGCCACGCCGATGAGCACGACAAGGGTGCTGGCCGCATCAAAGCGGCTGCCCGCCCGCAGTGCCTTGGCAATGCCCAGCGGAATGGAGATGAAGTAGCTGATGACAAAAGTCCACATGCCAAGGGTGATGGAGACGGGCAGTTTTTCCTTCACCAGCGTCCACACGGCCTTGTGGTGGAAGAAGCTTTGGCCCAAATCAAAGCGGGCAAATTGGCCCAGCATTTTGAAAAAGCGCTTGTGCGCGGGCTGGTCAAAGCCGTAAAGGGCTTTGATTTCTTCCAAGCGCTGCGGATCCACACCGCGATTGCCTTGATACACGCTGCTGCCCTCGGCGCTGGCACCGCCGCCGCGCAAGCCCGCCACACTGCCGGCCTTGGCTTCCATCAGGTATTGTTCGACGGGGCCGCCGGGCACAAACTGCATGACGGCAAAGGTCAGCAGCAGCACGCCCAGCAGGGTCGGCACAATCAGCAAAAGGCGTTGGATGAGGTAGGCCAGCATGGCAGGAAATGGGAAGGCGTGAGGCGCGTGAGTAAAGTAGGGCAAATATAGCACCCGCACTGCGGCCATCGGCCTTCCTTGCCTAGAATAGCCAGCCTATGCCCAGCCCTGTTTCTTCTCCTCGTGGCGCTTTTGCGCTGGCCTTGGCCTGCCTACTTGGCGGTTTGGGCGGCTGCGCCTTCATGCCTGAAAAAGAGGACCCGATTTTGGGCGATTTGGGCGGCGAGCCCAGCTTTGCGTTGGAGGTGCGCAGCAACAACAAAGACATCCGCGCCTTGCTGCAAGAGCATTTGGACTTGCAACGCTACCGCCGCCTGCCCGATTTGAGCGCGGGCGAAATCGATAACCTGATGGAAGAGGCGCAGCAAGATGCCGCCGATTTGCTGGCCACGCAGGGTTACTTCAACCCCGTGATTCGGGTCAGCCAAAAAGAGCCTGAAGGCGGTGCAAAGCCTGCGGCAGATGGTGCGATTGTGCTGGATGTGGCCCTAGAGGGCCGCGAAGCGGCAGGTGAGCGTGGGCAGGATGCTGCCGAGGCCGAACCCGATGCCAGCAAAGAAGATGCAGAAGAGCCCGAGCTGCCTACGGTGCAGGTGGAAGTGGCGCTGGGCCCGCCCGCGCGGGTGACGCAATCGCGCCTGCGCTTTGATGGCCATATTGCCACCGCCTTGGGCCTAGAAGAAACGATTCAGCGCCGTGTGATTCGGCAATACTGGCAATTGCGTGAGGGCCAGCGCTTTACCCAAGACCGCTGGGACAGCGCCAAAAGCCGCGCCCTGCGTGATTTGCAGGCCGAGCGCTATTTGGCTGCTGATTTGGCCAGCAGCGAGGCCCTGGTGGATGCCGATAAAAACGAGGTGGGTTTGAGCCTGACGCTCAACTCCGGCCCTGTGTATCACTTTGGCGAACCGCAAATTCAGGGGCAAACGCATTACAGCGAGGAAATGGTGCGGCGTTTTTTGCGCATCCCCACAGGCGATACCTATTCCCTCAACCGCTTGCTGATGGCGCAGCAGCGCCTGATTGATACGGGGTTTTTCGATTCTGTGTTTCTTTACATGGACCCCAAGGCCGACCCTGAAAGCACGCCCGTGCAGGTGCAGCTCAGCGAGGCGCGTTTGCAAAAGTTGGTGCTAGGCGTGGGTGCCAGTACCAACAATGGGCCACGGGTATCGGTGGAGCACATCCACAACAAATCGCCGTTTTTTGGCTGGCGCTCACACATCAAAACCAGTATTGATAAACGCGAGAAGAACATCAGCGCCAATGTGCTGAGCCAGCCCGATGAGGACTATTGGCGCTGGTCTTTGGGCGCGGCGCACACGCAAGAGCTGGATGAAGACCAAGACATCCGCTCGCAAACCCTGCGTGCGGGGCGGCTGCAAACGAATGAAAAAATCGACCGCTCTTTGTATGCCGAATACAACCGCTCCAGTTGGTTTGCCATCAACCCGATTGACCACAGCGCCCGCTACCAAACGCATTCGGCCCTGTCAGCCAACTTTGCGTGGACGGCGCGTTATTTTGATTCCATCACCTACCCCACCTCAGGCTATGGCTTGGGTGCTGAGCTGGGCGCGGGCGTGGCCTTTGGCGAGAACTACCGTGACCGCAAGCCCTTCACACGGGTGGTGGCGCGCTGGCAAAGCTACCACCCGCTGGAGGACTGGATTGATCGCCCCGAGCGGGGCAGCCCGAATTTGGGCCGCATTCAACTGCGCGCGCAAGTGGGCGGCGTAACGGCGCAGCAAGGCGCGCCCGTGCCAGCCAAGCTGCTGTTTTTAACGGGGGGCGACGGCACGGTGCGCGGCTACCCCTACCGCAGCCTGTCGGCGCAAGACCTCTACCACAAGGGCAAAAAATACCCGCAGCCGGGCCACTATGTGACGGTGGCCAGCGCCGAGTGGCAAAAGCCGATTTACAGCGACGGCGCTTTGACCGACTGGGAGAGTACTTGGTTTGTGGACACAGGCGGCACGGCCTATAAATTCCAAGACATCTCGCTCAATACCGGCGTGGGCGCGGGCCTGCGCTGGCGCAGCCCGATTGGGCCGTTTCAGGCTGATTTGGCCTACGGCCTCAAGCGCAAACGCCTGCGCCTGCATTTGTCTGTGGGCTTTGTGTTCTAAGGGCGTGCCATGAGTGAAGCGCAAAAAACTGCCCCCATTGCCGCCGAGCCACAAGCTCAGCCACAGGTTGCGCCAGAGAGCCCGCCGCCGAAAAAACGCCGCTGGCTGCTGTGGTGGCTGTTCAGTGGCCCCCTGTGGCTCTACAGCCTGCTGGTAGCGGCCCTGCTGCTGGTGCTGCTGGGCGTGGGTGTGTGGGCAGGGCGAGAGGGCTCTTTGCCCCAGCTCTTGGGCCAATTGCAAAAGCACGGCCTGCTGCAAGAGGTGAGCGAGGCCAAAGGCTCGGTGCTGCGTGGCGGGCAAATTGGGCGCTTGGTGTATGCCAGTGATGGTGTGCAAGTGGAGCTGGGCGGCGTGGCCTTGCAGTGGCAGGCGGCGCGTCTGCTCACGGGGCGCTTGCAGGTCAATGGCTTGAGCGCGCAAAGCCTGCGCCTGTATGTGCGCGGCAGTGCAGATGAAGACCCAGAGCCAAGCCAGCCGCCGAAAAACCTGAGCCTGCCCCTGCGCGTGGCCCTAGATCAATTGCAGGTGGGCGATATGGCCGTGTTTTACGCCCAAGCGCCAGCCCGCCCACAAGCCTTGAAAGAGCCGACTTGGGCGGGGCAGAATTTGGCAGCGGATTACCGCTACAACGGCAAACAGCACAGTTTGAATTTGCACAGCCTGCACAGCTTGGGCGGCGATTTCAGCGGCCAGGCCCAAGCGGGCGCTTGGGGCAAGATGCCGCTGGCGGCGCAACTTAAAGCGGATTTGAAGCTGGCTGTGGCCGAAGGCGAGCCGCCGCTGCCAGTGCAGGCCGAGCTGAGTGTGGACGGGCCTTTGCAAGACTTTGCCGCGCGCCTGCAAATCAACAGCGCCGCAGCGCAGGCGGCCCAAGCCATGCGCGCCGATGTCTCGGCCCAGCTCAAACTGTGGACCCCCCTGCTGGTGTATGCGCCGCAGGGCGAGTTGCAAGGCATTGATTTGGCGGCTTTTGCGCCCAGCTTGCCGCACACCCGCATCAGTGGCCGTGTGCAGCCGATTGAAGGGGGGGCCAGCCGCCACGATGCCAGCAGCTATGCCGTGGAAGTGGATTTGCACAACGCCCTGAGCCAGCCTTGGGATGCGGGCGGCCTGCCGCTGGAGCGCGTGCAGGGCCGCGTGCTGTGGCAGGACGAGGCGCTGCACATTCAGCCCCTGAACTTGAGCGTGGGCCAAGGCCAATTGCAAGCGGGGGTGAGCTGGCAGCAGGCGGCGAATGTGTGGCAGGCCAAAGGCGAATTTGCGCGTTTGGACTTGGCCCAACTCCACACGGCCATGGCGGCCTTGCCTTTGCAGGGCGATTTTGCCGTGCAAACCTTGGCGCAGGCGGGTGAGTACGAGGGCGTGGACTTCAAACTGCAAGCGCACAGCAGCGGCGCGGCCAGTGGCGGCGACAAAATCGCCCTGCAAGAGCTGGCGCTGCAAGGGCGCTTACAAGGGCAGGCGCTGGATATACCGCAGTTGCAAGTGCGCTTGGCCGATGCCCATGTGCAAGGCCAAGTGCAATACGGCCTAGAGAGCCAAAACGCCCAGCTCGATATACACGCCCAAGCGCCGGGCTTTGCCCTGCAAGCCAAGGGCGCGCTGGCGGCGCAAAGCGGCGGCGGCCAGTGGCAGCTCGATTGGCGCGACGCAGCCGCCACCCGTGCTTGGCTGAACAAACTGCCCGGCCTGCAAGTGCCTGCCATGCAAGGTCAGGCCAGCGGCAGCGGCCAATGGCAGGGCGGCTGGCAGCAGATGCGCTTGGCCGCTGAGGTGGCTGTGCCGCAGCTCAGCATGGCGGGCAGTGAGGGCAGTGCCGATGTGGCGCTGAAAGACTGGCATTTGCAAGTGCAGGGGCCTTTGTCCGCTTTGGCCATTGCCTTAAAAGGCGATGTGCAGCACGGCCCACAGCGCCTGAATGCGCAGTGGCAGGCGGCGGCGCAGGTGCACACCGCGCCCCACTTCAAGCTGGGCCTGGACAGCCAGCAACTGCAAGTGCGCTTGGACGAAGGCAAGCCCAGTCAAAAAGGCGAGTGGCGCTTGACGCAGGCCGCCCCTGTGCGCCTGAGCTGGGATGCAGGCCAATTGCAGTTGGCGGCAGGGCGCATCCGCATTGAGCCGCCCGCCAGTATGCGGGTAGGCCAGCAGCGCGAGCTGGGCCTAGAGTGGCACAACAGCGCCTTGCACTGGGGCGATAAGGGCCTGCGCTCGGCGCAAACCAGCGGGCAAATGCTGGGCGTGCCCAATACCTGGCTGGAGGGCGTATCGGGCTTTGCCTTGGCCGATGCGGGCCTATCGGGGCAGATGTTGCTGGACGCGCGTTGGAGCTTGCGCCTAGAAAACGCGCTGCAATTGCAAGCGCGCATTGAGCGACGCAGCGGCGATTTGCGCCTGGAGCATGTGGGCCGCAGCGACAAACAGCGCCCTAGCCATGCCGGTCTGCGTGATGCCTATGTGCAACTGACGGGGCAGGGCGAGCGCTTGCAGGTGCAGGCCGTGTGGGACAGCGCCCATGCGGGCCAGTTCAAGGCCGATGTGGCCAGCCGCCTCAGCCGTGGCGCTGATGGCAGTTGGGGCTGGCCTGAGAGCAGCCCGCTGCAAGGGCATATCAAGGCGCAATTGCCTGAGCTGGGCTTTTGGTCGGCGCTGGCCCCCACAGGCTGGCGTGTGAGTGGCGGGCTGGATGTGGATGCGCAAATTGGCGGCAGCCGCCAGCAGCCGAACTTGGGCGGTTATTTGCGCCTGTCTGATTTGAATATGCGCTCGGTGATAGACGGCATTGAATTCAAAGACGGCCAAATGCGGGCGCGTTTTATCGGCAGCGGTCTAGAGATTGAGCAATTTCGCTTGGCCGGTAGCGAGGGCGAGCTGACGGGGCAAGGGCGACTGGGCTGGCAGGGCGGGCAGCCAAGCATGAAGCTGGACTTCAAAGCCGAGGAACTGCGGGTGTCGAATCGTCCTGATCGGCGCGTCAGCATCAGCGGCGATGTGCAGGCGGCGCTGGCGGGCCAACGGCTCGATTTAAAAGGCAGTTTGCGCACCGATGAAGCCTTGATTTTGCTGGCCGATAGCAGCAAACCCAGCTTGGGCGACGATGTGAAAGTGCTGCGCCGCAAGGATGTGCTGGCGGCCCAGCCCAATGTCGGCACTTTGGCCGAGCTGGAAGCCATGAATGCCCAAGAGGTGCTGGCGGCGCAAGCGGCGGCGGCCAAGGCCCTACAGCCTTGGCAAGAGGCAGGCCAGCCCCTGCAAGTCAATGCCGATGTGGAGCTGCGTTTGGGCCGCAACTTCCGCGTGCGCGGCATGGGGCTGGATACCCGCTTGGTGGGCGCGCTGAAGATTGAAACCCTTTCACGCCAAGCTTCCAGCACAGGCGAGCAGGCGCTGCGGCCTGAAATCACGGGCCGCATCCGCACGGTGGATGGCGAATACCGCGCCTATGGCCAATGGCTGACGATAGAGGATGGCCTGATTCGCTTTACTGGCCCCTATAACAACCCCAGCTTGGATGTGCTGGCGGTGCGCCCCCGCACTGAGGAAAAAGTGGGCGTGCGCATCAGTGGCCCGGCCAACAACCCCCGCGTCGCCTTGTATTCAGAAAACGCCATGCCTGATTCTGAAAAACTCGCTTGGCTGATTTTGGGCCGTGAAGGCAGCAACGGCGGCGCTGAGGCGGCCATGCTGCAACAGGCTGCGGTGGCCCTGCTGGGCGGCGGCGGCACGGGCGGCGGCTTGGCGCAAAGTTTTGGCCTCGATGAAATCGGCTATCGCTCGGCAGAAACCAATAGCGATGGCACGGTGCGCGAGAGCAGCGTCAGCATAGGCAAACGCCTGAGCGACAAACTGTATTTGAGCTATGAGCGCAGCTTGTCAGGCGCTTTGGGCACTTTGTATGTGTTTTATGACATCACGCGCCGCTTCACCTTGCGCGCGCAAAGCAATGAAGAAGCCAGTGCGCTGGATTTGATTTTTACCCGCCGCTACCAAGAGTGGGGCGATTCTTGGGCCGATACGGGCCGTGGCTCAGGCCGCCGCCGCCCGACTTCTCAGCCTAGCCCAAGCCCAGCGCCAGCTCCCGAAGCCTCTATTGCAGAAGCCCCCATTACAGAAGCCAGCGCTGCCGCCGCGCCTGCCCAACCATGACCCTGCTTGACCACATTCACGCCCTTGCCACCGCCTTTGAAGAAGCGCCCATTGCCTTGGGGCAGGGCACGCTGGCCTATTTTGACGAAGCCGCTTGGCTGGGCCTGTGGGCCGCTGGCCTGCCGCCCGATACCGATTTGAGCGCGCCTGCTTTTTTGCAATCGGCGGCCAACACCCAGCCCAGTGCCGAAGTCTTGGCCAAGCTGCAAGCGGCGGGGCAAGAGCGCCTGCACAGCCGCAAGCCCACGGCCTACATCACCGGCGAGGCTTGGCTACAGGGCTTGCCTTTTTATGTGGATGAGCGCTGCATCGTGCCGCGCAGCCTGATTGCGGAAATCATCGCCGATGGCTCGGCAGACGAGTGGCTCAACCCTGCTTCGCAAACCGCACTTGATTTGTGTACGGGCAATGGCAGCTTGGCCGTGCTGGGGGCCTTGGCCTGGCCTGATTTGGCGTGGACCGCCAGCGACCTCTCGCCCGATGCCTTGGCCGTGGCCGCCATCAATGTGGCCCAACACGGCTTGGGCCAGCGCATTGCGCTGCAACAGGGCGATGGCTTGGCCCCCTTTGTGGCCTCGGGCCAGCATTTTGACCTCATCATCTGCAACCCGCCCTATGTGAATGCCCAAAGTATGGCCGCCTTGCCGCCAGAATTCCGCGCCGAGCCAGATTTGGCCCTAGCGGGTGGGGCCGATGGCATGGACTTTGTGCGCCCCCTGCTGGCGGCCCTGCCGCAAGTGCTGGCTGAGGACGGCGTGTTGATTTTGGAAATTGGCCATGAAAAGCCTTTTTTCGAGGCCGCCTTCCCACAACTGCCCGCTGTGTGGCTGCCCACCAGTGCGGGGTGTGAACAAGTGCTTTTATTGACGCAAGAAATGTTGAACAGTTCAGAGCCTGCCTTGTGAAGTGGGCCCAAAGCCTTATCATGTTCGTTTTCTGATTCGCTCTGCTTTTTTCTTCGTATTTGCCATGTGCTCTCGTTTCCTCCTCCGTGTTTTGGCTTTTTTGACTTTGGCCACCTTGCCTTGGCTGGCGCTGGCTCAAGCCGTGCAGTTTGAAGTCAGCGGTGTCGGCTCGGCGCAAATTCCGATTGCCATCCCCGCCTTTGCGGGCGAAGAAAGCGCGCCTGAAAAAGTCAGCGAAATCATCTTGGCCGACTTGGAACGCAGCGGCCAATTGCGCCGCGTCTCGGCCCAAGGCAGCACCATGACCGAGCACAGCGACCCTGACTTCATGCTCTGGCGTCAGCGCATGGCCGATGCCTTGGCTGCGGGCAGCATCCACAGCACAGGCAATGGCTATGAGGTGCGCTTTACCCTGTGGGACACCCTCAAGGGCGAGCCCCTGCTGCACGCCCAATCGGTGGCAGTTTCTCGCAGCAATCTGCGCTACGCCGCCCACCGCATTGCCGACCTCATTTATGAAGCCCTCACGGGCGACAAAGGCGTGTTTGCCACCCGCGTGGCCTATATCAGCAAGGCGGGCGGGCAATACCGCCTCTGGATTGCCGATGCCGCCGACGGCGAAGGCGCAGTGGCTGCCCTTACCAGCAAAGAACCCATCATCTCGCCGAGCTTCTCGCCCTCCGGCACCGAGCTGGCCTATGTCTCTTTTGAAAGCCGCAAACCCGTGGTTTACATCCACGACATCGCCAGCGGCCAGCGCCGTGTCGTCGCCAACTTCAAAGGCAGCAACAGCGCCCCCGCTTGGTCGCCCGATGGCCAATCGCTGGTCGTCTCCCTCAGCCGCGACGGCGGCACGCAACTCTTTCGCGTCTCTCGGCACGGCGGCACACCGCAAAAATTGACCCAAAGCGGCATCAACACCGAAGGCGTTTTCAGCCCCGATGGGCAGCACATCTACTTCACCTCAGACCGTGGCGGCGCGCCACAAATCTACCGCATCAGCGCCAGTGGCGGCGCAGCCCAGCGCGTCACTTTCGGCAGCCCGCAGGCGCTCTCGCCCGCCGTCAGCCCCGACGGGCGCTGGCTGGCCTACATCGCCCGTGAATCAGGTGCCTACCGCCTGCGCCTCATGAATTTAGAAACAGGCCAAAGCCGCGCCCTCACCACCACCCGCGACGACGAACGCCCCAGCTTTGCCCCCAACAGCCGCTTGATTTTGTACGCCACCCGTGAGGGCCGCACCGAGCTGCTGATGAACACCACCTTAGATGGCGCGGTGAAAACCCGCATCTTAAGCACCCGCAGCGACATCCGTGAACCCCATTGGGGCCGATGATGGCGCGGCATTCTTTTCTTTGACTTCCCAAAACAGGAGAACCCCTATGAAAAACCCCCGTCAAAAATTCTTGGCCATCGGCGGCAGCCTCATCATGGCACTCGTCTTTACAGGCTGTGCCTCTAAAGTGGATTTGAACGCTGGCCGCGACAGCGGCAATACTGGCGCTGCCGACACCTCACGCGATGTGGCTGCGGTTACCGCCGGCGCAGATGGTGCCAACGCCAATATGAGCGCTGCCGAAGCCGCTTTGCGCACCATCTACTTTGACTTTGACAGCTACACCGTCAAGCCCGAATTCCAAAACATCCTGCAACGCAACGCCAGCTACATCAAAGCCAATGGCGGCTCCGTGGCGCTGGAAGGCCACGCCGACTTGCGCGGCACCCGTGAATACAACCTGGCACTGGGCCAAAAACGCGCCGATGCCGTGCGCCAAGCCCTCAGCCTGATGGGTGTGGCCGACAGCCAAATGGAATCCATCAGCTTCGGCAAAGAAAAACCCGTTTCTGAGAGCTGGGACGAAGACAGCCAGGCGCGCAACCGCCGTGTTGAAATCGTTTACCGTTGATGCCCAGCCTTCAAGCGGCTGCGCCTGAGGGCGTGGCCCTTGCAAGGCCAGCCAGAACAAGACGCATGGCTTGTTCCTAAGGCTTGAGCGACCTTGGCCCTTGGGTCAAGGTCGGTTTTTTTGGGGTTTACCCTAGGCTTGGCATCCCAGCCGCCCATACGCTTTCTCTTACACTTTGCGCACTTTTCCCGCATTTGTATTTTTGACCTGCTCCACATCATGCTAGCTCTTTTGTATTTGTTGTTCGCCTTTTTTATAGGCCATTACTGCTTGCTCAAATGCACGCCTTGGTTCCGCGTCCAAGACCTGCGTGCCAATGTTTTGCAAAGCAGCGAAGGGCGGCAGTTGCCAGCATGGCTGTTTCAATTGCCCATGGCTTGGCTTGTGGGGGCTTTGATTTTGAACTGGAGCAGCTTCCTGATTTCCAATGTGCAGCGCTCCATCTCAGGCACATTGGCGGTGCTGGTGCTGGCTGGGGCGGCCAGTGTCTGGATCTTCCTGAGCGAGAAGAAAAAGGCCGACAGCGCCGTGTTCAAGAGCTGGCGCAGCATGGGGCAGGGCACGGGCAAGGCCGAGATTTTCTATCTTGTGCTGGCGCTGCTATTGGCGGCCTACACCAATCTGCACACGCTGGGGCAGACGCTGGAGCAATTGCGCATCTCGAATGGTGTGTTCAGTGACTTTGCGCCGCATATTTCCATGATTCGCTCTTTCAGTGTGGGTGAGAACTTCCCACCGCAGTATCCGCATTTTGCGGCGGGCGATATGCCTTATCACTTCTTGTTCCACTTTATGGCGGCCAGCCTCGAAAGCCTGGGCCTGAGCTTGGCTTTGAGCTTCAACCTCCTCAGCATATTGTCTTTGCTCAGCTTGCTGCTGCTGTTCTATGTGCTGAGTGTGCAAATCTCTGGCCTGCGGGCGGTGGCGATTTTGGCCATGCTGCTGATTTTTTTCCGTTCCTCTTTCGCTTTTTTTGATTTTGCCCAAAGTTATGGTTTGGCGCAGTTGCCTCAGGCCATCATGGAAGTGGATTTCTATGCGGGCAAGACCAATAACGCCAGTTGGGGCATGTGGACTTTGTTCAACACCTTTGCCAATCAACGCCATTTGGCTTTTGGTTTGGCGGCCTTAATCGGTAGTTTGATCCTCACTTTGCCCTTGGTTTTGGCCCGCAGCCGTGCCAGTGCCGCTGAAAACCAAGGCCAAATGTGGCGCATCGAAAGCTGGGGTCGCGCTATTTTTATTGGTGTCTTTTTGGGTGCCACTGCCTTTTGGAATGGCGCTGCTTTGATGGCCGCCTTGATGGTGCTGGCGGGCTTTGGCCTGGCCTCTCGTCACCGTTTGGAATACCTTGTGATTGCGGTATTGGCCGTAGTTTTGGCGCAAATTCAAAGTGCTGCATTTTTGGCCGCAGGCAAATCGCCGGTGAGTGCCACTTTTATCTTTGGCTTTTTGGCTGAACCCAGAACTTTGGGCGGAGCCATCAGCTATGTTTTGCAAGCCTTTGGCTTGATGCTGCCTTTGTTCATCGCCGCAGTCATTTACTTCCGTCGCCATGCTTTGATTTGGTTGGCTTTTGCCTTGCCCATGATTTTTGCTTTTACGGTGCAGCCCACGATGGAAATGGCACTGAACCACAAATTTGTGTTGGTGAGCTTGTTTCTGATGGGTATTGCCGTGCTGTGGATGCTGCTGGATATGTGGCAAAACAAGCCCAAAATATGGCGCGTGGCCATTGTGCCCGTGTTGGGCCTGCTCTACATCACAGGCACGATTGACACCGCAGCCTTCCACAACATCAACAATGGCAAATACGGCATTCAAAAACAAAACCCCATTACCGAATGGGTGATGGCCAACACCAAGCCACAGTCCATTTTCTTGACGGATTTGGTGACCATCAACCAAGTGCTTTATGCAGGTCGCTTGTCTTATTTGGGCTGGCCCTATTATGGCTGGAGTGCAGGCTATGATACATCAGGCCGTGAGGCCGACATCCGCTTGATTTATGGTGCCAGCACACAAGAAGACTTGCGCAAGGCCATGCTAAATAAAAAAGTGGATTATATTTTAGTGAATGATTCGGTTCGTCATGTCACGAATTATGTGGTCAATGAGTATCTGATTGCTGATACTTATCCACTTGTGTTTGAGTCGGCTGTAGAAGATACCAAGATTTACAAAGTCACACCAGGTCAGTGATGCCGCAGTTTTTGAAATATCTATTGGTAGGTGGCTCTGCGGCCTTGTTGGAGTATGGCGTTTTCTTAGCAAGCCTTGAGGTTTTGACTGCCAATGTGTATTTGGCACATGCTTTCGGTTTTGTGTTGGGGCTTCTGTTTAGCTTTGTGCTCAATAAATTCTATGTTTTTTCTGGGCCACAGGTGCAGCAGGCCCGGCGCCAATTTGTGCTTTATGCGGCTTTGGCTTTGCTGAATTTGTTGTTGGGGGCTGTGTTGCTGGGCTTGCTGATACGCTATGCAAACTTGGCCCCTTGGCTGGCCAAGGGCATGTCGATGGTGGCGATTGCTCTATGGAACTTTATTATTTACAAAAAAGTGATTTATAGATGAATAATGGAGTATTGAGTCTTGTTTTGCCTGTTTATAATGAGCAAAACCATATCGCAAGCAGCATTCAAACCGTGCAGGGTATTTTGCAAAAGGCCAGTATTGTACATGAGTTTGTGCTGGTCGATGATGGCTCACGCGATGGCACTTGGGCCGAATTGAGTCGCTTGGCCGAGCACTTACCCGAAGTGAAGGCGCTGAAGCTGTCTCGTAATTTTGGCAAAGAGGCGGCCATTTGCGCGGGCTTGGAATATGCGCTAGGCGATGCGGTGCTGGTAATGGACTCTGATTTGCAGCACCCGCCTGAGCTGATTCCACACATGTGGCAAAAACTGCATGAAGGCTACGATGTGGTGGAGGGCGTGAAGGCGGATCGGGGCCATGAGAGCCGCTTCTACAAGCTGGGCGCCAAGGCTTTTTACAGCAGTTTTTTGCGCTTGACGGGCTTTGATTTGCGCAATGCCTCAGACTTCAAAATGATGAACCGCAAGGCTCTGGATGCTTGGCTGCGCCTGCGTGAGCGGGATACCTTTTTTCGTGGCATGTCGGCTTGGGTGGGCTTCAATCGTTACCCCATGCCCTTTGTGGTGGCCAATCGGGTCGAGGGCGTGAGCAAGTGGTCGCCTGTGAAGTTATCGCGCCTGTTTGTGTCGGCGATTTCGGCTTTCTCATCGTTGCCTTTGCAGTTCATCACACTGCTTGGCGGCCTGTTTTTTGTGGGTTCTTTGCTGCTGGCGCTGTGGACTTTGTATATGAAATTGGCGGGTACAGCGTTAAGTGGCTTCACCACCGTGATTTTGCTGCAATTGATTATTGGCAGTGCCATCATGTTCGGGCTGGGCACCATCGGTATTTATCTGGCGCGGATTTACGACGAAATCAAGGCCCGCCCCCGTTATTTGATTGAGACTGTGGCGGCGCAGTCTCCCGTTCAACCCCCTTCTTTATAGGAAGTTGCTATGAAAATCTCACATCTTTTTGCACTTGTTTCTGGTTGGGCCGTGGGCAGTGTTTGCGCCCAAGCCTTGCCTTTGCCGGGGCAGGCAGCGCCTGCGGCGAAGAAGCCTGCTGCTGTGGCGGCTTTGCCGCAGGGCAATGGCCAGTGGCAACTCTTGGGCGATGGTGCGACGGTGTTGTCGCCCGATGGCCGTTTGCAGTGGATGCGTTGCAGTATGGGGCAGGACTTCCGCGATGGACAATGCCAGGGCCAAGCCAAGGGCATGGATCAACGGGATGCCAGCAATGAAATCAAGCGCATGAATTTTTCAGGTGGCTTTGCGGCGCAAAAAGATTGGCGCTTGCCGCAAGCGCATGAATTGCAGTCTTTGGTGTTTTGTGAAAAAGGCTTTCGTGAGCGCAAGCAAAGCGTGAGTGTGGCGGGCCAAGCACCTTGGGCTTTGCCTGAGGCGTGTGCGGGCGAGAATTTTTTGCGCCCCACGATTGACCCGATTGTTTTCCCCAATTCGCCTGAAGGCTGGGTGTGGACGGATACAGCCGATGCGCATCGCGTCATCAATATGTGGGCCGTCAATTTTTCTAGTGGCGCACCTGCGGCCGTGGGCCGCCACGCCAAGCATGTGACGGTGCGCGCTGTGCGCCAAGTGCGCCCCTAATGCGGCGCTCATGTTGTTTTAAGCCCTATTAAAGCCAAGTAAAGGGCAGACATGGCGACGGTTTTGCTTTTGGGCACAGGCGGCACGATTGCCGGTTGGGCCGCCGCGCCTGAGGCGCAGCAGCACTACCAAGCAGGGGCTTTGGCGGGGGCGGCTTTGCTGGCGAGCTTGCCAGCGGGCTATACGCCGCCCTTGCCCGTGCAGGTGGAAGACTTCGCCCGCATCAACAGCAAAGATGCCGATGCCCGCTTTTGGTGGCGTTTGTATGCCCGCTTGCAGGCGGCTTTGGCCGATGAGGCGGTGGCGGGTGTGGTCATCACCCACGGCACAGATACGCTGGAAGAAACAGCGTTTTTCCTCAGCGAATTATTGCCGCAGCCACCCAAGCCCGTGCTGCTGGTGAGTGCCATGCGCCCAGCCAGCCACCCTGAGGCCGATGGGCCGCAGAATTTGGCCGATGCTTTGAGCTTGGCGGCCCAGCCCGCTTGCGCCGCTTACGGCGTTTTGGCGACAGCGGCGGGACAGGTTTGGCCTGCCGCACAATTGCAAAAATGGCATGGCACAGCGCCGTTGGCCTTTGTGGCCCGCAGCCGCATGGCCGCTGCCTTGTGCTGCCCCCAAGAGGCGCGTTTGGCGGCGCTGGGGCAGGCTGTGTCTGCATGGCCCGCAGCCCAGCCTGTTGAAGTGGCATTTTGGCAACCCAGTACGGCGCAATGTGCGCAACTGGGCGCGGCTGCCCATGCGCCTTGGGTGGAAATCATCAGCAGCCATGCCGCCGCCAATGGCCGCAGCGTGCAGGCTTTGCTGGCCTATAGCGCCGCCTTGCCTGCGGCGCAAAAATTGCGGGCCGTGGTGCTGGCGGGCACGGGTTGCGGCACCATCCACACCGATCTGGATGCCGCTTTGCAGCAGGCATTGGCCCAAGGCGTGGTGGTGTATCGCAGCAGCCAGTGCTTGGGCGATGCGCTGCCGCCGCCTGAAGATGTTTATTCGTGCTGGCCCGAACTCAGCCCCAAGCAAAGCCGTGTGCGTGCCATGTTGCGGCTTTGGCAAGCGGATGCTGCGGCATGAGCGCCGATCATGGAGCTACCGATATGCATTGCCGCGCAGGGTGTGCCGCCTGCTGCATTGCGCCATCCATCAGCAGCCCCATACCGGGTATGCCGCAGGGCAAGCCAGCGGGTGTGCCCTGTGTGCAGCTCGATGAAAACGGCTTGTGCCGCATTTTTGGCCAGCCCAGTCGCCCAGCGGTGTGCGGCGCTTTGCGGCCCAGCCTGAGCATGTGCGGCCATAGCCGCGCCGAGGCCATGGCCTATTTGTCTGATTTAGAGCAGCAAACCCAGCCGTGAGGCTTTTTCCCTTGCCCAAGCCCTATAATCAGCAGGATAAGTTTTTTTACCGACTTCTGTCTTATGAGCACTTCTAGCAATTCATCTAAAGGTTTTGGTTTTTCTTCAGTTCTGCTGTTTGCATTGACCCTAATCATCATTTTTGTTGCGGTTTACCTGATGCCCAACGGCTTTAGCAACCAAGGCAAAGACAACTGGAAGGGCACTTCTGGCCTGACCCAGAGCGACAAAGAGTTCGGTACTTTGATGAACATCCAAAAAGTGGGCCGTGTTGAAATCAAAGAGGCCCGTACTGAGCTGCGCACAGGCGAGGAAGTCTTTAGCCTGCAATGCGCCAGTTGCCACAAAGACGGCTTGGTGGGGGCGCCCAAATTCAGCATAGCCAGCGAATGGGCAGCCCGCATTCCTGCGGGTTATGAGGCCCTGCTCAATTCCGCCCTGCACGGCAAAGGCCAAATGGGTGCGCAAGGCGGCGGTGCTTTTGAAGACATCGAAATTGGCCGCGCCGTAGTCTATATGGCCAATGCAGGTGGTGCCAATTTTGACGAACCCCAGCCTGAAAAAGCCGAAGGCGATGAGGCTGCTGCCGAGGGCGAAGGCGCGGCTTAAACTCAGCCTCTGTTGCCTTTGGCTGTACAAAGAGAACCCTGCTGCCATCAGTAGGGTTTTTTGTGGGTCGGAATCAAGCTCAGACCCCTAAACTTCCCCTCCTCTGGTGGGGCGACAGGCGCAGCCTGACGGGGTGGTTCAACCCACAGCGGCCTGTGGCCTTCCCCATAACGGAATTTGGCAGACCGCATTTGTAGGGGCGTTGCATGCAACGCCCCTACGACCGCTAGCCCACCACCCCGCCCTAGCGGGCACCCCTCCGAGGGAGGGGAAGAAAGCCCTTTCTTCATTTGAGGCCGCCCAATTCCCCTCCTGTGGAGGGGCGACAGGCGCAGCCTGACGGGGTGGTTAAACCTATCAGGGCCTGTGGCCTTCCCCATAGCGGAATTTGGCAGACCGCATTTGTAGGGGCGTTGCATGCAACGCCCCTACGACCGCTAGCCCACCACCC
>CAZJBX010000003.1:0-101373 GCA_964544605.1 uncultured Burkholderiaceae bacterium
AAGAGGGAGTAGGCGGCGGCGTGGGATTTGTTGAAGCCGTAGCCGGCGAACTTTTCCATCAGGTCGAAGATGTCGTCGGCCTGCTTTTCGTTGATGTTGTTTTTCGCCGCGCCGTCACGAAAGAGTTTGCGGTGCTCGGCCATTTCCTCGGGCTTTTTCTTGCCCATGGCACGGCGCAGCATGTCGGCGCCGCCGAGTGAGTAGCCGCCCAAAATCTGCGCAGTTTGCATCACCTGCTCTTGGTAAACCATGATGCCGTAGGTTTCACCCAGTACGCCGCTGACCAAGGGGTGGGGGAATTCCACCGTTTCTTTGCCGTGTTTGCGCGCCACAAAGGTGGGGATGAGGTCCATGGGGCCGGGGCGGTAGAGGGCGTTGAGGGCGATGAGGTCTTCAAAGCGGTCGGGCTTGGCCTGTTTGAGCAGGCGCTGCATCCCCGCCGATTCAAACTGAAACACGGCCTCAGTTTTGCCGGCGCAGAAGATGTCGCTGAAGACGCGTTTGTCGGTCAATGGCAGTTGCTCAAAAGCGAAGTGTTCTTGCCCCGCATGGCGGCGCTGGATGTGGCCACGGGCGATTTCCAAAATGGTGAGCGTGGCCAAGCCCAAGAAGTCGAATTTGACCAAGCCTGCCGCTTCCACATCGTCTTTGTCGAATTGGCTGACGGCGGCATCGCTGCCAGGCTGTTGGTAGAGGGGGCAGAAGTCGGTGAGTTTGCCTGGCGCAATGAGTACGCCGCCCGCGTGCATACCGATGTTGCGCGTCAGCCCTTCGAGCTTGCGCGCCATTTCCATGAGGATTTGCACCTGCTCTTCGTCAGCCTCGCGCTGGGCCAAAATCGGCTCGGCTTCGCTGGCGTAGGTGAGTTTGTCGCCGGGTTTCTTTTCGGCAGGGGGTTTGGCCAGGGTCACATTCAGGCCGGGTTTGTTGGGTATCAGCTTGGTGATTTCATCGCAAAAGCGGTAGGGCAGTTCCAGCACGCGGCCCACATCGCGGATGACACCACGGGCGGCCATGGTGCCGAAGGTGGCGATTTGGCTGACGGCCTCGCGGCCATATTTCTCTTTCACATAGTCGATGACACGATCGCGATTGCTTTGGCAAAAGTCGATATCGAAGTCGGGCATGGAGACGCGTTCAGGGTTGAGAAAGCGCTCAAACAGCAGGCCGTAACGCAGGGGGTCGAGGTCGGTGATTTTGAGGGCGTAGGCCACCAGTGAGCCCGCGCCCGAGCCACGGCCCGGCCCGACGGGGCAGGCATGGGTTTTGGCCCATTGGATGAAGTCCGAGACGATGAGGAAGTAGCCCGGAAACTTCATATTGATGATGGTGTCGAGTTCAAACTGCAAGCGCTCCTCATAGGCGGGGCGCTGCACTTCGCGCTCGGCCTCATGGGGGTAGAGCTGGGCCAGGCGCTCGTTCAAACCCTGCTGCGTGGCCCAGCGGAAGTAGGCGGTTTCGTCCATCTGCTGCCCATCTACGGGTGGAATGGGGAAGTCGGGCAAAAAGGATTGCCCCAAGCGCAGGCTGACGGAGCAGCGTTTGGCGATTTCCACACTGTTGGCCAGGGCGCTGGGCAGGTCGGCAAACAGGGTTTGCATCTCTTGCGTGCTGGTGAAGTATTGCTGTGGGCTAAAGCGCTTGATGCGCTTGGGGTTGGAGAGCAGCTCGCCATCGGCAATGCACACCCGTGCCTCATGCGCTTCAAAGTCGCTGGTCTGCAAGAACTGAATGGGCTGGGTGGCGACCAAGGGCAGTTGCAGCTCGGCCGCAAGGCGGGCGCAGGCGCTGGTGTGTTCCTCGTCATAGGGGCGGCCCGCGCGCTGCACTTCAAGGTAGAAGCGGTGCGGGAAGATTTGCGCCAAATCCAGCGCCAAGCTGTGGGCTTGGGCCGCATCGCCTGCCAGCAAAGCCTGCCCCACTACGCCGCTGTGTGCGCCAGATAGGGCAATCAGGCCCTCATGCAATTGCCGCAATTGCGCCCAAGTGGTGGCAGCGCTGTAGGGGTCGGGGCTTTGCGTCCAAGCGCGGGCCAGCAGCTCGCAGAGGTTGAGGTAGCCCGCCTCGTTTTGCGCCAGCAGCAGCAGGCGGCTGTTGTGGGGGCTGGGTTTGCCTTCGGCATCGTCGGGTTTGCCCAGTAGGGTGATTTCTGCCCCCAGCAGGGGCTTGATGCCTTTGTCGCGGGCGGCGCGGTAGAACTTGACGGCGGCAAAGAGGTTGTTGAGGTCAGTCAGCGCCAGTGCGCCTTGCCCCGCTTTGGCGGCTGCGGCCACGGCGTCTTTGACGCGCAGGGTGCTATCGACGACCGAGTATTCGGTGTGCAGGCGCAGGTGAACAAAGGGCTGGCTGGCGGACATGGGCGGGCTTTCAGTTGAGGCGGCAGGGTGGCGTGGGTTCAGGCTTGGGCCAAGGCGCGTTCAATGACTTCGCGCACATCGCGGCTGAGTTTGGGCTTGGCGGCAACGCGTTTGAGGGCTTCGAGGGCGCCGCTGCGTTGTGGCTCGACCAAGCGGTCCCAGCGTTCGAGCATCCGTGCCAGCCGCGCGGCGGTTTGGCTGTTGAAGGCATCCAGCGCCAGCACTTGGTCGGCCCAAAAGACATAGCCCGCCGCATCGGCGCGGTGCAGGGCGGCGGCGTTGGCGCAGTAGGCAAATATCAGGCTGCGGGCGCGGTTCGGGTTTTTGATGTTGAAGGCAGGGTGCTGCATGAGCTGCTTGACGCGGGGCAGCACTTGGCCACCGGCCACGACCTCAGGCAAGCTCGCTTGCAGGGTGAACCATTTGTCCACCACCAGTGGCTCGTGTTGGTAGAGCGGGTAGAACTTGCCTAGCGCAGCTTGCGCCAAAGCACTGCCGCTGTGCAGCAGGGCCATGAGTGCGCCCAGGCGGTCGGTCATATTGCTGGCGTCTTTGAAGCGTTGCAGGGTTTTGCCCTGCCAGACGGCGTCATTCGTGGCCACGGCTTGTAGGCAGATTTGGCTGAGGGCCAAATTCGCCAAAGCACGGCGGCCCGCTTGCGCTGCCGTGGGTTGGTAAGCGCCGGTGTCGGCATGGGCGGCAAAGGCGGCGAGCCAATCGGCGTGCAGGGCGCTGGCGATTTGGCGGCGCATGGCCTCGCGCACGCGGTGCAGCTTGGGCGCGTCCAACGCTTGCACTTGCTCGGCCAAATAGCTCTCGGCAGGCAGGGTCAGCACCAAGGCGCGGAAGGCGGGGTCCAGGCCCTCGTCATTCAGCACGGCGCGCAGGGCAGCTAGCAGCTCGGCAGGCAGGGGCTGGGCCACTTCGCCCTCGGCGGCGTAGGCTTGCAGCGCGGCTTGGCTGAGCAATTGCTGCGCCGCCTCCCAGCGGTTGAAGGCATCGGCATCGTGGCGCAGCAGCAAAAGCTGCTCGGCCTCGCTCAAGCCCGCATCCAAGATGATGGGGGCGCTAAAGCCGCGCAGCAAAGAGGGCGTGGGCGCTGCGCTCAGGCCCGTGAAGACAAAACTTTGCTCGGCCTCAGTCAGCACCAGCACGCGCTCTGTGGGTGCGGTGGCGGCATCTTCACCCACCAATTGCAGCGGCAGGGCCGTGCCATCGGCGGTCAGCAGGCCCATGCGCAGCGGAATCACAAAGGGCAGCTTCTCGGCTTGGCCTGGCGTGGCGGGGCAGCTCTGGCGCAGTTGCAGGGTGTAAGTTTGGTTGGCCGCGTCATAGTGGCCACGGGCTTGCAGGCGGGGTGTGCCCGCTTGGGCATACCAGCGTTTGAAGGCATCCAAATGCTGGGCCAAGGCGCTGGCGGGCTGGGCATCGGCCATGCACTGGGCAAAATCATCGCAGGTCACGGCCTGCCCGTCATGGCGCTCAATATACAAATCCATGCCACGGCGGAAGCCCTCGGCCCCCAGCAGGGTGTGGTAGAGGCGCACGACCTCGGCGCCCTTTTCATACACCGTGGCGGTGTAGAAGTTGTTGATTTCTTGGTAGGCATCGGGGCGCACGGGGTGGGCCATGGGGCCGGCATCCTCGCTGAACTGCTGCGCCCGCAGGCCGCGCACATCGGCAATGCGGCGCACCGCCGCGCCGCTGGCACTGCCCATCATGTCTTGGCTGAATTGCTGATCACGGAACACAGTCAAGCCCTCTTTGAGCGAGAGCTGGAACCAATCGCGGCAGGTGATGCGGTTGCCCGTCCAGTTGTGGAAGTATTCGTGGCCCACCACCGACTCCACCAGCGCAAAATCGTCATCGGTGGCGGTAGCGGGCTTGGCCAGCACATATTTGCTGTTGAAGATGTTCAGCCCCTTGTTCTCCATCGCCCCCATATTGAAGTCGCTGGTGGCCACAATCATGAAGCGCTCCAAGTCCAGGCTCAGGCCGTAGCGCGCCTCGTCCCAAGCCAAAGAAGCCGTGAGCGATTGCAACGCAAACTCGGTTTTGTCCAAATCGCCCTCGCGCACATAAATTTGCAGCTTGTGCTCTTGGCCGCTGCGGGCCTTGATGACTTGCTCGCGGCAGACAAACTGCCCCGCCACCAGCGCAAACAAATAGCTGGGTTTTTTATGCGGGTCTTGCCAGCGGGCAAAGTGGCGGCCATCGGCCAAATCGCCGCTATCGACCAAATCGCCGCTATCGACCAAATTGCCGTTAGACAGCAGCACGGGGTAGAGGGCTTTATCGGCGCGCAAAGTCACCGTATAGCTGGCCATCACATCGGGGCGGTCTAAAAAATAAGTGATGCGGCGAAAGCCCTCGGCCTCGCACTGGGTAATGAAACTGCCTTGGCTCATATAAAGGCCAGACAGCTCGGTGTTCAGCTCAGGCTTGCACAGGGTAAAGATTTCCAGCTCACAAGCCTCGGGCAGCTTTTCCAAAATCAGGCGCTTGTCCTCGTCCTCCGTGCGGAAGGAGCAGCCTTGCCCATCCACCATCACCCGCGCCAGGCTGATGGCCTCGCCATCGAGCACCAGCGGCGCATCGGCCTGGCTGCTGGCGGGGTTGCGGCGCACGCGCATTTTATTGAGCACGCGGGTTTTGGCTGGCTCAAGGTCAAAAGTCAAATCCACGCTCTCAATCAGCCAAGCGGGGGGCAGGTAATCGGCGCGGTGGATGGTGGGGGTGGTGTCACTCATGTGGGGTTTGCAGTTAAAAACAGCCCCGTGTGGGGCTTGGTGAAATCAGGGGCAGGGCAGGGCAAAAAAGTGCGCTGCATAGGCTGGCAAGTATTGCACAAGAGCGCCGCCCTTGCCGTGGCTCAACTTAGGCCCAGCTTGGGCCAAGGCTGCCGATTTGCTGATTCGCAAAAATGGCATTGGCGCTTTCGCAAAATGCAAAAACACGGCGCAGCAAGGCGAGCAACAATGCAAAAGCTGGGCCAAAGCGCCTGCGGCCAGAGCAAAAGACGGTATGATTGGCGGGTTTAAGCATTTCTTGAAAAAACGCACGCAAGCCGTGCGTTTTGTCTTGAAATCGTCGCTTTCCCATTTTTGCGAAGCGGCTGCGCCCCTTGAGTTGGCGCTGCCAGCCGCATTCTTACCTGCGATTTAAAGGACCATCCATGAAAGACATCCTAGAGCAACTCGAAGCCAAGCGCGCTGCGGCGCGACTGGGTGGCGGGCAAAAACGCATTGACGCACAACACAAAAAAGGCAAACTCACCGCCCGCGAGCGCATTGAGGTTTTGCTCGACGAAGGCACTTTTGAAGAGTGGGATATGTTCGTTGAGCACCGCTGCACCGAGTTCGGCATGGAGAAAGACAAAATCCCTGGCGATGGTGTGGTCACAGGCTACGGCATGATCAATGGCCGCTTGGTATTTGTATTCAGCCAAGACTTCACCGTATTTGGTGGCGCTTTGTCTGAAGCCCACGCCGAGAAAATCTGCAAAGTCATGGATCAAGCCATGAAAGTCGGCGCCCCCGTGATTGGCCTGAATGACTCAGGCGGCGCACGCATTCAAGAAGGCGTGGCCTCTTTGGGCGGCTACGCTGAAATCTTCCAGCGCAATGTCATGGCCTCAGGCGTGGTGCCCCAAATCTCCATGATCATGGGCCCATCGGCCGGTGGCGCGGTGTATTCACCCGCCATGACGGACTTCATCTTTATGGTGAAAGACAGCTCTTATATGTTCGTCACCGGCCCTGAAGTGGTGAAAACCGTCACGCACGAAGAAGTCACGGCGGAAGAACTGGGCGGCTCGATCACCCACACCACCAAATCAGGCGTGGCCGACTTGGCCTTTGAGGACGATGTCGAAGCCCTGCTCATGCTGCGTCGCCTCTACAACTACCTGCCCCTGAACAACAAAGAAAAAGCCCCCGTGCGCCCCAGTGGTGACCCCATTGACCGCGCCGACAAGAGCTTGGACACCCTCGTGCCCGACAACCCCAACCAGCCTTACGACATGAAAGAGCTGATTGTGAAAACCGTGGACGACGGCGACTTCTTTGAAATCCAACCCGAATACGCCAAAAACATCATCGTTGGCTTTGCCCGCATGGACGGCCAGACCGTTGGCGTGGTGGCCAATCAACCCTTGGTGCTGGCGGGCTGCTTGGACATCAAATCCTCCATCAAAGCCGCGCGCTTTGTGCGTTTTTGCGATGCCTTCAACATCCCCCTCGTCACCTTTGTGGATGTGCCCGGCTTCATGCCCGGTACCAGCCAAGAATACGGCGGCATCATCACCCACGGTGCCAAGCTGCTCTACGCCTACGCTGAAGCGACAGTGCCCAAAATCACCGTCATCACGCGCAAAGCCTATGGCGGCGCTTACGATGTGATGAGCTCCAAACACTTGCGCGGCGATGTCAACTTGGCTTGGCCCAATGCCGAGATTGCCGTCATGGGTGCCAAAGGCGCGGTGGAAATCATCTTCCGCCAAGACAAAAACGATGCCGAGAAAATCGCCGCCAAAGAGCAGGAATACAAAGACCGCTTTGCCAACCCCTTTGTGGCTGGCGCACGCGGCTTTATTGACGATGTGATTTTGCCGCACGAGACCCGCAAACGCATTTGCCGCTCACTGGTCATGCTCAAAGACAAAAAGCTGGACAACCCCTGGCGCAAACACGGCAATATTCCGCTGTAAGGAATGGCCGCATGTTGAAACGCTTTTTCATTCCTGCACTTGCAGCCCTTGCCATGAACGCCAGCTTCGCCCAAAGCCCTGCCGCCCTTGAAGGCACTTGGCTGCTGCAAAGCGTGGCGGGCCAAGCCGCCCAAGGTGCGCACCTGAGCCTGAGCCAAGGCCGCGCCACGGGCAACGATGCTTGCAACAACTTCAGCGGCAGCTACAGCACCGCAGGTGTGGCCCAAGCCCTGCGCTTTGCGCCACAAGGCATGGCCAGCACCATGATGGCTTGCCCGCCTGAGGCCGAAGCCGTGGCCCAGCCGTTCAAAGCAGCCTTGGCGCAAACCCACAGCTATAGCCTGAGCCAGCAAACCCTGAGCCTGCTGGGTGCCGAGGGCCAAACCTTGGCCACATTCGCCCTGCAAGACGACAACCTTGTCGGCACGCAGTGGCAAATCACTGGCCTGAACAATGGCCGCAATGCCGTGGTCAGCCAAGCCTCCACCGAGGCCCTGCGCCTGAAGTTTTTGCCCAAAGGCAAGCTACAAGCCCAAGCCGCCTGCGGCCTGAGCGTGGGCACTTACAGCTTGCAGCCGCAAACGCACAGCCTCGAAGTGGGCCAAGTGTGCATTCGCGGCCAAGGCTGCCCCCGCTTTGACCCCCAACGCGAAGAATTGGCGCAACTGCACCAAGCCTTGCTCAATAGCAGCAGCTACCGCCGCACTGGCGACAAACTGGAGCTGCGCGACAAGGACGGCGCTTTGCAAATCAGCGCCAGCTTGCTGCCTTAAACCGTGCCCTGAGCCTTTAGAACAAGGAAGAACCCCATGTTTAAAAAAATTCTGATTGCCAACCGTGGTGAAATTGCCTGCCGCGTCATCGCCACTGCCCGCAAAATGGGCATCCAAACCGTCGCCGTTTACTCTGAGGCCGACAAAAACGCCCGCCATGTGGCCTTGGCTGATGAGTCCGTCTGCATTGGCCCTGCGCCCAGCCGCGAGTCTTACCTGCGGGCCGACAAAATCATCGAAGCCTGCAAACAAACCGGCGCTGAAGCCGTCCACCCCGGCTACGGCTTTTTGTCTGAGAACGCCGAATTCAGCAAAACTTTGGAAGAAAACGGCATCATCTTCATCGGCCCCAAACACGAAGCCATTGCCGCCATGGGCGACAAAATCGCCTCTAAAAAGCTGGCCGAAGCCGCCAAAGTCAGCACCATTCCAGGCTACAACGACCCCATCGGCACGCCCGAAGAGGCCGTCAAAATCGCCCAAGGCATTGGCTACCCCGTCATGATCAAAGCCTCAGCCGGCGGCGGCGGTAAGGGCTTGCGCGTGGCCTTCAACGACAAAGAATGCGCCGAAGGCTTTGCCAGTTGCAAGAGCGAGGCGCTCAACAGCTTTGGCGACGACCGCATCTTTATGGAGAAATTCATTCAAGAGCCGCGCCACATTGAAATCCAAGTGGTTGGTGATGGCCACGGCAATGTCATTTACTTGAACGAGCGCGAATGCTCCATTCAGCGCCGCCACCAAAAAGTGATTGAGGAAGCGCCATCGCCCTTCATCAGCGCCGCCACCCGCAAAGCGATGGGCGAGCAAGCCGTGGCATTGGCCAAAGCCGTCAAATACCAAAGCGCGGGCACGGTCGAGTTTGTGGTCGGCAAAGACCAAGACTTCTACTTCCTTGAAATGAACACCCGCTTGCAGGTTGAGCACCCCGTCACCGAATGCATCACCGGCCTCGATTTGGTCGAGCTGATGCTGCGTGTGGCCGCTGGCGAAAAACTGCCGCTGACGCAAGAGCAAGTAAAAATGGACGGCTGGGCCATTGAATGCCGTATCAACGCCGAAGACCCCTTCCGCAACTTCCTGCCCTCTACAGGCCGCTTGGTGCGCTTTAGCCCACCTGAGCAAACCATGTGGCAGGCCAACACCCAACACCTGCACGGCGTGCGCGTGGACACGGGCGTGCAAGAGGGCGGTGAAATCCCCATGCACTACGACTCCATGATTGCCAAGCTCATCGTGCATGGCAAAGACCGCAACGACGCCATCGCCAAAACCAAAGAGGCGCTCAACGGCTTCGTCATTCGCGGCATCAGCAGCAACATCCCCTTCCAGTCTGCGCTCTTGGCTCACCCCAATTTCGTCTCTGGCAAATTCAACACGGGCTTTATTGCTGAACACTACGCCGACGGCTTCCGCGCCGAAGATGTCACGCATGACGACCCCAACTTCCTTGCCGCCATCGCTGCCTTTGTGCGCCGCAAATCGCGCGAACGCGCTGCAGGCTTGAGCGGCCAATTGCCCGGCTACGGCGTGGTCATCGGCAACGAATACGCCGTCATTGAGCTGGACAACACAGCCGGCAAGCACCGCTATTTGCGCGCCGACATCGAGGAACTCGAAGGCATTGAAGGTCGCAACAAAGCCACCATCCGCATCGAAGGCAAGGAATACGACATCGAGTCTGAGTCGCGCCTCAACGACATCGCCATCGGCGGCACTTGCAACGGCCAGCCCTTTGTGGCCCAGGTCGAGCGCGGCCAAGGCAAAAACCCCTTGGCCCTGCGCGTGCAGCACAACGGCAAACTGGTGGAAGCCATGGTGGTATCGCCCCGCATGGCCGATCTGCACAAACTCATGCCCTTCAAAGCGCCGCCTGATTTGAGCAAATTCGTGCTCTCGCCCATGCCAGGGCTTTTGGTTCAGGTCAATGTCGAGCCTGGGCAAAAAGTCGAAGCGGGCGAACGCGTCGCCGCCATTGAAGCCATGAAAATGGAAAACGCCCTCTTTGCCTCAGCCACTGGCGTGGTCAAATCGGTCGAAGCCAAAGTCGGCGACTCTTTGGTCGTCGATCAAGTCATCATCGAATTTGAATAAACCGCCGTCAGCGGCCCTTGGCCTGTGATGTAAAAAGCCCGATGCAAATCGGGCTTTTTTCGTTGTGGCTTTGTTTATGCTGGTTTGGCTTTATTTCATTTTTTCGATGAGCCAGCCTTTTTCTTTGTCTTTCTTTAAAAATACCTGCATGCTGCCGGATTCGGGCGAGTTTTTGGTGTTGATGCGTACCACGGCGGTGTCGCCCTCGATTTTCTTTTCGAGGATTTCATATTCGGTGCCCGCAGGTACGGCGCTTTTGCCTTTGGCCAATAAGGTGAGCACTTCCAATTGCATGCGGGCTTCGCCCGTGGTGTGGGTTTTGGCTTTTTCAAAATCGCCAGCGGCCAAGTGTTGCATCATGTTCAGTGCCACGGCGTCGGGGCTGGGGCTTTTGCTACAGGCGGCCAGCAGGCTGAAGCTGAGGAAACTGGCGAGAAGGAGGCGATAAAAAGGGGTCATAAGGCAGTGAAAAGGCAATGAGGGGGAAGTCTCTAAAATGCAGGCTTTGGGCGCTTGTTGTGGCCCCGCTTTGAAAAGCTGCGGCATTGTAGCTGCCTTATGTTTGAACACTCTTTTATGTTGATTTACCTCGCTTCCCAAAGCCCGCGCCGCGCTGAATTGTTGCTGCAAATGGGCCAAGACTTCCGCCTGCTGCTGCCTGAGGGCGAGGCCGAGCTGGCTGCGGCCGAGGCGCTTGAGGCCGTGCTGCCCGCCGAAGCCCCTGCCGATTATGTGCAGCGCGTGACGGCGCTGAAGGCGCAAGCGGCCTACGCCCGCCTGCAAAGCCGCCATGCCCAAGATGCTGCGGCTTGGCCGCAGCTGCCTTTGCTGTGTGCCGATACGACGGTGGCCCTAGGCGATGCGATTTTGGGCAAACCTGCTGATGCGGCTGAGGCGGCGGCCATGCTGGGCCAGCTCTCTGGCCAAGCGCATGAGGTGCTGACGGCGGTGTGTGTGGTGGATGTGGCGGGGCGTTTGCACGCTGGCCTGTCGCGCTCGCAGGTTCACTTTAAGCCTTTGAGCGAGGCCGAGATTGCCGACTATGTGGCCAGCGGCGAGCCGATGGGCAAGGCGGGCAGCTATGGCATACAGGGCCGCGCGGGGGTTTTTGTGCAGCATTTGGCGGGCAGTTATAGCGGCATTGTGGGCTTGCCTTTGTATGAGACAGCGCAGTTGCTGGCGCAGGCCAGGGCGGGGGAAGCGGCATGAGTGGCAGCCTGAATGCGCCGCAGAAGGTGGTGATTGATACCAATATCGCCTTAGATGTGCTGCTGTTTCAAGAGCCAGCAGTGCAGGTTTTAAAAGCCGATTTGCAGGCGGGCAAGCTGCATTGGCTGGCCACGCCTGCCATGCGCGATGAGCTGGAGCGGGTGCTGGCTTACAAGCAAATTTTGCCGCGTTTGGCTTTTTACAAACTGGATGCGGCGCAGGTGCTGGCCGCTTACGACGCGCAAGTGCAGTGGCGGCCCGTGGCGGCGAAAACCACGGTGGTTTGCAAAGACGCTGACGACCAGCGCTATCTTGATTTGGCTGTGGCCGAGCAAGCTTGGCTGCTGTCGAAAGACCGGCAGGTGCTCAAATGCCGCAAACGGCTGGCGCGCTTGGGCGCAGACATCAGCGCCAACTACCCTTTGCCTTCGCCCTTGACTGAGGCGCAGCGCCATGAGTGAAGCGAATATGAAAGAGCTGCAAATGCAAATGGCGGCCTTGCAGCAGCGCCTGCAAGCGCTGGAGGACCGCGAGGCCATCCGCCAGCTGATTGCCCGCTACGGCCCAGCGGTGGACAGCCAGCGCCTGCAAGATGCCGCTGCAATCTGGGCTGAGGATGGGCGCTATAGCGTGGCGGGCTTTGGCACGCACCAAGGCCGCGCCGCACTCACGGCTCTGCTGCAAGCGCCGCATCATCAGCAATTGCTGGCCGATGGTTGCGCCCATGTGCTCTCGCCTTTGCACATTCAGCTCGATGGCGATGAGGCCGTGGCGGTGGGTTATTCCTGCGTCTTTCGGCACCAAGCCGAGACGGGCCACTATGTGGCCGAGCGCGTGGCCGCCAACCGCTGGCTGTTGCAAAAACAAGGCGGGCAGTGGCAGGTGAGCCTGCGCGAGAATGCCTTGCTGGATGGCAGCGCCGCTGCCCATGCTGTATTGGAGATTGCCCGACCATGACTTCGATGGATTTGTTTGCCGATGGCCCTGCTGATAGCGGTGATAAGGGCAATAAAGGTGATGAGGCGGAGCGCCAGCGCTATGTGGCCCTGCTGGCGCAATTGCAGCAGCACGCCCACCTTTACTATGTGTTGGATGCACCGACCCTGCCCGATGCCGAGTACGACAAGCTCTACCAAGAGCTGGAGGCCCTAGAGCAGCGCCACCCCGATTGGGTGCAGGCCGACTCACCCACGCAGCGGGTGATAGGCGCTGTGCTCGATGGCTTTGCCAGCGTGCGCCATGCGAGGCCCATGCTCAGCATCAAAACTGAAACCGATACCGAGGCCAGTGGCGCTTTGGCCTTTGATGCGCGTATGCGTCGCGAGCTGGGCTGGGGCGCAGAGCAGGGTGCGCTGCCCTATATGGCCGAGCCGAAATTTGACGGCTTGGCCATGAGCTTGCGTTATGAAAACGGCCTGCTGGTGCAAGCGGCCACCCGTGGCGACGGCGAAACGGGCGAAGATGTGACGGCCAATATCAAAACCATCAAGCAAATACCGCTGAGGCTGTTGGCCGCAGCGGGCCAAGCTCTGCCGCCCGTGTTGGAAGTGCGTGGCGAGGTGTATATGGCGCGGGCTGATTTTGAAGCCCTGAACGAGCGCCAGCGCCAGCGCATTGCCGCAGGTGAGAAGAATGAACGCACCTTCGCCAACCCCCGCAATGCCGCCGCAGGGGCCGTACGCCAGCTCGATAGCCGCATTGCGGCGCAGCGCCCGCTGAGCTTTTACGCCTATGGCTTGGGTGAATTTGTGGCCGCTGATGGCCGTGATGAAGCCGCCACCTTTGGCACGCAATGGGCGCTGTTGCAGGCCGTGGCCGCTTGGGGTTTGCCAGTATCAGAGCTGGTGCAAGTGGTGCAGGGCGGGCAGGGCTTGGCCGATTACCACGCAGGCGTGGCGGCACAGCGCGATGCTTTGCCTTTTGACATCGATGGCGTGGTTTACAAGGTGAATGATTTGGCCCTGCAAGCCAAGCTGGGCTTTGTCAGCCGTGAGCCGCGCTGGGCCGTGGCGCACAAATACCCTGCGCAAGAGCAACTGACCACCGTGCTCGGCATTGAGGTGCAGGTGGGGCGCACGGGCAAACTCACGCCGGTGGCCAAACTCGCCCCCGTGCAAGTGGGCGGTGTGGTGGTGACCAATGCCACCCTGCACAACGAGGACGAAGCCCGCCGCAAAGATGTGCGCGTGGGCGACACCGTGGTGGTGCGCCGCGCCGGTGATGTGATACCTGAGGTGGTGAGTTCTTTGCCCGAAAAACGCCCTGCTGGGGCGCAGCCCTTCACCATGCCGCGCCACTGCCCCGTGTGCAACAGCGCCGCCGTGCGAGAAGAGGGTGAAGCCGACTTCCGCTGTAGCGGTGGCCTGACCTGCCCGGCCCAGCTCAAAGCCAGCTTGGCCCACTTTGCCAGCCGCCGCGCCATGGACATTGAGGGCTTGGGTGACAAGCTGATTGAGCAACTGGTGGACAAAGGCTGGGTGCAAAGCCTGCCTGATATTTACCGCCTTGATTTGCCCACCTTGGCTGGCCTAGAGCGCATGGCGGAAAAATCCGCACAAAACCTGCTCGACGCCTTGGCGCAATCGAAAAACAGCACTTTGGCCCGCTTTTTATTTGGCCTGGGCATTCGCCATGTGGGGGAAACCACGGCCAAAGACCTGGCCCGCCACTTTGGTGATTTGCCCGCCTTGCAAGCCGCCGATGAAGCCGCCCTGCTGCAAGTGCCCGATGTCGGCCCCGTCGTGGCCGCCAGCTTGCTGCACTTTTTTGCCGATGGCAAACACCAGCAAGTGCTGGCCGATTTGCAGGCCGCAGGCATCCACTGGCCACAAGCCGAGCCTGCCGTTGCGGGGCCGCAAACCTTGGCAGGGCAAACCGTGGTTATCACCGGCACCCTGCCCAGCATGGGCCGCAGCGGGGCCCAAGCGATGGTGGAAGCCGCAGGCGGCAAAGTCAGCGGATCGGTGAGCAAAAAAACCAGCTTTGTGCTGGCGGGTGCTGAGGCAGGCAGCAAGCTGGCCAAAGCGCAGGAGCTGGGCATTGAAGTGCTGGATGAGGCGGCGTTTTTGGCCCGCTTGCAGGGTGTGTAAAGCCTTGCAAAGTTGTGTGAACTAAATCACGATAACGGCGATTTTCGACTTGGCGGAAAAAGTGCGCCGCTACAATGCCAACTTTGGCCTGTGCTTTGCCTTTCTTCTGATTTATATGAAGCGGATCAGAAATTCGGCCTATGGCATTTAAATGCCTCTTTTTTCTTTTATTTTTTGTATTTTGCAAGCGACTGCAACGCCATTTTCCCAGCAATTTAAGGCCGCCTCCCATGTTTGGCAGGCGCTTTTTTTGCGTGAGGCATCGTCACGACTGTTCGGCTCTCGTGCCGCTTGGGCGTGGCTCTTGCTTGAGCCCTTGGTACACATTCTGTGGCTGACTTTTGTTTTTACAAGCATCCGGGTTCGGCATATTGACGGCATGAATACCGCGCTATGGATTGCCGTGGGTATGCTGGTTTTCTTGACTTTTAGACGCACCTTGACGCGGGTGCAAAAGAGCATAGAGGCAAATAAATCACTGTTTACTTATCGCCAGGTGCATCCGGGGGATGTGGTTTTGGTTCGCACGGCTCTTGAGGCGGTGCTGATGTGTCTGATTGCTATTTTGGTGATGGCTGTGGGCTACTTTTTAGGCTGGAGCCATATTCCTGTAGATGCTTTTGCGCTTGTTTATGCCTTTGTGCTGGCTTTGTTTTTAGGTATGGGCTTGGGTTTGGTGTTTGCTGTGTTCTCTCGGTTGCTGCCAGATATAGATAGCATTTTGGGTTTTGTGACCATGCCTTTGATGATTGTGTCGGGGGTGATTTTCCCTATTTCACGAGTGCCTGAGCCATATTTGAGTTGGCTGATGCTCAATCCTTTGGCCCATGCGGTGGATTTATCCCGCGTGGGCATGTCCGATTATTACCGCGCACTTCCGCATTTGAGTGTGGCCTATGTGAGTTTGTCAGCTATTGTCTTGTTGTTTTTGGGTTTGTTGCTTTTGCGCTATTACAACGAGCGCCTTTTGATGCGCTAAGGGAGCAAGCTGTGATTGAAGTGATTGATGTGCACAAACGCTACCGCACCGACCACGGTATGGGCCCTTGGGTGTTGCAAGGTGTGAACCTCACCATCCCCACAGGGGTTAGCGTGGGCTTGGTGGGGCACAATGGCGCGGGCAAATCGACCCTGCTGCGCATCATTGGCGGGGTGGATTTTGCCAACAAGGGTAGTGTGCGCCGCAACTGCCGCGTGTCTTGGCCCATGGGTTTTGGCGGCGGCTTGCAAGGCAGCTTGAGTGGGCGACAGAACGCCAAATTTGTGGCCCGCATTCATGGCATGGCCCATGATATGGACCGTATTTTGGCTGAGGTGCAAGCCTTTGCAGATATTGGCCGTGCATTTGACCAACCGGTGAAGACTTATTCATCTGGTATGAAGTCGCGTTTGCAGTTTGGCCTGTCTTTGGCCTTTGACTTCGATGTCTATATTTCAGATGAGGTGACATCGACGGGTGATCGTGCTTTTAGGAAAAAGGCCAGATTGGCATTCAAAAATCTGGCGGGTAAATCGAGCTTGATTATGGTGTCTCATAACCCGAAAACGCTGCAATCTTTTTGCGAGGCAGGCATTTGGCTGCATGAGGGCCAAGCGCAGTGGTTTGACAAGATTGATGATGCCCTTGATGCCTACCACAACCACAGTGAAGAATAAATTGTTTTTATGAAGTCCTTTTTACGCTCTTTACCCCTGTGGCGCTGGCTGTGCCATTCGCCTCTGCGTTGTGCGGCGGCTTTGCTCTGCGTGCTGAGCGTGCTCTACTGGGGCGTGGTGGCCTCAGACCGCTATGCGGCTGAGTCGCGCCTGATTATGCAAAGCACGAATTTGAATGGCGGTGGCGGTTTTGATTTGGGGCACTTGATTTCTGGCAGTGGCGGCGGCAACCGTGCTGATCAATTGCTGCTGCGCGAGTATTTGCGCTCGCAAGATATGGCGGAAAAGCTCGACGCCAAGCTGCATTTGCGGGCGCACTACAGTGGTCGTGGCGATTGGCTCTCTCGTTTGTGGGGCAGCAAGGCCAGCGCCGAACGCTACCACGCCTACTACCAGCGCCGTGTGGAGGTAGAGTTCGACGAGTTCTCAGGCGTGCTGGTGCTCAAGGTGCAGGCTTACAGCCCCGATACCGCTTTGGCCATGGCACAAATGCTGGTGCAAGAGGGGGAGCGCTTTATGAATGGCATGGCGCATGGCATTGCACAAGAGCAGGTGCAGTTTTTAGAGTTGCAGGTGCAGGAGCTGCACGCCCGTGTGCAAGGCTCGCGTCAGGCTTTGCTGGAGTTCCAAGAGCAAAAAGGCTTGATTTCGCCCGAGGCTTCGGCCCAAGTGGTGGCCACGATTGTGGCGAATTTGCAGGGGCAGTTGGCTGACTTGCAGGCCCAACGCGGCGCGATGCAGGCTTATTTGGTGGCCGATCACCCCAATGTGGTGCAGATTGAGCAGCGCATTGCCGCCATTGAAAAGCAAATTGCCCGTGAGCAGGCCAAGCTGGCCGCGCCTGGCGGCAAGACCTTGAACCGCACGGCCGAGGCTTTTGCCCAGCTTGAGCTGCAAAGCCAGTTGGATATGGATATGTATAAAACCGCCTTGGTGGCGCTGGAGCAAGGCCGTTTGGAGGCCACGCGCACTTTGAAAAAGGTGTCGGTATTGCAAAGCCCGCATTTGCCCCAAGACGCCCTTTACCCCCGCCGTGCTTACAACAGCAGCGTGTGGGTGTTGTCGATTTTGCTATTGGCAGGCATTGCGCATTTGCTGATGGCGATTGTGCGCGACCATCAGGATTGAGCCAGACCGAGATTTGCACTTATGAAACGCCATTTCTTTTCCCTTCTTCGTTTGCCTGTGCTTGGCACGGTAGCCTTGGCTTTGTTGTGGCCCGCTTGGGTGGGGGCCCAGCGCATGGATTTGAGCCTCGATTCTTGGCAGAGCACGGCTTTGGGCAGCAGCACGGAGGCTGCGGCGCAAGCCTATGCGCCGCCGATTGCGCCAGCTTATGCCGCCAGCAACGCCCCTGTGGGCATGGCTTCTATGGGCTTGAGCCCCGACCAGCAAAGCAATTTGGCCAGTGATGTGTTTGGCGCGCAGCTTTTTACGGGAGCGTTCAGCCAATCGGGGGCGAGTCAGTTCAACCCCGACTATGTGATTGCCATTGGCGACCAAGTGCAAGTGCGTTTGTGGGGCGCTTTTGCCTTTGAGCAAACGCTGTCGGTGGATCCGCGCGGCAATATCTTTTTGCCCCATGCTGGCCCTGTGCGCTTGCTGGGTGTGCGCAATGAGCAGTTGCAGGCGACGGTGCAAGCGGCCGTGGCGCGGACCTTCCGCAACAATGTGAACAGCTATGCCAGCTTGGCCGCCGCCCAGCCTGTGCGTGTGTTTGTGGGCGGCAATGTGAACCGCCCCGGCCTTTATAACGGCACGAGTATGGACAGCGTGCTGCGCTATTTGGACATGGCGGGCGGCGTCGATCCTGAGCGCGGCAGCTATTTGCAGGTGCAAATCAAGCGTGGCAATTTTGTTAAAGCCCAAGTGAATCTGTACGACTTTTTGCTCAAGGGCGATATGCCTATGGCGCAACTGGCCGATGGCGATGTGATTTTTGTGCCGCAAAAAAACCAGCAAGCACGCGTGGCGGGCTTGGTCGCCAATGCCAAGCGCTTTGAATTCCAAGGGCCACAAAGCACGGTGGGGCAGCTCTTGCGCTACGCCCAGCCTCAGGCCAGCGCCACCCATGTGCGCGTGGTGCGCAACAGTGGCCTTGTGCGCAATGCCGAATACTATGCTTTGAGCGAGGCGCAAGCTGTGCGGGTGGGCGATGGTGATGAGTTGGAGGTCACCGCCGATAAAAAGCCTGGCACCCTCACTGTGCGGGTTGAGGGCGAGCACAACAGTTTGCAAGAGTATGTCCTGCCCGATGGCAGCACCATTGGCACTGTGCTGGAGAAAATCCAGCCCACAGCAAGGGCCGATATGGGCAGCATCCAGCTCTACCGCCAAAGCGTGAAAGAGCGGCAAAAAGAGCTGCTGGCCACCAGTTTGCACAACCTTGAAATGAGTTTGCTCACCGCCCGCAGCGGCAGCAGCGACGAGGCCCGCCTGCGCAAAGAAGAAGCGGAATTGTCTTTGCAATGGATTGAACGCGCGAAAAAGGTTGAGCCCTTGGGTCAGGTGCAAATTGCCCACGCTCGCCAGCGCAACAGCATGTTGCTGGAGCATGGCGATGTGATTCGCATTCCACGCCGCGACGATGTGGTCTTGGTCAGTGGCGAAGTTTTGTTCCCCAATGCCGTGGCCTTTGAATCGGGCCTGGGCCTGAACGACTACATCGCCCGTGCCGGCGGTTTCACACAAATGGCCGACAACGCCCGCGTGGTAGTGGCCAAACGCGATGGCTCTTATGAGCAGGTGACAAGCCGAAACTTACAGGCCCGCACGGCCATTCGCCCGGGCGATCAGGTTCTGGTTTTGCCCAAAGTGGATGAGAAAAAGCGCCAGTACTGGAAGGACATGACGCAGATCATGTATCAAATTGCAGTGAGCGCCAAAGTGGTATTTGGACTTTAGTGGAATAATTTTAGGAAGATAGATGAGTAAAACCATTGCAGTTGTTTTATCTGGTGGTTCAGGTTCGCGTTTTGGTGGGGCACTGCCCAAGCAATTTACCAAGCTGGCTGGTAAAGCCATTATCGAATACACGATTGAAGCATTTCAAAATTCAAAATACATTGATGAGATTATTGTTGTCTCCCAGCCTTCTCATATGCAGCGCACTTGGGATCTCATCAAAAGCAACAAATGGAGCAAGGTCAGCCGTGTGGTCACAGGTGGCAAAGAGCGTTTTGATTCAACCTATTCTGCCTTAGAGGCGCTCAAGCAAGAGCCCGCCAGCACCCGTATTTTGTTTCACGATGCCGTGCGCCCTTTGATTGGGCAAGACATCATTGCCAATTGCGCCCAAGCCCTTGATCACTTTGAGGCCGTGGATGTGGTCATTCCTTCTGCCGATACTTTGGTTGAAATCTACGATGATGGCTGTATTGCCAATATCCCCAACCGCAGTGTCATGCGCCGTGGGCAAACGCCACAAGCCTTCCATTTGGGCACCATTGCCGAGGCCTATGCCCGCGCCATTGAAACTGGGCGCAGCGTTTTTACTTGCGATTGTGGCGTGGTGCGTGCCATGTTGCCGCAAGTGCGCGTGGCCACAGTGGAGGGCAGCGAGCGCAATATGAAAGTGACGCAGCCGATTGACTTGTTCATCGCCGAAAAGCTGCTGCAATCAGGCCGTCCCGCCGATTATGTGGAAGGCCCAGACTTGAGCGCCTTGGCTGGTAAAAACTTGGTCATCTTTGGCGGCTCAAGTGGCATAGGTTTAGAGATGAAAAACCGCGCTATTTTGCTGGGCGCGCAGGTTGAAGTCGCCAGCCGCAGCGAAAATGGGGTGGACATCAGCGATTTGGCCTCGGTGCAAAACTATTTGGCGCAAGCGCGAGCCAAGCTCGGCCGCATCGATTTTGTGGTGAATACAGCAGGTTTGCTGATTAAAAAACCCATTGATACCCTCAGCCTGGAAGAAATCAATGCCCTGATTGCGGTGAACTACACAGGGGCTGTGCATGTGGCCATTGCAGCCAAGCCCTATTTGCAAGCCTCTGGCGGTATGTTGCTCAACTTCACTTCCAGCTCTTACACCCGAGGCCGCGCCAATTACGCCTTGTACTCATCGACCAATGCTGGCATCGTTAACTTCACCCAAGCCTTGGCCGAAGAATGGGAGGCCGATGGCGTGCGCGTGAACTGCATCAACCCTGAACGCACCGCCACGCCCATGCGGACTGCCAACTTCGGCGTAGAGCCAGAAGATTTGTTGCTGAAGGCTGATGAGGTGGCAGAGGTTAGCCTGCGCGTGTTGCTGAGTGAAAAGACTGGCATCATTGTTGATGTGCGCAAAGACGGGCGATAAAGCGCCCGTCTGCCTCTTGAGTTTTGTTGCTCGTGCGCTCATTTTTTAGTTCACTCATTCCCTATGCTCGTTTGGGCTTGGCGCGCAAAGGGCTGCGCTCTTATGCCGTGGCTGAGTCCAATGTGGTATTTGTGGACAATCAATTCCCCAATTTCATTGAGCAAATCAGCCCATTTTTTGAATCTGGATTGTTCGATAGAGAAGATACGGTATTGGTATTCAAATACTACCGCAAGTCGTATGGTCGAGTGCAGCAACTGGCACGGCAGTATGGCATCAAAACATATTGCTATTTGCGTTTTGATCAGATACCCAATGTCACTGGCAAGCGTGTGTACTACCCGTACAATGCGCAAACCAACTGCCGTTTGATGCTCAACCGTGAGGCTGAACATATCTTCATCACGCACGGCGAAAGCAATAAAAAAGCCAGCATCAATCGCATGGTGCGGATGTACGACAAAATTTATGCTAGCGGCCAGATTAGTATTGATCGCTACCTGGAGTGGGGGGTTTTGTCACCCTATGATGTGGCTCAAGGGAAGATTGAGGTACTAGGACACTGCTATACCAAGAGCATATTGAATCATGTGCACGCAAAAGGGGGGCGGCCTTGTATAGCCTACTTGCCCACTTGGGAGGGGGGTAACGAGCTGGAGAATTACAGTAGTATTATTTCTGCTGGGACAGCATCCACTTTGATTGAATTGGCACAAAAAACACAAGTTGAGGCCATTGTTATTAGGCCGCATCCCAATTTGGGTAGTAGAGATAATAAGTACAAAATGGCTTTGAATAAGCTGATTGAAAAGCTGAGGGTACAGGGTTTGGTTGTGAATTTGGATGCGCCTTATTTTGGTAGCATTTTGCCGTCAACGCTGCGCTATGAGGTGAAGCTGGGTGTGTGCGATATTTCTGCATCTGAATTTATGCTTGCAGCAAAAAAAATTCCTACTGTTGTTTTTGTGAAAAAAGAAAAACAAATGTATGCCACAAAGAAATACCATAATTTGAAATCAAAATTGATTGTTGATGTGGGGCAGCCCGCTGCTGTGTCGCTAGAGTTACTGGATAACGATTATTTGTCTGACCATGCAGAGCAAATTTACAGCTATGCTTTTGGCAGAATAGAAGATGGCAATGAGTAAATTTACAAAATTAATTAAGAACCCCAGATTATTTTTTCGTGATTTCTATACGAAACGCCAGCCAAAGGCTGAGTCCAAGCCTATGTCTCAGGCGGCGGCACCTGCTGCACTGAAGAATGCGAATCGAAATTTTTTGAACTTTAATCGCTTTAAGAGTTACTATTTTTATTTTCATTGCGGTGAGGGGCTAAAGGCAGGGCAGATGCATTTGAATATGTGGCTGCCTTTGCTGCTTTCTTATCGATTGCCGTTTTTGCTGTTGTTGCGGGACAAAAAGTTGTTTGACTGGGCTGCTGCGAACTATACGGAACTGGATGTGGTCTATGCAAAGTCTGGCGGAGATGTGAGTGATGTCGTGAACATGAACCTCAAGGTGCCACTGGCTTTGTATAGCTCATCTACTGGAAATAATTTAAATTTGGTGCGATTTGAACATATTAGGCACTGCTTTATTGGGCATGGTGATAGCGATAAAGGAGCAAGCGCCCACAAAGGTTTGCGCATTTATGATGAAATTTGGGTTGCAGGCCAAGCGCACATCGATCGATTTAAAAATAAACCTTGGAATAGTGAGGGATTGAGGTTTGTCAAAGTGGGGCGGCCTGGCTTGTTGCATCTGTTGGGGCAGGAGAGGCGAGAGCTTGAACCTAGACAGAAAAAAGCACTTTATTTGCCAACTTGGGAGGGCATCAATGAAAGCAATGATTACAGCTCATTGCATTTTCTACAGGATGCTTTGAGCTATGCCAGCCATGCTTTAGCAGGTGCGCATGTGAAATTGCACCCATTGACGGGGCAGCGCGACAGCAGCTTGCGCGGGGCGGAGCTGGCCTTGCGGCAGGTTTGCCAAGAGAAAAATAAAATGGCCGTGTTGCCATCATCCTTGGCTTTGCTCGATGTGATTGCTGATTATGATTTTTTCATTTGTGATATATCTTCAGTGGTCACAGATTGTTTGGCTTTGAATGTCCCTATATTTTTGCATGATCCAGGGATTGAGGGGGTGGATTTATCGCCTTCTTCAATGGATTTTGACGACTATTGCTATGTTTTCAAAGATCTGCATGAGTTCAAGGTGCAGTTTGATCGCGTTGTCGCTGGTGATGACTTTAAGTCGAAGGGGCGGGAGCTGGCTTTGCAATACTTTTTAAGCCCGAATGAGGTCAAGGCGGCAGCTTTTGAAAGCTTAATTAAAGGTCGTTCGGCTTGATATGGGCCGAGAAAGGCGAGAAATGAAGTTGATTGCTGAACTGCCGGGTGCCTATAAGATAGATCTGCACACACATGATGCTGATGCCGATGTGCTGGTGATTACATTCAATGATATTTGGGGGAGCTTTGATACAAGCGCTTTTGGGTTGCAGTATCTTCGCAAAAGAGGCATCAATGTGATCACTTGTTTGCAAGCCAAAGGAACAATGTACCAGAGCCTAAGTGCAGAAGAGTTCGCTCGCTTGTTGTCGCCCTATGTTGAAGGGAAAAAAGTATTTTTGTATGGGCATTCTTTAGGTGCCTATGCTGCTATTTATTATGCTGGGGCTGTGAATGGCTCTGTGCTATCAGTGGCACCCATTGTTTCAATTCATCCGTTGCTGTTGGGGAGCAAAGCAAGCCAGCGCCGACTGGCGAAATTTTCTGGCCAAGTTGCAACATATCAGCATTTGCCATTATCAAAATTGGCGTTTACGAAAAAGCCTATTTTTATACTGTACGACCCACAATTGAAGGAAGATAGTTTGATGGTGGATCAAGTAATTAAGAAGGAGTTGCCTGATGCTGATTTACGCATTGTGCCAATAAAGTTCGCAGGGCATGATAGCATGATGTCACATCTCCGAGCGACAGACAAAATGGATGATATCATGCATCATTTTCTGCATCAGCCTGATGACTTGCTTGCTGTGCTTGCTACTTTGCCAGAAACAGACTTTACAAAATATAATCGCTCTCGCTATTATTATAGAAAGGCCAAATCAGAATTTGAAAAGATAGAGTCGATTGACGCCCATCGCCCCAAATTCCAGAAGCGATTCAAAGCCTTGGCGGCTCTTTTGAGGGTGGCTGGCCCCTCAAGTTAGTTGCTGCTGTAGACGAGCGATGGCCTCATCTTTTGTTTTGCTGAGCTTGAGGTAATGCTCGAATTTTTTACCCAAAGACACATCAAAAGCAAGGCGCGTGATTGCTTTGCTATAAATCCCGCCTAGTATGCTGTCCCAGTGGTCGCTAAAGTTAGACCGCTTGCCTGGAATGGGTGTGAATTCACCAATGTAGAATTGGCCTTGCTGTACTAAAAAGTCAATACGAATAAAGGGGCTGGGGATTTCAAGGCTGATGTCTTTGGCTAGAGTGATTAATTCGGGTAGATGCTCGGTGCTCGAAATATAAGAATTTTTACTGTACTTTCCCGTGTTAACGATCCGTAGGTCTTCACTCATCCAACAGCGCTTTCGTGGGCCCTCTCTTTGTGTTTCTAGGATGAGGCCAATTTCGCCGTAGAAGCAATAGAGTTTGATGTCGCGTGCCAATCCATTGGCATTGGCAATGAGTTCTTCGCTCATCCAGCTATCGGTATGAACGATGTTCTGTATGAGCAAGTCTTTGGCGTAGGTGCGTGCGGCTTCAGGGTTGTCGAAAACTGTGCCTTTGTTGAGATAGATGATGCGGCCATCGGCGTGGCAGATGAAGACGCCGTGGGCTGAGTTCTCTTGCATGGGCTTGACCACGGTATTTGGCGCAAAAGGGATGTGGGCCAAGCTGGTTTGGATGTGTTGTATTTTTGGGCTGAGTTGCCCCAGCGATTGCGCGAATTCGTAGCCGGTGAGTTTGTTGTCTAAAGTGAAGGCGGGGTGCCTGAGGCTGGTGCTTTTTCTGATGGCCTTGGACTGGGCAATCATGTGGCTGAGAGATTCAGAGAAAGAAACTTGGCGTGGTGGGCTCATGGGGCCGCAGTGTAGGTGCTGATGGGGCGCTCTTGCTGGGCTGGTGGTGGCTTGTTTCGGCTTGGCTATGCGAAAAAATGCGATTTGTTGCTTTGTTGGGGTTTTTTGCCTTGATAATTTCTTCTTTAACCCAGCTCCGTGAGGGCTTTCATCATGTTGAACTTCCGTACTTTCCCCAGCATCACCTCTTTGGCTCAAGCTGCTTCGGCCTTGCTTTGCGAGCGCATTGCGCAGCGTCCGAATTTGACTTTGGGCTTGGCCACAGGCAGCACAATGGAGCCGATTTATGAGCGCTTCTGCCAAGAGGTGGGAGAGAAGGGCTTGGATTTGTCCACGGTGACGACTTTCAATTTGGATGAATACATCGGCCTAGAGCCCAGTCACCCCGAGAGCTACCACTTTTATATGCAGCATTTTTTGTTCAGCAAGTTGGCCTTTGACCAAAGCAGGACGCATTTGCCAGGGCTGATTGGCGAGGATGTGTTGCAGTGCTGCAAGGATTACTCTGCGGCCATGGCCAACCACGGCGGGGTGGATGTGCAGTTGCTGGGCATCGGCAGCAATGGCCATATTGGCTTCAATGAGCCAGGCACTTCCTTTGCCAGCCGCACGCATGTGGTCGAGCTATCTGAGCAGACCCGCCGTGACAATGGCCGCTTTTTTGCCAGTATGGATGAGGTGCCCACGCACGCGATTACCATGGGTTTGCAAGAAATCATGGAGGCCAAAGAGGTGTTGCTGGTGGCCACAGGTTTGCACAAAGCGCCGATCATGAGTGCGCTCTATCACAGTGAAGTGACGGAGAATTTGCCCGCATCGGTGCTGCGTGACCATCCGAATGTGCATGTTTTCCTCGACCCTGAGGCTGCCAGTTTGCTGCCTGAGTCTGTACGGCAGCCGCTTTAAGGCCGCCGTTTTTTCGCTTTGAAACTGCCTTACCGCCTGCCCCTTTCTTTTTCCTATTTGTATGCGCTGGATGCCCTGACTGCCTTGCAGATGCGGGTGCGGGCAGGGCGCTCCTTTTTGGGGCGCAGGTGCTGGCTGAGTGACACGGTGTTGGCTTGGGGGCGCAAGCCCAGTGCGGCCAAAGCCGAGCAGGTGGCGGCCGCCCGTGGCCTGCCCCTGTGCTATGCCGAAGATGGCTTTGTGCGTTCGTTTGCGCCGGGTAAGGGGCAGCCGCCTTTGAGTTTGGTGCTCGATGAGCTGGGCATTTATTACGATGCGGGCCAGCCCAGTGCTTTAGAGCGCCTGTTGGCTGGCCCAGCCGATGTGCTGCAACCCAGTGCGGATGTGGTGCAGGCCCTGCGCCTAGCGTGGCAGACGGCGGGCCTGAGCAAATACAACCATGCGCCTGATTTGCGCCTTGGCGTATTGCGGGCGCAAGACAAGGCCCGCGTGCTGGTGGTGGATCAAACGGCGGGCGATTTGAGCTTGCGCTGCGCTGCGGCTGGGCCTGAAACCTTTGCCGCCATGCTGCAAGCGGCTTTGACAGAGAACCCCGAGGCCACGGTGTATGTGAAGACCCACCCTGAGGTGAGCAGCGGGGCCAAGCAGGGGCATTACAGCCATCTGCGCACCGAGGGCCGCGTGGTGCTGCTGCGCGAGGCCGTGCATCCGCCGAGCCTGCTGCCGCATTTTGACAAGGTGTATGTGGCCACTTCCACCATGGGCTTTGAAGCCCTGCTGCTGGGGCGGGCCGTGGTGTGCTTTGGCCTGCCTTGGTATGCGGGCTGGGGCGTGACGGACGACCGCGCCCAAGGCGCTGTGGCCGAGGCAGCTTGGGCACGGCGCAGCCGCCAGCGCAGTGTGGATGAGTTGTTTGCCGCAGCCTATTTGCACCACAGCCACTATCTCAACCCCTACACCCACAAGGCGGGCCGCTTGGCCGATGTGCTGCCGTGGCTGCAATTGCAAAGGCGGCTGGCGCAGGCCATGGCTGGAGCCAGTGGCCGTGGGCGCTTGGTGGTGGTGGGCTTTGAAGCTTGGCGGCGCAGCAATATGCGCCCCGCTTTGCAGGCTTTGGCCAGCATGGGGGGCGGTTTGCATTTTGTGCGCACGGCGCAAGCGGCGCAAAAACTGCAATTGCAGGGCGATGACCAGTTGCTGTGTTGGGGCCGTGTGGCCCCGGCTGGCCTTGAGGCGCTGGCGGCGCAAACGGGGGTCAGACTGCTGCGCATGGAAGATGGTTTTATGCGCTCGGTGGGCTTGGGCTCTGATTTGATTGCGCCTGCTTCTTTTGTGGTTGATGGCCGTGGCATCTACTTTGACCCCAGCCAGCCCAGTGATTTGGAGCAATTGCTCAACACCCACAGTTTTAGCGCGCAAGATCGCCAACGCGCCGAATGGGTGCGTGGCTTTATCGTGCGCCACGGCATCAGCAAATACAACCTCGACACGCTGCAAGATGTGTCCTGGCGCCAGCACGGGCGCACGGTGGTGCTGGTGCCCGGCCAGGTCGAAGACGATGCCTCGATTCGCTTTGGCTGCGATACCGAGGCGGGCGTGCACAGCAATTTGGGCCTGCTGCAAGCGGCCCGCCAAGCCTACCCCGATGCCTTCATCGTCTATAAACCCCACCCCGATGTGAGCAGTGGCAACCGCCGTGGCAAGCTGGCTTTGGCCCAAGCCCGTGCCTATGCCGACCACATTGAAAGTGAGGCATCTATCGCCAGTTGCTTGGCCGCTTGCGATGGCGTGGCCACCATGACTTCCCTCACGGGCTTTGATGCCTTGCTGCGGGGCAAATGGGTGCGGGTATATGGCCGCCCCTTTTATGCGGGCTGGGGCTTAACGCAAGACGAGCTGGCCGTGCCGCGCCGCCAGCGCCAGCTCAGCCTGGATGAACTGGTGGCGGGCGCTCTGCTGCACTACCCCTTGTATTGGGATGCCCAGCTCAAGGGCTATACCAACTGTGAGGCCGTGCTGCGGCAACTGCTGGCGCAGCGCTTGGCATTGCAAGCCAATGGCGGCCTAGAGCACCTGCGCACGGGCTGGTGGCGGCGCTTGGGGCGCAAGCTGGCGGTGTTGCTGCGGGCCTATACGGGGCGTTGATTGGGGCCTGAGCTGGGGTAATTCCAGCGCCCCATGCTGTTTTCGCTTTTGGCCTAGAATGCGCCCGTTTTCAGCGGGCTAAAAGGGGAGGCTGTGGTGAACTTTGCGGGCAAGCGCGTGCTGCTATTGCAAGGGCCAATCGGCCCTTTTTTTCGGCGTTTGGGTCAAGATTTACAGGCCCAAGGCGCCACCGTGTTCAAAATCAACTTCAATGCGGGCGATGCGCTGTTCTACCCCCAGCGGGCTTTGGCCTATCGGCGCAGCTTGGCCGAGTGGCCCCGAACTTTGCAGCACTTTCTGCGCACCCAGCGCATTGATGCCATCTTCCTCTTTGGCGATTGCCGCCCCGTGCATGTTTGCGTGCGCGATGTCGCCGCCGAGCTGGGCGTGGCCGTGGGCGTGTTTGAAGAAGGCTATTTGCGCCCTGACTTCCTCACCCTAGAGCCCACGGGGGTGAATGGGCACTCGCTGTTCATGCAAGACATGAACTGGCTGCAAAGCAGCTTTGCCGAGCTGGAGTCCAAGCCTGAGAGCGCCCAGCCCGCGCCTGCACTTGAGCAGCAAGTGGGCAGCACTTATGGGCGCGCCGCCTTTTACGGCATGGTGTATTTTTTTGCGGCTTGGCTTTTGCAATGGTTTTGGAACAAAGAGCTGCTGCACCGCCGCATGAGCCCCGCCGATGCGCCGCTGTGGTGGCTCTCTTATGGGCGCAAGTTTTGGTATGCCATCAAAGAATGGGGCATTCAGCAGCATTTAACGGGCAAGCGCCGCAAGCGCTTCTTCCTCGTGCCCTTGCAGGTGCACAACGATGCGCAAATCAGCGTGCATTCCAGCTACCAATCGGTCTGTCAGTTTGCCCATACGGTGCTGCGCTCTTATGCCAAAGCGCTGGCGCATGAGCGCGAGCACGGCGCACCCGCTGGTGGTGAATCCATTGCGTCGTGCAAGCTGGTGTTCAAACACCACCCCATGGACAGGGGCCACCGCCAATATGGGCGCGTGCTGAAAACACTGGCGCGGCGCTACGGCCTGGAGCGCCACATCCTCTACATCCACGATCAGCACCTGCCATCTTTGCTCAAAGCCAGCCGTGGCGTGATTGTGGTCAATAGCACCACGGGCATATCTGCCTTGCACCACGGCGCACCCGTTAAGGTCTGCGGCGTGGCCTTGTACGACTTGCCTGGCCTCACCTTTCAAGGCCCGCTGCAAGCCTTTTGGCACCATGCCCGCCAAGCTGCGCCCGACCCTGTGGTGCTGGCCTACTTTCGGCGCAAGCTCATCCAACGCACCCAGCTCAATGGCAGCTTTTACCGCCGCCTCAAGGCCAGCCCTTGGCGCTCAGGGGTTGATTGGGGGCAGAACTTGCGCCGCTTGGCGGCCCGTATTTGGCCTGAATCAATGGCTGAAAAGCCAACAAATGGCGCTTAAAAGATGGCCGCTTAAAAGCCCTCATTTACGCTTTGGCATCCTCTTGCATGGCTTGGCGCTGGCGTGCCATGAACATCTGCATGGTGTCAATGCCGCGCAATTGCAGCACCGTATTGCGCACGGCGGCCTCCACCAGCACCGCCATATTGCGGCCTGCATCCACGGGCACCACCACTTTGTGAATGGGGATGCCGAGCACCTCCTCCTTCAGCGCCTCAGTGGGCAGGCGCTCGTATTCGCGCTCCATCGTCTCGCGCCGCACCAAATGCACCAGCAGCTTAATCGGCATTTTGTGGCGCATGGAAGTCTCGCCAAACATGGTGCGGATATCGAGCAAACCAATGCCGCGCAGCTCCAACAAACCGGCTGACAAAGGCGGGCAGCGGCCCTCAATATTGACCTGACTGGTGCGCAAAATATCCACCGCATCATCGGCCACAAAGCCGTGCCCACGGGAAATCAGCTCCAGCGCCAGCTCAGACTTGCCCAGCCCCGATTCGCCCGTAATCAAAGTGCCAATGCCAAAAATATCGAGCAATACACCGTGGCGGCTGGTGCGCTCGGCAAAATGCTTGGCCAAATAAGTGCGCAGCACCTCAATCACAAAAGCGGCGGATTCTGCCGTCACAAACAGCGGAATGCGCCCGCGCTCGCACAGGGCAATCAACTCAGGCATGGGCTCGGCACCGTCGGCCACCACCAGCAGCGGCGGTTCCAAATCCAAAATGCGGTTGATGCGGCGGATGCTGTCATCGCCACTGCCGTAGCGCAAATAGCTGATTTCGCGCTCGCCTAAAATCTGCGCCCGATAGGGGTGGATGTAATTCAAATACCCTACCAAATCGGCACTGGAGCGGGCACTGCGCACGGCGACATCGCTAAAAATGCGCTCACCCGCATCCAAGGCGGCACGCCACTGCCACTTCAGGCGGGGGTTTTGTGTGGTGTAGAGGGCGTGGGCATTGACCGCAGCAGGGCGCATGGCATCACTCCTGGCGCATCAGCAACACGGCGGCCTGGGCTTCCATGGCCTCGCCCGCGCCCACAGGCCCCAGCTTTTCCGCCGTCTTGGCCTTCACATTCACCTGCTCAGGCGCAATCCCCAAAGCAGCGGCAATGCGCTCGCGCATGGCGGCAATATGCGGCGCCAACTTGGGCGCTTGTGCAATCACCGTGCTATCCACATTGGCCACCGCATAGCCGTGCTGCGGCACAAGCTGGGCCATGTGCTGCAACAAAAGCCATGAATCGGCGCCCGCAAACTCGGCACTGGTATCGGGGAAGTGGCCGCCAATATCGCCCAAACCCAAAGCGCCAATCAGCGCATCGGTGATGGCGTGCAGCAGCACATCCGCATCAGAGTGCCCCAGCAAACCCTTGCTGTGGGCAATCTCCACACCGCCCAAAATCAAAGGCCGGCCCTCGGCCAATTGGTGGATGTCCCAACCCTGCCCAATGCGAAAGGGCAGGGCAGGCATAGGGGAGGATGGGGGTGTTGTATTCATCTTCTATCGCGCCTCATATCTCTTGTTGGGCCTGCTGGCGCAAGCGCAGCAGCGCCTCAGCCAAGGCAAAATCTTCAGGGTAAGTCACTTTGAAATTATGCGTGTGCCCGCGCACCAAAAGCGGCGCATGGCCCTCCAGCTCCATCGCACTGGCCTCATCGCTCACGCCTGAGCCCGTGCGCGCCAAAGCCTGCTGCAAAGCGCCCAGCGGAAACATCTGCGGCGTCTGCGCCAGCCACTTGTCGCTGCGCTCCACCGTCTGCACCACCCGCTGCTGGCTGTCGCCTTGCTTCAAGGTATCGGCCACGGGCAAAGCCAGCAAACCGCCCTGCTCGGCACTCAAACAAGCGGCCATCAAAGCCTCAACCCAAGCTGGCTCAATCAGGCAACGGGCGGCATCATGCACCAGCACCCAATCCTCAGGCTTGGCCCCCATCTCTTGGCGCAAATAAGCCAAACCGTGGGCCACGCTCTCGGCGCGGCTTGAGCCGCCCACGAAAGCGGCCTCAGCCTGTGCGGGCAACTGGCAGTGCGTGGCGAAATACGCATCATGCGGCGCCAGCACCACCACCATGCGGCTGATTTGCGGCACTTGCGCCAAAGCCTGCAAAGTGTGCTGCACCAAAGACTGGCCCAGCAGCGTCTGGTATTGCTTGGGAATCGCCTGCCCGCTGGCATCTTGCGCAGCGGCGCGGCTGCCTATACCTGCGCAAGGCAGCAAGGCGTAACACACGGGGGGAGAAAGCGGTGCACTCATAGCGGGCTATTGTGCTTGAAAAAACTTCGCCCCAGCCAGAAAACCCCAGCAGCTATGTTATAGTTACGGCTTCACACCAAGGCCCGGTAGCTCAGTTGGTAGAGCAGCGGATTGAAAATCCGCGTGTCGACAGTTCGATTCTGTCCCAGGCCACCAAACACCGAAAGGGATGTAGCTCCAGCAGTTGCATCCCTTTTTTCATTGGCGCAGCCAAAATGGTGCCACGCAGTCTCTGTGCGATTTGAACGCCACTGCATCTTGTTTGCGTCACTTCGGCCTTAGCCCGCAGTTGCCGCCGCTGCCCATCGCCACCAGCCCTGTAACATAGGCCGCAAAACGAAAGGTACCTCCACCCATGCAAACAGAATTTTGGCTCCTGCTGGCCCTCCTCCTCGGCTTCCTGCTGGGCTTTCTCATTGCCTTCATCTGGCAGGGCAAGCACAGCAAGCAATGGCAGCAGCAGCACAGCGCCGCCCAGCACAGCCTGCAAGAGCAAGCCCGCCAGCTTGGTCTGGCCGAGCAAAGCCTGCAACACCAAAACCAGCAAACAGATACGCTGCGCCAGCAAAACCAAGCCAAAGAGCAAGAGCTGCGCGCCCACATCGACGAGCTCAAAACCCAGCGCCACAGCCTGCAAACCGAGCTGCGCCAAGCCGCCGAACAAGCCCAAGCCTTGGCCGCCACACAAGCGGCCCTCAAAGAACAACTGCAAGAAGGCCGCAGCCAACTGCAAGCCCTGCAAAACAAACACGAGACCCTGCAACATGAGCAGCGCCAGCTCGGCCAAAGCCACAGCGCCCTGCAAGCGCAAATGCAAGGCAAGGAGCAACAACTGCAAGCCCAAATGCAGCAACTCAACGAAGCCAAAACGCAAATGGGTGAAAGCTTCCAAAACCTCGCCAACCGCCTGTTTGAAGAAAAAAGCCAAAGCTTCAGCGCCCACAACCAAAGCCAACTCGCCGCCCTGCTGCAACCCTTTAAAGAGCAAATCGACGGCTTTCAAAAACGCATCAACGAAGTGCACGACGCTGCCCTCAAAGGCAACACCAGCCTGCAAAGCGAAATCAAAAAAGTGCTGGACATCGGCCTGCAAATGAACAGCGAAGCGAGCAAACTCAGCTCCGCCCTCAAAGGTGATTCGCAGCAACGCGGCGCTTGGGGCGAAGCGCAACTGCGCCGCACACTGGAGATGAGCGGCCTACTTGAAGACGCCCACTACGCCGTGCAAAGCAGCTTCAAAGACGAAGACGGCGCACGCAAACAAACCGACTTCCTCATCAAACTGCCTGACGGCAAAAACCTCATCATCGACAGCAAAGTCACCCTCAACGCCTATGACCGCGTTGTCGCCGCCACCGCGCCTGAGCAAGCGCAAAGCGCCATGCAAGAACACCTGGCCGCCGTGCGCCAGCACATCAAAGACCTCGCCGGCAAAAACTACAGCCAGCTCTACGGCATCAACAGCCCCGATTTCGTCCTCATGTTCATGCCCATTGAGCCCGCCTACATCGAAGCACTCAAACAAGACAGCAGCCTCTTTGAATACGGCTACAGCAAAAACATCATCCTCGTCTCACACACCACTTTGCTGCCCATTTTGCGCACCGTCTCCAACCTCTGGCTGCTCGAACGCAGCAACAGCCAAGCCCGTGAACTCGCAGGGCAAGCGGGCAAAATCTACGACAGCATCGCGACTGTGGCCGAACGCCTGCACAAACTCGGCGGCCAACTGCAAACCGCCAGCAAGCAATACAACAGCACCGTCACCGCCCTTGTGGGCCAGCGTGGTTTGCTGGGCCAAGCCGAACGCTTCCAAGTCTTCGCGCAAAAAACCATGCCCGATTTCCAGCCGCTAGAAGAACAAGCCGACCCCAGCCGTCTGGAAGTCGCCCTGCAAGCGCAAGCCCTACTGGAGCAGGGTGAGCAGGGGCACTCATAGGCAATAGGGCTTGGTGTTTTTTGTTTGCGTAGGGGCACAGCGTGTCGTGCCCGTATCGCATAGGGTTATGAAAACAGAGATGGCGGCTCGGGGGCCGCCATGACGCAGTAGGAGAAGGGCTGCTATGACGCTGTAGGAGAAGGGCCGCCGTGTCCCTACGCTATTGCACCCAAAGAGGTTTGTCAGTGCGGGCTTGACCCGCAATCTCTGTTGCTGACTGGGCTGCTGAAAGACCGACACCGCCGAGAATGGCGAAAAGCATGTGCATGGTGTTGTGGGGGGGGCTTTTTGGGTGTTCTAGAGAATGCGAACACCTTTCGAAGCTTTAGCGGCTGGCGCGGTCGTGCAAGTGCAGGCGCTGGCGAGCGCTCCAATGATGGGCGTCAATCAGAGCTTGGAGTGACTGCGAGGGTGCGGTGGACCAAGCAGCTTGACAGGCTGCCTCGTGATTCCAGCTTTGCACCAATAGGCGTTCACCAGCACGGCCATCGTTGGCGAACAACAGCGTGGCATGGTGGCCAGCGGCGGTGCGCAGGCTGGGGGTGGCGGCGGCAAAGGCGGCATCTAGGGCGGCCAGTTGTGCATTGTTGCCGCCCTGCAGAATCAGCACTTGCGTCCAACCAGCGGCGCGGCTCTTGAGGCCGACAGGATAAGGCTGGGTGGGGGCGATGGGGCGCAGGCGGCGCTCCTCGAATTGGCCAGTCAGTGCCTGCGCCTCTAGGCTGCGCACATGGATGTAGTACGGTTGCTGGGCGTGATCGACCTCCAGCGCAGCTTGGCTGGTCCAATGTTCCAGCAGGTAGAGGGTGTGCGGTGCGGCGGGGTCAATCAACAGATCAAAGGCCAAGCAGCCGGCCTCGCTGCGGGCACCAGCGGCTTCGCGCTGCATGGCGCTCAGATAGCCATCCAGCTCGGTCGGCTTGACGGCCAAGGTGACGAACAATTGCAGGGTGTCAGAAAAATCGCTCACGGGTAGGGTTCCAGAAAAAAAACAGCAGGGCCGCCGCCGTTCGCAGGCTGCGACGGCAGCGACGGGGGAGGGCTTATTTGGTGGTGTAGCCGCCGTTGATGAGAATGGTCTGTCCCGTGATCCACCAGCCGTCACTGACCAGGTGGCGAATGAAGGGCACCACATCTTCGATATCGGTGAGCCCTGTCTTGCTGCTGGGCGACAGCGCGGCGGCGCTCTTGTGGTAAGCCTGTGCGTCGGCGCACTCTTGGCCGTAGAAGAAGGGCGTATCCATAGGGCCGGGGCCGACGGCCGTCACCGAGATGCCGCGTGCGCCAAATTCCTTGGCCGCTGCACGGGTGTAGTGCTCCACGGGTGCCTTGGTGCCCGCATAGGAGGCGTAGAAGGGTGTGAATGCGCCGAGCAGCGAGGTCACTAGCGTGCAGATTTTGCCGTTGTCGTTCACATGCTTGCCCGCTTCCTTCAAAAAGAAGAAGGCCGACTTGTTGTTGACGGCATCCATTTCGTCAAATTCGGCCTCGCTGATGTCGGCCATGGGTTTTTTCAGCACCTTACCGACGGTGTTGATGGCGATGTCGGGGCGGCCCACGGCGGCCACGCAGTCGGCAAAGAGTTTTTCCATCGCGGCGGCGGTAGTCAGATTGCCTTGTAGCGCCACGGCCTTGACGCCGAGCTTTTGCACGGCGGCGACGGTGGCTTCTGCATCGGCCTTGGATGCCGCGCTGTGGTAGTGGATGGCGATGGCCTGGGCGCCATGCTGGGCCAGATCGGTAGCCAGCAGGCCGCCCAAGTTTTTAGCGCCGCCAGTGATGAGAACGACTTTGCCTTGAATGCTGTGTTTGGACATGGAAATCTCCAGAAGTGAGTGAATGAAGCGAATCGATTCTATTGAATCAGATTTATTGAATAAACATGCTATAAATAGAATGACTATCTATGATTTATTACCAATAAGACGATGGATATCATTGACCAACTGCGCGTCTTTCTTCGCGTGGCCGACAGTGGCGGATTCACCGCAGCGGCTGATCAACTGGATATGCCACGGCCCACGGTGTCGCTGGCGGTGCAGCAACTGGAGCAGCGTCTGGGTGTGCGCCTGTTGCATCGCACCACGCGGCGTGTCGCCTTGACGCTGGATGGTGAGGCACTGCTGGAACGCGCCCGCGTGCTGGTGGCGGATACCGAGGAGCTGGTGCAGCAATTCAGCCAACGGGGTGGGGTGCCTGGCGGGCGGCTGCGGGTGGATTTGCCCAGTCGCATCGCGCGCCGTTTGGTGGCACCGGCTTTGCCTGATTTTTTTGAGCGCTATCCGGAAATCGAATTGGAGTTGGGGTCGAGCGACCGCGCGGTTGATCTGGTGCAGGAAGGCATCGACTGCGCCCTGCGCGTGGGCGAGTTGCCTGCCAGCAGTTTGGTGGCGCGCCCATTGGGCGAGATTGTGTTGATTCATTGCGCTAGCCCAGCCTATCTAGCGCGCTACGGTATCCCGCGCAGGCCGACCGAGCTTGCAGATGGTCATCAGGTTGTCAATTACGCTTCACCCACCAGCGGCCATGTGGCACTATGGGAGTGGCTGGAGGATGGGCAGTTGCGCACGAGGTTGATGCAGGCTGCTGTGACCGTCAACAATGCTGAGACTTATATTGCCTGCTGTTTGGCTGGGCTCGGCTTGATCCAGATCCCAGCCTTCGATGTGCGTGAACACCTGGCTGCGGGTGAGTTGGTGGCTGTGCTGCCCGACTGGCCGCCGCCCGCCATGCCTGTGCAATTGGTCTATCCGCACCGCCGCCACTTGTCTCGGCGCGTGCAGGCTTTTGGCGACTGGCTGGCTGCAATACTGGCACCGCATCTGAACTGAGCAAGGCTGAGGGCCGTGGCACGGCACGCCGTGTCCCCACGCCCCCACCCATACCCAACACCTCAATTCCCCCCCTCGGAGGGGTGCCCGTTAGGGCGGGGTGGTTGGCTATCGCTTTTCTTTGCGTCCCTCACCATCAAAAGGCCCACGAGTGTTGTCTGCTGCCTATGCTCTGCGTGGCTACATTTCGGCGACAACGCAAGGCAATAAAAAAGCCCGCTTGCGAGAAGCGGGCTTTGTGTGTTTTGGTGGCTCTTCCCTGATTCGAACAGGGGACCTGCGGATTATGATTCCGTCGCTCTAACCAGCTGAGCTAAAGAGCCATCATCATTTGATGAAGCCGAAATTATAGCGTGTTTTTCTCGCTTTTCTGGCCGACTTCATCAACAAGGTTGCGGAATTCGCCAACATCGGCAAAGTCGCGGTAAACGCTGGCAAAGCGGATGTAGGCGATGTGGTCGATGCTTTGCAGTTCGTCCATGACGAGTGCGCCGATTTGGCTGCTGGGCACTTCGCGCTGGGCGAGGGCCAGCAGCTTTTCTTCGATGCGGTTGATGGCCGCGTCTTGCACATCCATGCTCACTTGCCGTTTGTTGAGGGCGATGCGCATACCGTGGGCGATTTTTTGCCTGTCGTATTCGACCCGCCTGCCGTCGCTTTTGACGACGGTGGGGAAGTTCATTTCTGGGCGCTCGTAGGTGGTGAAGCGCCTGTCACAGGCTTCGCAGCGGCGGCGGCGACGGATGAAGTTGCCCTCCTCGCCCTCACGGGTTTCCACCACTTGGGTGTTGAGGTGGGCGCAAAAAGGGCACTTCATGACGGGGGCGGCGTGTCGCTGGTGGGCGGCTTATTTGTAAACAGGGAACTGTTTCGTCAGCTCGGCGACTTTGGCACGCACGACGGCGAGATTGGCCTCGTCGTGGGGCTTGTCGAGCACATCGGCCAGCAGGTGGGCGGTGGCGCGGGCTTGCTCCTCTTTGAAGCCACGGGTGGTGAGGGCAGGTGTGCCAATGCGGATGCCGCTGGTGACCATGGGTTTTTCAGGGTCGTTGGGGATGGCGTTTTTGTTGATGGTGATGTGGGCCGCGCCAAGGACGGCTTCGGCCTCTTTGCCGGTGATGCCTTTGCTGCGCAAATCCACCAGCATGACATGGCTTTGTGTGCCGCCAGAGACGATGCGCAGGCCGCGCTCGGTGAGGACTTCGGCCATGGCTTGGGCGTTTTTCTTCACTTGGGCGGCGTAGTCTTTGAATTCGGGTTGCAGGGCTTCTTTGAAGGCCACAGCTTTGGCGGCGATGACATGCATCAGCGGGCCACCTTGCAGGCCAGGGAATACGGCGGAGTTGATGGCTTTTTCGTGCTCGGCCTTCATCAGGATGAAGCCAGCACGGGGGCCGCGCAAGCTTTTGTGGGTGGTGCTGGTGACGACATCGGCGTAGGGCACGGGGTTGGGGTATTGGCCACCAGCGATAAGGCCAGCGTAGTGGGCCATATCCACCATGAAGATGGCACCGACTTCTTTGGCGATGTTGGCGAAGCGGGCCCAGTCGATTTCAAGGCTGTAGGCGCTGGCGCCAGCGATGATGAGTTTGGGCTTGGTTTCGCGGGCTTTGGCTTCCATGGCCTCGTAGTCGATGGCTTCGTTTTTGTCGAGGCCGTAGCTGACGATGTTGAACCATTTGCCAGACATATTGAGGGGCATGCCGTGGGTGAGGTGGCCGCCTTCGGCCAAGCTCATGCCCATAACAGTGTCGCCAGGTTTGCAAAAGGCCATATAGACGGCCATATTGGCGCTGGCACCGCAGTGAGCTTGCACATTGGCCGCCTCAGCGCCAAAGAGCTCTTTCACGCGGTCGATGGCCAGTTGCTCGGCCGTGTCCACATGCTCGCAGCCACCGTAGTAGCGGCGGCCAGGGTAGCCTTCGGCGTATTTGTTGGTGAGCTGGCTGCCTTGGGCTTGCAGCACGGCGGGGCTGGTGTAGTTTTCGCTGGCAATCAGCTCAATGTGGTCTTCTTGGCGCTGGTTTTCGGCTTGAATGGCGGCCCACAAAGCGGGGTCGGTTTGTTCGATGAGGACTTTTTTGTCAAACATGAGCTGGCTCTTGGCTTGGGTGAGGGAAGGGGGTGGGTTGCCCAGGCGAACGGCTGAACGCGGCAACATGCTGCTGCGGCACGCTCCCTAGTGGTTCAAACCACATCAACTGGGGCAGCCGTTGGCTACCCCATCTATCGCCAGTCGCGTGCAGCGGCCAATTTTAACCGATGCGGGTTCTGGCGTAGATTCGGTGCTCAAGCAAGCTGGCTTTTCAACTAGTCGCCAAATTTTTGTCACGGTATCGCCATCGTGCCGTGCGGTAGGGGGTGCTCTTGCGCCACGGGACACATCAGCACGGCAGGAAACTGCTGCATGGCTTGACGCAGGATGACAAGCTCTTTTCTGTCATGCTGCGCGAAGTCGCAGCATCCATGCATTTTTAAGAGGGCGGATTCAAACCCGACTAGGCAACGCATTTTTTGAGATACACTGCATTCCGATTCTTTGCTCTCTCTCTGCTTTCTTTTTCCCATGTTGAACCGCACCAATTGTTTGCCTGCTACAGCACCCTTGGCATCGGCTGCGCTGGCATCGCTGGTTTTCGCGTGGGTTTTGGGCATCTTGGGCTTATTGAACGATTCAGTTGCGGCGGGCTTGGCACAGAGCCGTAAAGTCGCTACAATTCTGCCCCCCCCCCCCGTCGCTCTGTCTGCACAGCATTTTGTGCTGATGTAAAACAAGGGCTTGCGCATCAAGCACAGGCGTGGCGGCAGCGCCGCTTTCTTTTTTCCGCCTGCATCATTTCCTTCTTTTCGCACTTGCGTTTAGTGCCATTTGGCCTACGCGCGTGTTGCCATGCCTGTACCTACGCTGCCAGCACCTTCCATAGTTGTGCTACCTATCTGCTAGGCATTATTTTCCCGTTTCATATTTACGAACAGTCATCAACGGCTGTGGCTTTGCCGTGGGCGGGTTGAGATTGTTTTTTGAAAATAAATTTGAAAGATTTCTATGCATGCTTTTGGTTTTCCTGTTGAAGTAGTTGTCATTTTCTTTTCAGTGATATCTGTTTCTATTTATTTGGATCTGCTTGCACATAAAGGCGCAAAAGAAATAACTGTTTCCAATGCAGCTAAATGGGCGCTATTTTGGATAGGGCTGGCGCTATGCTTTTATGTCTATGTCTGGGTGCGATTTAGTAAGGAATGGGCAGATTTGTATCTTGCTGGTTATGTTCTAGAAAAAAGCTTATCGATTGACAACTTAATGGTTTTTATAGCGATATTTTCATCGTTTGGAATCAAGTCGCACCTGCAGCATCGAATTCTTTACTGGGGGATTTTGGGAGCTTTGGTATTTCGAGCTGTTTTTGTCATGATTGGGACAAGCTTGTTTATGGCAAGCCCTTGGGTTGGTTTTGTGTTTGCGGCATTTGTCGCATGGAGTGCGATTCAAATGTTGAAAGGAGGTGACGCTGACGATGATGAGGTAGAAGACTATGCAAATCATTGGAGCGTCAAGCTGACTGGTAAATTAATGCCAATTTACACGCGACTTCATTTTGATAAATTTTTTGTAAAGCACAAAGACTTGCTAGACAATAAATTGCTAGATGGGAATGTCACACGAGTTGGTGCATTGTATGCCACGCCTGCATTTCTCTGCTTGATGGCAATTGAAACATCAGATATTGCATTTTCATTTGATTCAGTCCCTGCTGTTATTTCTGTAACACAAGAGCCTCTATTGGTGTATGCAGCCATGATTTTTGCAATTCTTGGCTTAAGAACTTTGTATTTTGTGATTGTGGCTCTTAATAAGCACTTGGTGCACTTGGAGAAAGCCGTGATTTCACTTTTGTTTTTTATTGCAGCAAAAATGGCATTGCAGTCGTGGAATCATGTCTTTGGTGAGACTGGTTTGCATATTACACCTGGGCAGAGCTTGGTAATTGTTCTGGGAACTTTGGCGCTTGGTGTCGTTGCATCTTTGGTCTTTCCAGCCAAAGAAGATTCGTAAGTTTAATTTTTCAAAAGGAGTAAATAAATGGCAGTTTCTTTAAGTAAAGGTGGGAATTTATCGCTTTCTAAAGCGGTACCATCGCTAAATCGTATTCTTGTTGGCCTTGGTTGGGAGGCGAGAGTAACGACTGGTGCTGATTATGATTTAGATGCGAGTGCATTTCTTCTGGGAGATAGTGGGAAAGTTCGTGGTGACGAAGACTTTATTTTTTATAACAAAGAATTGTCTAATTGCGGGTCTGTTGAATATACAGGCGATAACCGCACTGGCGAAGGGGATGGGGATGATGAGTCACTTATAATTAACTTGGAAAAAGTTCCAGATTACATAAAAAAAATTGCTGTGACAGTGACTATCCATGATGCGGAGGATCGGAAGCAAAATTTCGGACAAGTTTCGGAAGCATTCATTCGTGTCGTCAATCTGGATAACGATGTGGAAATTGTGCGATTCGACCTAACGGAAGATTACAGCACTGAAACAGCAATGATTTTTGGCGAAATTTATCGACATAACGATGAGTGGAAATTTAAAGCCATAGGGCAAGGATTTTCTGGCGGCCTACATGCCATGTGCCAGCAATTCGGTGTAAATGTTGCTTGAATATATTTATTTGAAAAGGAGTGAAATATGAGAAGACTACCTGTTTATTTGTTGCTGGATGTGTCAGGCTCTATGAGTGGTGAGCCGATTGAGGCAGTCAAAACTGGTGTGCAAACACTGGTATCTACCTTGAGGCAAGACCCCTTTGCTCTTGAAACCGCTGTGCTATCTGTTATTACTTTTGACAGTAGTGCAAAACAAGTGGTTCCCTTAACAGAGCTTGCGACCTTTCAAACCCCTAATATTAATGCTGGGGGTATGACTTCTTTAGGCGATGCGCTAAGCTTATTGGCTAGCTGCGTAGAAAATGAAGTGGCAAAAACCACTTCGGAAGAAAAAGGTGATTGGAAGCCAATTATTTTTATTATGACTGATGGTGCTCCGACGGATGATTGGCAGAGGGGCTTTGAACGACTGAAAAAAGTGAGGACAGGTATCATTGTTGCATGTGCGGCTGGACAAGGGGCAGATACTTCGGTGTTAAGGCAAATCACTGAAGTTGTTGTTCAGCTCGATACGGCGGATTCCAGTACGATTAAAGCATTTTTCAAATGGGTATCTGATTCGGTTTCTACTGGCAGTCAAAAGGTTGATCAGGGGCAAAAAGAGGTTACAGGTTTAATTGATTTGCCACCACCACCACCTGAAGTCAATATTGTTTTGTAATGCATAAGGAAAAGTAATGGCTGTTTCACTAAAAAAAGGACAAGGCGTTAGCCTTCAAAAATCTGATTTTGATCTTTCCATGGTCACTATCGGCCTAGGCTGGGATATCAACGAAGAGAAAAAAAGTTTTCTTGGGGGGCTTTTAGGAAAAAAGGAAGAGGAGTATGACTTGGATGTCATTGCTTTTCTTTGCGATGCCTCTGGGAAAGTTGGAAATCTTGGCGCGGCTAATGGCGACGGTTACGCCACCTTGGTTGGTGGTGATATAATTTTCTTTAATAGTTTGCAACACAGTTCAGGCTGCGTTTGGTTAACAGGAGATAACCGAACGGGAGAGGGCGATGGCGACGACGAGCAAATCATCGTAAGGCTCAATGACTTACCTAGTGCTTATGAGAAAATTGTCTTTGTTGTTCAAATATACAAAGGGCAAGAAAGAAGCCAAGATTTTGGCAAAGTCCAAAATGCCTTTATTCGTGCTGTGGATAACAAAGGCAAAGAAATGGTTCGCTTTGATTTGTCAGGGGGAGCTGAATATTTGGGGTATCGCTCCATGTTGTTTGCCGAATTGGTGCGAGAGCCTAGTGGCTGGAAATTCAATGCTATTGGCACGCCAGATCCATCAGACTCTTTTGTCACTTGGTTAAAGCGTTATAGCAATTAAGTAGGCAACCTAGTATGAGCGTTAGAAGATTACCAGTCTATATTTTACTTGATACCTCTGGATCCATGCGCGGAGAACCGATTCATTCGGTGAGTGTTGGCTTGCAGGCTATGTTGAGTGCATTGCGACAAGACCCATATGCGCTAGAAAGCGTGCACTTGTGTCTTATCACTTTCGACATAAAGGCTCATGAGTATCTACCGCTCACGCCACTGGACGAAGTCAAGCTTGGGGAGATTGTGGTTCCAGATGCTGGGGCAACCTTTTTAGGCGCTGCATTGGAGTTGTTGTTGCAGCGCGTAGATCGCGACATCAAGAAAACTACGGGCGATGGTAAAGGGGATTGGCGTCCTGTTTTATTCGTGATGACCGATGGTAGTCCCTCTGATTTACATGCTTACCGCGAAGCAATCCCCGAAGTTAAGAAGCGAAATTTTGCCTCCATCGTGGCATGTGCTGCGGGACCCAAGGCGAAGCAAGAAATTTTGCGCGAATTAACCGATAGGGTGGTGACTTTGGACACCATGGACTCGGCAGCTTTTGCGGGCTTCTTCAAGTGGGTGTCGGCATCGGTGGCGGTTGGCTCTAGCAGTGCAGGGATTGCCGGGCAGGTTTCATTGCCTCCGCCACCTCCAGAAGTTCAGTTGGTGTTGTAGTAAATCGCAGTTGCTAGCCTTCGTCTGGTCTGTTCGAAGAATGCTGCAATTTGGGCAGGGTGATACCTACTCGTGACTGGAAACGAGGTTAAATTAATCTCACAAGTAACGGGCCAGTACAAGCTCCTTTCAAGCTGCATTTTTATTTATTGGAGGTGATATGAGACGTTTACCTGTTTTTTTTGTTCTTGACTGTTCCGAGTCGATGGTTGGTGACAATCTCAAAAAAATGGAGGATGGCCTACAGTCGGTCATTCGTACATTGCGAGCGGATCCCCATGCCCTTGAGTCTGTCTATGTTTCGGTGATTGCATTTGCGGGTGTCGCCAAAACGATTGCGCCGCTGGTTGAGGTTATTTCTTTTTACCCGCCCAAGCTACCCCTTGGTGGCGGGACGAAGCTTGGCTCTGCCCTTGACACCTTGATGGCTGAAATGGATAAATCGCTTATTAAAACAACGCCAGACATGAAGGGGGACTGGAAGCCTATTGTCTATCTCTTTACGGATGGACGCCCGACAGACAATCCAAGTCCAGCTGTGGATCGTTGGGTATCTCAGTACGCTAGCAAAGCCACTCTTATTGCGGTTGGGCTGGGGAAAAGTGCTGATTTTGCTGTGCTAAAAAAGCTTACTGAGAATGTGATTGTTTTTGAGGATAGCAAAGAAGGCGATTTCAAGAAATTTGTGGATTGGGTGACGGCCTCGGTTGTCTCTCAGAGTAAGAGCGTCGGCGACAACTTAGAGAGTCCAGCATTGCCCATTTTTGACGAGAGCGTGATGCAGATCGTGAAGGGGCCTGTGACTGCAGTGGCAGATGAGGCGTGTGTTACGCTGGTTGGCCGCTGCCAAAAGACTCGAAGACCCTACCTCATAAAGTACGAGCAAGAGATCCAGCCTGTGGAAACACGCGACTTTAGGCTTGAGGTGTCTAGCTATCACTTGTCTGGTTGCTACCCCATAGAGGAGGACTATTTCGCTTGGTCGGACAGCAGCGCTTCGAGTCTTAAGGTCCATACTTCATCGTTAGTGGGATCGCCTGGCTGCCCTCATTGCGGAAACTTTACAGCATTTGCTGTATGCGCTTGTGACAAGCTGCTATGCATTAATGGCCCTGGAGAAGTGTCATGTCCATGGTGTGCCAAGCCCAATTTTTTTGGCTTTGCAAATGCTGAAGATGGCGGGTTTGATGTTGGAAGGGGGCGTGGTTGAGTATGGATAATCAAAAAATAGCACAAGAAGGCTTACAGTCAGAGTGTGTGGCAAATATTTTGATTCTCAGAGTATTTGCTGAATATAAAGGGCATTTGCCTGGTGACGGGAATTGTAGTGAAGATCGGCTCGACCAGTTTGCCATCGATAGTAAGGTTCAGAAGTTGACCTCCAGATATATCGATGATTTGCAGGAGATTTGGGATGCATATTCGTCTATCACTCAAACCCCACTACTGGATTCTATAGCAAGTGATAAACCAAGCGACAAAGAGAATTCTGTGCCGCTAAAAGCCGCTACAAATTCGGATTCAGAGCATGCTTTCAGTGTTGAGATGCAAGCAGATGCGAATCCCTCGGAATCTCTAGTTTCCTCTGATTGCGAAGAGGTAAGCGATGATCCATTGCAGAAACAGATTGGAGTGAGAGGTGCCGAGAAAATATTAGCCGACAAGGGAAATGGAGATGTCGTAAATTGCATGCCTATGTCATTGTCTGATGTTTCGAAATCTTCTCAGATTCCCACAATTGGCTCTCTTTCTGGTGGCACCACCAATGGAGTCACTGCGTTAAAGCCTGGGCAGGTACCTGCAAATACGGTTAAGCCTGCTGTTGTTCCTGTAGCCAAGCCTAGCTTCCACTTGCCCAATTGTAGAGTAGGCGTTCCGTTCTCCGCAAAGATTGAGGGGATGGACAAATCTGGACGGCAAGTTCTTATCGAAGATATGAGGTTCCCACCTAACTTGGGATTGATATTTTTATCAGAAACTCAGATGGTGGAGGGTAGTCCTCTTTTGGATGGGGAGTTTGAGCTGGATTTGCAGTGGCGATTTTTCGATGCTACCGAAAAAGGTAGTGCGACTTGCCGATTGATTTCAAACCCAGACCCTAAATCTCTCTGGAAGGTGATTGAGCCTGCAGGCGATCTTCCATATCCGAAAGCCCATTCTGATCACAAGTATTTAAAGGGCTCGGGTCTGAGTATGGTAGCGGCTAGCCGTCGCGGGCGCTCGCATGAACATAGCGGCACTTTCCGAGATGATGATTTCTTTATTTCAGATGACCCCAAGACGGGGTGGAGCGTGCTGGTTGTCGCCGATGGTGCAGGCAGTGCGAAGAGTTCACGGGAAGGTGCACGAATTGCTGTGACTGTAGCTGGCAAGTGCCTAGTGGAAGGGTTGGCTGGAGATTTTGGAATGGATATTTCAAAGTCTCTACTCAGTTGGGATTCTGATTCTGCATCAGCATCGAAATTGATCGGAGATCGGTTTCATTACTTTTTCCATGGCATGGCGAAATCGGCGATTCAAGCCATTGAACAAGAGGCAGGGGAACAGCAAGCGCCTGTGAAGGAATACGCGACGACACTACTTGCGGCTGCCGTCAAAAAAGAAAATGATAAGACATTTTTAGCGACTTTCTGGATGGGTGATGGTGCTATTGCGGCATATGGGCCAAAAGGCAAAGTACGGTTAATGGGGCAGCCTGACGGCGGTGAATTTGCGGGTCAAACTCGTTTCTTAGATCAGCACGCCCTAAATGATCCGAGCTTTTCAAAGCGTGTGGGGATCGGTCGCTGGACAGATATTTCGTCTATTATTTTGATGACGGATGGTGTTTCAGACCCCTATTTTGAAACGGATAATGGGCTGGCTGACCCCATGAAGTGGGATGATCTTTGGAAGGAAATACAACCGCATTTAGCGGATGCTGCACCAGGCTCCCGATTGGTGGATTGGTTACATTTCTTTAAGCAGGGACACCATGATGACCGAACCATAGCCTTGCTTTGGTAAATGCCTCAGGTGTGGTACGGTCACAATCATTTTATACTGTTTTAAATGATTGGTGAGGCTGTTTCAATAATTGCTACAGCGTGTAGTGGCTTAAGAGGAAAATATATGACTAAAGTGGTCAAGTGCAAAACATTTGATGGGCAGGACGTTGAATTTGTCGATGAGATCATCGGCTCGGGTGCGATGAAAGATGTTTATTTCTCGCCTGATCGATCATATGTGGTTGCATTTTTCAAAAGCAAACAAGATGCTCAGGCTAAAGAGCGTTTGGAGATGATCGCAGGGAAGTATCGTGAGAGCATCTTCAACCAATTAGGTGGTGCCTATTGGTCGAATCTTTATTGCTGGCCGACTGCTGTGTTAGAGCACGATGGCAAATTAGGTATCGTTGCCCCAGCTTATGCCAAGCATTTTTTCTTTGAGTACGGCTCAAAGAACAACGATATGTTGAGCATAAAGGGGGGAGAGAAGCAAGGCAAATGGTTTGCTGCCGCGAATTTACGCAATCGTTTTATGGATCCTCGTGAGTTAGGCGATTGGTTGAGCCATTTGAAAATGTGCTTGCTTTTATCTCGTGCTATTCGGCGTATGCATTTTGCAGGTTTAGCCCATTCTGACTTAAGTTACAGGAATGTATTGATGGATCCATCTTCTGGAGGCTTGGCTTGTGTTATCGATGTTGATGGCTTGGTCGTGCCAGGTAAATACCCACCTGATGTGGTCGGTACGCCAGATTTCATTGCCCCCGAAGTGGTCAAGACTAATCATTTGTCAAAAGATGATCCTGCTCGTAACCTTCCTCGGCGGGAGACAGACTTGCATGCGCTAGCCGTTCTTATTTACATGTATCTACTCTATCGCCATCCGTTGCGCGGGGGGAAGGTGCATGATCTCAATGATGAGCAACGCGACGAATCATTGACGATGGGGGAGCGAGCTTTGTTTGTTGAGCACCCAACGGATAAATCGAACCGCATTAAGCTGAAGGGGGTTAAGCCATCTGAGCTGCCTTGGGCTGATACGGACAAGATTCCGTTTACGGTGACGGGGCCGTATTTAAAAGATTTGTTCCTTCAGGCTTTTGTTGCTGGTTTACATGATCCATCTATGCGCCCTTCTGCCAATGATTGGGAGACGGCATTGGTTAAGACGGTTGATCTGATTCAACCGTGTCAAAACACAGCGTGTGAGCAAAAATGGTATGTTTTTGATAATTCAACTAAGCCCCAATGTCCTTTTTGCAGCACCCCATTTAAGGGTAAGTTGCCTATCCTCAATCTTTACTCCTCACGCAAAGAGGGATCGTTTCGGCCAGACAATCATCGTTTAATGGTTTACACCAATCAATCTATGTTTGCATGGCACGCCAATAGTTTGGTTTCTCCAAACGAAAGACTTACTGATGATCAGAAAAAACGCATGGGATATTTCGTCTTTCACAATGATAAGTGGTGGCTTGTGAATGAACGCCTTGCAGACTTAATGGATGTGACAAGTGAACCTAAAGTCCAAATTCCCATTGGAGGGAAGTTGGAATTGAAAGATGGGCAAAAGGTCCTTTTTTCGCGAGGTGATGGTGCTCGCTTAGCGGTAGTTCAGATGGTTTCGGTTTAGTGGGAGCATAAGGAATATTCGCTATGATGACAGGTATCGTGATTCCAGTTGCGACCAACCTCGGAGGTTGAAATACCCTATGCAAAAATCGGCTTGTGTAGCAAGAGCCAAGGAGTCTTGCAATGTGGGCAATAAGAAAGTTTCTAGATTGTCAAAAATGCGTGGCACGCGATGCTCCCAATCTGCTCTATTTCAAAATAAGTGATGGGCCAGTCTAGCATTCAGTCGCTGGTGGCAGCAAATCTGGCCGCAGTTTTTGCGTGAGGGCCAAGCGCTGGGCTTGGCGCCATTGTTCGATTTGGGCGTGGTTGCCTGAGAGCAGGACGGGGGGGACGGTTTGGCCTTGCCAGACTTCGGGGCGGGTGTAGTGGGGGCAGTCGAGTAGGCCGCCGATGCTGGGGTTGAAGCTGTCTTGGATGTGGCTTTGTTCGTCGCTGAGCACGCCCGGTTGCAGGCGGGCGATGGCGTCGAGCAGGGCGATGGCGGCGATTTCACCGCCTGAGAGCACAAAGTCGCCGAGGCTGATTTGGTGGGTGACGAAGCGGTCGATGAAGCGCTGGTCGATGCCTTCATAGCGGCCACAGAGGAGGATGGCGCCTTGGCTGGGCGCTTGCCCCCATTCGGCGACGAGGCTGTGGTTCAGGCGCTGGCCAATGGGCGAGAACAGGATGAGGGGCGCTGGCGCGGCGCTGGGGTTTTGCGCTTGGCGCTGGGCTTGTATGTGGGCCAGGCATTGGGCCAGCGGCTCGGCCATCATGACCATGCCAGGGCCGCCACCAAAGGGGCGGTCATCGATGCGGCGGTAGTTGCCTTGGGCGAAGTCGCGGGGGTTGTGCAGTTGCACTTCTAGCGCGGGCGGCTGGCTTTGTGGGCCAGGCTCAAAGGCGCGGCGGTTGATGCCGCTGGCAAAGAAGGGGGCAAAGAGCTCAGGAAAGAGGCTGATGATGTCAAAACGCATGGGCGCTAGCGGGCAGAGGTGGCGGGTGAGGGTGGGGGGCGGCGGCTTGGGCTTTATTGCCCGCGCAGAAAGAGTTTGTCGAGGTCTTTCAGGCTCAGTTGCTTCCAAGTGGGGCGGCCGTGGTTGCATTGGTCGGCGCGTTCCGTGGCTTCCATTTGGCGCAGCAGGGCGTTCATTTCAGGCAGGGTGAGCTGGCGGTTGGCCCGCACCGAGCCGTGGCAGGCCATGGTGGCGAGGATGTCGTGTTGGGCGCGTTGCAGCACGGTGGCGGCGTCGTGCTCGGCGAGTTCGGCCAAGACGCTGCGGGCCAGTGCCAGCGCATCGCCTTTGATGAGTAGGCTGGGCAGGCTGCGGATGGCCAGGCTTTGGCGGCTGAGGACGCTCAGTTCCAGCCCCAGGGCTTGCAGGCTGCTGTGGTGTTCCTCGGCGGTGGCGATTTCTGTGGGTGTGGCGGCAAAGCTGATGGGCACAAGTAAGTGCTGGCTGCTGATGTTTTGCGCGGCCATGCTGGTTTTGAGCTGCTCGTAAACGACGCGCTCGTGGGCGGCGTGCATGTCCACCAGGATCAGCCCTTGGGCATTTTCAGCAAGGATGTAGATGCCGTGCAATTGCGCCAAGGCGCGGCCCAAGGGCCAGATTTCGGCCTCAGGCTCTTGCACGCTGGCGTAGGCTGGGGTGGGCGCGGCATAGGGCAGGGCAGTGGCCTCAGTTGGGGCGGCGGCGGTGGCCACGGCTGCGGTGTCAAAGCCGCCAGCCAGTAGGGGGGCTGTGGTGACGGCGGCGGGCTGGGCCGCAGCGTTTGGCGGTGCAAAAGGGCTGGCTGCGCTGCTGTTGGGCTGGGGCTGGGCATCCAGGCGGAAGCCGCCCCAGAGTTGCTCCATGTCTTGCGCCCGCCAAGGGCGCGGGCTGGGTGCGGGCCAGTGCGGGGTTTTGTGCGTGCTTTGCAGGGCAGCTTGGGCGGCGGCCTCTGCGTCGTCGGCTTCGGCAGGGTCAGCTTCTGCGGTGCTGCGGCCCGTGCGCGGTGCGGAGAGGGCCGAGAGCAGGGCGTTGCGCACGGCTTGGTGGATGGCGCTGCCATCGCGAAAGCGCACTTCGATTTTGGTGGGGTGGACATTCACATCCACACGGGTGGGCTCCAGCTCAATAAAGAGCACGAACACAGGGTGTTTGTGGCCGTGCAGCACATCTTCATAGGCGCTGCGCACGGCGTGGGCAATGGTTTTGTCGCGCACAAAGCGGCCATTGACAAAGCAGTATTGCTGGTCGGCGCGGCTGCGAGCAAAGTCGGGCAGGCCAGCAAAGCCATGCACGCGCACGCCGCCAAAGCTGGTGGCCAAGGTGAGCTCAACAGGCAGGCTTTGGGCGCTGAATTCGGCCCCTAGCACGGCGGCGATGCGCTCGGCCAAGCTGCCCGCGCGCCATTGCTCGATCAGCTTGCCATCGTGCCAAATGCTGAAACCCACATCAGGGCGGGCCAAGGCGTGGCGGCGCACGGCCTCAAGGCAATGGGCCAGCTCGGTGTTGTCGCTTTTTAAAAATTTGCGGCGGGCGGGCACGCTGAAAAACAGCTCTTTGACTTCGATGGTGCTGCCCGGGTTGCGGCTGCTGCGGCTGAGCTCGCCCGTGCGGCCGTCGATTTGCCAAGCCGCGTCGCCATCATGTGGGCGGCTGTTGATGCGGCAATCGGCCACGGAGTTGATGGCCGCCAGCGCCTCGCCGCGAAAGCCCATGGTGGCCACGCTTTCGAGCTCATCTAGGCTGCTGATTTTGCTGGTGGCATGGCGTTTGAAGGCCAGCGGCAGCTCGGCCACAGGGATGCCTTTGCCATCGTCTTCCACGATGATGGCACGCACGCCGCCCGCTTGCAGGCGCAAGCTGATGTGGCTGGCCCCTGCATCGAGGGCGTTGTCCAGTAGCTCGCGCACAACGGAGGCGGGGCGTTCAATGACTTCGCCAGCGGCGATTTGGCTGATTAGCTCATCGGGCAGTTCACGAATGGGCATGGTGCGGGCCGCTTACAGGATGTCGCTGGCGTAATCGGCCAGACGCGAGCGCTCGCCGCGTGCCAAGGTGATGTGGCCGCTGTGGGGCCAGCCTTGGAAGCGGTCGATGAGGTAGGTCAGGCCCGATGAGCCTTCGGTGAGGTAGGGCGTGTCGATTTGCGCCAAATTGCCCATGCAGACGATTTTGGTGCCGGGGCCAGCGCGGGTGATGAGGGTTTTGACTTGCTTTGGCGTGAGGTTTTGCGCCTCATCCAAGATGAGGAATTTGTTCATAAAAGTGCGCCCACGCATGAAGTTCAGGCTCTTGATTTTGATTTTGGCGCGGATGAGGTCGTTCGTCGCCGAGCGGCCCCACTCGCCAGCGCCACCGCTGCTGCTGTCGTTTTTGGCCAAAAATTCGAGGTTGTCATCCAGTGCGCCCATCCAGGGGCCCATTTTTTCTTCCTCGGTGCCGGGCAAAAAGCCGATGTCGTCGCCCACATTTACCGTGGCGCGGGTCATGATGATTTCGCTGTAGCGGCGGCTGTCGAGCACCTGCGCCAAGCCAGCGGCCAAGGTCAGCAGGGTTTTGCCTGTGCCCGCGTTACCCGCAATGGTGACGAGATCCACCTCGGGGTCCATGAGCAGATTGAGGACGAAGTTTTGTTCACGGTTGCGGGCCATGACGCCCCACACATTGTTTTTGGCGTGGCCAAAATCGCGCAGGGTTTTGATGACGGCACTGTCGCCGCGCAGCTCCACCACGCGGGCGTAAAAAGGCGGCTCGCCCTCGTTCTCAAGGTAAACAAATTCGTTGATTTGCCAATCGGCGACGACGGCACCGCTGACGCGGTACCAAGCGTAGCCGTCTTGGTTCCAGCTCTCGATTTTTTTGCCTTGCTTGGCCCAAAAATCGGCAGGCAAAGCCCGTGCGCCGCTGTAGAGCAGGTCGCCGTCTTCCAGCACCTTGTCGTTTTGGTAGTCCTCAGCAGGCAGGCCCAGGGCGCGGGCCTTCACGCGCATATTGATGTCTTTGGACACCAGTACGGCCTCTTTGGCGGTGGTAAAGCAGGCTTTCTCCTTCACCGTGGCTTGCAGGGCGGCCACAACGCTGAGGATTTGGTTGTCGGCCTTGCCTTTGGGTAGGGCGCTGGGCAGCTCGCTCTCCAGTGGGCGGGTTTGGAAGAACAAACGCCCCGTGGCCGTGCTGTGGCCGGTGCCGCTCAGGGGCAGGCCGTGGGCGATGTCTGCACCGCCTGCGGCGAGTTGGTCCAGCGTGCGGCTGATTTGGCGGGCATTGCGGGCCACCTCAGATGCGCCTTTTTTGTTTGCATCCAGCTCTTCGAGCACGATCATGGGCAGGTAAATATCATGCTCTTCAAAGCGAAAGAGGCTGATGGGGTCGTGCAGCAGCACATTGGTATCGAGCACGAACAGGCGGCCTGCTTGCGCCTGCGCCGGGCTTTTTGTTTTTTTGCCGGCAGCGGGGCTGGGCGGGGCGGCTGGGGCGGTTTTGACCACGGGTGTGGCGGCGACTTGGCCTGCGGCCTTTTTGCTGCTTGCCGTTTTGCTGGTGGGGCTGGGCAGGGCTGCGGCCTTGATTGCCGCTTGTGGCGCCGCGGCGGTTTTAAGGCGGGTGCTGGCTTTGGTGGCGGCTGTTTTGCGGCTGATTTTGGGTTTGGCAGCTTCAACGGCAAAGGCTTCTGGGGCCACTTTGGCGGCGCGTTTGGCGGGGGCGGGGGGCAGGGGCATGGGTCTTAGCTCCGTTGGGCAAAAAGAAAAGCCGCCAGTGCACAGTGCGCGGGCGGCTTGGTTTGGGCCAGTGGCCCAAGCTTGCAGAAAAGCAAACAGTGCAATGCCCCAATACTAGCAGGCTTGCTCGGCTTATGGGCCTCAGGTTTTTTTCTTCACGGCCTTTTTTGCGGGCACTTTTTTGGCTGCGGCTGGGCTGCTTGTTTTTGGGGCTGTGGCGGCTTTTTTCGCGACAGCTTTTTTGGCCGCAGGCTTGGCTTCAGCGGCCTTTTTCACGGCAGGCTTGGCGGCAGTTTTGGTGGTAACGGCTTTTTTCGCTACAGCTTTTTTGGCCGCAGGTTTGGTTTCAGCGGCCTTTTTCACGGCAGGCTTGGCGGCAGTTTTGGTGGTAGCGGCTTTTTTCGCTACAGCTTTTTTGGCCGCAGGTTTGGTGGCTGGTTTTGCAGCGGGTTTTGTGGCTTTTTTGCTGCTGCCTTGGGTCAGGGCTTTCACGGCGGCGAGCACTTCATCGACATGGCCGGGCACTTTGATGCCGCGCCACTCTTGCACAAGCACGCCTTTTTCATCAACCAAAAAGGTGGAGCGTTCAATGCCTTTGACCTTTTTGCCGTACATGATTTTGTTTTTGACGACGCCAAAGCCGTGGCAGAGCTTTTCTTCGTTGTCTGAGATGAGCTCGTAGGGCAGCTCAAGCTTGGCTTTGAAGTTGTCATGCGAGCGCATGTTGTCGCGGCTGACGCCAAACACTTCGGCCCCAGCTTTGACAAATTCTTTGTATTTGTCGCGGAAGGCCATGGCCTCCGTGGTGCAGCCTGGGGTGTTGTCCTTGGGGTAGAAGAACAGAACCAAGACTTTGCCTTTGTGCGACTCTTGCGTCACAGTGACATGGTTGGTGGCGATGGCTTCAAATTCGGGCAGGGGTTTGTTCAGTGCAACGGACATGGTTTCAGTATCTTCTTGTGCTATGGTTAAGTGGTGCGGCGGGCGCTGTAAAACGCAAGCCAAAACGAAGGCCAAAGACGGCACAAAGAAGGGCAGTGCAGCTCAGTGGCCGTGGCGCAGCAGATAGCAAAAAGCAGACTGCGTGGGCCTCCCCTGAGGGCTGTTTTTCTTTCTTTGATTCGTCGCAAACCCGCCATTTTACTCTATTTCGTCTGCTGGCGGGCCTAGGGTAAGTGGCTATTGACCCAAAATCAACCGCTTTTTTTCTTTGTAAATCAATCACTTAGCGCAGCTCCCCGCATCTGGATGGGCCGCTTTTTTCTGCCTGAGAATGCTTGTTATTTCACACTTTCAGGCATAAAAAAGCCCTGCGCAGGCAGGGCTTGTGGGCAGGGTGAAGCGGTGCTTAGCGGAAGCCAGCGCGGTCGAGCAATTGCTGCACTTTGGCTTGGTTGGCGGCAATGGTGCTCAGGGGCGTGTCGTCGGTTTTAAAGGCTTTGCCACGGGTCATGGTTTTCAGCGCAGGGTTGGCCAGCTTCATGCTGGGCACAATGGGCCATTCGTTGTTGCCGTTGGCAAAGTAGTTTTGCGCTTGTGGGCTGGCGAGGTATTCCAAAAAGCGAATGGCATTGGCCTTGTTGGGGCTGTGTGCGGCCACCGCGCCGCCAGCAATATTCATGTGTGTGCCAAAGCTGCTTTGGTTGGGGAAGACCACGGCCACGCGCTCGGCCACGCGTTTGTCTTCGGGGTTGCTGCTTTTCATCAAGCGAGCAAGGTAGTAGCTGTTGGTGATGGCGATGGCGCATTCGCCGCTGGCTACGGCTTTGATTTGGTCGGTGTCTGCACCTTTGGGTGCGCGGGCCATATTGGCGACCACGCCTTCCATCCAAGTTTGGGTTTTGGCTTCACCCCATTGCGCCATTAAAGCGCCAAAGAGCGAGAGGTTGTAGGGGTGGGAGCCCGAGCGGGTGCAGACCTTGCCTTTGTTTTCAGGCGCGGCGAGCTTTTCGTAGCTGTCCACATCGCTGGCTTTGACGCGGCCTTTGTCATACACGATGACGCGGGCGCGGTTGGAAAAACCAAACCAAGTGATGCCTTGTTCGGTTTTTGTTGCGTGGTATTTACTGGGGATGGATTTCTCCAGCAGCTCAGATTGAATCGGAGCCAGCAAGCCTTCTTGCTCGGCGCGCCACAGGCGTGTGCCGTCCACCAGCAGCACCACATCGGCAGGCGAGGCTTTGCCTTCGCTCTTTAGGCGGTTGATGATGCCGACATCGTCAGAATCCACGCGTTTGAGCTGGATGCCCGTGGCTTTGGTGAAGGCGGCGTACATGGCCTCATCGCTTTTGTAATGGCGGGCCGAGTAGATGTTGAGGGTCTCTTGGGCGAATACGCCTGCGGCCAAGCTCAGGCCCAAGCCTGCGGCCAGTAGTTTTTTATAAGGAGATGAGGGAGAGAAGATGCGCATGGCGGCCTTTCTGCTGTGGGAGGTCGGGTCGAGGAAACGGGCTCCAGTGTAGGGGAAAACACGGAGTTCAGAATGATAACGATTCACATTTACAAAAGTTGACAAGCAAATGAAAATCATTCTTGTTTGCAGATACAATGCCGCCTTGATGTAAGTCAAATGAAAACTGTTCTCATTTGCGCTTACAATGCGCCATCTTCGGGGAAACCCTTAACTTTTCGATAGGACGATTGCATCGTGAACCATACAACCCACCGCAGCCTTGCTGCCATGATTTTGGCTGGTAGCCTCAGCGTTAGCGCTCAGGCCCAAGAAGTACAAGCCCAAGCCGCTGCCGAGAGCGCAGGCACTTTGGGCACAGTGGTGGTGCGGGGCGATAGGGATCGTTTGGGCGCGCAGGGCAAAGACAGCGTGCGTGCAACGGAATCCACCATTGGCAAGGGCAAGCAAAAAATCAAGGACATCCCCCAGTCTGTGACCGTGATGACGGAAAAGCTGCTGGATGACCGCCATCTCGATACCGTGAAAGAGGCACTGAAAACCACAGCTGGTATCACCTTCTTGGCGGCTGAGGGTGGTGAGGAAGATGTGCGTTTGCGCGGCTTCTCTTTGGCGCAAACAGGTGACATTTATGTGGACGGTATGCGCGATCCTGCCTTCTACGATCGCGATAACTTCAACCTTGATCGTCTGGAGGTCATCCGTGGTTCCGCTTCTATGCTGTTTGGCCGTGGCTCCACAGGTGGCGCCATCAACCAAGTGAGCAAACTGCCCCGCTTGATGGATGAGAACGAAGTGGATGTGACTTTGGGGAGCTGGAACTACAAACGCGCCACTTTGGATGTGAATAAGGCCGTGGGCGAGAGCACGGCTGTGCGCGTGACGGGCATGTACACCAAGGCCGATAACAATGGTTCGGGCAGTAGCATTGATAAAGAGGGTGTGGCTGCTTCTGTGCGCACTGGCATTGGTGAAGAACACGAGTTCTTGGCTAGCCTTTATTACCTGAAAAACAAAAACGGCCTGAACTATGGCTTGCCTTGGTTGAGCACTGGTCCCAACCCCACAGATCGTGGCGTGTTGACAGGCTTGAAGGGCTCGGCCAACTTTGGCATGGTGAGCGACTACAACCACGGCGAGGCCGCGCATTTCACCTTGGGCCATGTGTGGAAGCCTGACAACCAAACGGAAATCAATACCCGCATCCGCAAAGGCAGCTATGAGCGCGATATGCGAGCTTCTACCATCCGTTTGGCTGGCGCAGCAGCGCAGCCCAATGGCGTGGCGGTGAATTCTGGCAACTTTGGCCCTGATACCGTGTTCACCCGTGGTGCGCCCATGAAGATTCAGGATTTGGACAATCTGATGCTGCAAAGCGATTTGAGCAAGAAGTTTGAGCTGGCAGGCATGAAGCATGAGCTGCTGGCTGGCTTTGAGTGGCAAAAAGATGAGAAAGAAGTGTTTGCGGCCCGCACTGCGGCCCAAGGCGGGGTGGACTTGGCTAAGCCCGGCGGCACTTTTGGCCAGCCCAATCGCGCTTGGATCAACGAAGGCAGCCGCGTGCTGCGCACCAGCAACGATTACAACAGCCACAACTGGGGCGCTTATGTGCAAGACATGCTGCATGTGAATGAGCAGTTCAAAGTGGTGGGCGGCTTGCGCTACGACAAATTGAACGGCACTTACCGCACTTATGCCGCTTCTGCCGACCCCAGCATCCCACAGGCGATGACGCAGTACAAGATGAAGCTGGGTGCGTGGAGCCCCCGTTTGGGTGCCATGTACCAGCCCAACGAGCTGCAATCTTGGTATGCCTCTATCGGCAAGTCTTTCAACCCTTCTAGCGAAGCCTATTCACTGAGTGCGGCCAATGTGGACACGCCCCCAGAGAAAAGCCGCAACATTGAAATCGGCTTGAAAGGTGATGCCGCCACAGGCCATTTCTCTTACCGTGCGTCCATCTTCCACAGCACCAAATACAACGAGCGCAATACCGACCCCCTGTTGTTTGGCTCTGATGGTGTCACGCCCATCACGGCTTTGACGGGTGAACGCCACACCACGGGTCTGGAATTGGAGTTGGCAGGCCGCATCAACCCCGCTTGGGAAGTCTTCACTTCTTGGATGTGGATGCCCAGCGCCAAAGTGGACAAGGCTGCGCCTTGCCCCGCCACTGGCTCTTGCAGCCAAGCGACTGTGGGTGAGCGCCCCGGCGACCGTCCTGCTTTGACACCCAAACTGAGCGGTACAGCTTGGAGCACCTACCAGCTCAACGACCAATGGCGTGTGGGGGCGGGGTTGAACTTCACGGGCAAACAAAACCCCACCCGTGCGGCCTTCTCTGTGCCTTCACATACCACGGTGGATTTGATGGCTGAGTTCCGCCCCTCAGAGAGCTGGACGGTGAAAACCAATGTCAGCAATGTGGGCAACAAATACTACGCCAGCGAGCTCTACCCCGGTCACTATGTGCCTGGCGCGGCCCGCAATGTGCAAGTCACGGCCTCCTACGCTTTCTAAATACAGCGTTTGATGCAATGCAAGAGAAGGCAGTTTGATGATTTTGACCCTCGCCGACATCCTCAGCCCCGCCCAAGTGCAGCAGGCGCAAGCCCTGCTGCAAACGGCGCCTTGGCAAGATGGCCGCGCCTCTGCGGGCGTGACTTCGGCCTTGGTCAAAAACAACCATCAACTGCCTTTTGATTGCGAAGCCAGCCAAAACATCGGTGCGATGGTGATGCAGGGCTTGGAAAACAGCTCCGAGTTCTTCGCCGCCGCCTTGCCGCACCGCCTTTACACCCCGCGCATCAACCGCTATGAGGGCGGCTGCAATTACTACGGCCCCCATGTGGACGGCTCGATTCGCCGCGTTTTGCCCAGTGGCGAGCGCGTGCGCACCGATGTTTCGTGCACCGTGTTTTTGGCCGACCCCGACAGCTATGAGGGCGGTGAACTGGTCTTCCACCAAGGCAGCCAGACCCACGCCATCAAACTGCCCGCCGGTTCTGCCGTGATTTACCCGGGCGATACCGTGCATGAGGTGCGCCCCGTCACCCGTGGGGCCCGTATTGCGGCCTTCTTCTGGGTGCAATCTTTGGTGCGCTGCCAAGTGCAGCGCCGCATGCTCTACGAGCTGGATCAGCACATTGCCAGCTTGCGCGAGCGCGACCCCGAGGCGGCGGAAGTGGTGGGCCTGACAGGCCACTACCACAACCTGCTGCGCATGTGGGCGGAAACCTAAACGCCATCGGGAGTTCAAGCCGTGCCCAGCCCATCTTTATCTTCTGCCTTGCTGCGCCGCGTGCAGCACTATGGCCCTGCCTCAGCCCTTGTTTTACTGGGGCATGTTTTGTTTGTTTTGGCCTTGCTCAAAGGCTTGAATTTGGTGCCCCTGCCCACCAAAGAGGTGGTGGTGATGGCACAAATTGTCTCTGGCCCCATCGTCGCTGAGCCCGAACCTGAACCTCAGCCTGAGCCGCCCCCACCGCCGCCCAAGCCTGTGGTGCAGCCCAAGGTGAACAAGCCCCAGCCTTTGGCCGTTCGGCCCAAACGCGAGCGCCGCCAGCCGGCTGAAACCGCCGTGCAGGCCGAGCCTGAGCCTGCCGAGCCAGCACCTGCTGTGGCTGAGAACAACAGCACGGCTGAGAGCAGCCAAAGCGACAGCCGCGCACAAGCGGCCCCTGCTGCGCCCAAACCCGATGTGGTGCTCAAACCGCAAAGGGGCTCGCTCATCAATATTGAGGGCCACTACCCGCCGCTGAGCCGCCGCATGGGGGAAGAAGGCACGGTGGTGATTCAAGTTTTGGTGAATGAGCAAGGCCAGCCCGCTGAAGTGCGGGTGAAGAAAAGCAGCGGCTACCAGCGTTTGGACCAAGCGGCCATCAGCGCCGTGCGTGCCGCACGCTTTAGCCCTGGCAGCCGCAACGGCAAGGCCGAGGCCATGTGGTTTGACTTGCCCATCCGCTTTGAGTTACGGGATTGAGGCCAGAGGGCCATAACACAGAACACAGTTTTCAAATGGAGTAAAAAAATGGAATCGCAATTTGGTTTAGCCCATGTATGGGCGCAAGGGGATTGGGTGAGCAAAAGCATCACCATCTTCCTTTTTGCCATGTCTTTTGCCTCGTGGCTGGTGATTGTGCTGCGCACCATTGGCCTGTTGCGGGCCCGCCGTCAAGCGGAGCAGGCGCGGCATTTTTGGGATCAAGGCGATTTTGATGCGGCCTTGAATACGCTTGAAAATGGCAAACACCACAACCCCTTCTTGCACATTGCGCAAGCAGGGCAGGCGGCGCTGGAGCACCACCAGCACAATGAAAAGCATTTGCACGATAAGTTCGACCTCTCGGACTGGATTCACAGCAGCCTCTCTGCTGCCATTGATGAGGCCCAAGCCCGTTTGCAAGGTGGCTTGGCCATCCTGGCCTCAGTGGGCTCTACCGCGCCTTTTGTGGGCCTGTTTGGTACGGTTTGGGGCATTTATCACGCCTTGATTACCATTGGTGCCACAGGCCAAGCCAGCATCGACCGCGTGGCTGGCCCCGTGGGTGAGGCCCTCATCATGACCGCCTTGGGTTTGGCCGTAGCCATTCCCGCCGTGCTCTCCTACAACGGCATTGTGCGCAGCAACAAGCGCTTGATGATGCACATGAACCGCTTTGCGCAAGACCTGCACACCTACTTTGTGACGGGCGCTTGCATCAAACGCCCCAAGCGCCGTTAATTGAACCGACTGAGCAAGGAAAGCACCATGGCTTTTGGCACAACAGACCGAACCGATGAGGTGATGAACGAGATCAATGTGGTTCCCTTGGTGGATGTCATGTTGGTGCTGCTCATCATCTTTATCGTCACCATTCCCGTCATCAACCACGCCATCAAGGTGGAACTGCCTGAGCAAAGCAGTGCGCCGTTGGAGACGCCACCCGAGACCCTGCGCGTGGCCGTCACCAGCGATGGCCAATACTCCGTCAATGAGCAAATGTTTGACGAAGCGGCTTTGCAGGCTTTTTTGAGCGAAAAAAGCCTGCTCACGCCCCAGCCTGAGCTGCACATTTTGGGCGATAAGGCCGTGCGCTATGAAAAAGTGACGGCCCTTATGAGCATGGCGAAAAATGCGGGCCTGCAAAAAATTGGTTTTGTGACCGAACCTGCTACCGCACCCTAAAGGCGGCTGGCACGGGCCAAGCTGGGGGAAACCCCAGGCAGACAAGGGTATGCGGCATAATGGCCGCTTGCCCTTTTTTATTTGCCGAGCTTGACCCATGAACCGATTGGCCGCCATATTGCCCGTAGAGCACATCCTTATTGATGCCGACATCACGAGCAAAAAGCGCGCTTTTGAAGAAATCGGCTTCCTGCTAGAAAACCACATTGGCCTCAAGCGCCTGCTCGTCAGCGACAGCCTCTTTGTCCGTGAGCGCCTGGGCTCCACAGGCTTGGGCCACGGCATCGCCGTGCCGCATGGCCGCATTGAGGGCCTGAAGCAGCCGCAAGCGGCCCTGCTGCGCTTGCGCAAGCCCATAGGCTTTGATGCGCTTGATGGCCAGCCTGTGCAACTCATCATTGGCCTGCTGATTCCGCAAAACAATGCCGAGCAGCACCTTGAAATCCTCTCTGACATCGTGCGCATCGTGGGCCAAGCCGACATGCGTGAGCGCATTGCCGCCGCGCCCGATGTGGCCAGCTTGCTCGACCTGCTGCAAAGTCATTGAAGTTTTGCCTATAATCAATGCTTAAAATTTAAGCAAAATAGCGGCAGCACTGACCGCCACACACACAACCGCCTTGGGGCGGTTTTTCTGTCTTTGTTCTCATGCGTATTGGCCCTTATGAACTTGCGAACCGTGTTTTTGTCGCCCCCATGGCGGGGGTGACGGATCGGCCTTTTCGCAAATTGTGCAAAAAACTGGGCGCAGGCTATGCCGTCAGCGAAATGGTGACCAGCCGCCCCGATTTATTCCGCAGCTTGAAAACCTCGCGCCGCGCCGACCACACAGGTGAAGTGGGCCCCATTGCGGTGCAAATTGCGGGCACAGATGCGGCCATGATGGCCGACGCCGCTCGCTACAACATCGACCGTGGCGCGCAAATCATCGACATCAATATGGGTTGCCCCGCCAAAAAGGTATGCAACAAATGGGCGGGCTCGGCCCTGATGCAAGATGAGGCGCTGGCGCTGGAGATTGTGCAGGCCGTGGTGCAAGCGGCCGCACCCAGCGGCGTGCCTGTTACTTTGAAAATGCGCACAGGTTGGTGCCAAGCGCAAAAAAACGCCGTGGCCATTGCCCGTGCGGCAGAAGATGCGGGCGTGGCCTTGCTCACCGTGCATGGTCGCACCCGCGAGCAGGGCTATAAAGGCCAAGCCGAATACGACACGATTGCGGCGGTGAAGGCCGCCGTGCGGGTGCCCGTGGTGGCCAATGGCGATATCGACAGCCCCGAAAAAGCCCAAGCTGTGTTGGCTTACACAGGGGCCGATGCCGTGATGGTGGGCCGTGCGGCGCAGGGTCGCCCTTGGATTTTTCGTGAAATCGTCCATTATTTGGCCACAGGCGAGCACCTGCCACCGCCCAGCACCTTAGAGGCCAAAGCCCTGCTGCTGGAGCATTTGCAAGAGCATTACGCGCTGTATGGCGAATACACTGGCGTGCGCAGCGCCCGCAAGCACATTGGCTGGTATGTGGCCAACTTGCCTGGTGGCGCAGCCTTCAGGCAGCACATGAATCGCTTGGACGATGCCCAAGCCCAATATGCTGCCTTGGCCAGCTATTTTGATACCTTGGCCCAAACCCAGCCTGTTTTGATGGATTCACAAGGAGCAGCCCATGTCTGATGGCATTGATGAGTGCGTGAAGCGAAATTTGGAACTTTTCTTCGACGACCTAGAGGGCCAAGAGCCCGCTGGTATTTACGAAATGATTGTGGATGTGGTGGAGCGCCCGCTGTTGGAGGTGGTGATGGCAAGAGCGGGAGAAAACCAATCTCGGGCGGCCCAGTGGCTGGGCATCAACCGCAATACCTTGCGTAAGAAATTGATGAAGTTTGGCATGGCCGAGTGAGGCATTTCGCCCTACAACCCGAGAAAAGCCCTGATGCCATGTTCAGTATTGGGCCAGAGGCTACGAAGCCAAAGCCGCATCAGGCGTAAGCTGCTCACTTCAGTGTTTGGTTTTGTGCCTTATTTGAAAGAGAGTGTTGCCATGTCTTCTTCCTCCGACCCCTCCCGCCGTGCATTTTTGTTTCAAGCCGCTGCTGTTGGTGCGGCTTTGGGCAGTGTCGCCAGCGCAAGCATGGCCGCACCTGCTGCGGCACCAAGCGCGGCCTTACTCAGCGAGACCGACCCTACGGCCAAGGCGCTCAAATACCACAGCGATGCCAAAAAAGTGAATCCTGCGGCCAACCCCAAATACAAAGCAGGCCATACCTGCGCCAATTGCATGCTCTACAAAGGCGATAGCAAGTTGGGCGATTGCTCGCTCTTTCCGCGCCGCAAAGTGCCCGCAGGTGCTTGGTGCAATGCTTGGGCGAAAAAGGCTTAAAGCGTTTGCGTGGGCCTCAAATACAAAAACCGCCTTCCATGAAGGCGGTTTTTTTTGAGGCCGAGCACAGGGGCAGGGCTTACATGATGGCCAAGTGCTCGGTGCCTTGCGACAAATCTTGCGTTTTGGCGCGTTGTGAATTGAGCTTGATGTTCAAGCGCAAATCGTTGGCCGAGTCGGCGTAGCGGATGGCGTCATCCAAACTGATGATGTTCGATTCAAAGGCGTAGAACAGCGATTGGTCGAAGGTTTGCATGCCCAGCTCGGTGCTCTTTTTCATGATTTCTTTGATTTCGCCAACTTCGCCACGGAAGATGAGGTCGGAGATCAAAGGCGTGTTCAGCAGCACCTCTACCGCCGCATAACGGCCCTTGCCATCTTGCTTGGGAATCAGGCGCTGCGAAATGATGCTGCGCAGGTTCAAAGACAAATCCATCAGCAATTGCAGGCGGCGCTCTTCAGGGAAGAAGTTGATGATGCGATCCAAGGCTTGGTTGGCGCTGTTGGCGTGCAAAGTGGCCATGCACAAATGCCCTGTTTCCGAGAAGGCAATGGCGTGCTCCATGGTTTCGCGGTCACGAATCTCACCCATCAAAATCACATCAGGCGCTTGGCGCAGGGTGTTTTTCAGGGCGATTTCCCAGTTGTCGGTGTCGATGCCGACCTCGCGCTGCGTCACCATGCAGTTTTTATGCGGGTGTACAAATTCAATCGGGTCTTCCACGGTCACGATGTGGCCGTAAGAGTTCTGGTTGCGCCAGTCAATCATGGCGGCCAAAGAGGTGGATTTACCTGAACCCGTGGCCCCAGCCACAATCACCAAGCCGCGTTTGGCCAAGGTGATGTCTTTGAGGGCCTGAGGCAGGCCCAAGCCATCGATGCTGGGTAGGGTGCTGGGAATGACCCGAAACACCATGCCGATTTTGCCCTGCTGCACAAAGGCATTCACACGGAAGCGGCCAATGCCTTTGGGGGCGACACCGAAGTTGCACTCACGCGTGCGCTCGAACTCGGCGGCTTGTTTGTCGTTCATCACCGCGCGGGCCAAGGCCATGGTGTGGGCAGACGACAGTGGCTGCGAGGACACCTTGGTCATCTTGCCATCGACCTTGATGCCAGGCGGAAAGCCCACGCTGATGAACAAATCGGAGCCGCCACGGGTGAGCAGCAGCTTGAGCAAATCGTGTATGAATTTGGTGGCCTGATCGCGTTCCATTTGTCTGTTTCTCGTTTTTTGGTTTAGCCGACAAAGTTCTCGGGGATTTTCGCTTTAGAGCGCGCTTCACCCATAGAGATGACATTGCGTTTGACCAAGTCTGCGAGGTTTTGGTCCAGGGTCTGCATACCCATGCTTTGGCCGGTTTGAATGGCCGAATACATTTGCGCCACTTTCGCCTCACGGATGAGGTTGCGGATGGCGGGTGTGCCCGTCATGATTTCATGCGCGGCAACGCGGCCTGAGCCGTCTTTGAGTTTGCACAGGGCCTGAGAGATGACGGCGACCAAGGACTCTGACAGCATGGCGCGTACCATGTCTTTTTCTTCGGCGGGGAAGACATCGATGATGCGGTCAATCGTTTTGGCGGCGCTGGAGGTGTGCAGCGTGCCGAACACAATGTGGCCCGTTTCTGCCGCAGTCAGAGCCAAGCGGATGGTTTCCAAATCGCGCAGCTCACCAATCAAAATCGCATCTGGGTCTTCCCGTAGGGCGGATTTCAAGGCGGCGTTGAAGCTCAAAGTGTGTGGGCCGACCTCGCGTTGGTTGATCAGGCATTTTTTCGATTCGTGCACGAACTCAATGGGGTCTTCCACCGTCAGGATGTGGCCGAAATTGGTTTCATTCAAGTGGTTGAGCATGGCGGCCAAGGTGGTGGATTTGCCTGAACCTGTGGGGCCAGTGACCAAGACCAAGCCACGGGGCTTGAGCGCCAGATCCGCAAAAATCTTGGGTGTATTGAGTTGGTCCAGAGTCAAGATTTTGGATGGAATCGTGCGGAATACTGCGCCTGCGCCACGGTTGTGGTTGAAGGCATTGACACGGAAACGCGCCAAACCCTCAATCTCAAAGGAGAAATCCACCTCGTAGAATTCCTCGTAATACTTGCGCTGGGTGTCGTTCATGATGTCGTACACCATGCTGTGGACTTGCTTGTGGTCAAAGGGCTCCACATTGATGCGGCGCACATCGCCATGCACACGAATCATGGGGGGCAAACCCGCAGAAAGGTGCAAGTCAGAGGCATTGTTCTTGACGGAAAAGGCAAGGAGTTGGGTAATATCCATGGACAGAAATCAGTAAACGGAGTGAGAAGTGGATGCAAAAACGATGCATGGCAATATAACGCACATTCGCCAAGAGATGGCGCGCTTGTGTGTGGTTTTTGCACGCAATGAAACAGAGGTCGCGCTTCTGGCTGTGTCAAAAACCGTGCCAGCCGATATTGTGCTGCTGGCCGCGCAAGCGGGACAACACGCCTTTGGCGAGAATTATGTGCAAGAAGGCGTTGACAAAATCGCCACCCTTGCGGCCCAAGCCCCCGATTTGGCCGCCGAGCTGCAATGGCACATGATAGGCCCTTTGCAAAGCAATAAAACCAAAGCCGTGGCCGAGCACTTCGACTGGGTTCACACCATCGACCGCCTGAAAATTGCCCAGCGCCTGAACGCCCAGCGCCCGCCTGAGCTGCCGCCCCTGCAAGTGCTGCTACAAGTGAACATTGACGGCGCGCCCAGCAAAGCGGGCCTGATGCCGCAAGACATTCTGCCCTTGGCCGTCGCTCTGCAAGAGCTGCCGCACATCGCCCTGCGTGGCCTTATGGCCATGCCCGATGCCCAAGATGATGACGCGGCGCTCGCGGCGCTTTACGCCCAAGTGGCGCAATTGCTCCAGCAATTGCAAGCCGAACCCGCTCTGGCGCATTGCCAGCTTGACACCTTATCGATGGGCATGAGTGGCGACATGGCTCCCGCCATTGCTGGCGGCAGCACTTTGCTGCGCATCGGCAGTGCCATCTTTGGCCAGCGGCAGGGCAAAAGCGCCTGAACATGCGCCCAAACCGCAGCGCCAAGATTGCGGCCAACACAGACTACAATGCGGCGCTGACTTCAGCGATGCCAACGGGCGGCGCAAAGCCCCCAACTCAGCGCATCGCTCCTCTGTCTCGCCGTATTTCAATGGATAGAATGCGGCCCTCCGAAGGCTGCGATCCAGGTTCGATTCCTGGCGGCGGGACCACCCACAACACCACATTGCTGCAATAAAAAGAAAATAGCAGCAATATCAACGGCTTGCCCCTCCATTCCTGCACTTTGCCGCTGTTTACAGCAGTGCTTTGCAAATCAAACCTGCGATTTTGCTGCAACAAATCCCGCAACATTCGGGCCGAACAATTCTTTCAAGCCAGCTACGACAACGGCCTCATTGCCATCCCAGCGGCTGAATACGCCACCAAAATCGCGCCCCAACAATGGGCGCAGCAATTCAACGAGCATGTGCAGGCCACGCCAGACGACTACAGCCCAGCCCAAGCCCGTGACATCATTAGCAAAAACGCCGCAGAACTCAAAGCCGAGTTTGAGCAAGCCATGCACGAGGCCAGCGCCGGCCAAGCCTTTGCCGATGAGGTTGATGCCCTCAAAACTCAAATCAGCCAACAGCTCATGGCCACAGGCCGCCACGGCCAGCAAACCGCCGATGCCAACGCCACCGCCTTTGCCGCCTACTTTGCCACCCGTGCGCAGCAGTTGGGCACGCAGCCGCAAGCCCTCTTTGAAGCCAGCGGCCTGAGCATTGCGCCCGAGGGTGGGTTTACGGTCAACCAAGAAGGCTTAGGCCAGCGCACCAATGCGCCGAGTGCCCCGTCTGAGGCCATCCCCGCAGAAGCCCTTAACGCCATGCACGCCAGCTATACGCAGCGAGGCGGCGAAGGCGACATCAACGAATCCACCAACATCGAAGCCAAATCAGATGCCTTTGCCGCTATGGCCCAATCACTGGGCTACACCGTCACTGATCGAGGCGGCAAATACTTTGATGCCGTCAAAGACTTTGGCAAAGACGAAGACGGCTATGACAGAGAAGTGCGCTTTAGCGTTCGTGTATCTGACCACTCCAATGTGAACCGCAGCCAGCACTACGGCACAACGCACATCAACATTGCCCCAGATGATGGCTGGGCCAGAGACACATTTGAGCAAGCCTATTGGAAGCTCAAACACGCCACGCCAGACGATGAGGGCTATACGGGCGGCCTCATCAATGGCGAATCGGTCGATGATTGGATTTACTACCAAGCGTCGCAGCCAGATGCCCAAGCCGCCGAACTCCAGCGCCAGTTTGACGAAACCGCCCAAGCCTTGGGCGGGCAAGCGGCCTACGATGCAGCCAAGGCCGCAGGCAAGACCAAGTTGAACTACCGCCAGTGGGTGCAGGTGCGAACGCCGAACTTCAAGGCGTGGTTTGGGGATTGGGAGGCGGGGCAATCCATTCGCCGTGCCAATGCCCAAATTCAGCAATGGTTTGAAGGAACGCTGGCGGCCAATGTTGTCATTGGTTTGGGACGGCCATCACAAGTTTTGGCCATGCACGGCGTGCCAAACCTGCCCATTACGCTCAAGCAGTCCATCCTACGCAAGGCGACCGATGGCAAGCACGGAATTGATAAGGCATCCTTGTCTGATTTGGCTGGAGCGATTCAAAACCCACTGGCCATTTTTGATGATGCTGACCACCCCAATACCCGTGTGGTTCTGACGGAGGTTCGTTCTGCTGACGGCAATGTCATTGCGGCATTGCGCCTCAATCAAAGCCGTGACGGGCTAGAAATCAATGATGTGCGTAGCGTTCACCCCAAGCGAGACGAAAGCATCTTGCACTGGGTGAATGAGGGGCTTCTTCTTGGCGTGGACAAAAATAAGGGCCGCACATGGCTTGAGAACTTAGCTGCGACCCATTCGCAGCAGCCCCAAGCATTGGCGACCCTTGACGACATTTTATACGATGGCACATCTTTGTCCAACGCCTCCAAAGTCATTGACCCCGAGACGGGCGAGCCGCTGGTGGTGTATCACGGACGGCACGAGAACTTCAATGTGTTTGATGAGCGACTGTCAGGCGGGGTGTTTTATTTTTCCAGCGACCGTGCCTACGCGGACGAGTATGGAGACCCCTACGGGAAGGTGTCGAATGTAGAGGCGTTCCTGAGCGCTGGGAATGTGCTGGACTTGCGTAATTTAACATCCATCACTCCAATAAAGTTCCTTGAGGCATTGAAGGCGAAAGGGGTGGTGTTTTCCGAGAACACCGCCGAGGCAGTCAAAGGCAAGATCGGTGCGATGAAGGGTAGTCACCCCTCTTGGTATTACTTGAGAATACTGAGCGAGGGCGGGCTTGTGGGGGATATTCGTCGCGCTGGATTTGATGCAGTCCAGCAGATGGAGTCGACGGGGACGGGGCGGCCACTGAGGGAATCATTCGCGGTTTTCACTCCCAACCAAATCAAATCCGCCACGGGCAACACAGGGGCGTTTGATGGCGGCAATGCCAACATCCTTTACCAGTCGGCTCAGCAGGATATAGACGCGCAATACCTTGCAGCCATCGAGCGCGGCGATATGGAGACAGCAAAGCAGCTTGTCCATGAAGCCGCGCAACAGGCAGGGTATGACCCAACTATTAATTACCGCATGTCGCACAGTGCGCCAAATAAGCAAGACAACCCAAGTTTGCTGGAGGCCCGCGAGACTGGATTAGTGCCAGACGACTACTGGACACACCCACAGTATTACCTCAGCTCACCCGAGGAGCGTGAAGCACTCAGCAAAATCAACACTACACTGCGATCAGCAGATGCGAGAAAAGCTGCGGGCAAAAATCCCAGTTTTGCCCTCCTTACCGTGTATCGTGCCATTCCAAAAGATGTAAAAGATGGCGCATTCCGCAATGGCGACTGGGTAACGCCAAGCCTCAGTTACGCCAAGTTAGAAGGCGCAGAGATTAAAGGTGGCTACCGCATCATTAGCAAATCAGTATCCATAAAAGATATTTACTGGGACGGCAACAGCATTGCCGAACTGGGGTATGACGATGGCAATAACTACGCTTACCGCAACACCAAGAACAACCGCAAGCTGCTAGACCCCATCACCCGCAACGAAGCGGGCGAAATCATTCCACTTAGCCAGCGTTTTAAGGCGAGAAACCCCAGTGTTTATTACCAATCAGCCAACAACGCCACCACCCTAGAAGAACAGCTTGAGCAAGCGCAAAGGGTGCTGGCTGATGCACGGGCCAGAGGCGAGCAGGCGGCCAAGAACCGTGGTGCAGCAGAGCGGCAACTTGTCGCCGAGCTTGAGGCCAATCTGACGGATGATGAGAAGGCATTTGTCAGCGGAGAGCTGAAAGCCTCAGCCGAGAGGCTGGCGCAATTGCACAGTGAACGCCGAGATGCCGAGGACGCATTAGAGAGCGCCAAATCTCATCGGGCGCATCCTTTGACTTCGTATCAAGGCGGCGAGCCAAGCCGCACATACTGGACACACATTGTGCGCTCTGTTCTGGACGATGATGCGCAGGGCATAGCGGCAGCCGAAATGATGACTGGTGCTACGACTGGGCAGAATGAGGATTCAAGTTTTTTTTGTCCGTAGCAAAGATGGCAAAGAAACATACCAAGGGCGCTACCTATGGAAAGCCGTTCGGGATTATTTTGCGGCGCAAGAATTTTCACCATTTCGGCCAGAGGCAAATTCACAAAGCCCCGCCGCATCCCAAGCATTTGAAACAGTGCTGGCCACTCTCAAGAATTTCAATTCTGACTATAAAGTTGTTGAGAACCTAGACGAAGGTCTGGACAAAATTGAGGCCGCGCAAGCCAAAGTTGATGGCATCAAGGCAGAAATCGACAGAGTGCAGGCCGTTTTGGAATCGCCAAACATTGACCCGCTCCGTGAGGCGCAGCGCAACGCTGACCGAGCTAGGTACACCCAAACAGCAGATGAGATTGCCGCAGAAGATGATGTAAAAGCCTCTAAGCATGAGATTGAAGTTATTGAGCAGGCGCTTGACCTTTTGAATGCAGATGCGATGGCCGAGATTTTGGCCGAGCGGGACAGGGATTTGACTGAGCGGCTCCGTCTGGCGAAACGGCGCGAGGATGTGCAATATGCCTTTGCTGGCAAAGCACGCAAGGCGCTGGCTGAAACAACAGACTTCTGGCTGGCTTATGCCAAGCGGTTTGATGCGCTGCGCTTTGGCACAAGCACGGCGACTGACATTGATACCGTTGCCGATGATATTTCAAATGGCAAGGTGGCGACAGCAACCGAAGATGGTTCTATTGTGTTGGATTCAGACCAAGGAAGTGCAACGATAGACGATGCCGACACCGATCAGCCATACATGACGACAACGGGGGCGAATGGCGATGGCTCTTTGTTTTACGCCATTGCCCATGCGTGGGCCTACAACAATCACAAAACCATTGTTGTCAAATCATCGCTGTCTGACATCAATGCCCATTTGCGCCGCACATCCAATATGTTGTCTGCTGCTTTACGGGCGGGCGATACGCGCCATATGGAGCCAGGCTCAAGGCAGGGTATCGAGTTTAATGGCGATGCCCATAAGAACATTGGAATCATGCTGAAGAAGGAAATGGATGTGGTGTTGGGCGACATCCCCGCCCTGAAGAAAGTCCGTTTCAATCTGCGCAGTGGCGAGTTCACGCTGCGCAATGGCACGGTGCTCAATGATGCCGAGCTAGAAAACCTTGTGGGCGGCTACAAAAACGAGTGGGGCATTGGTGAGACGACGGCAAAACGGGCCATCATTACCAACACGCTTATCAAGCACTTTACAAAATACGGCACGCTCAGTGCCACAGAGAGCGTGCTGCCTGAGCGTCTGCTTTACCAAGGCAATACCAGCATAGAGCCGATTGCGCTTTCGTTAAAAGGCTGGAGCGGTAGTGCATCAGATTTGAGCCGCTTGGCGCGAGATGTTTACACAAAAGAGCTGCAAGGCACGCGCATTTACAACGCCAGCATTGGCGGCGAGGTGGCCTTTACCGCAGAGGGCAAGGGGGAGGCGTTTGGCGCACGCGGCAAATTGCGTAAGCCGATTCGGGCGGAGATGGTTCACGCCTTGCGTGAGATTGTGGGCAATGCCATGCAAGTGGCAGTTGAGCGGCCCCAGAAGGGGCGAGAAAAAGACACCAGTGCATTCAGAACACTGCTTGCCCCGCTATTGGTGTACGGGCAAATGCACGCCGTGCGGGTGACTGTGCGAGATGCGAAGGCCGTGCCCAGTGGCGATACGCCGCATAAGTTTTACGACATTACTTCACTGGAAATAAAAAGAAGCCCCAGTGTGCATGGAGTCAATCCTGAGTCAGAATATCGTCCCGCTCCTGCTGGGGCTTCGGGTGTCACTGTAGCAGAGTTGGCCCAAGCCTTCAACATTGAAATAGGCCACCCCCAAGGCAAAGGCAAAGCCAGCGGCCCCCGTGGGCTGTTTGACCCCGAGAGCTTCACCATTGCGCTACTCAATGGCTCAGACCTCTCCACCACCCTGCACGAAGGGGCGCACTTCTTTTTTGAGAACGACATGGCCTTGGCCAGCCGCCTGCTGCAAAGCAAAGCGCGTTGGCTTGCCCCTGGCGCGATTTAGCGCCTTTGCATGAGCACCATTTTTTCCAGCAGGCTCACATCTTGTTCGTTTTTCAGCAAAGCGCCGACCAAGGGCGGGATGCTGATTTGATTGTCTTGGCTTTGCAGGGCGCTCAAGGGGATGTCTTCGGCGACCAAGAGTTTGAGCCAGTCAATGAGTTCTGAGGTGGAGGGTTTTTTCTTGATGCCTGGGGCGCTGCGCAGTTGGTAGAACTGCTGCATGGCGGCGCTGAGCAGTTCGTCTTTGAGTGCGGGGAAGTGCACTTTGACGATGTCGGCCATGGTTTCGGCATCGGGGAATTTGATGAAGTGGAAAAAGCAGCGGCGCAAAAATGCGTCGGGCAGCTCTTTTTCATTGTTCGAGGTGATAAAGACCAAGGGGCGGTGTTTGGCCTTGATGAGCTGGCGTGTTTCGTAGCAGTAGAACTCCATGCGGTCAATCTCGCGCAGCAGGTCGTTGGGGAATTCAATGTCCGCTTTGTCGATTTCGTCAATCAGCAGGGCCACGGGCTCGTCGGCTTCAAAGGCTTGCCAGAGTACGCCTTTGACGATGTAGTTTTCAATGTTTTTGACGCGCTCGTCGCCCAGTTGCGAGTCACGCAGGCGGCTGACGGCATCGTATTCATACAAGCCTTGTTGGGCTTTGGTGGTGGATTTGATGTGCCATTGCAACAGGGGCATATTCATGGCGGCGGCGGCTTCTTCGGCCAGCATGGTTTTGCCGGTGCCGGGCTCACCTTTGACCAGCAGCGGGCGCTGTAGGGTGATGGCGGCGTTAACGGCCAGCTTCAAATCAGGGGTGGCGACATAGCTGCTGGAGCCAGTGAAACGGGGGCGGCTGCTCATGGTGGGGCTTCTCCGTGGCGGTCTAGGGTGGGGTGTAGGGGCGGTGAATGAGGCCAAGATTGTGGCACAGCAAGGTTTTTCATTTTGATGCCCCCTAAAATGCCCTGCATGAAGCAGTCCAGCACCCCTTTGTCCGACGAACTGCGCGCCTTGACCCGCCAAGTGCAAGCGCAATTGACCCACGCGGCCTCGCCTTTTGCCCTCGCGCCCCAGCCTTATGCCGATGGCAGCAGCGGCTGGCGTTTTGCCCAAGCGCCGCAGCATGTGGCGCACTGGCTTGATGCGGGCCGCGCCCATGTCGATGCGCCCTTCATTCACTACTGGCACAACGGCGGCAAAGAGGCCAAGCTGCCGAGCCAGCCCGAGGTCTGGCGCTACGCTGATTTTTACGCCTTGGTCGATACCTGGGCCGCTTGGCTGCCGCAGCACACGGGCTTGGCCGCAGGCGAGCGCGTGGCGATTTTGTCGGCCAATAGCCCGCAGTGGGTGGCTGCTTTTGCCGCCAGTGTGTATGCGGGCGCGGTGGTGGCGCCGCTCAATAGCATGAATACAGCGCTGGATGCGGTGCAGACTCTGGCCGAGTTGCAGCCCAAGCTGCTGTTTGCCGATGCCGCCCGCTGGCAGGCTTTGCAGGTGCTGTGGCAGGCCGAACCTGAGGCTTTTGCCGCCCTGCCTGCTTGCACCGTGCTGCTGCTGGGCGCAGAGGTCGGCGACACAAGCACCCTGCCCACAGGCTGGCGTGTGCTGGCTCTGCCTGCGGCTGACGCACGAAGCCCTGCGGCGCAAGCGCCTGCGGCCAGTGCCCAAGCCGATGCGCTGATTGTGTACACCTCAGGCTCGGCGGCGCGCCCCAAGGGGGCCGTATTCAGCCATGATGCGGTGTGCCAGGCGCTGATGAATTTGGAATACATCGGCGCGTTTGCGGCCATGACTTCCCCCGCTGCTTTGCAAAAAATCATGGCCGCTGGCCATGCGCCGTGCTTGCTCAGTTGCGTGCCTTATTTCCATGTCAGCGGTTTGTATGCCCAAGTCCTCAGCACGCTGAAGAATGGCCGCAAATTGGTGCTGCTGCCGCGCTGGCAGGCGGCGCAGGCTTTGCATTTGATTGAGCACGAGAAGGTCACGGCCATCAGCGCTGCGCCCACCATGGTGGCCCAGCTCATGGCCCTGCCTGAATTTGGCGAGGCCGAAGTCACGGGCTCGCTCACGGCCATTGGTTTTGGCGGCAGCGCCATACCGCCCGCCTTGCAGCAGGCGGCGCAAGAGCGCTTGGCCGAGACCCTTTGCGGCACGGGCTTTGGCATGACGGAGACGGGCGGCGCAGGCGCGGGCGCATCGGGCGCGGTGTTTTTGCACAATCCCGCCAGTGCGGGCTTGCTCTCGCCCATCATGCAAGTGCGCATTGAAGACGACAACGGCCAAGCCCTGCCCACGGGCGAGGCGGGCGAGATTTGCCTGCGCGGGCCGACGCTGATGCGCGGCTATTGGCAGCAAGAGGAGGCCAGCGCCCAAGCTCTGCGCGGCGGCTGGATGCACACGGGTGATTGGGGCTATGCGGATGCCGATAGCTACCTCTACATCCCAGGCCGCATCAAAGAAGTCATCAACCGCCACGGCGAGAAAATTGCCGCCAGCGAGGTGGAGGCTTGCCTTGCCAGCCACCCTGCCGTACAAGAGGTGGCCGTCATCGCTTTGCCCGATGCCGATAGCCTAGAGCGCGTGGCCGCCTGCGTCGTGCCCAAGGGCGATGCGCTGCTGCGCTTTGACGAAGATGAGCTGCTGGCGCAATGGCAGGCCCATGCCGCCGCCCATTTGCCCGCTTACAAAGTGCCCACGGCTTGGGCCTTGCACCCCCAGCCGCTGCCGCGCAATGCCATGCAAAAGGTGGTGAAAGGGGGCTTGGCCGCCTGCTTTACCAGCGCCAGTTGAATCAAGGCGATAATCACAGCCCTATGTTTGCACCACTTCAAAACGACACCTTTTTGCGCGCCGCCCAAGGGCAGGCCACCGATTACACCCCCGTCTGGCTCATGCGCCAAGCGGGGCGCTATTTGCCCGAATACTGCGCCACCCGCGCCAAAGCAGGCAGCTTTATGGGCTTGGCCACGAATGTGGACTATGCCACCGAGGTCACGCTACAGCCGCTGGAGCGCTATGACTTGGATGCCTCCATTCTGTTTTCCGACATCCTCACTGTGCCCGATGCCATGGGTTTGGGCCTGAGCTTTGTACATGGCGAGGGGCCGCAGTTTGAAACCGCTGTGCGCGATGAGGCCACAGTCAAAAGCCTGCAAGTGCCCGATATGGACAAGCTGCGCTATGTGTTCGATGCCGTCACCAGCATCCGCAAAGCGCTGGCCGGCCGTGTGCCGCTGATTGGCTTTAGCGGCAGCCCCTGGACTTTGGCCTGCTATATGGTCGAAGGCGCAGGCTCCAAAGACTACCGCCACATCAAAACCATGATGTATGCCCGCCCTGATTTGATGCACCAGATTTTGCAGGTGAACGCCGATAGCGTGGCGGTTTACCTCAATGCCCAAATTGATGCTGGCGCACAAGCGGTGATGGTTTTTGACAGTTGGGGCGGCGTGCTCGCCACGCGTGAGTTCGATGCCTTCAGCCTGCAATACACCAACCGTGTGCTGTCTCAGCTCAAGCGCACTGGGCCTGATGGCCAAGTCGTGCCCCGCCTTGTCTTCACCAAAGGCGGCGGCCTGTGGCTGGGCCGCATGGCCAATATGGACTGCGACACCTTGGGCGTGGACTGGACTGTCTCGCTCAAAACCGCCCGCCAAGTGCTGGACGGCCACGACAAATCCCTGCAAGGCAATATCGACCCCAATGTGCTGTTTGCGCCGCCCGAGGCCATTCGCAGCCAAGTGCGCGCCGTGCTTGACGACTTCGGCACGCCGCACCAAGGCACAGAGCGTGGCTGCGGCCACATCTTCAACCTAGGCCACGGCATCAGCCAATTCACCCCGCCAGAGCATGTGGAAGTTTTGGTGGATGAGGTGCACAGCTACTCTCGGGCGCAACGCCAACAGGCGGCCCGTTAAAGCACAGCAAGGCGCAACCCCTATGGCTTTGTATCTAGATTTGCAATGGGCCAGCAGCCCCAGCCACCGCCAGGCCGTGAGTGACTACAGCCTGCGCCGCTGGGCCAAAGCCGCCCTTGCGCCGCAGGTGGAAAACGCCCACATCACCCTGCGTGTGGTCGGCAAGGCCGAAGGCCAAGCCCTGAATCTGCAATTTCGGGGCAAAGACTACGCCACCAATGTGCTGACCTTTGACTACAGCGGCGCGCCCGAACTGGCCGCCGACATCGTGCTCTGCGCCCCCGTGGTCGCGGCCGAGGCCAAAGCCCAAGGCAAAAGCCTGCGCGCCCACTACGCGCATTTGTTCATACACGGCCTGCTGCACGCCCAAGGCTATGAACACGAAAACTGCGAGGCCGAGGCCGAAGAAATGGAACTGCTGGAAAGCCTGATCATGCGCAGCTTGGCGCTGCCAGACCCCTATTGAATCAAAGCCCGAGACATGGGCAGGCTGCGCCCTTGTCCTCAATCTGCCGCTTAAAACAGCAAAGCCAGGCCCGCTTGGGCGCTGGCATAGCGGCTCACATCGGCAAACAGATCGCCACCGCTGCGGGTGCAGCGCCACACTTGGCCCTCAGCCTGCCAGCGGTAATGAAAACCGCCCGCCTGCGCTGCCAGCCAAATCTCTTGCAGCGGCTTTTGTAAATTGATAACGATTTGGCTGCCATTGGCAAAGTGCAAATTCAGCACCCCGCCTTGGCGCTCGGCATCGATATCGGCGTCGGTGTCCTCATTGATGCGGTCGCAAGCGGCCTCAATGCGGGCCAGCGCGGCCTCGGCCAAATCCAAATAATTTTCTTCTTGCATGGCTTACATCCTTGCCCCAGTTTGCTGGCTGTCTCTTTGAATAAAGGCCGAGATTTTGGCCAAAACTTTGCGCAAAAAGCGCCACAGCAGCCAAATCAAAAGCACAGAAACCAACAAGACCAGCACCATGCCAAAGGCAAACACAATGGGGTGGGCCACGGCCAGCCACAACATAAAGACGACCAAGCCGTCTTCAAACAGGCTCACGCCCACATTGCTGAAGGGCTCAGGCGAGGTGTTTACGGCCAAACGCGTGCTGGCCTTGGCGGAAAAAGAAGTCGCCGCCAGCGTGCCGCCCAACAGTGCCATGACGGTGGCCATGGTGGCATCATCGGCGCCAAACACGCCTGCGGCCAAGGCCGCCCCAGCGGGCACACGAATGACAGAGTTGAGCACATCCCAGGCGGAGTCGAGGCCAGGGATTTTGTCGGCAAAAAACTCCACAAACAGCAGCGCAAAACTGGCCGCCAACATGGCTGGGTGTTGCAAGACCCGCAGGCCGTGCGGCAGTTCAAAGGGCAGCCAGCCCATATACGCAAAAGCGCCGAATAAAAATACCACCAAATACAGGCGCACGCCACTGGCCCAGCCCATAGCGGCAGCCAAGGCCAGTAGGCCGCCCATGCTCAAATCACCCAAGGCGCTATCGGCCACAGCCTGCACTGCCTCACCAGAGGGCAAGGCCGAAGCGGCCCAAGTTTGGGCGCTTTCAACACTGCTTTGCCAAGTGCTTGGCATGGCGGCTCCTCCCTGTGCTTTGGGGTATTAGGGCGCGGATTTGAACAAGGCCGCAACCTTGCGTTTGCTGCGGATGTTCAGCGATTTGCGCAAACTCACCACGGGGGTTTTGCCCGTTTTCTCCCATGCGGCGGGTTCGCTGCGCTCTGCTTCCTCATAGGGGCGGTTGAAGAAAGGGTCCCTCGACAACTGCTGCGGCTGGTAATTGCTGCCTTGGGGCACATCGCGGCGCTCCTCTTGGCGGCGCTCACGGCGGTAAGGGGCTGCGCCCTCGCTATCGCTGCGGCGTTCGCCCTCAAAACGGCGGCGCGGCTCACTTCTAAAGGCGGCAATGCTCAGCGCCTGCGGCTCAATTTTTTGCTTGGTGGTTTTCTCAATCTCTGCCACCAACTTGGCATCCGATGGCGCGACCAAACTGATGGCCAAACCCGTGGCCCCAGCGCGGCCCGTGCGGCCAATGCGGTGCACATAGTCCTCGGCATGAAAGGGCAGGTCGTAATTGAACACGGCGGGCACATCTTTGATGTCCAGCCCACGGGCGGCCACATCGGTGGCCACCAGCAAATCAACTTCGCCGTTTTTAAAGGCTTCCAAAGCCTTCAGGCGCTCATCTTGCGATTTGTCGCCGTGCAAAGCGGTGGTGCGCAAGCCATCGCGCTCTAGCGCACGGGCCAAGCGGCCACAGCCGATCTTGCTGTTGCAAAACACAAAAGCTTGGCTCACGCCATGCTCTTTGACCAATTGCACCAGCGCCGCGTGCTTTTCATCGCCGCGCACGCCGTAAAACTTTTGTGTCACGGTATTGGCCGTGGCATTTGGGCGGGCCACTTCGACCAGCACAGGGTCTTGCAAATAACTGGCCGCCAGTTTTTTGATTTCAGGCGAGAAAGTGGCCGAGAACAGCAGCGTGGTGCGCTGCTTGGGCAGGTGGCTCAAAATGCGCTGCAAATCGGGCAAAAAGCCGATATCGAGCATACGGTCGGCCTCATCCAGCACCACATATTCCACCTGATGCAAGGCCACAGATTTGGCCTCAATGTGGTCGAGCAAACGCCCTGGCGTGGCCGTGAGGATTTCTACCCCTTGGCGCAATTGCGCCACTTGCGGCTTCATATCCATGCCGCCAAACACCACGGCTGAGCGCAGCGGCGTGTGCTTGGCATACTGCGCCACATTGTCGGCCACTTGGTCGGCCAGCTCACGGGTGGGCGCCAACACCAAAGCCCGCACAGGGTGGCGGGCGGGTGAGGCCGAGGTATTGGCATGGCGCAACATGCGTTGCAGCAGCGGCAGGGTGAAAGCGGCTGTTTTGCCCGTCCCCGTTTGCGCCGCACCCATGATGTCGCGGCCCGCCAAAACGACGGGAATCGCCTTGGCTTGAATCGGCGACATTTGCGTGTAGCCCATCTCGGCGACGGCACGCAAAATCGGCTCGGCCAAGCCTGCGGCGGCAAAATTCAAATCGGCATCGGCTGGGGTGCTGGGGCTATCAGTCATAAGCGGCTTAGCTGTTTGCGTCAATAAAAGCCTGCAACTGCGGCTTGCCACCGGCGCCCACTTGCGTGTTCACCAACTCGCCGCCTTTGAACATCATCAAAGTTGGGATGCCACGGATGCCAAACTGCGCAGGCACAGCGGTGTTTTCGTCCACATTCATTTTGCAGATTTGCACCTTGCCCGCGTAAGTCTCGGCCAACTCGTCAAGGATGGGGGCCACGGCACGGCAGGGGCCGCACCAAGGTGCCCAGTAATCGACCAATACGGGCAAATCAGACTTGAGCACATCGGCTTCAAAACTGGCATCGGTGATGTTTTTAATCAAATCGCTGGCCATGGCCATTTCCTTTCTTCTGGCGCTCAAGGCGCAAGTCAATAAAACAAAACATTGTGGCAGAAAACCCCAAAGCACACAGGGCCGCTAAGGCAGAAACCACATGCCGTAGGCATTCACGCAGAGCATGGTTGCCAGAAGTAGGAAAATCGTCGCCTTATTGCAAAGCATGGCCGTGTTGGCTTGCATCAGGGTGCGGCTCTTGGGCTTGCCCTTTAAAAGCCAAGCGTGAGGGGTTTGCAAGCAGGGCATTGAAAGGAGGGGCCAATGGCCATAGAGATTTTGGATGGGCGGCGCATTCGCACGGGGGAGTTGGTGCCGACTGAAGCGATTGCGCCAGGGCAGTTGTGGACGAATGGGCAGGCGGATGTGCGGGTGCTGGCGGTAGCAGGCGATGGGGTGCGTTATGCGGATGCCGCTGGGCAGGTGCATGAGGCCAGTGGGCGTTCGTTTCAGTGCCGCTTTTTTCAGGTGCTGGGGCCAGTTTTGCCATCTGATGCTGTGCCCCAAGCGGCGCAGCAGGCTGGGCCGAATCGCCGCCGCGTGGATGAGGCCGACGATGAAGATGGCGGGGCCGTGGTGCTGGGCTTGTGTAAGGGCGGCGTGTAGAATCGGGCGGCTTTGTTTTCACCCTGCGCAAGCCTTTGTTTTATTGCGGTGCGGGGTTTTGTTTTTTGTGGCGTGCCAGTTCATGTTGTAGATGGAGCTGGGGCGCTTGGGGGCTGGGCTACCGCTTTGCTGTGGTGCTTATGAGGCTGGCCCTGTTGTTGAAGATTGACCTTCATGATCAAACGCATCATCGGTAGAGTTATGGCCCGTTCCTCGGCCAAGGGCAAGAGCAAACGCTTGGGCCAGCGCGAGGAGATTCCTCAGAGTGTGCACGGCGTCTCGGCGGCGGCTTTGGATGCCCGTGCGCTGGAGGTGGTGCGCACTTTGAAAAAAGGCGGTTTTGAAGCCTATGTGGTGGGCGGCGCGGTGCGCGATTTGGTGCTGGGTGTGCGGCCCAAAGATTTTGATGTGGCCACGAATGCCACGCCTGAGCAGGTGAAGGCTTTGTTTCGCCGCGCTTTCATCATTGGGCGGCGTTTTCGCATTGTGCATGTGATTTTTGGCCGAGGCCGCGATCATGAGGTGATTGAGGTGTCCACCTTCCGTGCTTTGCTCGATAACAGCCAGGCCAAGACGGTGACGGGCAATGAGAAGACGGCCAAGGATGCTTTGGCCCGCCTGAGCCATGCGGTGGATGAGCAGGGCCGCGTGCTGCGGGACAATGTGTGGGGCAGTTTGCAAGAGGATGCGGCACGGCGCGATTTCAGCATCAATGGCATGTATTACGACCCCGAGCGCGAGTTGATTGTGGATTACCACAAGGGTTATGAGGATTGCCAAAAGCGGGTGCTGCGCTTGATTGGCGAGCCTGAGGAGCGCTACCGTGAAGACCCCGTGCGCATGTTGCGGGCGGTGCGTTTTGTGGCGAAATTGGAAGATTTGGATTTCAAGCTGGCGCCGCAGACTTTGGCACCCATGGCCAAGTGCAAGGGGTTGCTGTGCGATATTCCGCAGGGGCGGATGTTTGACGAGACGATTAAATTGCTGCAAACAGGGCATTCGCAAAGCAGTTTGCGCCAGTTGCGGCAGTTGGGCATTGTGGGCCAAGGGCAGGGCGTGTATCCGCTGCTGGATTTGATTGCGGAGCGGGCTGATTTGCCTTTGGTGGAGGCGGCACTGCGTGATACCGACCGCCGCCTGAATGAAGGCAAGTCGGCTGCGCCTTACTTCCTGCTGGCCTGTGTGCTGTGGGATGAGGTGGATGCAGGTTGGCAGGCGCGCCAAGCGGCGGGTGAGCATTTGATTCCAGCCCTGAGCGCGGCCATTGATGAGGTGTTTGAGCGCCGCATCGGCGATGTTTCAGGCCGTGGCAAATTGGCCGCCGATATGCGCGAGGTGTGGATGATGCAGCCGCGTTTTGAGCGCCGCACGCCGTCGAGCTCGCCGCGCCTGCTGGAGAACTTCCGCTACCGCGCCGCCTACGATTTCTACCGCCTGCGGGCGGCTGTGGGCGAGGCCGATATGGAAATCGCCGATTGGTGGCATGCCTTCGCCGAGGCCGAAGACGAGGATGTGCGCATGAGTTTGCTGGCGGCTTTGCCCAAGGCAGGCAAGCGCAAGAGCCGCAGCAAGGCGAGTGGCGATGGGGCCGATGCGGTGGCCGCCGCCGATGTCAGCGAGGGCAGCGCCGCCCCTGCGAAGAAACGCCGCCGCCGCAAAAAGAGCAATAGCAAGGGCGCAGGCGATGCAAGCGGTGGCAGCGAGACCTGAAACCGCCCTGTGTGAGCAGCCCGTGCTGGCCTTCATTGGTTTGGGCTCGAACCAGGGCGATCGTGAGGCGTATTTAACGGCCGCCGTGGAGGCCATTGCGGCTTTGCCGGGCAGTCGGCTGCTGGCGGTGTCGGCTTTGTATGCTTCGGCAGCGGCTGAAGGGGCGACGGGCAGTGGCGATTTTTTGAATGCGGCGCTGGCCTTAGAGACCCGCTTGCCGCCGCATGATTTGCTCGATGCTTTGCAAGCGATTGAGCAGGCGGGCGGGCGTGAGCGCCCTTACCACCATGCGCCGCGCACTTTGGATTTGGACATCTTGCTGTATGGCGATGCGGTGATTGATGATGGGCCGCGTTTGCTGGTGCCGCATCCGCGCTTGAGCCAGCGCGATTTTGTGCTTTTGCCCTTGATGGCGTTGCGCGCAACTTTGGGCGAGCAGCAGCCTGAGTTGCGCTTCTTGGGGCAGCTACAACATCCCCTACCCATATTGGGCAATAGTTGCGAAATTTATAGGCAAAAATGGAAGGGACAGACGGCTTTATAGTATGGTTATACGGTTTTCAGTGCGCCGTATGAGGCCCTCGCCTTTTTGACATCACGCCCCAGATAAGTAGAACAATGCAATCGATATCCACTCTCTTCCAAGTCCGCGCCCTTTCGCCATTGGCTGCGGCCGTTGCTTTGCTTGTGGCCAGCTCGGCTGGGCAGGCGGCTTCATTGGGGGCCGTTCAAAATGCAGTCTTTTTTGGCAAGCCCTTCGTCGCCAACATCCCCATGGGGCATTTGGATGATGCGCCAGGTTGTATTGAGACCAAATTGCTGTATGGCGATGCGCCTGTAGCGGGGACTTATTTCAATGTCAGCGGCTCCACTTTGCAAGTGCGCAACAGCCAAGCCATCAACGATGCGCTGGTGAGCCTGTCTGTGAGTGTGGGTTGCGATACCCCCAACCGCCGCAACTACACCCTTTTGCCTGAGGCCCCTGTCTTGCGTGAGGTGGCCATGCAGGCCGATGAAGCGCAGCGCCGCGCGGAGAGCCATATCGACAGACAAGGCGCTGTGGCCACCAAATACGGCAGCACGGGCAACCAAAATGCTTTTGGCGTGGAAAGCGGCATTGCCGATTACATCGTGGTGCAGCCTGACCCACAAACTGAGCTGCGTCAAAAACAAGAGGTTGAGCAACGCGCCCGTGATCGCGCTCGCCAAGTCGAAGAGCGGGCTTTGGCGCAGGCTGAGAAGGCCCGCGCTGATCGTTTGGCTCAAGCCGAACGAGAGCGCCAAGCGGCCCTTGCTGCGCCACAAGACGACAGCAGCCCCCGCCCCTTGGGTCTGTTGCAAGAGCCTAGCAGCGGTGAGGCTTTGCCCCGCCTTGAACTCGACGGTGGCCATATGGATTGGATTTTGCAGGATCCCGGTTTGGGCGGCAGCAGCGAGTTACTGAGCCTGCCCAATGAGGCCGCTCGTGAGCAAGCCCGCGCCGCGTGGGCTGAATTGGCTGCACAAGTGCCCGGTTTTGCCGAAGACGGTTGGGACTTCGGTGCAGGCACTGCGGCCACCACGGCTGCGGCCAGTGGCAGCGGCACAGCCAGCAAGGCCCAGCAGCAAGAGATTGATCAGTTGAAGAAGGATTTGGCGCAGGCCAAGAGCAGCAAGCGCAGCTCTTTGCTCTGGAGCTGGTTGCTGTTTGGCTTGGCGGGCTTGATTGGCCTGCTGCTGTGGCGCGCCCGTCGCCAGCAAGTGAGCAAAGAGCAAGAGAGGCAAAGCGCTTGGTGGCAGGAGCAAGAGGGCCTCAGCCCCAACGACGATGTGCGCGATTCGAACTACAGCACTGAGCCAGGCAATTTGGGCTACCGCTCCAAAGTGGTGCCCCAGGTCGATAGCTTGGGTGCTTTTGTGGAAGACTTGCCCGCCCCTGAAATCAATGAAAACCTGACCGCCGATGAGGCATTGTTGGAGTTTGGCCTGAGTCAGCTCGACCCTGATGAGGAGCATGAGCGGGTGTTGGCTGCCCGTGCCATCACGGAGAGCTTGGTGGATTTGCGCCAACAGGCCGATTTCTTTGTGGCCTTGGGCCAATACGAGCAAGCGGAAACCTTGCTGGTGAGCTACTTGGAAGCCAATCCTGAGAGCAGCCCCTTGATTTACTTGGATTTGCTGGGTATTTACCACGGTGCCAAGCGTGAAGACCGCTTTGAGTCTCTGCGCGAGCATTTCAACAGCACCTTCAACGCCAACATTCCCCGTTACGCCTACTATGGGCGTGAGGGCAATGGTCTAGAGCATTATGAGCGCGCTTTGTCACGCATTCAGGCTTTGTGGGGCTCTCCCCAAGTCATCCGCGTGATTGAGCACTCCATCTTCCGCCGCCGCCAAGCAGAGGCGGAGGAGGCTTTTGATACGCTGGCCTTCCGCGACTTGTTGATGCTGTATGCGATGGCGCTTGAGTTGGTGGCCGAGGGCGATGATTTGAAGCGCCATCAAAGCTATGTGCGCACAGCCGCCAACTGGCTGCAAACTGCCCCTGGCAATTTGGCTGCGATGGAGCAAGCAGCAGCGCAAGGTGTGCCGGCTTTCTTGAACACCTCTAATGGCAGCTTTGAAGCCGTTGGCGATGCGGGGGGGCCTGCATCGGATGCGCTTGCGCAAACTGGGAATGTGGTCACGGGTGATGACTTCGATTTGACCCTGCCCGATGATGAGGGCTTGGGCGAGGCGGCGACTGTGTTCAATGAAGTGGACTTTGAAATCGATTCGCCTACTTTGTTGGATGGCGACCCCAGCTTGGCAGATTTGGACTTGCGCTTGGATGGGGCCGAGCAGGATGCGCAAGCTGGCAAAGGCCAAGCAGGCGATGGTGAAAACAAAGCGTGATGCGCCTTGCGCGTCTTGGCACACGGGCTCCTGCGGGAGCCCGTTTTATTGGGCGCGTGGCTTTTGCTCTGTATTCGGCCATTTCAGCGGCTTTTTGGCCTGCTGCTTTACGGCTTATGATGAAGGGTTTTTGGCTTTGATGGATTTGAGCTTATGCAGACTTTGACTTTGACCCGCCCCGATGACTGGCATTTGCATGTGCGCGATGGGGCGGCTTTGCAAGCCGTGATTGGCCATACGGCAGCGCAGTTTCGGCGCGCCATCATCATGCCCAACCTCAAGCCGCCCGTGAGCACAGTAGCGCAAGCTTTGACTTACCGTGAGCGCATCGTGGCGGCCTTGCCTGCGGGCAGCCGTTTTGAGCCCTTGATGACCCTGTATTTGACCGATAGCACCGACCCTGCCGAGATGGCCAAGGCCAAAGCAGCAGGCATTTTGGCCTGCAAACTCTACCCCGCTGGTGCCACCACCAACAGCCAAGATGGGGTGACCGATATCCGCCGCATCTACCCCGTGCTTGAGGCCATGCAGAAAGAGGGCATGTTGCTGTTGGTGCATGGCGAAGTGACGGACAGCGAGATCGATATTTTTGACCGTGAGGCGGTGTTTATTGAGCGCGTCATGCAGCCTGTGCGCCGCGATTTCCCGCAGCTCAAAGTGGTGTTTGAGCACATCACCACACAAGAGGCGGCGCACTATGTGGCGCAAAGCGATGCTTATACGGCCGCCACCATCACGGCCCACCATTTGCTCTACAACCGCAACGCCATTTTTACGGGCGGCTTGCGCCCGCATTACTACTGCTTGCCTGTGCTCAAGCGCGAGCAACACCGTTTGGCTTTGCTACAGGCGGCCACGGGGCAACTGGCGGCGGGTAAATTCTTTTTGGGCACCGATAGCGCTCCCCACGCCGCACATTTGAAAGAACACGCCAGCGCCTGCGCAGGCTGCTACACGGCCCATGCCGCTATTGAACTGTATGCACAGGCTTTTGAAGCGGCGGATGCGCTGGATGCGCTAGAGGCGTTTGCCTCGTTCAATGGGCCTGATTTCTACGGCCTGCCGCGCAATACCGAGCAAATCACTTTGCAGCGCCAGCCCTGGCAAAGCCCTGAGAGCCTGCTCTATGGCGAGGCCCAGCTCAAGCCCTTGGCCGGTGGTGAAACCTTGAACTGGCGCTTGCTGGCCGCATAAGGCGCGGGCGGCTGGTTTAAGGCCATGAAAAAGCCCGCTTCGGCGGGCTTGCTTGTGCCTTAAAGTGCAAGCGCTCGCTCAATAGCGGCCATTGCGGGCGAGTTTTTCGCGGGCGATTTGGGCTTCTTGGCTATGGGGGTAAACCTTGGTGAGGTTTTCCAAGGTGCGCAGCGATTCGCTTTTTTGCCCCAGCTCGCTTTGGCAGTTGGCCAAAGACAGGGCGGCCTCTGGCGCTTTGGGGTTGGTGTCGGAGCTGAGAATCACTTGGCGGAAGCTGGCGAGGGCATTTTGGTATTGCTTGAGCGCGTATTGGCTGTTGCCAATCCAGTAGTATGCCCAAGGCGTGTAATCGCTCCCGCTAAATTGTGCCAGCAGGGTTTTGAAGCTTTGCTCGGCCCGCGCAAAATCGCCAGATTGAAAAGTGCGCAAAGCCGCGTCATAGCTTTGTTTTTCAGCGGGGCTGACTTGAATGTCTTGCCCATCCAAGCGCAGGGCGATGAGTTGCGTATTGCCAGCGAGTGAAGTGTCGCTGCTGCCCATGCTGCTTGTGGCTGAGTGGCTGCGGCTTTCGACTTCTTCGACACGGCCTGTGAGCTGGGCGTTTTGCTGTTTCAGGCTTTCAATTTGGCCTTGAAGATTGAGCAGGCTGCGTTGCATGATGTCGTTTTGCTCACGCAATTGGCTTTGGCTTTGGCGCACATCTTTGAGCTCATCGCGCAACTCCAAAATGGCTTTGCGCGCTTCGTTGTCGCCAAATAGGGCGGCTTGGGCCCAGCCGCTGCCCAGCAGGGCCACGCAGAGCAGGGCGCTGCGGGCCACGCTGTTGAGGCGGGTGCTGGGGCGTTGATATAGGGCAGTGCGGTGCATGGGGAACTCCTGAAGGGGGCGCTGGCGACCGAATAGGGCAGGGTGGCCAGCGGTGTTTATTCGCGGTGGTAGGGGTGGCCTGCGGCCAAAGACCAAGCGCGGTAGATTTGCTCGGTCAGTAGCACCCGCACCATGGCATGGGGCAGGGTCATGTCAGAGATGCGCATCAGGCGCTGGGCATTGTGCTTGATGCGCGGCTCTAGGCCATCGGCTCCGCCAATGATAAAGGCCACATTTTGCCCGTTTTGCTGGCTTTCTTGCATCAGCTCGCTCAGGGCCAAGCTGCTCATGCCTTTGCCGCGTTCATCCAGGGCGATGACCAAGGTGCTGCCGCCCAAGCTGGCGATGGCTTGCTCAATGCGTTCGGCCTCTGCCGCCATGATTTTTGCGGTCGAGGTTTTGCCGCGTGGCTCGGCTTTCAGGGCCTTGCACTCAAACTTCCATTCGGGCGGCATCCGTTTGGCATAGTCCTCGTAGGCGCTTTGTGCCCACGCAGGCATTTTTTGCCCTATGGCAATCAAGCAAACGCGCATGGCCAGTGGGGTTTAAGCCTTTTTAGCGGCGGTTTTTTTAGCAGCAGCTTTTTTCGCTGGGGCCTTCTTCGCGGCTACTTTTTTCACCGCTGTTTTTTTGGCTGGCGCAGCAGATGAGCTGAGCACCTTGCTGCCGCTGGCTTTTTTGGCGGCGGCTTTTTTCGCAGGGACTTTTTTGGCGGCTACTTTTTTCGCAGCAGCTTTTTTGACCGCTGGTTTTTTGCTGGGGGCTTGGGCTTTGGCGGCCTCTAGGCTGATGGGGAATTCACCCCAAACCTCTTCGATGTTGTAGTAGTTGCGAATCAGGGGCTGGAAGATGTGACAGACGATGCTGCCGCAATCGACGATGACCCATTCGCCGTTTTCCTCGCCTTCAATGCGGGGTTTGGCTTGGCCTTGATCCTTCACGGCCTTGCTTACATGGCTGGCCAAGGCGCGGGTTTGGCGGTTGCTGCGGCCACTGGCCACAATCACGCGTTCAAACAAAGGGGAGAGTTTTTCGGTGTCAAAAACCTGAATGTCGATGGCTTTGCCATCTTCTAGGGCGTTGATAACGGCCGTTTGCAGGGCGAAAAGTTCTGCGGCGGAGGTTTTGCTGTTTTTTGCTTCAGTGGCCATGGGGGTGTCTTGATAAAGAGAATGCTCGCCAATATACCGCAAGACGGCAGGCGCGAGAAAGGACGCGGCCTGCTCTTGATGGCCTTGGGCCAGCAGCTCGCGCACTTGGGTCGATGAAAGGGTGGGCGCTTGCGCCTCTAGGCGCTGGCCTTGCGGACATGCGGCCCAATTGCGTTGCGCTTGCTGGGCTTGCTCGGCATTGGGCAGTGTGCGCCAAGCCAGCAAAACATGCACCTGCTGCACCAGCTCTTGCCAGCGGTGCCAGCGGTGCAGCTCGGCCATTTGGTCTGCGCCCAGCAGCAGCCACCATTGCGCTGGCGGCAAGCCTTGGGCTTGGCGTTCGGCTTGCAAGGCGGCCAAGGTGTCGATGGTGTAGTTGGCTTGTTGGCTGAAGGCTTCAAGGCGGCTGATATGGCAGCGTGGTAAGGCGGCAAAGGCCAATTCGCACAGGGCCAGGCGCTGCTCAGGCGGGCTCAGGCGGCGGCTTTTATAGCTGCTGGCATCGCCCGTGGGCATGATCAGCAATTGCGCTTGGGGTAATTGCGCCAAAGCGGCCTCGGCCAAGGCCAAATGGCCTTTGTGCGGCGGATCAAAAGAGCCGCCAAAGTAAATGATGGCCTCGGGCGCGGTGTTGTTGGGCATGGCTCAGGCTGGGCCAGCAAGCCAGTCGCGGCGCTGCAAAAAGTGCTCGGTCAGTTGGCGCTCTGGCGAGCCTTCGGGCCATTCTTTTTGGTAAGCCCAGCTCACCTGCCTTGGCATTGACAGCAAGATGGACTCGGTGCGGCCGCCTGATTGCAGGCCGAAGTGTGTGCCTCGGTCGAAAACCAAATTGAACTCGACATAGCGGCCACGGCGGTAGAGCTGGAACTCGCGCTCGCGCTCGCCAAAGGGCGTGCTTTGGCGCAATTGCACCAGCGGTATATAGGCTTCTAAAAACGCATCGCCCACGGCGCGCATCATGGCAAAGCCGCCTTCAAAGCCCAAATCACTCACATCATCGTAAAAAATGCCGCCGATGCCGCGCTGTTCCTCGCGGTGCTTGAGGTAAAAATATTCATCGCACCATTGTTTATAGGCAGGGTAGCGCTCGGCACCAAAGGGGGCCAAGGCATCGCGGCAGACTTGGTGGAAATGCACCGCATCTTCCTCAAAGCCGTAGTAAGGCGTGAGATCCATGCCGCCGCCAAACCAAAATACCGGCTCGCCGTTGGGCTTTTGTGCTTGCAACATGCGCACATTCATGTGCACAGTCGGCACATAGGGGTTTTGCGGGTGGAACACCAAAGACACGCCACAGGCTTGGAAGCCGCTGCCCGCCAGCTCGGGGCGGTTGTGTGTGGCAGAAGGTGGCAGGGCAGGGCCAGAGACGGCACTAAAGCCGCAGCCCGCGCGCTCGAACACGCTGCCGTCTTCCAAGATGCAGGTCAGGCCGTGGCCTTGCAGTTGTTCTTCGGGGGCTTTTTGCCAAGCATCGCGCGCAAAACGGGCGGAATCGATGCCCTCAAGCGCGCTGACAATGCGCAGTTGTAAGTCTTGTAGATAGTGTTGAACGGCTTGGCTGGCTTTTTGCATGGCTAGAAGGGGTGAAGAAAAAAAAGCCCTGCCGCAGCAGGCGGCAAGTGAGCTTGGGATTTTAGCCAGCACTGTGCAGGCGCAGAAAAAACAAAAAAATTCCAGTCGGCGCGTCCAGCGCCTGCGCTAGCTTGTAGAATACGCCTCCATCCAAACAGGGGCGCAGGGCCGCAGGGCACTGTAGGCCAAATCGGCAGGCTCACAAGCTGGCGTAAAAAATCAAATTTTTTCAGGCCAACTTGCAAAAGCCCAAAAAATCGCCCTATAATTGCGGTTTCCCTTCGAGAGAAGAGAAAGACACTCAAAGAGTGGGACGTTAGCTCAGTTGGTAGAGCAGCGGACTTTTAATCCGTTGGTCACAAGTTCGAATCTTGTACGTCCTACCATTTCTTTTACGGTGCTTTTTAAAGTGCCGTTTTTATTGCCAAATTCTGCGGCTTGGTTTCAAAGCTGGCTCAGTTCACTTTCTGGCAATAAGGCTTTATTTACTTTCATTGTTTAGGAGTTGAATCATGGCAGTTCAGCAAAACAAAAAATCACCCTCTAAGCGTGGTATGCACCGATCGCACGATGCCCTGACCGCTCCTGGCATCGCCATTGAGCCCACAACTGGCGAAGTGCACCTGCGTCACCACATCAGCCCCAACGGCTTCTACCGTGGCCGCAAAGTGGTGAAAACCAAATCTGACGCTGAGTAAGCGCCAAGACAATCGGTGGCGTGATGCCGTCGTCTGTCTTCTCTCCAAAGCCCACTTCGCTTCACGCGCGTGGGCTTTTTGCTTTTCTCTTTGACGCAAAAAAGGTGAAGTCATGAGCTCAATTTATGCCCGCATAACGGGGACTGGCAGCTATTTGCCCGAGCGCCGCGTGAGCAATGCGGATTTGGCCGCAGAGCTGGCGCAGCAAGGCATCGAAACTTCAGATGAATGGATTGTGGAGCGCACAGGCATCCGCGCGCGCCACTTTGCCGCTGACAGCCAGTTCTCCAGCGATTTGGCCCTAGAAGCGGCCAAAGGCGCTTTGGATATGGCGGGCTTGAGTGCAGGCGATTTGGACCTCATCATCGTCGCCACTTCCACCCCAGATATGGTGTTTCCCTCTACCGCCAGCATTTTGCAGCGCAAATTGCACGCCTTGGGCGGTGCCCATGAGGGCGTGATTGGCGTGCCTGCTTTTGATGTGCAGGCGGTGTGCAGCGGCTTTGTTTACGCTTTGTCGGTGGCCAATAGCATGATTGCCAGCGGCGCGGCGAAAAAAGCCTTGGTGGTCGGCGCTGAGATTTTCAGCCGCATTCTCGACTTCAAAGACCGCACCACTTGCGTGCTGTTTGGCGATGGCGCGGGCGCTGTGGTGCTGGAGGCCGGCACCGAGCCTGGCATTTTGGCCATTGATATGCACGCCGATGGCCGCCACACTGATATTTTGTGCGTGCCTGGCCATGTCGATAAAGGCGCGATTTTGGGCGATCCCACTTTGAAAATGGACGGCCAAGCGGTGTTCAAAATGGCTGTGACGGTGCTGGAGAAGGCCGCCCGTGCGGCACTGGAGAAGGCTGGCAAAACCGAGGCCGATATCGACTGGCTGGTGCCGCATCAGGCCAATATCCGCATCATGCAGAGCACGGCGAAAAAGCTCAAACTGCCCATGGAGAAATGCGTGGTCACGGTGCAAGACCACGGCAATACCTCCGCCGCCTCTATTCCGTTGGCACTGGACCATGCCGTGCGTGCGGGCGACATCAAAAAAGGCCAAACCCTGCTGCTGGAGGGCGTGGGTGGCGGCTTCACATGGGGAGCAGTGCTGCTGCAGTTTTAAGCAGCATTGGCCCAGTGTTGAGATAAAAGCCAGGCTGGTGTGCTTGGCTTTTTTCCTTTTAGGGCTTGCAAAAGTGCCTTGAATTTGTATAATTATAGCTTTCGTGTCTGCAAACTGCGACAGTAGCACCTCCGAAACCGTCTTGACCTGAGCGCTCAACACCACCGAGCCAAAGACTTCGCAAGGGCTATATCCCAAATGTTCGCCCCTGAGCTTTGCGACCTCCCTTTGGGGCTTTCTGTGCCCCAAGCCCCAGATGGGCCTGCCTTGGCATTGTGCTGGGCAGCGCAGCCGTCGCATTTGTTTAGTTTTTTGAGGTAAATATGGCGAGCAAGTCCCCCAAAGCCGCTTCTGTGGCCAGTAAAAAAGCCCCGAGTAAAAAAGCCGCAAGCAAAACGGCCAGCAAAGTCGCTCAAGATGAGCAGGAATTGCTAGAGACCCCAGCCGCAGCCAAAAAAGCCGCTGCGAAGAAAGCTCCCGCTAAAAAGGCCGCTGAAGCCGAGAGCAAGCCTGTAGCCAAAAAAGCGGCAGCGAAGAAAGTAGCTGTGAAGAAAGCGGCCGCTAAAAAGGCAGAGGCCGATGAGACTGAGGTTGAGAGCCAGCCTGCCGCGAAAAAGGTGCCCGCGAAGAAAGCCGCAGCCAAGAAAGCGGTTGCCAAAAAAGCCGCAGCGAAGAAGCCCAAAGGCAAAAAGCCCGAGATTGATCTGGAGCTGGAAGAAGAGGATTTGCTTGAGGATGCCGAGGCAGTTGAAGTGGAAACCGATGCGCCTGTAGAAAAAGCCAAACCCTTGCGCATGAAGATTTCCAAGGCCCGTGAACGCGCCTTGATGAAAGAGTTTGGCCTTGACGACACAGTGCTTTCAGAAGACGAGCGCAAAGACCGCCGCGAGCGCCTGAAAACCCTGATTAAGCTGGGCAAAACCCGTGGTTATTTGACGCATTCTGAAATCAATGACCATTTGCCCGACAAACTGATTGACGCCGAAACGCTGGAGGCCGTGATTGGCACTTTGAGCGATTTGGGCGTGGCCGTGTATGAGCAAACGCCCGATGCGGATGCCCTCATCATCACCGATAACGCCCCCACGGGCTCCACCGAGGAGGAGGCCGAGGAAGCGGCGGAAGCGGCCCTTTCTACTGTGGACTCTGAGTTTGGCCGCACCACTGATCCTGTGCGCATGTATATGCGTGAGATGGGCACGGTGGAGCTGCTCACCCGTGAGGGCGAGATTGAAATTGCCAAGCGCATTGAGGGTGGACTCAATGACATGATTGAGGCGATTGCCCACACGCCCGCTACTTTTGTTGAGCTCTTTGCCATGGCCCAAGAGGTCGAAGACGGCACGGTGGTGGTCTCCACTTTGGTTGATGGTTTTGTCTTCAATGATGAGCACGATGACTATGTGGCCGAGGAAGATTACGACGAGTATGACGACGATGATGACCCCAAAGCGGGCCAAACGCGGATGCTAGAAAAGATGAAAGTCGAGGCGCTGCGCCGCTTTGATATTTTGCGCAAGCACTATGAGAAACTGCACAAAGCCTATGACAAAGACGGCTATGGCAGCCCCGCTTACAACAAGGCGCAAGACGCTTTGACAAAAGACCTGATGCAAATCCGCTTCACGGCCCGGGCCATTGAAAAACTGTGCGAGAGCGTGCGCAGCCAAGTGGAAGAAGTGCGCACCATTGAGCGCGAGTTGCGCAAGCTGATTGTGGAGCGCTGCCGCTTCCCGCAAGAGGATTTTGTGCGTGCCTTCAGTGGCCGCAATGAAAAGGGCGAGGTGGTGCCCAGCGAGCATTTGAATTTGCAGTGGATTGAAGACCAAGCGGCCAGCAACAAGCCTTGGGCTGCGGCCATGGGGCGCTACATTCCGCCTGTGCAAGAGTTGCAGCAAAAGCTCATTGAAATCCGAGCGCGGAATGTGGTGCCGCTGGAAGAATTGCGTGCCATCAACAAGCGCATGAATGATGGCGAGCGCAACAGCCGCCATGCCAAGAAAGAAATGATTGAGGCCAACTTGCGTTTGGTGATTTCGATTGCGAAGAAATATACCAACCGTGGTTTGCAATTCTTGGATTTGATTCAAGAGGGCAATATTGGCCTGATGAAAGCGGTGGACAAATTTGAATACCGCCGTGGTTACAAGTTCTCAACTTACGCGACTTGGTGGATTCGCCAGGCCATTACGCGCTCAATTGCCGACCAAGCACGCACCATCCGCATTCCCGTGCACATGATTGAAACCATCAACAAGATGAACCGCATCAATCGCCAGCACTTGCAAGAGCACGGCTTTGAGCCCGATGCCCAGCTCTTGGCCGAGAAGATGGAAATGCCCGAGGACAAAGTCCGCAAAATCATGAAAATCGCCAAAGAGCCCATCAGCTTGGAAAGCCCAGTGGGGGACGATGACGACAGCCAAATGGGTGACTTCATTGAGGACAGCAGCACCGTGGCCCCCATGGATGCGGCGCTGCAAGCGGGCCTGCGTGATTTGGTCAAAGACATGCTCGATGGCCTCACCCCCCGCGAGGCAAAAGTGCTGCGTATGCGCTTTGGTATTGAAATGTCCACCGACCACACACTGGAAGAAGTGGGCAAACAATTTGATGTGACGCGCGAGCGCATCCGCCAAATTGAATCCAAGGCTCTGCGCAAGCTCAAGCACCCCACCCGCAGCGACAAACTGCGCAGCTTTATTGACAACCAATAAGCGGCTGTGACAGTGAGCAACGCACAACACTATGTGCAAGAAAAAGCCGCTGCCTCAGGCAGCAGCTTTTACTACGCCTTCCTCTTTCTGCCTGCCGCCAAGCGGGCAGCCATTACCGCCTTCTACGCCTTCTGCCGCGAGGTCGATGATGTCGTGGACGAGGCCAGCGATATGGGCGTGGCGGCGCAAAAGCTGGCATGGTGGCGGCGCGATGTGGAGCTGGCCTTTGCGGGCCAAGACCTGCCCCAGCGCCACCCCATCATGCAGGCTTTGATGCCGCACAGCGCCACTTATGGCATTGAGGCCGCGCATTTGCTGGGCGTGATTGAGGGCTGCGAAATGGACTTGCGCCAGCAGCGCTATGCCCGCTTTGAAGACCTCAAAGCCTATTGCCATTTTGTCGCAGGTGTGGTTGGCGAAGTCATCGCCCGCATTTTGGGCTTTCAAGACCCGCGCACCCTCGACTACGCCCACCGCTTGGGCCTGGCCCTGCAACTGACCAACATCATGCGCGATGTGGGGGAAGACATCCGCCGTGGCCGCATTTATTTGCCCGTAGATGAGTTGCAGCGCTTTGGCGTGACGGCGCAAGAGCTGGAGCAAGGCCAATACAGCGAACGCTTTACGGCCCTCATGCAGTTTCAATACGAACGCGCTCAGGCTTGCTATACCGAGGCGCTGGCGCTTTTGCCAGCGGCAGACTTCCGCAGCCAAAAACCGGGGCTGATGATGGCGGCCATCTACCGCGACCTGCTGCACGAGGTGGCCAAAGGCGGCTATCAGGTGCTGCACCAGCGCACCAGCCTGACGCCGCTGCGCAAGCTGTGGCTGGCCTGGAAGGTGCAGGCGCTGGGGCGGGTGTAGGCCGCAGGGCTTGGATCTTTGCCCCATACGCTAAGAAGAAACGCTGCTTTGGCAGCGTTTTTTTGTCGCCCCCTGTTATGGCCACAGGCCCAAGAGGGCCTTCGCCATGACGGGCTTATCTTTTGCGTCATTGCGGCCTCCGAGCCGCAATCTCGGTTTTTCAGTTGCCTTATTCGCATCAGAGATTGCGGGTCAAGCCCGCAATGACGAGGTTTTTTCAAATCCCGCCGTGGCCATCTTGTGCTGCAAGGTAGTGTTTTGCGCTGCGGATGGGCAGGATGCGTAGGGGATGGCCACAGGCCCATATGGGCCTTCGCCGTGACGGGGGTCGGGTAGGGGCACGGCCTGCCGTGCCTGTGTGCGGCCTGTGCCTCTCATCTCAGTGCGACAGAGTGGACAAAAAGAAAAATGCTTTGTGCCGTACATATCTTCATGGCCGCAAAGCGTGATTAATCGGCCCCTTCACAAGGCAAAACGATTTTTGCATTTCTAGAATGCAGGACTTTGACCCCAAGAGTTTATCTCTGTGGGGTTTTTTTACTTGCTTGCTTGATATGTGGCCCAATTCGTTTTTATCCACCTTAAAAAATGCTTCAAAGCTGGGCTTGGGCCTGCTTGTGGCGCTTGGTTCTGCTTGGGCTAGTGCACAAAGTTTGCCCGACCCGAGTGATGAGCTTTTGCGCCAGCAAGAGCGGCAGCGCCAATTGCGTGAGGCCCAAGAAGCGCAAAACGCCGTCCGTTTGCCTTCAATGGCATTGAAGGGGCTAGAGGCCCGCTTGCCGCTAGATGAGCGGCCTTGCGTCCCTATCCATCACATTGCCTTAGTGGGCAGTTCCGCCACTCAATTTCAGTGGGTGCTGCGCCATGCGCACTTCACCAGCACTGGTGAGGAAGACTGGGCCACAGGCCGCTGCTTGGGCAGCGAAGGCATCGGTTTGGTGATGCGCCGTATGCAAAACGCTTTGATTGGCAAGGGTTACTCTTTGGCGCAGGTCTTGGCGGGGCCGCAAGCGCATTTGCAAGATCAAGGCCGCTTGGAGCTGACCTTGTTTGAGGGGCGTATTCGCGACATCGCCTTTTCGTCAGAAAGCAACCCGCGCGGGCGCTTGGACGCTGCGATGCCCGTGAAAGCAGGTGATGTATTCCACCTTCGTGCCATTGAACAGGCGCTGGAGAACTTCCAGCGTGTGCCCACGGTGCAGGCCAATATTGAGCTCAAACCTGCAGAAGGGCCAGACGCACAGCCAGGCGAAACGGATGTGCTTGTGCATTGGCAGCAGTCGGCTCGTCCTTTCCGCATCAGTTTGTTTGCGGATGATGGCGGCACTCGCGCTACAGGCAAATACCAAGGAGGTGTGACGCTGTCATACGACCATGCTCTGACTTTAAATGATGTGCTTTACCTCACTTACAACCACGACCTTGGGCACAGCGGCACGGGGCAAGGTGCTTACGGCACGCACGGCTACAACCTGTATTACGCCATGCCAGTGGGCTACTGGCAGTGGAGCCTGAACACCAGCCAAAACCGCTACCACCAAAGTGTGGCTGGCTTGAGCGAGAACTACCTCTACAGCGGTATCAGCCGCAACCACGAGCTCAAATTGCAGCGCCTGCTGCATCGCAATGCACAGCACAAAACCACGCTGGGTGCTTACGCTTGGTCTCGGGCCTCTCGCAACTACATTGATGACACTGAAGTGCAGGTGCAACGCCGCCGTATGGCTGGCTGGGGTTTGAACTTGGCCCATCGTCAATATCTCGGCCAAAGCACACTCGATTTACAGGCGGACTACCGTCAGGGCACAGGCGCACGCCGCGCCCTACCTGCGCCTGAGGAGGCATTTGGTGAAGGTCGCTCACGCCCCCGCTTTTTCACCGCCAGCGCACAAATCCAGCGCCCCTTTGCATTGGGCCAGCAACACCTGCAATACAGCGGCCTTTGGCGTGCCCAATGGAACCGCACGCCCTTGGTGCCGCAAGACCGCTTCGCCATTGGCGGGCGCTACACCGTGCGTGGTTTTGATGGTGAGCAGCAGCTCTCCAGTGAACGCGGCTGGCTGCTGCGGCAAGACCTGAGCATGGCGATTGGCCAGCAGCGGAGACATGCGCTTTATTTGGGCCTTGACTATGGCCGCGTGGGTGGCCCCAGCCAACGCCTGCTTTTGGGACGCGCCTTGGCGGGGGCGGCTGTGGGGGTGCGCGGCAGCCAAAGTGGCGTGAGCTATGACCTGTTCGTGGCCAAACCCATCAGCAAACCCAGTGGCTTCAAAACCGCCTATGGCTTGGCTGGCTTCAGTGCGAGCTGGAGCTTTTAAGACCTTGTTTTTTATTCGTTTGAGGTGCATCACCATGAACAAACACAGCTATCGCATCATCTTTAACAGCAACCGCCAGCAACTGATGGCCGTGGCAGAATCCGCCAGCAGCCGCAGCAAAGTGGCGGGTCAAGGTAGCAGCCAAGGCACAGGCCCATCCGTCTTCATTGCTCGCCCTACTGCTGGCAGCATGGCACTTTGGTGTGCCTTTGGCTTATTCAGCATCTTTCTCAGTCCTAGCCTACACGCACAAATCGTCGCCGATGCCCAGGCCCCAGGCGGACAGCGCCCCACCGTCTTAGAAACGGCCAATGGCACCCCCCAAGTCAACATCCAAACGCCCAGCGCCGCAGGCGTATCGCGCAACGCGTACAGCCAGTTTGATGTGGCTGAGTCGGGTGCTATTTTGAACAACAGCCGCAGCAACACCTCAACCGAAACAGGCGGATGGGTGCAAGGCAACCCTTGGCTGGGGCAGGGCAGCGCCCGCGTCATCTTGAACGAAGTCAATAGCAGCCAAGCCAGCCAGCTCAAAGGCTATATTGAAGTCGCGGGTGAGCGCGCCCAAGTGGTCATTGCCAACCCAGCGGGCATCAGTTGTGAAGGCTGCGGCTTCATCAACGCCCAGAGCACCACCCTCAGCACGGGGCAGGCCATCATGCAAGAGGGCCAACTCCAAGGCTTTGATGTGCAAGGCGGCGCAGTTCGCATTCAAGGCAAAGGCTTAGACAGCAGCAGCGCCGACTACACTCAAATCATTGCCCGAGCCACTGAAATCAACGCCGACATCTGGGCCAAAGAACTAGACATCCTTGCTGGCGTCAACCAAGTCCAGCTTGATGCCCAAACGGGTCGCATCGCTGGCCACACAGCACAGCCCAGTGGCGAAGCCGATGCCAATAAACCCGTCTTCGCCATAGACAGCTCCGCCCTTGCGGGCATGTATGCAGGGCAAATTCGCTTCACCGCCACAGAAGCTGGTGTTGGCGTGCGTCACGCGGGGCAAATGTATGCCAGCGCAGGCCAAATCCAGCTCAACGCCCAAGGCGATATTGAACTCACAGGCCGCATCAGCAGCAGTGGCCACACCCACATCACCGGTGCTGGCCAATTGCACAACAGCGGCAGCATCTATGCCCAAGGCCATACCAAAATCACCATCCAAGGCAGCATACGCAACCACAGCGGCGGCCTCATCGCCGCCCAAGGCGATACCCAGTTACAGGCCGCAGGTGCGGGTGCGGGTGCAAACATCCACAGCGATGAACAAAGCACCCTGGCCGCAGGCATCCGCAGCGATGGCCAAATCGCAAACGGGCAAGCCACTTTGAGCGCCACGGCGGCAGGGGACATACAGAGCAAAGGGCAAAACATCAGCTCTGGCCTCCTCGCCTATCTGGGCAACAGCATTGACCTGGGCGACAGTAAAACCCAAGCCATTCAAATCCAACTTCATGCCCGCCAAGAAGACATTGACCTCAGCCGCGCCAGCATCTTTGCCCAACAAAACCTAGAAGCACAAACGGCCAAAACGCTACGCACCGATGGGGCCGCACTACAAGCACACCAGCTACAACTGCAAGCGCACAACCTCTCTAATGTGGGCGGCAGCATTGTGCACACAGGCACTGGCGCATTGCAGCTTCACCTTCCTGGCTTCTTGGACAACACACAAGGCGATATCGGCAGCAATGGCGCACAACTGAGCATTCAAGCGGGCCACATCAATAACGAAGAAGGCCGCATCGTGCACACGGGTGAAGCCGAAGCCAGCATCACCGCCGAGCAAGCCATCCTCAACCAAAGCGGCCACATCAGCAGCCAAGCCCAGCTTGAACTGCAAGCGCACACGCTGGACAACCAACAAGGCTATATTGACAGCGGCAGACAGCTCACGACTCAAGCGCAGCGCCTGCACAACCAGCAAGGCAGCATTTACGCGCAACAGGCGCTACAAGCACAGATTGCCGATGACTTGAACAACGCAGGCGGCACACTGGCCGCCGCAGGCCAGCTTGAGATCCAAGCGCAAAACCTAAACAACACCCAAGGCCGCCTCCAAGCCCTGGGCGACCTCAGCTTAAACGGCGGCACACTCAATAACAGCCAAGGGCAAATCGAAGCCAATGGCCAGATTGCTCTGAATCACACACAAATCAGCAACCAAGCTGGCCACATCAGCGCAGGGCAAAGCTTGGCCATTCACAGCGCCCAAATGCTCAACAACCGCAACGGCCAAATCGCTGCGGCTAACAATGCGCGCATTGCCGCTGCGGGCCTCAACAACGCACAAGGCCACATCTCCGCACAAAACCTTGTACTCGACACCCAAGGCCACGCCCTCAACAACCAAGCGGGCCAAATCATGGCTGGGCACAACTTGCACATCAGCAGCGGTGCGCTCAACAACAGCCAAAGCGGTCTTTTGGCCACCACCCAAGCGGGCAGCCAGCTCCATATCGACATCAGCACAGGCGACCTCAACAACCGCCACTCAGGTGAGCAAGGCGGCATCCTCTCTCAAGGGCAAGCCCACATCAGCGTCAGCCAGGGCCAGCTTGACAACAGCCAAGGCGGCTACATTGGCGCCGTGCAAGATCTCAGTCTTCAAGCCCAAAGCCTGCAGAACGAACAAGGCCGCATCCACTCAGCGGCTGCGCTTGATTTGCACAGCAGCGCCCAAAGCGGCACGGGCCTGAACAACAAAAACGGCCATATTCAAGGCCAAGGCCACACCCGCTTGCACACCGCTGGCGCAGGCATCAACAACAGCCAAGGCCAAATCAGCAGCCACACACAGCTTCAAATCACACAACAAGGCGGCCAGCTTCACAACCAGCAAGGTGACATCACCGCCCTTGAGCGCATCGCCATCAGCGGCAGCAGCGCCATCCACAACGCGGGCGGCAACCTGCACGCTGGGCAACACCTCGGTATTCAAGCGGGCAGCGTCAGCGGCAACGGTGCTCTCCTCTCGGATGGCGACCTCAGCCTCCAACAAAGCGCCGACTTCACACTGACCGAGCAAGGGCAACTCTCGGCAGCGGGTCACCTTTTAGTCAGCACAGAAGGCCAACTGCACAACCACGGTCACATCCAAAGCGGCCACAGTCTTGAGCTCCACGCCAACACCATCTATAACGCCGAGCAAGCCAGCATACAAGCAGGGCAAAGCACGCAATTGCAAGCCCAAGCTGAGATCCAAAACCACGGCCTCATTGACGGCAAAAGCGTGCGCCTACAAGCCCATACACTGAACAACGAAGGCACGGGCCGCATCTATGGCGACCGGCTCGCCATCGGCGCACACACCCTCAACAACCGCCAAACGGCAGAGGACATCCGCACGGATGAAGAAGGCCATAGTGAACGCATCTATACCAACACGCCCACATCAGCCGCCGTCATTGCGGCCCGCGATGAACTCCGTATCGGCGCAAAATACATTACCAATGAACCCGAAGCCTTGATTTTCAGTGCGGGCACAGGCAGCCAAGCCATGCTCATCGGCGGTGCGCTCAACGCTCAAGGGGAAGTTGTGGGTCAGGCCGAAAAAATCAGCAACATCAGCGCCGATATTGAATCCTTGGGGCAATTGCATATTCAAGCCAAAGAGCTGCACAACCTGAATCCAAGCTTCTCAACCAAAGAGGTCGTGACTGCTCAATCCATCTGGCATGACTTAAAAGCCCAACAAGAGGAAGAAGGCTGGACAGGTGTCCGGTATTTTGAGGGCTATGGCTATGTCACATCTGATTTTTTACAAGAACTGCCCCCTGGTGAAGTCATGGACACCATGCTGCAATATCGGGTCAAGGGTGATACGGTCATTTATGATGCCAGTGAAGTGGGCTGGTGCTATAAATGCACGGCCAACGATGATGATGGTAACCCTTCTACTGATCGATATGAACTGGTCGTGCCGAGTGAGAAATATCCTTTTGAGCTGGGTTATGCAAAGAAACCTTATCAAACTCAAACAACTCGTCGTGGCCCACGCAACGAGAATGGTATTGGTCGAAAAGTTATCATCGAGCCAGTGGACTATCCCTTGGACTCTGAGGTTTGGTCGCTGTTCAATGTGCCTGTGGGTGAGCAAGATTCGCTGCGGAGGGAGTTGGAGATTTACAATAAGGACTATCGATCGAGGGCCTATGGGGATTATGATAAAATCACAATCAAATATATAGAAGCTCAGGAAACGGTTGTTGATGACTATGGGCGCGCCGCCCGAATTGCCTCTGGGTCTGACATGTCGATTTTAGATTCGAAAATAACAAATGATGGAGGAGATGTCATTTCAGGGTCTTTGATTATTATTGACAGTGACAGCTTGATTGGTGTTGAGCATATGGGCCAGAAAACTTTTTCGGCTGATATGCTGATTGAGACCTATAAGGTTTATCATCGCTATAAATCAACAGAGGACAAGATTTTAAGAAAGTCAGGTAAATACACTAGAAAACGGGAAAGAACAACCCAAGTATTCGACATCATCGACTCCAGCACTTTTGACCTCCAAGCCGCCATCCTACAAGAGTTTGCCAGCATCCAAACTGCGAATCAGGCCGCCCCACAGCAGGCCATTCAACAGGCGCCAGAGCTGCAAGTTGCGACCGATGGCATAGCGCCCCCAGGGGCGGCATCTCCGCTTGCGCCCAATGTGCCCGTCATCAACACCGTGCAACTGCCTGAGCAGGCCGACACCCAAATTCGCACCCTAGCGCCCAGCACGGCAGATCTGCCCAGCAATGCCTTATTGCGCCCCAGCAAAGACCCCTCGGCGCACTACATTGTGGAAACCGATCCCACATTTGCCGATTACCGCCAATGGCTCTCTAGCGACCACATGCTGCAAGCCCTACAGCTCGACCCCAACCACATGCAAAAGCGTTTGGGTGATGGCTTTTATGAACAAAAACTGCTGCGCGAACAGGTGGCCTTGCTCACTGGCCACCGCTACTTGGCTGGCTTTAGCAATGACGAAGAGCAATACGCCTCCCTCATGCAAGCGGCTTTGGCCGTGGCCGATACGCTGGGCCTGAACATCGGCCAAGCCCTGAACTCTGAGCAAATGGGTCAGCTCGACAGCGACATCGTTTGGCTGGTCGAACAAACCGTGCGCCTGCCTGATGGCAGCACCACCACTGCTCTGGCCCCGCAGCTTTATGTACGGGCGGGGCAGGGCGATGGCATTTTGCAAGGCTCACACATTGCAGGTCAAAGTGTGGCCATGAACTACAGCGGCCATGCCCAGCTCGGCGGCACGGTGCTGGCTCGCGATGCCTTGCAAATTCGCGCGGCAGATATGGATGTGTCGGGTCAGCTCAGTGGCCGTGCCGTGCAGCTTGATGCGGGGCAAGACCTGCGCGTCACAGGCGGCAGCGTGCAGGCGCAAGACCTGCTGTGGGCGCAAGCGGGGCGTGATTTGAGCGTCAGCAGCACCACCCGCAGTGCCGAGGCGAGTGGGGCCAACAGCGCCAGCGCCCACACACAAATTGATCGCGTGGGCGGCCTGCATGTGAGTGCCGAAGGCGGTCTGCTGGTCGCCCAAGCTGGGCGCGATGTGCAGTTGCAAGCAGCGGCCATCAGCAGCGCGGGCGATGTGTTGCTGCAAGCCGAGCGCGACCTTGTGCTGGGCACGGTGGCCACGGGCCACGAGCTGCACCTCACCCCCAACAGCCGCAACTATGTGCACCTTGAGACCCACCAAGAGCAAGGCAGCCAGATTCAAGCTGGCGGCAACATGGCCCTGCAAGCGGGGCAAGACCTCAAAGCCCGTGCCGCGCAGCTTGATGCCCAAGGCCAATTGCAAGGCACAGCGGGGCGGCATATCACCATTGAAGCGGGCGAGCAAAGCCAAAGCTTGGATGAAAGCTGGTATAGCAAAAACAAAGGTTTGCTCTCCTCAAGCAGCAAGCAAATCTGGGTGCAAAGCGAGGCCAGCCAAGCCATCAGCAGCGACTTTGGCGGGCAAACCGTGCAACTGGCCGCCGGGC
>CAZJBX010000004.1:0-90658 GCA_964544605.1 uncultured Burkholderiaceae bacterium
CACTCGAAGGCGTGACCATGGGCGATGCACTGAGCTGGTTGCAGACCAACGCTGTGATTATTTGATGAAGCTGTGTGCTGCGGCGTTTGCACTGAGCCAATGGCAAGGTGCAAACGCGGGCAGTGCATGATTTCAGCTATAATTTGCGCTTTCTAGGCACATAGCTCAGTTGGTTAGAGCACCACCTTGACATGGTGGGGGTCGTTGGTTCGAATCCAATTGTGCCTACCAAATACTTCAAAGGGCTTTAGGCAAAATTTGCTTAAAGCCTTTTTTCATGGGGCTGTGAGCTGCTCTTTTGCTTTTGGGCTCGCTCGTGATTGGTTTGTTTGATTCAGAGGAAAAGCAATGAGTGAACTGAACTTTTCTCTAGCAGATTTGGATGCCCTGACGGGCGGTGTATTTGCTGCTGCAACTTCAGATGAGCGTGGCGTGTTGCTGCGTGCTTGGCTAGAAAAGGCACCTGATGCGGCCCAGATGCAAGCGGTGATGAAAGAGTTGCAGCATAAAGACCAAGGCGCCGCCAAAATCGTGCGCGAGCGGCTTGATGTGCTCAAACAGGTCGAGCAATTGGCGCAGCAGCAAGCTGCGTGGCAGACGCAAGCACAGGCTTTGCTGGCGGCAGAAAAGGCAGCTATGGCCGAATTGCTGGCCTGCCAGCGCGAGGCGGAAACTGTTTTTGGCGATGCTGCAGCAACTGAAGCCGCAGCGCTTTTGCAAGGCTTGGCAACGCGCATTCGTAACCTTGATGAGCTGGAAAAGCAAGTGCAGCTCCAACGGGAGGCGGCGGCTTTGTTGCGCCTGCGCCTTGATGCCTTGTCCACCCAAGCCTTGGCTGCCGTGGCCGAGGCTTTGCCCACTTTGCAGGCTGAGGTGGCCAATTGGCAACAAAGCAGTGAGGCCCTGCAAGCGGCCCCCGATTGGGTCAGCGTGGATGGCAAATTCGCCGTGCAGCTCAAAGAAGCGCAGCAGCAATTGCAGCTTTTGCATGGGGCTTTTGAAGCTGCATTTGCACAGGCCCAAGAGGCCGTGGCCGATAGCCAAGTGGCCTTGCCCAATATGCCTGTATGGGCCGAAGAAGTGCGCCAAACGCGCATGGCTGGCCTTGAGGAAGCGGCTCCCGCCAGCACTCAAACTCCCCGCCCTAAAGTGGATGCCCAAGCCCAAGCTGAGGCCATAGCAGCGGTGCAGGCCGTGTTGCAGCAATTGGAACAAGAGCTGGAGCTGGGGCATGGCAAGGCCAGCGTGGCGGCGGCCAATGCCGTGCGATCCAGCTTGAAAGAGCACGCGGCTGCACTGGATGCAAAAACCGAATTCCGCGCCCAAGCGGCTTTGGCTGCGGCGGCTGAATTAGAAGGCTGGCAGCGCTGGCGTGCAAACCAAATTCGTGAAGACTTGATTGCCCAAGCGCAGGCTTTGGTGAACGAGCCGCAAGGCGGCAGAAAGCAAAACGAGGCGCTCAAAGCCCTGCGCGATGCTTGGAAGGAAACCGATAAAGGCGGTATGCCTAACCCTGTGTTGTGGCGGCGCTTTGATGGCTTGTGCGACCAAGCCTACCAGGTGGTGGAGGCTTGGCGCAAAAAGGCCAGAGACAGTGAAAATGAAGTGCTGGCCAAACGCCGTGCCTTGATGGCTGATTTGCAAGCTTTGGCGAAAGCCCAGGCCGAAGCGGAAAAACCTGATGGTCGCAGCTTCCGATTGGCCCTGAGCCAACTGAACAAGGCTTGGCAAGAGGCCGGTCATCTGTCTGCCAAAGCCTATGAAAAAATACAAGGGCAGTGGAAGCAGTTGCTCAAAGAGGCCGAAGCGCCTTTGCGCCAAGCCCAAAGTGAGAACATGCGCCTGCGCAAAGCCTTGATTGCCGAGGCCCAAGCCTTGGCCCAAGAGCTGCCCTTGCGGGTGGAAGCGGTGCAGGCTCTGCAAAAACGCTGGCAAGAGCTGGCGCAAGCCTTCGCCTTGCCACGCCGAGACGAACAAAAGCTGTGGGAAGCCTTCCGCCAGCCCTTAGATGAGGCCTTCAACCGCAAGGGCCAAGCCCGTGCCCAAGTGCAGGCGGCGGTGACGGCGCATGAACAGGCCGTGCTGGACGCGGCCAAGGCGCTGGAAGCGGCCAACGCTAGCGGCGATGCGCAAGCCATTGCAGCGGCCATGGCCGCTTTGCAAGCCGCTGTGCGTGGCAAAACTGAGGACAGCAGCGGCGCGGATCAAGCTTCTGCCCAAGCTGTAGCCGATCCCGCCCAAGCGGCTGAAACGGCAGAAGCTGCTGCCGATGCTGAGACAGAAGTCCAAGCCAGCCCCAGCGACGAGGGCCAAGCAGAGGCCACAGACACTGAAGCGCCTGCCGACGCAGAAGAAGGCAGTGCCGCATCTGGCGATGAGGAGGGCAAGGCCGAAGCTGCGCCTGCTCGCCCCAGCGTGAAGCGGGCTGTGGTGGCCATGCGTGGCGATGACCGCCCTGATGCGAAAAAGAGTGACAGCCGCTTGGCTGCTTTGCAACAGGGCAAAGAGGCGGGCCGAGGCAAGCGCTTTGAGCGCGGCGAACGCCCCGACCGTGGTGCTGCTGCTGGCCGTGGTGCGGCGGCTGGGCGCTTTGAACGCCCTGAGCGCGAGGCGCGCGGCCCGCGTTTGTCCAACCAAGCTTTTGCCGCACAAAAAGCGGCGATGGCACAGGCCGAGCAAGCCTTGCGTGCTTTGAACCAGCAGGCCCACGGGGCCAGCTTGGGGCAACTGCTGCAAAGCTGGCAAGCACGCCAGGCCGATGCCATGCCCGCTGCGGCCGATTTGGGCCGTGCCGTGAAAACCGCCACGCACAGCCTGTGGGCAGCGGCGATTGGCGAGGCGGCGCAAGGCGCTGAGGCCGCAGCCACGGCTTTGCTGCGCCTAGAGATGGCCGCCGATGTGCCCACGCCTGCGGAGCAACAAGCGGCCAAGCGCCAGATGCAATTGCAGCTTTTAACGCAGAAAGACCGCGCCCTGCCGGCCGAGACTTGGCCGCAGGATGTGGCCACGGTGCTGGCCAGCGCGCACGAGGCCAGCGCCGCCAAGCGTTTGGATGCCGTGTTGCGTAAATTGCTGCGCAAATAAGCAGCAAGGCCAGTATTTGTAGCCTTTGGTGCAGCCATAAAAATGGCCCTCAATTGAGGGCCGTTTTTTTGTGGGGCAGGGCGGTTTGCCCTTTAATTGGGCTTATTCAGCGCCGCGCAAAATCAGCGCCACCTGCTCGCTCATGACACCGCCCGTGCCTGAGACATAGGCCAGGTCGTGTTGCTTCAATTGGCGCTCGCCTGAGCGGCCTTGGATTTGCTGCATGGCCTCAATCACCTGACTCATGCCGCCTGCATTGGCCGCTTGGCCAAAAGAGAGCTGGCCGCCGTGGGTGTTCATGGGGAAGTTGCCTTTGTAGGTGAAGTCATGCGCTTTGATGAAGTCGATGCCTTTGCCTTTTTCGCAGAAGCCCGCATCCTCAAGCGAGAGCAGCACGGTGATGGAGTAGCAGTCGTAAATCTGCGCCATGTCCATATCGGCGGGCTTGAGGCCAGCCATAGCAAAAGCGCGGCGGCTGGCGGGGCCAATCGGCGTTTCCAGCATGTCTTTGGCGTAGGTGGGGGATTTGCTCTGCACATACTCGCCTGCGCCGACCACGCGCACAGGGCGGTGTTTGCAGCGTTTGGCGATGTCCTCACGGGTGACGACCACGGCTGCGCCGCCTGCCACGGGCATCACGATTTCCAGCATACGCAGGGGGTCAGCCACCAGGCGGCTATTGAGCACATCATCTACGCTGATGGGCTGGCCGTAGAACATGGCATCTGGGTTGGCGCAGGCATTGGTGCGTTGATCAACGCAAATGCGGGCAATGGTGGCCGCGTCATAGCCGTAAGTGGCGGCGTAACGCTGGGCAATCATGGCGTAGCCCGTGTTTTGCGCCATATGGCCGTAGGGCAAGTCCATCTCGGCCTCGGGCGCACCAAAGCGGGTGGAGTGGCCGCCAAAGCGCGAGGCTTTGAGCACTTCCAGCGCGTGATTGTCGTGTGCGCTCATGGGGGCCATGCGCGCAGGCATGACGCAGACGACGGTGTCGCACATGCCCATTTCAATGGCCATGGCCGCACGCCAAACTGCGCCCGCGTTGGAAGTGCCGCCCAAGTCAATGGCCTCGGCAAAGTTCAAGGGCACGCCCAAGTACTCGCCACACATGGCAGGCACAAAGCTGCTGGCTTCATGGAAGTAGGCGCTGGAAACCACCAAGCCGTCCATGTCTTTCAGGCTCAAGCCGGCATCGGCCAAGGCTTGGGTGGTCAAATCGGCCACTTGCTCCAAGTGGAACATTTGTGGCGCAGAGTTGTATTTTTCGGGTTTGTATTGCGCCGCACCCACAATGGCGGCTTTGCCTTGCAGTCCCATACTGTTGTCTTCCTTATGGTGGTAGATGGAGAGAATTCGATGCCCCGATTATTACAGAGCCAGCGCAGGCTTTTTTCGTCTATCGGGACTAGCGCCAACGCAGCCGCTTTTTGCCGCTGCGGCGCGCCGCTTGTGGCACACTGCGCCCTCGTTTGAGGTGCTTGGAGTTGTGTTGTGAAGTCAAACTTGACGATTGATATCAATGTGTTGTTTTCTGCCGAGCGCACTTTGCTCTCGTGGAACCGCACCAGCTTGGCCTTTATGGCCTTTGGCTTTGCCATTGAGCGCGGCGGCTTGCTTATGCGCGGCCTGATGCCCAGCGCCGTGCCACAGTCGCAGTTGTGGCTGGCCATTGCCATGGGGGCGAGCTTGATTTTGATGGGCGTGGCCACGGCCTATTACTCGGCGCGGCAGTATGCGCGCCTGTTGCGCGAGTCTGCGCCGCCCGACTTGCCTGCCCATTACCGCGCCAGTTGGGGCTTGTGGGTGAATTACTTTTTGGCCTTTTTCGGCCTGCTTTTTGTGCTGTTGATGGCTTGGTGGCACAGCAGTTGAAGATGGCGCTGTTCTTTAATCTGCATCAAAGTAGCGGCCCTGCAACGGGCTGGCTTTGATTTAAGATGCATCTTTCCGTTATCTTTTGTTGGGCCGCTCCATGTCCTTGATTCTTTGGCAAAACCTCTCGAAAACCGATCACGATGAAATCGACCACCAGCATCAGCGCATGTTGGAGTCCATCAACACCTTGCGGGTGATGCACGAACGAGGGCAGCGGGAGGCCATTGCCATCAGCTTGGCCGATATTGAAAGCTTTTTGCAGGCGCATTTCGCCTTTGAGGAGGGGTTGATGCTGGAGACGGAGTACCCCTATCTTGAGCCGCACCAGATTGTGAACAAGTTGTTTTTGAAGAAGGTGGCGGGTTTTCGCGCCCGCTATGAGGCGGGGGAAGATATGTTCGAGGAAATGCACGCCTCTTTCTCGCGTTGGCTGGGTTTTCACATCCATATGATGAATCGCCAAGATTGAGGGTGTTGGGTCGGTCTGCGGTCTGCTGATCGGCCCAAGGTGGCCATAAAAAATGCCCCTTTTAAGGGGCATTTTGCGTATCGCGCCGTGGCGCTTAGGCGTTGAATTTCGCGCCCTCGTCGGCCAATTGCGTCAGCAGCTCGGCTGCTTGCCAGAAGGCGGGGTCGCCATGCGGGTTGGTGGCAAAGCGCTTCATGGCCTCAATGATGTTGAACAGGCCCACCTCGTCGGCGTATTGCATGGGGCCGCCACGGAAGGCGGGGAAGCCATAGCCCGTGATGTAAACCATGTCGATATCGCTGGCGCGCTCGGCAATGCCTTCTTTCAAAATCTTCGCGCCCTCATTGACCAAGGCGTAAACGCAGCGGGCCACGATTTCCTGCTCGCTGATTTTGCGCGCTTGCAAGCCTTGCTCTTGGCGCTTGGCTTCAATCATGGCCAGCACCTCTTTGGCAGGCACAGGGGCGCGGGCACCGGGCACATAGTCGTACCAGCCTTTGCCCACTTTTTGCCCAAAGCGCCCTTGCGCGTCAATCCAATCGGCGGTGGGGCTGTAGAACTTGCCGGCGTAGAGCTGGCGCTGGCGTTGGCGGATGGAGCCCATGACATCGTTGCCGACCAAATCGCACATGCGGAAGGGGCCCATATTCATGCCGAATTTTTCCATGGCCTTATCGACTTGGGCGGGCGTAGCGCCTTCATCGACCAAGAACAGGGCTTGGCGGATATAGGGGTCGAGCATACGGTTGCCAATAAAGCCGTCGCACACGCCAGAGACGATGGCGAGTTTGCGGATTTTCTTGGCCAAGCCCAGGGCGGTGGCCAGCACTTCTTTGCTGGTTTTGGCGCCGCGCACGACTTCCAGCAGCTTCATCACATTGGCTGGGCTGAAAAAGTGCAGGCCAATCACATCTTCAGGGCGAGCGGTGATGGCGGCAATGGCGTCCACATCCAAGGTGGAGGTGTTGGTGGCCAAAATTGCGCCAGGCTTGGCGATGGCATCGAGCTGGGAGAAGACTTTTTCCTTCACGCCCATGTCTTCAAACACGGCTTCAATGATGAGGTCGCAGTCTTTCAAGTCGTCGTAAGAGAGGCTGGGGGCCAGCAAGCCGCCCATCATGGCTTCCACTTTTTCTTGTGTCAGGCGGCCTTTTTTCACCTGCGCTTCGTAGTTTTTGCGGATGGTGGCCGTGCCACGATCGAGCGCCTCTTGCTTCATTTCAAGCAAAACCACGGGGATGCCAGCCGAGAGGAAGTTCATGGCAATGCCGCCGCCCATGGTGCCAGCGCCAATCACGCCCACTTTTTTGATGTCGCGCTGCGGCGTATCGGCAGGCACATCGGCCACTTTGCCAGCGGCGCGCTGGGCCAAAAACACATGCTGTGCCGCCCGTGCTTGGGGGCTGTGCATCAAGGTCAAAATGTGCTCTTGCTCTTTGGCAATGGCGGCATCAAAAGGCAGTTTGACGGCCGCCTGCAAAGACTCCAAGCAAAGCTTGGGGGCAATTTGGTTTTTATTGGCATTCACCACGGCGCGCACGCTGGTGAAGAAGCCGTCGGCATGGGGGTGTTGGGCCGACAAATCACGGGTGCGGGTGATGGGCTGATCGGCATTCGCTTTGGCGTAGGCAATGGCATCGGCGAGCACGCTTGCGCTGTCTTCGCTCAAAGCTTGCACCAGTTTTTGCAGAGGCAAATCAGCCAAGCCATCAACGGGCACGGTTTTGCCTGAAATGATCATATTGGTGGCCACTTCAATGCCCACCACGCGGGGGAAGCGCTGCGTGCCGCCTGCGCCGGGCAGAATGCCCAAACCCACTTCAGGGAAGCCCACCACAGTGCCTTTGGCAAACAAGCGCGCATGGCAGGCCAAGGCCAGCTCTAGGCCGCCGCCCAAAGCCAAGCCGTGAATGGCGGCCACGACCAGTTTGCCCGATTGCTCCAGCGCATCCATCAGCGGCGTGAAGATGGGTTGCTTGATATTGGCAAAGTCGCCGAACTCTTTGATGTCCGCGCCACCGCACCAAGCCTTGCCCGCGCCGTGCAGCACGATGGCCTTGACGCTGGCATCCAAATTGGCGGCATTCACGGCGCTGACGATGTGGCGGCGCAAGGCCCAGCTCAGGGCATTCACAGGGGGGTGGCTGAGGGTGACGATGGCGATGCCATCTTGCACGGTGTAGAGGTCTTGGCTCATGGGTGAGTGTCCTTTTTTTGTTGTGAAAACTTAAGTCCAAAAAGCATGGACGATGTGGAAATAAATGGGCGCGGCAAAAATCACTGAAGCGAGTTTGTCCAGCATACTGCCGTAGCCCACAATGGTTTCGCCCCAGTTGGCAATGCCTCGGTCGCGCTTGATGGCGGCCAAGAGCAAATTGCCCAACATGCCAATGGCGGCGATGATGAGGGCAATCAGAGGCGCTTGCCACAAATTAAACGGGGTCATCCACCACAGCAGCAGGCCCATGAGGGTGGCACTGCCAAGGCCAGCGAGGATGGTTTTGAGGGTCATCTCAGGTACCAAGCGGCGCAGCAGCGGCATACTGCGTGTGAGCTTGCCGCTGAGGTATTGCGCCATATCGCTGCTTTGCACCACCAACACCAAAAAGGCAATCAACAGCAGATTGCGGCCCTCGTAATGGGGAATCTTCAAAGCCAGCAAAGCGGGCACATGGCTGATGCAATAAATGCTGACCATGAGGCCCCATTGCACTTTGCTGGAGCGCTCTAGAAAGCGTGTGGTATCGGCATACAAGGCCGAGAGCATGGGCAAAAACAAAAAAGCGTAAACAGGGATGACCAAGGTATAAAGGTCGTAGCTCTCCAGCCAAATCAGCACATATTGCAGCGGCAAGATGATGTAAAAACCTGCGGCAATGGCCCAGTGGTCTGAGCGCCGCGTGTATTGCAGGCTGATGAACTCCCGTAGGGCGTAAAACGACAAAAACACAAACAACACCGTGATGCCCACTTTGCCCAGCCAAAAGGCCAGAGACAGCACGGCGGCCATCCACCACCACAGGCGCACACGGCTGTTGTAGTTGGCAATCACGGCCTGTGTTTTGGCCGAACCATCCATGCCATGCAAGGCCCAGCCCACCACTTTGCCCAAAAACAGCACGCCCAGCACGCCGAGAAAGATGAGTTGGTTGGCCCTTTGGTAAGCCGACTCGCTCAAGATATGCGGGCTGCTATTGAGCACAGACTGCCACAAGCCCGAGACACTGCTCCAATCAAGCGCCATGGCGGCTCTCCTCTTTTGCCACAGGCTGCGGCTTGGGGTCTTGCAGGCGGTCGTGGGCGGGACGCAAATCCAATAAAGCGTCGCGCACCTGATCTAAAAACTCTTTCTTGCCCACATTGGCGGCAAATTCCAGTGGCTCGCCATAGCGCACCGTGCAGGCCAGCGGAATCGGCACCAACATACCCTTGGGCAGTACGCGTTGCACATTCTCAATCCACACAGGCACAAAGCGCACCTCGGGGCAGCTCTTGGCCAAATGGAAAATGCCGCTTTTGATTTCTAATAGCGGCTTATCTGTCATATTGCGCGTGCCCTCAGGGAAGATGATGAGCGAGCTGCCCTCATCCAGTGCCGCCGCCATCTGGCGCACAGGGTTGTTTTCGCGCAGGCTGCTGCCGCGCTCACGGGCAATCATCAGCGCATTGATGACTTCCACACCCACAAAGCGGCGAATCGGCTTGGCCAGCCAATAATCGGCCCCCGCCACAGGGCGGGTCTTGCCGCGAATAGGGCGCGGCAGCGTGGTCCATACCAAAGCGAAATCGGCATGGCTGTTGTGGTTGGCAAAATAAACCGTGGGCCTGGCCTCTGGCGGGCTTTGCCACAAAGAACGCGCACCCGTCACCAATTTGGCCAAGGCCATCATGCCGTAGCTAAAAAGGGGGACGAGAAAAGGGTAGAGCAACTTCATAACAGCCAGCGATTGTAAAAAAAGCCGACCAGCAGGCCCGCAAGTAAGCCTTGCGCAGCGGCTGGGCAGCAAACAGGCGCCATCATAACGGCAGGCGCAGGCCCTGTTGTCTGCTGCTTTTCTATCTTGCACAATAGGCGCTTTTGCTTCTTCTTTTGACTGCCATGCACTGGAAAGCCCGCATTCGCGCCGCCGCCACCCATTTGCTCATCAGCCTGCTGATTGCAGGCATCGCCGCCCTCTTGGTCTTTGGCCTTTGGTATGCCTATCCCTTTGGGCGGCTCTCAGGTGGGCGAGATTTGTTCTTGCTTCTCATCACTGTGGATGTGGTGCTCGGGCCTTTGCTCACCTTTTTCGTCTTCAACCCCAGCAAATCACGCGGCAAGCTACTGTTTGACTTTGTCGTCATTGCCTGCGTGCAATTGGCCGCCTTGGGCTATGGTTTGCATACTGTGTATGCGGCCCGCCCCGTTTATATTGCCTTTGAATACGACCGCTTCAAAATTGTGCACGCAGCCGATGTGGATTCCAGCAAGCTCACTCAGGCCCCCGCCACACTGCGTAGCTTGCCCATATGGGGGCCAAAAACCATTGCCCTGCGTGAGTTAGAAGCCAAAGACCGCACGGCAGATGCCATCTTCGCCCAGCTCTCTGGCGACGAGATGGCTCTGCGCCCAGAAGCCTGGCGGCCTTACAACGCCTCTGCGCAAGTGCGCGCCTTGGCCATCAGTCGCCCCTTAGACGAGCTGCTGCAACGACACCCAGACCAACAGCAGGCTGCCGCAGAAATCCTGGCCAGCCGCAAACTCAGTCCCGCTGATGTGCGCTATTTGCCTGTGCAGTCTCGTGTTCTTATTTGGACGGCCCTGTTGCACCCGCAGAGCGCAGCCATCATGGGTTACCTGCCCATTGATGGCTTTGACCACTGAGCTTGCAAGCTGAGCAAGCAGAAAAGTGAAAAAAAATTAAAAACTTGTGCAAAACGGAAAAAAGTGTATACAATCTCGGTTTGTTCCGATTCATCGCTTCTTTGCCAACACTGGCCAAGCAAGTTTTGAAAAGGCCAGCGTTTGTGGGGGTATAGCTCAGCTGGGAGAGCGCTTGCATGGCATGCAAGAGGTCAGCGGTTCGATCCCGCTTACCTCCACCAAACATCTGCTGATTATTTTTAAATAACAGCAAAAAGCATGTTACAATGCTCAATTGTTCAAGGTCTGACCCTATCGTCTAGAGGCCTAGGACACCACCCTTTCACGGTGGGTACCGGGGTTCGAATCCCCGTAGGGTCGCCAAGTTTGCAGCACTTGGACTTGTAAAAGTCACTAAAAGCTGTCTGCCAGGAGTGGTAGTTCAGTTGGTTAGAATACCGGCCTGTCACGCCGGGGGTCGCGGGTTCGAGTCCCGTCCACTCCGCCAACATTAAAAAGCGCCTCAGGGCGCTTTTTTTATGCCTGCTTTTTGTGGCTTTTGTCCCGCAGCTTGGGGCTTGCTCTGGCCCATGACAGGAGCTTTGGTGGGTGTTGCCGCTAGAATCCCCCTTTTATCTACCAGCCTCTGGCTCTAACCCATGAACCGCTGTTTTTTCTCTGCTCTTTTCTTGGCTCTGGCCCTACCGTTGGCCGCACCTGCTGCTTTGGCGCAAATTGCCGCTGCCGATGGCATCCGCAGCTTCCCCTCTGATGTGGCCCGCGCCAATTTTGTGGTGCAGCAATGGCCTGTGGTGGCCGTGAATGGCAAGAGCGAACGGGCCGCGCCGGGCGCACGCATTGTGGGGTTGAACAACAACTTGCTCATGCCCGCCAGCATCACAGGGCAGAAGCTGGTGGTGAATTACCGCCGCAATTTTCAGGGCCAAGTGAGCGAGGTTTGGGTGCTGACACAAAAAGAGGCGAAAGCGCCGATTCGCAAAAACCAATTGCTGGGCAAGCCGCAAAACAGCCGCAAGGCCAAGGCAGTGGGCACTTCGTATGAGGCCATGCCGCATTACGAAGCGGTGTCTGAAGACAGCGGTTTTTGGCCGCAGTAAATCCCCCTTCGATTTTTTCGCCCTCCAGCGTCTGAGCTTGGTGGGCTTGGCCTTTGTGCGCCTGCTTTGCTGCGGCTGCGGGCCTGTGTTTCTCCCTTTGTTGAAGTGAAGTCTTGCCATGAGCAAAAAAGTTTTTATCAAGTCCTTTGGCTGCCAAATGAATGAGTATGACTCGGACAAAATGGCCGATTTGATGCACGCCTGTGAGGGCTATGAGCGCACGGACAACCCCGATGAGGCGGATTTGGTGCTGTTCAATACCTGTTCAGTGCGTGAAAAAGCACAAGAAAAGGTGTTCAGCGATTTGGGCCGCGTCAAGCACTTGAAGGCGCGGGGCGTGCAAATTGGCGTGGGCGGTTGCGTCGCCAGCCAAGAGGGGGCGGCCATTATTGAGCGAGCGCCTTTTGTGGATGTGGTGTTTGGCCCGCAAACCATCCACCGCCTGCCCGATTTGCTGCAAAAAGCGCGGGGCCAAGAGAAGGCGCAGGTGGACATTTCTTTCCCTGAAATCGAGAAGTTCGACCATTTGCCGCCCGCGCGTGTAGAAGGGCCGAGTGCCTTTGTCAGCATCATGGAAGGTTGCAGCAAGTATTGCAGTTATTGCGTGGTGCCCTATACCCGTGGCGAGGAAGTGAGCCGCCCTTTTGAAGATGTGCTGACCGAGGTGGCCGATTTGGCCGACCAAGGCGTGAAAGAAGTGACCCTGCTGGGCCAGAATGTGAATGCCTACCGTGGCCGTATGGGGCAGGGCGATGAGGTCTGCGACTTTGCCCAGTTGCTGGAGTTTGTGGCGGAAATCCCAGGCATTGAGCGCATCCGCTACACCACCAGCCACCCCAAAGAGTTCACCCAGCGCCTGATTGATGCCTACGCCAAAATCCCCAAGCTGGTGAGCCATTTGCACCTGCCGGTGCAGCACGGCTCAGACCGCACTTTGATGGCGATGAAGCGCGGCTATACGGCGCTGGAATACAAGTCCATCATCCGCAAGCTCAAGGCGGTGCGGCCTGATATCTCGCTTTCTAGTGACTTCATTGTGGGCTTTCCGGGTGAGACGGAGGAGGACTTCCAAAAGACCATGGATTTGATTGAGCATGTGGGCTTTGATACCAGCTTCAGCTTCATCTTCAGCCCGCGCCCGGGCACGCCTGCGGCCAATTTGCACGATGACACGCCGCATGAAGTCAAGCTCAAACGCTTGCAGCATTTGCAGGCGGTGGTGGAGGCCAATGCCAAGCGCATCAGCGCCAGCCGTGTGGGCACGGTGCAGCGTATTTTGGTGGAAGGCTATTCGAAGAAGTCCACACCAGAGCAGCCGCAGCTCATGGGCCGCACCTTCTGCAACCGCATTGTCAATTTTGAGGGCCATCCGCGCTTGATTGGGCAGATGATTGATGTGACGATTAGCGATGCCTATACCAACTCTTTGGTGGGGCAGGTGCTGACGCAAGAGAGCGTTGAACTTTGATGCCAGCCGCTGCGCCAGAGCCTGAGGCGGCCATCCGCTCGCCTTGCTTGAACATTTGCCGCGTGGCCGAGCTGGGCGGCCAGTCTTGGTGCGTGGGCTGTTGGCGCAGTTTGCAAGAGATTGCCCAATGGCGGCAGATGACGGAGGCCGAGCGCTTGGCCGTGATGCAGGCTTTGCCTGAGCGCCAGCAGGCACTAACGGCGGCGGGCGGCTTGCCATCGTCTCAATAGACGGGCTGGGCGGCGGCGCTATCCTCTATCATTGACAGCGTTTCATGCAACAAAAAAACTGAAGGAGACAGCCGTGTCATACGAGAACAAAGTGGTGTTGGTGACAGGGGGTGCCAAAGGCGTGGGCCGTGGCATCAGCGAGGCCTATTTGGCCGCAGGCGCAACGGTGGTGGTGTGTGGCCGCAGTGCCCCTGAGAGCGCTGCCGATTTGCCCCAAGCCGGGGGCCGCAGCGCCGAGTTTGTGGCCTGCGATGTGCGTGATTTGGACAGCATTCAAGCCCTGGTAGATGGCATTGTGGCCAAGCATGGCCGCTTGGATGTGCTGGTGAACAATGCGGGCGGCGCACCCTTTACCGATGCGGCCACGGCCTCACCGCGTTTCCATGAAAAAATCTTCGCCTTGAATCTGCTCGCGCCCTTCAATCTGGCGCAAATGGCCAATAAAGTCATGCAGCAGCAAGCGGGTGGCGGTGCCATTGTGTTTGTCGGATCGGTATCGGCGCTGCGCCCATCGCCCGGCACGGCGGCCTATGGCGCGGCCAAGGCGGGTGTGCTCAGTTTGGTTGAATCGCTGGCCGTGGAGTGGGCACCGAAAGTGCGCCTGACGGCCGTCAGCCCTGGCCCTGTGCGCACCGAGCAAGCCCATTTGCACTTTGGCGATGAGGCAGGCATTGCCGCCATTGGCAAAACCATTCCGCTGGGCCGCATGGCCGAGCCTGCCGACATTGGCAAAGCCTGTGTGTTTTTGAGCAGCGAGGAAGCCGCCTACATCAGCGGCGTGAATTTGACCGTGCACGGCGGCGGCGAGAAGCCCGCCTTTTTGGATGCGGCCAACGCCAAGCACGACTGACGCCCCCGTTTAAAATAGCCCGCTTTGGCTGGTCAGTGGCCCCGCGCCGACGGCCAAAGCCCCTTTTACCTGAAATGAGCTAAGGAGAAGCCCTTGAGCGACGCAAAACCTGAGGCCGCATGGATGGCCCCCATTCGCGCCGAGATTGGCAAAACAGGCGGCAAGCTGTTTGCCTGGGACCCTGTGAACGCCCCCATGATTCGCCACTGGTGCGAGGCCATGGGCGTGAGCAACCCCATTTACACCGACAAGGCCGCCGCCCAAGCCAGTGTGCACGGCGAGCAAGTGGCCCCGCCGGCCATGCTGCAAGCGTGGATTTTGTCTGGCCTGCACAAGAACAACTACCCCGCTGGCTCGACCACTGAAAACCCCTATCAGGTCTTGCAAATGCTCGAAGAGCAGGGCTTTCCTGCGGTGGTGGCCGTCAATACCGAGCTGGAGTTCAAACGCTATTTGCGCATGGACGAGCGCCTGTATTACACCAGCACCATCACCGACATCAGCGAGGAAAAAGCCACAGGTTTGGGCGTGGGTTACTTCGTCACGCAAATGCAAACCTACTACAGCGTGAACGAGGCGGGCGGCGAGGACGAGCATGTGGGCAATATGATGTTCCGCCTCTTCAAATTCAAACCCACCCACGCGCCCAAGCCCATTGAAGAAGGCAAGGGTAGCGGCGGCGCGATTCCAAAAATTGGCCGCAGTATGCCTGGCATCAGCCCCGATACCCAGTTCTGGTGGGATGGCGTGAACCAAGGCAAACTGATGATTCAGCGCTGCAAATCTTGCCAAACCCTGCGCCACCCGCCCGGCCCAGCCTGCCCCGAATGCCAGTCGTTCGAGTGGGATGAAGTGCAGAGCAAAGGCGAAGGTCACATCTACAGCTTTGTCGTCATGCACTACCCCGAAGTGCCGCCGTTCGAGCACCCCAACCCCATTGGCCTGATTGAGTTGGACGAGGGCACGCGCTTGGTCGGCCAATTGCTCGGCCTCAAGCCCAATGAATACAAAATTGGCCAGCGCGTGAAGGTGGAATTCAACACCTTCAACGACGGCGAACTGACCCTGCCGCAATGGCGTGTCATCGCTTAAAGCGCCGCCAGCCCAGAGGAGAACCGCATGGATTTCAAACTGAATGAAGACCAAATTGCCTTTGCCGATAGCGCCAAGGCTTTGTTTGCCGATTTTTGCAGCCCTGAGCAGCAAGTGGCCTATGAAGAAAGCAGCGCCGGCTATATGGCCCAGCTGTGGCAGCAGTGCGTGGACAACGGCCTGTCTGCCATTGTGCTGAGCGAAGAGGCCGGCGGCCTTGAGCAAGGCATGACCGAGCTGATGGCTGTGGTCATTGAACAAGGCCGCGCGCTGGCGCAAGTGCCGCTGTGGCAAGGCCAACTGGCCCTGCAAGCGGCGGCGCAATTTGGCGTGAACACAGATTTGGGCGCTGATGCCCTCATCGCCTTGGCGCTGCAAAGCGGCGTGCAAGGCACGGCTTCTGCCGATGGCTTGAGCCTGAGCGGCTACGCTGGCGGCGTGACCTTTGGCGATAGCGCCAGCCACGCTTTGGTCGCCGCGCAAGTGGCGGGCCAAACCCGCTTGGCTTTGCTGGACTTGAGCGCTGCGGGCGTGGTGCGCCAAACGGGCCGCGACCAAGCGCAAAGCGGCGTCGCCAGCCTAGAACTGACTGATGCAAAAGTGCCCGCCTCTGCCGTCTTGGCCGAAGGCGCTTGGGCTTGGCTGGAGCCGCGCGTGATAGCCAGCTTGGCGGCCTTGCAACTGGGCGTATCCGCCGAGCACTTGGCGCAAACCGTGCAATATGTGAGCGAGCGCAAGCAGTTTGAGCGCCCCATTGGCAGCTTCCAATTGGTGCAGGGCAAAATGGCCGACTGCCAAATGGCGGTGGAAGCCCTGCGCTCTGCCCTTTATCAACTGGTCTATCGCCTCGATGCAGGCTTGCCCAGCACGCCACAGGCTTACGCCACCCGCGTGCTCGCTTGCGAGGCCGCGCACTTGGTGGGCCACGCTGCGCAGCATGTGCACGGCGGCATTGGTGTGGACATCACCTACCCCATCCACCGCTTTGGCTGCTGGAGCCGCCAACTGAATGTGGCCCACGGCAGCCTAGAGAGCAATTTGGCCAGCCTTGGCGCATGGATTGCGGGCAACGACACACTGGGCTGGAAATACGACGCAGCAGAAATGACGCAGGAGGCCACAGCATGAGCCAAACACTCGCACCCACGAAAGCATTTGCCGATACCGCCATCGGCTGGGAACTGCCCGGCCTGGATGTGCCCCTGACCGTGACCCTGATTACCAGCACGGCCATTGCCACCCGCGACTACGAAAGCGTGCACCACGACTTGGAGGCCACGCGCAAAATTGGCTCGCCCCACATCTTCATGAACATCCTCACCACCAACGGCTTTTGCCAGCGCTTTATTGAAGAAGCCTTTGGCCCTGAGTGCGTGTTCAAAGATCTGAACATTAAGCTTGGCGCGCCCAACTACCCTGGCGACACCATGAAGCTCACGGGCAGCGTCACGGCCAAAAACGAAGCCGAGAAAACCGTGGAAGTGGCCTTCAAGGGCAGCAACAGCATGGGCAGCCATGTGACGGGCACGGCCACTGTGGCCCTGCCTTGATGGAAGGCCATATTGGGGCGCTGGGCTTGGGCCGCTGTGCCCCGCGCAGCCCATCCCCCATAGGCATATCCAAAGTCCGCTTAAATTGAATAGATTCATCCCCAGAAAGGGAAAAACGAATGAGCACATACGCCCACAACACCGCCATTGTTGGCATTGGCGCGACCGAGTTCTCTAAGAACTCTGGCCGCAGTGAACTCAAACTTGGCGTTGAAGCGGCACTGGCCGCCTGCGCCGATGCGGGCATCAGCCCCCATGAAATCGATGGCTTTTGCTCCTATGTGATGGACAAAGTGCCCGAGTACGAGCTGGCCCGTATGCTCGGCTGTCCAGAGGTGAAATTCTTCAGCCAAATCCCGCACGGTGGCGGCGCAGCGGCTGCGCCCATCATGCACGCGGCCATGGCCGTGCAATCTGGCGTGGCCAACTATGTATTGGTGTATCGCGCCATGAACGAGCGCAGTTGGATGCGCTTTGGCACGGGCGACTACGGCATCAAGCCCCTGCCATTTTTCGACAACATGAACTACGGCTGGTATATGCCCCACGGCTTCCACACGCCAGCGGCTTGGGTGGCCATGTTTGCCCAGCGCTATATGCACGAATACGGTGCGACCAGTGAGGACTTTGGCCGCATCAGCGTGGCCGTGCGCGATTTTGCCGCCACCAACCCGCAGGCTTTCTTCTACGACAAACCCATCACGCTGGAAGAGCACCAGCAAAGCAAATGGATTTGCGAGCCCCTGCATTTGCTCGACTGCTGCCAAGAGAGCGATGGCGCTGTCGCCATGATCATCACCACCAAAGATCGGGCCAAAGACCTCAAGCAAAAGCCCGTCATGATCAAAGGCGCGGCGCAAGGCATGGCCAAAGACCAGCAAAGCATGTTCAGCTACTACCGCCCTGAAATCTCAGGCTTGCCCGAAATGGGCGTGGTGGCCAAGCAGTTGTGGCAGCAAAGCGGCCTCACGCCCGACGACATCCAAACCGCCTGCATTTACGACCACTTCACGCCCTTTGTCTTGCCCCAGCTTGAAGAATTTGGCTTCTGCAAACGCGGTGAAGCCAAAGACTTCATCCGCGCTGGCGAACACGCCCGTGGCGGCAAACTGCCGATTAACACCAACGGCGGCCAGCTTGGCGAAGCCTATATCCACGGCATGAATGGCATTGCTGAAATGGTGCGCCAAGTGCGCGGCACGGCCGTCAACCAAGTGGCCAATGTAGAAAATGTGCTGGCCACAGCAGGCACAGGCGTGCCCACCAGTGGCCTGATTTTGGGTGCTGCTTAAAGCGCACTGGCTTGAAAGGAAACACAAGATGTTTATCGACTTGACTCCCGAACAACACGCCTTGCGCATCAAGGTGCGCGATTACTTCAACAACCTGATGGCCGGCGACCTCAAGCTGCGTATGCGCGGCGCTGAAGGTGGCGAGGAATACCGCAATCTGCTCAAAACCATGGGGCGCGATGGCTGGCTGGCCTTGGGTTGGCCCAAAGCGTTTGGCGGCCAAGGCTATGGCCCAACTGAGCAGCTCATCTTTTTTGAAGAAGCCCTGATTGCGGGTGCGCCTCTGCCTTTTGTCACCATCAACACCGTTGGCCCAACGCTGATGGTGCATGGCACGCCTGAGCAAAAAGAAAAGTTTTTGCCCGGCATTGCCGCTGGTGAAATCGTCTTTGCCATTGGCTACTCTGAGCCTGGCGCGGGCACCGATTTGGCGACGCTGAAAACCACGGCAGAAGTGCAAGATGACAAATTTGTGGTGAATGGCAACAAACTCTGGACCTCAGGCGCAGAAGCGGCCGACTACATTTGGCTGGCCGCCCGCACCGACCCTGATTTGCCCCGCCACAAAGGCATTTCCATCATCATTTTGGACACCCAGTCCAAAGGCTTTAGCCACACGGTGATCAAAACCCTGAGCAACCCCACAGCGGCCACTTATTACGACAATGTGGAAGTGCCGCGCGGCAATTTGGTGGGCCAGCTCAATGGCGGCTGGAAGCTGATTACCGAGCAGCTCAACCACGAGCGCCTTGGCTTGGGTGCGTATTCCGATAAAGTGACGGCACAATTCAACCGCGTGCTGGCTTGGGCCAAAGCGCCCGATGAAAACGGCCAACGCGCCATTGAAAAACCTTGGGTGCAGCGCAGCTTTGCGCAGTGCTTCAGCCGCTTGGAGGCCATGCGCCTCATCAACTTCCGCATTGCGCAAATGCTCGATGACAAAGACTTGGGCTTGGATTTTGTGGCCTTGGCCTCAGCCACCAAAGTCTATGGCTCTGAGGGCGCGATTGAAATCCTCAAGCACCTGGAAGAAATCGTGGGCGCAGCAGGCATGGTACGCACAGGTTCGGCCGCTGCCCGTTTGCAAGGCGAGATCGAGTACGAAACCCGTGCCGCCACCACCTTGACCTTTGGCGGCGGCGTGAACGAGTTGCAGCGCGAGCTGGTGGCGCAATTTGGTCTGGGTATGCCCCGTCCTGGGCGTTAAGCCGCAGCCTTGGGCCTTGACCCAGCGTGAGAAATCGGCCTTCGGGCCGATTTTTTTTATTTTGCGGCCCTGTGTGCCTGTCAACGGTCTGTACATCTCAAGCGTTGGCTTCATAATCTACTGTTTCCATTACTTGAAGGAGTTCTTTATGAAAAACTTGCTGAGCAAAACCACTTTGGCCTTGGGCGCTATGGGCTTTGTACTGGCCAGCACCACGGGGTGTGCGAACATGAGCGAAACCCAAAAAGGCACGGCCATTGGCGCGGCAGTTGGCGCTGTAGCGGGTGTGGCCGTGGGCAATAAAGACAAAAAAGGTAAAAACGCCGCCATTGGTGCAGGTGTGGGCGCTTTGGGCGGCTACATCTGGAGCCAGCAGATGGAGAAAAAGAAAAAAGAAATGGAAGCCGCCACTGAAGGCACTGGCATTTCAGTTTCACAAACGGCAGACAATCAGTTGAAAGTGAACATCCCCAGCGACTTCTCTTTTGACACCAGCAGCTACGCTATCAAAGCCAATATGGAGCCTGTGCTCAACCAATTTGCCAACGGCTTGGGGGCCAACGCCAATACCGTGGTGCGCATTGTGGGTCACACTGACAATACGGGCACTTTGAAAATCAACCAGCCTTTGAGCGAAAACCGCGCCATGAGCGTGCGCAACTACCTCATGAACCGTGGCATGAACGGTGCGCAAATCACCACCACTGGCGTGGCTGACAGCCAACCTGTGAGCAGCAATGCCACGGTAGAAGGCCGTGCGCAAAACCGCCGTGTGGAAATCTTCTTGGCTGAAAAAGCGTCTTAATTCAAGCCGCTGCAGCCTTTGGGCTGCGCCACACCGCCCCCGCTAGCGCCGCCTGCTTGCGGGGGCTTTTTTGTGGCCGCTACAAGGGTGCGGCTTGGCCTTTAAAATCAGCGCCATGTTGATTGATTTTTTCTATGCCTTAAGGGCTGCCAAATTGCCGATTTCGGTCAAAGAGCATCTGGCCTTGCTGGAGGCGCTGGAGGCGGGCGTGGTTGGCCCCAAAGATCCTGAGGGCAAGATGAGTTTGGATGATTTCTATCATCTGGCGCGCATGGCCCTCATCAAAGATGAAAAGCACTTTGACAAATTCGACCGCGCTTTTGGCCAATACTTCAAAGGCGTGGATGAGCATGTGGATTTGCGCCAAGATTTGCCCGCCGATTGGCTGCGTAAAAACCTAGAGAAATTCCTCAGCGAAGAAGAAAAAGCCCAGCTCGACAAAATGGATTGGGACGAGCTGATGGAAACCCTGCAAAAGCGGCTTGAAGAGCAAAAAGGCCGCCATGAGGGTGGTAACAAATGGATAGGCACGGGCGGCACTTCGCCCTTTGGCGCTTATGGTTACAACCCGCAGGGCATTCGCATTGGGCAAAAAGAAAGCCGCCACCGCCGCGCCGTGAAGGTGTGGGACAAGCGCGAGTTCAAAGACTATGACGACAGCGAGGAGCTGTCCTCACGCAATATCCAAGTGGCGCTCAAGCGCCTGCGCAAATTTGCCCGCACGGGCGCGGCTGACCAGCTCGATTTGGACGACACCATTCGGGCCACGGCAGCGAATGCGGGTTATTTGGATTTGAAAATGGTGCCCGAGCGCCACAATAGCGTGAAGGTGCTGCTGCTGATGGATGTGGGCGGCAGTATGGATGACCATATCCACCGTGTTGAGCAGTTGTTTGCGGCGGCGAAAACCGAGTTCAAGCACATGAAGTTTTTCTACTTCCACAACTGTGTGTACGATTTTGTGTGGACGAAAAACGCCCGCCGCTTTGCCGAGAAGGTGGATGTGCATGAGCTCATTCGCACCTATAACAAAGATTACAAGCTGATTTTTGTGGGCGATGCCAGCATGGCGCCGTATGAAATCACGCACCGCTACGGCTCGGTCGAGTTCGGCAATGAGGAGCCAGGCATGGTGTGGATACAGCGCCTGATAGAGGCTTTTCCCAAATTCGTTTGGCTCAACCCTGAGCCGCAGGGCATTTGGGAATACCGCCAGAGCATTGCCCTGATGCAGCAGATTTTGGGCCCAGAGCGCATGTATGGCCTGACTTTGGCCGGGCTTGAAGCGGCCATGAAGGCGCTGTCGAAATAAAACAAGCGGCCCCATGCCCGCCGTGCTGCGCGGGAGAAATTGCAGGGGCGCAAAAGGAGTTGTGATGCAAATTGCCAGTTGGAATGTGAATTCCTTGAATGTGCGCCTGCCCCATGTGCTGGAGTGGCTGCGGGCCAACCCAGTGGATGTGCTGGGCCTGCAAGAGTTGAAGCTGACGGAGGACAAATTCCCCCATGCGGCCTTGGCCGAGCTGGGTTATGAGTGCGCCGTGCTGGGGCAAAAAACCTATAACGGTGTGGCCCTCATCAGTCGCCACCCACTGATGGATGTGCTCAAGGGCAACCCTTTTTTTGCCGATGAGCAAGCCCGCCTGATTGCCGCTACGGTGCAGCACCCCAGTGGCCCTGTGCGGGTGATGGATGGCTATTTTGTGAATGGTGAGGCGCTCGATAGCGATAAATTCAGCTACAAAATGGCTTGGCTCGATGGCCTGCGTCAGCATGTGGGTGCGGAGCTGGCGGCGCACGAGAAATTCGCTTTATTGGGCGATTTCAATATCACCACGGACGACCGCGACACGCATGACCCTGAGGGCTTGCACGAGGCCATCCACCACAGCAGTGCCGAGCGTGCGCAATTGCAGGCTTTGCTGGATTTGGGTTTGGTCGATACCTTCCGCTGCTTTGAACAGCCTGAGCGCAGTTTCAGTTGGTGGGATTACCGCCAAATGGCCTTCCGCCGCAAAAAAGGCTTGCGCATTGACTATGTGTTGGCGAATACGGCCTTGCGCCAGCATTTGACGGCCTGCGTGATTGATGTCGAGCCGCGCCGCTGGGAAAAGCCCAGCGACCATGCGCCTGTGGTGGCCACTTTTGCGCTTTAGCCCAGTACTTGGGCTGGCGGCAGGGCTTCAAGCAGGCAGACGGCGGCGACCCAGTCGCCCTCATCGCTGAGGCTGATGTGCACGCGAATGCTGCTTTGTTGAAAAAATTCGGCCAATGCGCCGTGGGCCTGGCAGTAGGGCTGGCCCGAGGCGTGGTTGAGAAAGCTGGCCGATTGAAAGCCGTAAGCGCCACGAATGCCTGTGCCCAAAGCCTTGCCCAGCGCTTCTTTGGCGGCAAAGCGGCTGGCCAAAAAAGCCAAGGCTTTGCTCTCGTTGTGCTGCCAGCGCTCTGCAAAGATGAGGCGCTCGGCGGGGCTGAGGATGCGGGCCGCAAAGCGCGCGCCGTAGCGCTGGTGCAAGCGGGCAATGCGCTGGCTGTGGCACAAATCGAAACCCAAGCCCACGATGGCAGCGCTGCTGCGCTGGCGCAAATTGTGCAACTGGTGTTGCAATAATGCGCTGAATTCTGGCTTGGCTGGGGTCTGCTTGAGCATGGGCATCGATTGTGCCGCAATTTATGGGCAAGCTCTCCTAGAATAGACCTTTGTATTCCAAGAACCATTCTTTAGGGAAAGTGAGCGCCATGTTGTCCTGGTTGCTAGGTAAAAAAAAGAAGAAGCCATCGCCAGCCCGTAGTGCGGATGTGGCGCAGTCTCATTTGCAGCCCGCCGCCTCGGCGTCGGGCAAGGCCACGGCCTTGAGCCAAGCGGCGGACGCGGCCATGGAGCAACGCCGTGAGCAGCGCAAGCAAGACCGCCTGAATCGCCGTGAGGCTTTGTTTGGCGTGGTACGGGAGACCATGCTGCGGGCGGGTATTTTGTCTTCAGCTTACAAATTCAAGGTCTTGTCCATTGACCAGCATGGCCGCCACTTTTTGGTGTTGCTCGATTTGTCTTTGGAGTTGGCAGAGAGCGAAACCGCACAGCGCCAGTTGGAGATTGAGCAGATGATCACCACGGCGGCATCGGTGCGTTGCCAGGCCACGGTGCAGGCCGTGTATTGGCGTTATTTTGAAGATGAAATTCAGCCCCCTGTGAGCAAACCCCGTGCGGCAACGGAGCCTGAAGCTGCCGCCGCGCCTGAGCCTTTGCCAGCGGCTGCGCCGCCAGCAGTGCCTGTGGCGGCTGCGGTGGCTGCTGCACCAGCCCTTGCGCCTGTTGCAGACAGCAGCGGCAGCTCATCGGCAGACCAATTGGAAGCCATGCTGGCTGAATTGCGTGCTCGCCGCATGGCGGGTGGTGCAGATGTGCCCCCCGTGGCCGCGCCGCAGGCCGCGTCAGTTGAGGCGCCGGCTGAATCGGCTTTTGCCAGCACGCAAGTGATTTCACGCCATGAGGAAGAAGTGGGCGAGGAGGAATTGGCCGCCTTCCGCCGTGCTTTGGGCGAGCAAGCACAGCAACAAATCCCCCCTGATGTGCCCCCCATTTTTGAGGCCGTGCCACCGCCTATGGCCCTGAGTGCAGACGACTTGGATGCCATGATGGATGATGAGGGTTTTGCCGATGGCCAGAACTTGAGTGCCACCCAATACGGCCAGCTTTAAAGCGGCCAGCTTGGCTGGCCCCAAGGCTGGACTCAGAACCAGCCCAAGAGAGAAGACATGAGTGAGACAAACGCCCAAAACCAGCTTGATGCCCTGAAACAATGGACCACTGTGGTGGCCGATACAGGGGATTTTCAGCAAATTGCGCAATACCGCCCGCAAGACGCCACCACCAATCCGTCTTTGATTTTGAAGGCGGCGCAAAAGCCCGAATACGCGGCCTTGGTGCAGGCGGTGAAAAGCCGTTTTTCTGACCGCGCCATCGATGAGCAGGTGGATCGCCTGTTGGTGGATTTTGGCTGCCAAATTTTGCAAACCATACCCGGTCGGGTTTCGACCGAGGTGGATGCGCGCTTGTCTTTTGACACCATGGCCACTTACACGCGTGCCCAGCGCCTGATTGAGCTGTACGAGGCCCAAGGCATAGGCCCAGACCGCGTGCTGATTAAGATTGCTGCCACTTGGGAGGGCGTGGAAGCGGCCCGTATGCTGGAGGCGCGCGGCATTTACACCAATTTGACCTTGCTCTTTTCCTTTGCTCAAGCGGTGATTTGCGGCCAAGCCAAAGTGCGTTTGATTTCGCCTTTTGTGGGCCGTATTTACGACTGGTACAAGGCCAAAGCGGGTGCGAGCTGGGACGAGGCCGCCCAAGCGGGGGCGCAAGACCCTGGGGTGCAATCGGTGGCGCGCATTTACAGCCATTACAAACGCTATGACATCCCGACCCAAATCATGGGCGCGAGCTTTCGCAATATCGGCCAGATTCAGGCTTTGGCGGGCTGCGATTTGCTCACCATTGCGCCTGAGCTGTTGGCGCAATTGCAAGCGGCGCCTGCCAGCTTGAATGCGCCCGTGCTCAGCGTCGAGCAAGCCAAGCGCGATGCCCAAGACTGGGAGCCGCAGCAATACGACGAGGCAGCCTTTCGCTTTGCCCTGAATGCCGATGCCATGGCCACAGAAAAGCTGGCCGAGGGCATTCGCAGCTTTGTCGCCGATGGGCAGAAGCTCGAAGCGCTGCTGCTGGCTTGAGCGAGCGCCCTAGATGTTTGAGCACTTCCCACATGGGCCGCGCAGTGCGGCTTGGGCGGCTTTGCAAGCGCACTATGCGCAAGACATGCAGGGCTTTGATTTGCGCCAGGCTTTTGCCGCTGATGCGCAGCGCTTTGAGCGCATGACTTGGCAAGCGCCGTATATCTTTGCCGATTTATCGAAAAACTACTGGCAGCCCAAAACTTTGGGCTTGCTGCAAACTTTGGCGCAAGAGGTCGGCCTAGAGGCCCAGCGCGATGCCATGTTTGCTGGGGTCTATATCAACCACAGCGAAGGGCGGCAGGTGCTGCACACGGCCTTGCGCCGCCCTGAGACCCAATTGCAAGGTGAGCTGGCAGAGGTGGCGCAAGTGCGGGCTGATTTTTTGGCCTATGCCGAGGCGCTGCGGGCCCGCCCTGAAATCACCGATGTGGTCAATATTGGCATTGGCGGCTCAGACTTGGGGCCGCGCTTGGCGGTGCAGGCTTTGGGCGCTTTTAACAATAGCGGCAAGCGTTTTCACTTTGTGGCCAATGTGGATGCGGGTGAGCTGCTGGAAGTGCTGGCCCAGTGCCGCCCCGAAAGCACGGTGTTTTTGGTGGCCAGCAAAAGCTTTGGCACGCTGGAGACCATGACCAATGCCCGCAGTGCGCTGGCGTGGTTCAAGGCCGAAGGCGGGCAAGATGTGGCCCAGCATTTTGTCGGCATCACCAGCAATTTGCAGGCCGCCGCTGAGTTTGGCATTGCCCATACCTTTGGCTTTTGGGATTGGGTGGGCGGGCGCTTTTCGTTGTGGTCGGCCATCGGCCTGAGCATTGCCGTGGCGATTGGCCGCCAAGGTTTTGAGGCCATGCTGGCAGGCGCGCACGAAATGGACGAGCACTTTCGCCTTGCGCCCTTGGCACAAAACCTGCCCGTGCAATTGGCCCTATTGGATGTGTGGCAGCGCAATTTTTGCGGCTTCACGAATCGCACCATTGCGCCCTACCACCACGGCCTGCGGCGCTTGGCGGCGCATTTGCAGCAGCTTGAAATGGAGAGCAATGGCAAGGGCGTGGACCAAATGGGCCGCCCCATGCCGGTGGACACCGTGGGCATTGTGTGGGGGCAGGCGGGCAGCATTGGCCAGCACGCTTTCTTTCAGGCCATCCACCAAGGCACGCAAATCATTCCCTGTGAATTCATTGCCGTGGCCCAGCCCGAACACCATTTGCCTGAGCACCGCCGCCAGCTTCTGGCCAGTGCCTTGGCGCAGGCGCAGGCGCTGATGAATGGCAAGCCCAATGCCGAGGACGGCCACAGGCATTTTTCGGGCAACAGGCCCAGCTCGTTTTTGCTGCTCAAGCGCCTCACGCCCGCCAGTTTTGGCGCTTTGATTGCTTTGTTTGAGCACCGCGTTTTTGCCGCAGGCTGTTTGTGGGGCATCAATAGCTTTGACCAATTCGGCGTGGAGCTGGGCAAGGTGCTGGCGCAAGACCTGGCGCCGAGATTGGCCTCAGGCGATGGCAGCGGGCTGGATGCCTCGACTGCGGGTTTATTGCAGAAAATCCACGCCTGCTGCTTTGCCCAAGAGCCGCCCTCGGCCTGAATCGCTGGGGTTGATTTGGGCATAATGTGCGCCTATGGCTAATCCGTTTTTCCTGCCGCTTCCGACCCCGCTTGATTACTTTCGCAGCCTGGTGCAAGAGGGCCAGAGTGTGCCCCTGCTTGAGGCTGCGGCCAGCTTGGCCCAAGATGTGGACCCGAGCTTGGATCTGCACTTGGTGCTCGATGAGGTCGATTTGCTGGCGGCCAAATTGCAGCGCCGTTTGTCTGCCGACACCCCTGCTTTAGAAAAACTGCTGGCGCTCAACCACTTCTTCTACCGTGAACTGCAATTTGCGGGCAATGTGAACGATTACTACGACCCGCAGAACAGCCACATCCATGCTGTGCTGCGCACCCGCAGGGGCATACCGGTTTCTCTGGCTGTGATTTGGCTGGAGCTGGCCGAGCGCATTGGCCTAGAGGCCAGCGGCGTGAACTTTCCGCAGCACTTCATGGTCAAGGCCAGCTTGCCCCAAGGCCAAGTGGTGATTGACCCGCTGACGGGCACTTCGCTCTCGCGCGATGACCTGCTCGACCGCCTGAGCGAAAACAAAATTCAGGTGCTGGACGACGAAGAAGGCATCCCCGTGGGTTTGTTTTTGCAAAGCGCCAGCCCGCAAGAGATTTTGGAGCGCATGTTGCGCAATTTGCAGCAGGTCTATGCCATGCAGCAGCGCCCTGAGCGCCAGCTCGCCGTGTTGCACCGCCTCTTGGCCTTGCTGCCTGAATCTTGGCCCGATTACCGCGAACGCGCGCATTTGCTGGCGCAAATGGGCGATGTGGATGCGGCGATTGCCGATTTGCAGCGCTATTTGCATGGCCGCAGCGATTCGATTGAAGCCGAGGATGTGCGCGCCGAAATCACGCGCTTGCAGGGCAAGGTATGAGCACCGTGCCCACCCCGCTGAGTGTGGCCGAGGCCGCCGCGCATGTGGCCGCAGGCGGTTTGCTCGGCCTGCCCACTGAAACCGTGTATGGCTTGGCCGCCGATGCAGACCAGCCCGAGGCGGTGGCGCAAATTTTTACGGCCAAAGGCCGCCCTGCCGACCACCCTTTAATCGTGCATGTGTTGGGGCAAGAGCAGGCGCAGCACTATGCGGCGCAATGGCCTGATTTCGCCGAACATTTGGCGCAGGCGTTTTGGCCTGGGCCTTTGACTTTGATTGTGCCGCGCCAGCCTGAACGCGCAGCGGCCGCAGCAGGTGGGCAAAGCACGGTGGGCCTGCGTGCGCCCGCCCACCCTGTAGCGCGCGAGCTATTGCAAGCCTGCGCCGCACTGGGGGTGCAGGGTTTGGCCGCGCCGAGTGCGAACCGTTTTGGTCGCATCAGCCCCACCACGGCGGCCCATGTGCAGGCCGAATTTGGCAGCCAAGTACCTGTGCTCGATGGCGGGCCTTGCGCTGTGGGCATTGAGTCCACCATCGTCGATTGCAGCCGTGGCCAAGCCGTGTTGCTGCGCCCCGGGCAAATCAGTGCCGCCGCCATTGATGCGGTGCTGGCCCCTTTGGGCATGGCCCTGCAAGACCCCAACAGCTTGGCGCAGCAACAGCCCAAAGCATCGGGCACTTTGGCGGCCCATTACGCGCCGCAGGCCAAGCTGCGTCTGATGGATGCCGCCTTGCTGCAAACGGCCCTTGATGTGCTTGGCCCAGAGGCGAAAAATATCGCCATCTACAGCCGCAGCTTGCTGCGCTTGCCCAATCAGCAAGTGCTGTTTCGCCTCATGCCGCAAGAGGCCGATGCCGCCGCGCAAGAGCTGTTTGCTGCGCTGCGCGAACTGGATGCGCAGGGCGTGAATTTGATTTGGGTGGAAACCCCGCCTGCTGATGCCGACTGGGACGGCGTGCGCGATCGACTGCAACGCGCAGCGGCAGCGTAAAAACAGCATCGCTGCCATTCAAGTGTGGCCCGCTTTTGGGCTGCGTTGATGGCCGCTTTTGGGGCTGAAGTTCGTTGCGCAGGCTTGCCAGAAAAAACCACTAGCCCAAAGCGTCATAAGCTCTGCATTTTTTCTTCGTTCACAAAAGGCGTGCGTGCTTTTACAGTACGCAAGCGATGCGGCCATTGTGTTCGACGCAATTTGTTTTTTTTGCACAACAAATTGCGCTGTTTCACAAAACTGTCATATCAAGTTTGCACACTTGCGCTTGTTCCGATTCAGTTCTGATGGGCTGGGTTGTGGGGCAATCTTTTTATTTGGATTTTTGGAGTTTTCTCGATGAAAAAAACACTGATTGCGCTTGCTGCTACAACAGCCGCCAGCGCGTTTGCAGCCAATTCCGTCACGATTTACGGTGTGGCCGATTCATGGTTTGGTCAAAGCAAGGGTGACAACGGCATCAACCAAACGGTGGTGCAGTCTGGCGGCCTGTCTGCTTCACGCGTGGGCTTGAGCATCAAAGAGGATTTGGGCGATGGTTTGGGCGCGTTTGCGGTGATTGAAGATGGTATCAATTTGGACAACGGCAGCAGAACGGCGGCTGGGCGCAAATATGTGGTGGGTTTGTCGGGTGGTTTTGGTGCGCTTTCTTTGGGCCGCCAAACGACACCTTATGAGGATTTTTATGTCAAGAGTTTCTATACGATGGACAGTGCTTTTGAAGGCATGAAAAATGGTGGCCGTGCGGCGGCTTATACCCATGCGGGGCGCATTGATAACGGTATTCGTTATGACAGCCCCAATTTCGACGGCTTCACCGCATCTTTGCATGTGGGCTTGGGTGAAAACAAAACCGCTGCTATCAGCGCCACCAAAAACCTGGGCGTAAGCGTGCGTTACGCCAAAGGCCCTGTGGTTGTGGGCGTAGCGCACCAAAAGGATGAAGTGACGGGCGCGCCCATCACGAGCACCACCAATACTGTGGTCGCTGGCTCTTACGACTTCAAGGTGGCCAAGGTGAATGTGGGTTACAACACGGCGAAAAGGTCGCAGGTTCAGCCCAAAGAAAAAGCCTATAACCTCGGCGTGGTCGTGCCTTTGGGTAGCTTCTCACTGGCGGGCGAGTTTGGCCAATCCAAGGTCAGTCAGGGTGGCATCAAAACCAAGTCTTACGGTTTGGAAGGCCGCTACGCTTTGAGCAAACGCAGCACGCTGTATGCAGGTGCGGGCCAGTCGAAAATCAGTGGCGCTGCCAACCCCAACCGCCGCAATATCGGTTTGGGTTTGCGCCACACCTTCTAAGCGGAATTCTGCTCGGGGTGCTTGGACAAGCCCCGTATCCCTTGTCCAACTTCAAGGTATTGGAGCTTCTACAACACTGTTTTTGGGTGTCAGCAGCGCAAAAAAGGTGTTGCAGAAGGCTTCTTGATACCCGCCATCGCAGCGATGTGAGGCGGGTTTTTTTCATGCCCAGCACCAGCTTGGTGCAGCCATTGCCAGATATGATGCCCACCCATGATAGGACGCATACACGGAACTTTGATAGACCAAGCGCCGCCGCAAATTTTGGTGGATTGCCACGGCGTAGGTTATGAATTGCTGCTGCCCATGAGCAGCTTTTACAAGCTGCCCGCAGTGGGGCAAATGGTGACGCTGTTGACGCAATTGATTGTGCGTGAAGACGCGCAAGTGCTCTATGGCTTTGAAACCGCAGGCGAGCGCGAGGCTTTTCGTCAGCTCATCAAGGTCTCAGGCGTGGGCCCACGCACGGCGCTGGCCGTGCTCAGTGGCATGACGGTGGCCGATTTGGGCTTGGCCGTGAGCACGCAAGAGATGGGGCGCATCATCAAAGTGCCTGGCATCGGCAAAAAAACCGCCGAGCGCCTGCTGCTGGAGCTCAAAGGCAAGCTGGGCAGTGATTTAACGGGCGTGAGTACGGCGGCGATTGCAGCCAGCGGCGCACAGGCCGATATTTTGCAGGCGCTGATGGCACTGGGCTATTCAGAAAAAGAAGCCAGCGCCACGCTGAAAACCCTGCCTGCCGATGTGGGCGTGAGTGAGGGCATCAAGCTGGCTTTGAAGAAGCTGGCCTAAATGCCCCACATGGGCGGCGCTTAACGGAAAGCGCCTTCGCGCTGCCAGTAGGTCATCACAATTTTTACGCCTTTGATGACGGGCGTGCCCGCATGTAAGGTCATTTCATCGTTTTGGCCATCAATCGTCATGTTTTGAAAAAACACCGCCCCGCCTTGGCGCGGGTGCAGTTCAGCGCCGACTTTGGGGAAGCTGGTGCCGCCGCCTTCATCGGGCGTTTGCAAATACATGACGGTGGTGCCCACGCGTTGGCCGCCGCGCTTGAGGTGGCTGGCGCTGCCGGCTTTGTCAGGGTTGAACCAATCGAAATGGGGGCGGTACTCTTGCCCGTCTTCATAGCGCAGCACTTGCAGGCCCTCGCCGTTTTCTACGGGCCAGCCCGTGAGTGTGGCCAAGCGCTGCTCGATGCAATCAATCAGTGGGGTCTCGGCGCGGGTGAAGAAGACGCTGGAGCTGGTGCGGGCGTGGTGGGCCTCGCTGACGCCGGTTTCTTGGTTCACCACGCCTGAGCGCTTCAGCCCTTTGCTGTGGGCATAGTCAATCAGCTCTTGGCATTCGGCGGCGCTGAGCACGCCATCAAGCAAGGCGGCCTTCGGCTGGCTCAGGCGGCTGAGGACACGCAGGCCAGCAGGCAGCTTGACCTCATCAATCGTGGGCAGGGCTTTGCGCCATTGCGCGGGCATATTTAGGGCGGCCAAGCCTTCGTCCAAAGCAGTGGCGGCATCTTGGTCTTGCCAGACTTTGGCGACCATGCGGCTGTACATGCCTTGGGGCTTACAGCCTTTTTTCAGGTTGTCCAAAATCCAGTTCTGCCAGCTCTCGCCGTGTTTGCTCAATACAGTGCTAGTCATGGTTTTACCGTCTCAAAGTGTCAGGGCATCTGGGCCCGAGTGAATAGGGCCTTGCAAAGGATGCAGGGATAATACGGGCTTTTGCCAAAATGCCCAGCCGTTTAAGCTGGGCCTGATGGCTTTGTTTGGTCTCCATCCATAAAGAGCGCCATGAGCGATAGCCCCACCACCCCCACCCCTGCCACCGATACAGATGCCGAAGCCGCGCGTTACAAGCACGGCCTGCTGCGCATGAATAAAAAAGAACGCACGCCCGAAGAAAAGGCCAAGCTGGAAGCCCATAAGCTGGAAAAGCGCCTGTGCCGCCTGACGGGACAGGCGATTGTGGACTACAACATGATTGAGCAGGGCGACCGCGTCATGGTCTGTCTCTCTGGCGGCAAAGACAGCTTTAGCTTGCTCGATATTTTGCTGAAGCTGCAAAAACGCGCGCCGATTGATTTTGAGATTGTGGCGGTGAATTTGGACCAAAAGCAGCCGGGTTTTCCAGCCGATGTGCTGCCCGCCTATCTCGAAAAAATGGGCATCGAATACCACATTGAGACCCAAGACACCTACAGCATCGTCACCGACAAAATCGCCCCCGGCGGCACCATGTGCAGCCTGTGCTCGCGTCTGCGCCGTGGCATTTTGTATCGGGTGGCCGATGAGTTGAAGGCGACCAAAATCGCCCTGGGCCACCACCGCGATGACATTGTGCAAACCCTGCTGCTGAATATGTTTTTCGGCGCGCGGCTCAAGGGTATGCCGCCCAAGCTGCAAAGCGATTCGGGCCGCCACATCGTCATTCGCCCGCTGGCCTATGTGGATGAGCGTGATTTGGTGGCTTGGAGCGCCTTGCAGCAGCACCCCATCATTCCTTGCAATTTGTGCGGTAGCCAAGAGAATTTGCAGCGCAAGCAGATTGGCGACATGTTGCGCGATTGGCAAACCCGCTTTCCGGGGCGCATTGAGATGATGATGCGCTCTTTGCAGCATGTGGTGCCTTCGCATTTGATGGATACCGAGCTGTATGACTTCAAAAACCTGCGCATCACCGGGCAGGCCGATGCGGATGGCGATGTCGCCTTTGATGAGGAAATGCCACGCATCCGCCCCGAGGTGATGGATGTGTTCAACGCCGCCGCTGAGGATGCCGAGCCATGAGCAGCGCAGCGGTCGATTTTTGCCTGATTCGCCACGGCGAGACGGACTGGAACCGTGAGGCCCGTATGCAGGGCCATGCCGATGTGGGTTTGAATGCCCAAGGCCGTGCCCAAGCCGAGCAAGTGGCGCAGGCTTTGCAAAACGAGGTGTTTGATGTGCTGTATGCCAGCGATTTGAGCCGTGCGGCCGATACTGCAGCGGCCATTGCGCGGCTGCGTCAGCCTGCTTTGGCTGTCCAGCACACGCCGCTTTTGCGCGAGCGCGACTATGGCCGCTTTCAAGGCATGACCTTGGCCGAGGTGGAGGCGATTGAGCCCGATGCGGCCCAGCGTTGGCGCAGCCGTGAGGCGGGTTTTGCCCCCGATGGCGGTGAAACCCTGTTGCAGTTTGCCGCCCGTATGGATGCCTGGCTGCAAGACTGCGTCCAGCGCCATGCGGGGCAGCGTGTGGCCGTGGTGACGCATGGCGGTGTGCTCGATATTGTGTGGCGGCTGGTGCATGGCGTGGCGGTGGATGTGCCGCGCGCTTGGCCGCTGCCCAATACAGGCGTGAGCCGCCTGCGCTGGCAGGCCGGGCAGTGGCAGCTGCTGGACTGGGGCAACACCCAGCATTTGAGCGAGCCAGCGGTGGTGCGGGACGAAACCATCGCCTAGAGGCCAGCAGAGGAGCCGCCCATGACCCGCGCACAGACTTGGTTCTTTTCTCTGTGCGCTTATGTGTGTGGCGTGGGCCTGCAATTGCAGCAGGCGGCCTTGTGGCCTTGGCAGTGGTATGCGGCGCTTTTGGGCGCCGCTTTGCTTTTGGCCCTGCTGCTGCGCCGCTGGCGGCTGCCGCCTTGGCCGCAGGGTTTGGCTTGGCTCTTGATTTTTGCGCTGCTGGGTTTTGCTTCTACGGGCTGGCGCGCCACGCACAAGCTGGCGCAGCAAAGCCTGGCGCCTGAGCTGATTGGGCAAGACCTGTGGCTGGACGGTGTGGTGCAGGGTATGCCCAAGCAAGAGGCGGGCAATCGCCGCTTTGTGCTGGCGGTGCAGGCGGCGCGCCATGCCCAAGGCGGGGCTGTGCAGGGCCTGCCGCAGCGCGTTTCTTTGGTTTGGTATGGGCACCAGCGCGTGGCCCTATTGCCGCAGAGTTTGGTGGCCGAGGCGGATTTGCAGCAGCCCTTGCAAGCGGGGCAACGCTGGCGTGTGCAGGTGCGGCTCAAGCCCATACACGGCAGCCAAAACCCGCATGGTTTTGATTACGAGTTGTGGGCTTTTCAACGCGGCCTTGGGGCCAATGGCTATGTGCGTGGCGCGGCTTTGCTCAGCCCCGCAGCCACGGGCTGGCGTGCGGCCTTGCCACAGCACTGGGCCAGTACGGTGGCGCGTTGGCGGCAGGCCAGCCGCGCGGCGGTCTTGGCCCATATTGCCGATGAGCGCCAAGCGGGTGTGGTGGCGGCTTTGCTTATGGGGGATCAAAACGCCATCAGCCAGAGTGATTGGCAGGTGTTTCGGGCCACGGGGGTGGCGCATTTGGTCAGTATTTCTGGCCTGCATATTGGCCTGTTTGCGGCCTTGGCGATTTTCAGTATCAAGGCGTTGTGGCGGCGCAGCCAGCGCTTGGCCTATGCCTGGCCCGCCTTGTATGCGGCCTGGCTGGGCGGCGTGGCTTTGGCCACGGCCTATGCCTACTTTACGGGCTGGGGCGTGCCGGCGCAGCGCACGGTGTTGATGCTGCTGGGCTTGACGCTGCTGCGGCTCTCAGGGCGGCGCTGGCCTTGGCCTTTTGCGCTGCTGTTTGTGGCCGTTTTGGTGCTGCTGATGGATCCTTGGGCCTTGCTGCAAGCGGGCTTTTGGCTCAGCTTTGTGGCGGTGGCGGTGTTGCTGCTGCCCAGCCAGCCCAAGGCCGAGCTGACGGCCGCCGAGCAAGCCCAGCAAGAGCTGTATGCCCTGGTGCCCCGCCCGTGGTGGCAGCGGCAGTTGCGGGCGCTGGGGCGTTGGCTGCTGGATTTGTGGCGCTTGCAGTGGCGCGTGAGCTTGGCGCTGGCCCCCTTGACTTTGCTGCTGTTTCAGCAGGCTTCCGTGGTGGGTTTGCTGGCCAATATGTTGGCCATTCCCATCGTTACCTTTGTGCTCACGCCCTTGGCCTTGCTGGGCTTGCTGCTGCGGCCTTTGTGGACTTTGGCGGCTTGGATTTTGCAGTATTTGCTGGCGTTTTTGGTTTGGTGCGCCAGCCTGCCAGCGGCGGTGTGGCACAGCCCCGCCTTGCCCGCTGCGGGCTTGCTGGCCGCAGCGTTGTTGGTGGCGGCGCTGTTTTATGTGCAAGCGCAATGGCCCGCAGGGCAGGGGCGGCGCAGGGGTGTGGCGGCTTTGCTGGCGCTGCTGCTGGGCTTGGCTTGGGCTGGCTGGCGTTATGAAGCGCCGCGCCCGCCGCCCGGTGAGCTGCGCCTGCTCTTTGTGGATGTGGGGCAGGGCAATGCCATATTGGTGCAAACGGCCAAGCACGCCCTGCTCTATGACACGGGGCCGCGCTATGGCCCAGTCGATTCAGGCCGCGATGCGGGCGAGCGCACCTTGCTGCCCCTGCTGCGGGCCTTGGGCCAAAAACTCGATGTGCTGATGGTGTCCCACAGCGACAGCGACCACTCGGGCGGCGTGCTGCCCCTGCTCAAACAATGGCCGCCGCAGCGCTTGCTCGGCTCTATGGCGGCTGAGGCCGCATGGCCTGCTGCACCGCCCATCGAGGCTTGCACGGCGGGGCAAAGCTGGGTGTGGGATGGCGTGCAGTTTGAAGTGCTGCACCCGCAGGTGGCCGATTACCAGCGGCCCCTGAGCAGCAATGCCATGAGCTGCGTGCTGCGCATACGGGCGGCGGGCGGCAGTGTCTTGCTCACGGGCGATATACCCGCAGCGCAAGAGTACGACTTGTGGCTGCAACGGCCCGCAGAGGACTTGGCCAGCACAGTCTTGCTCTCGCCCCACCACGGCAGCAAAACCTCATCGGGCATTTTGTTTTTAAAAGCCGTGGCGCCGCAGTGGGTGGTGGTGCAGTCGGCCTATTTGAGCCGCTACGGCCACCCCGCGCCCGAGGTCATGGCCCGCTATGCGGATTTGGGCTTCAAAGTGGTGAGCAATGCCGAGTGCGGCGCCATCACCTGGCAGAGCCAGCAGCCCCAGCACATGGGCTGTTTGCGCCGCGATGCGCCACGCTATTGGTGGCATCGCCTTGCGCCGCCTTAAAGCAGCGGCGAAATTGCGGCACAATCTTTGGTTTCACCTTTTTCTTTCATCCTCACAATTTCAAAACGATATGTTGCTCATTCCTGCAATTGACCTCAAAGACGGCCAATGTGTGCGCCTGGTGCAAGGCGATATGGACCAAACCACGGTGTTCTCTGACCGCCCCGAGACCATGGCCCGCCGCTGGCTGGATGCGGGCGCGCGCCGCCTGCATTTGGTGGACTTGAACGGCGCCTTTGCAGGCAAGCCCAAAAACTTGGAAGCCATCAAAGCCATCTTGGCCGAAGTGGATGGCGAGATTCCCGTGCAATTGGGCGGCGGCATCCGTGATTTGGACACCATCGAGCGCTACCTCGACATTGGCATTCAATATGTGATTGTGGGCACGGCGGCGATTAAAAACCCTGGCTTTTTGGCCGATGCCTGCGCCGCTTTTGCGGGCCACATCATCGTTGGCCTTGATGCCAAAGACGGCAAAGCCGCCACCGATGGCTGGAGCAAACTCACAGGCCATGATGTCTGCGATTTGGCGAAAAAATACGAAGACATGGGCGTGAATGAAATCATCTATACCGATATTGGCCGCGACGGTATGCTCAGCGGCATCAATGTGGAGGCCACCGTCAATTTGGCGCAAGCCTCGCGCATTCCGGTGATTGCCTCAGGCGGCTTGTCGAATATGCAAGACATTGAAAAGCTCTGTGCCGTAGAAGACGAAGGCGTAACGGGCGTGATTTGTGGCCGCGCTATTTATTCGGGCGATTTGGACTTTGCCGCCGCCCAAGTGCAGGCCGACGCATTGCGCGGCAACAAAGCTTAAGCGGGCTTTTGGCCCATTTGCCACGCCCTTTGCATGGCGCGGTGGCCCGCATCGGCAAAGGGCAGGGCATTGAGCCGAGCATCACTGGCAGGCGCAGGCAGTTGCAGCAGCGGCAGGGCCAAGGCTTCGGGCCAGTGGCTTTGAATGGCGGGCAGCAAAGGGTGCTGGGCCTCATACACGGCCAGTTGCAGCCCGCCTGCGGCAAGCGCTGCCTCGCCCAATTGCTGCTGGGTCAGCTCTCGCAAAACCTGCACCTGCGCCGCAGCCGTCCAATGGGCGGCTTTTTTCGGCTTGTCTGAGCGCCCAAAACCCAGCAAATCAGGCAGCAGCACGCGGCGCTGGCCCTGCATTTGGCGCAGTAGGGGCGCAAACACATAGGCCCAATGCGCGGCGCTGTGCAAACCCAGTAGGGGCGGCTGGCTGGCGGCGGCTGGCGCGCCACTGTCCCAAAAATGCAGGCGCAGGCCGCCCAAGCTGGGCAGGTCGTTGCAAAACTGGGCTGGCGGCCAAGGGCTGCCCTCGGCATCGAACTCGGCCCAAACTGCATCGGGCGCGCGCAAGGCATCGGGGCGCAGTGGCCAAGGGCGCTGCGCTTGGGCTTGGCGTTTGGCCTGAAAAAATTGCGGCAGCAACTCGCGCAGCTCACGCTTCAAATCGGCATCGCAATCGGCTGCATCTTGGGCGTTGATGGCGGGGATGGCCGCGCCTATGCCGCTGTTTTGCAGCACATTCAGCACCGATCCTGCAGCCCCTGTGCGCGGATCGGCCAAGCCAAACACCACGCGGCGGATGCGGGCATGGGCCAAAGCCCCCGCGCACATGGCGCAAGGCTCCAAGCTCACAAACAGCTCGCAATCGCTCAGGCGGTAATTGCCCAAAGCCTGCCCAGCGGCGCGCAGGGCCACAATCTCGGCATGGGCGCTGGCATCGTGCTGGGCAATGCAGGCATTGCGCCCCGTGGCGATGACTTGGCCGCCTTGCACCAGCACCGCACCCACGGGCACCTCACCGGCTGCGCCAGCGGCGCGCGCTTCTTGCAGGGCTTGGCGCAAATAAGCGCCATCTTGTGCCTGCCAAGTGTGGGGCATTATTCGTCCCAATCGCTGCTGCGTTGGGCGGGGGCGTTGCGCATTTGCTCTTGCACCGCGCGCTGTATCGCCTGAGTTTGCTCGGCCAGATTGGCATTGCGATCCAGCGGGATGTCGAGCTTTTGCCCGCTGATTTGCTCGGCCGATTCAAGCGCCGTGCCCAAAGCCTCTTTTTCAGCATTCAAATTTTTCTTCACCAGCACGCCGACAACGGCCAATGCCAGCAGCAACACAATCAAGCCCAAGCGCATAAATACCTCACGAGTTGGCCCCCAGCAAGGGGGCGGTGTGAACAAACCATACTGCATAATAGGACAGATTATCTCGGCCCTACCCTCACCCAGCCCATCACATGAATATTGTTATTCTGGACGACTACCAAGATGCTGTGCGCAAACTCCAATGCGCCAGCCTGCTCGACGCCCATCAGGCCAAGGTCTATACCAACACGGTCAAAGGGGTGGGGCAGTTGGCCGTGCGCCTGCGTGATGCGGAAGTGATTATTTTGATTCGGGGCCGCACCCAAATCAACGCCCCTTTGCTCGACAAACTGCCCAAGCTGCGTCTGATTGTGCAAGCAGGGCCGCTGGGCGAACACCTCGATGTGGCCGCCTGCACCGAGCGCGGCATTGCTGTGGCCGCAGGCAGCAGCAACCCCCGCGCTGTGGCCGAGCTGACCTTCGCCCTGATGATGGCCGCCACCCGCCGCCTGCCGCAATACATCAGCAACCTCAAGCACGGCGCTTGGCAGCAATCGGGTTTCAAATCCGCCGCCATGCCTGTTAACTTTGGCATGGGCGAGCTGCTGCATGGCAAGCGCTTGGGCATTTGGGGTTATGGTGCAGTGGGCCGCTTGGTGGCCGGCTATGCCCAAGCCTTTGGCATGGATGTGTGGATTTGGGGGCGTGAGCCCTCTTTGGCCGCCGCCACCGCCGATGGCTACGCCTGCTACAGCAGCAAAGAAGAATTGTTCAGCCAAAGCGATGTGCTCAGCCTGCATTTGCGCCTGAGCGAAGACAGCCGTGGCATGGTCAAGCTGGCCGATTTGAGCAGCATGAAGCCCACTTCTTTGCTGATTAACACCGCCGCCGCTGAATTGATTGAACCCGATGCCCTGCTGGTTTCGCTCAACAAAGGACGGCCTGGTTTGGCCGCCATTGATGTGTTTGAGAACGAGCCAATTTTGCAAGGCCAAGCCCTGCTGCGCCTGGAAAACTGCATTTGCACCCCCCATGTGGGCTATGTGGAGCGCAACAACTACGAGGCCATGTTCCGTTTGGCCTTCACGCAGGCGGTGGATTTCATTTCAGGACGCAGCTCTGAGGCCATCATCAACCCCAGCTTTGCCCAGCACCCCAAGGCCTATAAAGCGCCCGTGGCCCCGCCCGATGAGCGCCTGCCAAACGAAGGCGGGCAGCACAAGGGGCCGCCGCCACCACCTACTTTGTTTTAAGCGGGCTTTGGCCCACTGCCGCGCAAGCTGCGGCGCAGGGTCCAAAAGCTGTAGGCCAAGACCACCAAGGTGACGGTGGCAATCAAAATTGAAGCGGCGGCAAAAATAGTGGGGTTGATGCCGCGCCGCGCATAGCTGAAGATGACTTGCGGCAAGGTCGTGACGCCAGGGCCAGAGAGGAATTCGGCAATCACCACATCGTCAAACGAGAGCGTAAAGGCCAGCAGCCAAGCGGCGGCAATGGCGGGCGCAATATGCGGCAGGGTGACCCAATAAAACACCTGTAGCGGGCGCGCGCCCAAGTCCATGGCGGCTTCTTCAAGGCTGCGGTTCATCTCGGCCAAGCGCGATTGCACCACGATGGTGCCGTAGGCCATGCCGACCAAGGTGTGGCCCAGCACAATGGTGGCCATGCCGCGATCGGGCCAGCCCAGGCTGCGTTGCAGCGCCACCATGAGCAGCAGCAGCGACAGGCCAATGATGACCTCGGGCATGACCAAGGGCGCGCGCACCATGCCTGAGAACAGGCCCCGCCCCTTAAAGCGGGTGTAGCGCACCAGCACAAAGGCGGCAAAAGTGGCCAGCACCACGGCCAGTGATGCCGAGGTGAAGGCGACTTTGAGCGAGAGCCAAAAGCCCTCCAAAATGCGGCTGTCGCGCATCAGCGCCTCATACCAGCGCAAAGAAAAGCCCGTGAATTTGGCATCTTGCCGTGTGCTGTTGAATGAGAACAGCAGCAAATAGGCCAGCGGCGCATACAAAAACGCAAAAATGCCCGCCAGCCAGAGCTTGCCAAAATGCTTTTGCACAAAATGCTTCATGCCCCGCCTCCTTGTGCTTGTTCATCGCTGTAGCGGTAATACAAGGCCAGCGGCAACAAAATCATCAAGAGCATGACGACGGCCAGTGCGGCGGCGCGGGGCCAGTTGTTGGCGGCAAACATCTCATCCCACACCACGCGGCCAATCACAATATTCTCGGCCCCGCCCAAGAGCGAAGGAATGACAAACTCGCCCAAGGCAGGAATAAACACCAAGGTGCAGCCGGCCACAATGCCCGCCTTAGACAAGGGCACGGTAATGAGCCAGAACGCCTGCCACGCGCTGGCGCCCAAATCGTGGGCGGCTTCGAGCAGGCGAAAGTCCATCTTCACCAAATTGGCGTAAATGGGCAGCACCATAAAGGGCAGGTAGATGTAAGTCATGGCCACCAGCATGGAGACATCGGTGTAGAGCATATGCAGCGGCTCTTGAGTCAGGCCCAATTGCATGAGCAAGCGGTTGATGATGCCTTGGTCGGCCAAAATGCCCTTCCACGCATACACGCGCAGCAGCAGGGAAGTCCAAAACGGCAGCATCACCAGCATCAGCAGCGGCGTGCGCCAAACAGGGTTGCTGCGGGCCAAAAAGTAGGCAAAAGGGTAGCCCAACAGCAGGCAAAACAAGGTGGTGAGCAGGGCGTAGCGCAGGGCCGTGGCATAGGCTTGCACATACAGGGTTTTGGCCCAGCCCACGCCGTCGCTGAAGATGCTGTGGTAGTTGTCGTAGTGCAGCAGCAGCTTGAGCGAGCCGCCGACCACTTGGTAGAGCGGCGTGAAGGGGTTGTCGCTGCCACCCATATCGGTGACAGAAATCCGCAGCAAAATCAAAAACGGCAGGGCAAAAAACAGCAGCAGCCAAGCAAAGGGCAGGGCAATCACCCAAGTGCGGCCACGGCGCAAAAGCTGTGTCAGTGCGTTCATGGCAGTCCCCTTTTACTGGCTCAGGCTCACGCCAGCGTTGGGATGCCACCAAAAATACACTTCATCTTCCCAAGTGATGCCAATTTCAGATTGGTGGCGGGCGTTGATGTCGGTGATTTTTAGGCGTTGACCTTGGGCCGTTTGCACAATATAGGTGTTGACATCGCCCAAATAGGCGATTTCTTTCACCACGGCCTTGAAGCAATTGGGGCCAGCATCGGCGGGTTGCTCTTTGCTGATGCGGATTTTCTCAGGCCGCAGCGCCAGCGTCAGGGCCATGCCCTCGGCGGCATCGGGCACGCTGCCCAAGGCCAGCACGCCTAGGGCGGTTTCTATCTCGCTGTGCTCGGCGCTGCGGTGGCGCACATGGCCGTCAAGCAGATTCACATTGCCAATGAAGTCGGCGACAAAGCGGCTATTGGGGTATTCGTAAATCTCGTGCGGTGTGCCCACTTGCAGCACCTTGCCTTCGCTCATCACGGCAATGCGGTGGGCCATGGTCATGGCCTCCTCTTGGTCGTGGGTCACCAGCACCACCGTCACGCCCACGGCCTCAATGATGTTGACCAGCTCGAACTGGGTGCGCTCGCGCAGTTTTTTATCGAGCGCGCCCAAAGGCTCATCGAGCAGCAAAAGCTGGGGCCGCTTGGCCAAAGAACGCGCCAGCGCCACGCGCTGCTGCTGCCCGCCTGAGAGCTGGTGGGGTTTGCGCCCAGCCAAAGCCTGCAATTGCACCAGTTTGAGCATGTCATCGACGCGCTGGGCGATTTGCGCTTTGGGCATACCCTCGCGCTTGAGGCCAAAGGCGATGTTTTCGGCCACCGTGAGGTGGGGAAATAGCGCATAGCTTTGAAACATCATATTGATGGGGCGCTCATAGGGCGGCAGATGGCCGATGTTCTGCCCGCCCAAAATGATGCTGCCTTCGGTTGGCGCTTCAAAGCCCGCCAGCATCCGCAGCAGGGTGGATTTGCCGCAGCCAGAACTGCCCAGCAGGGCGAAAATCTCGCCTTTGGCAATCGACAGCGACACATCATTGACGGCAGTAAAGTCGCCAAAGCGCTTGACCAGCGACTCGGTGCGTAAAAAGCCTTGGACGGCGGCGGTGGTTTGGCTCATGGCGGCAATGGGGCAAATGTGAATGAGGGGGCCGTAGCCCCCAGTGTGCAAGTGCTTGGGCGGTGTGCCCGCGCTTACTGGCCTTTTTTGAAGCGGGTGAAAACGGCGGTCATGGCCGCGCGAGCTTCTTTGCTGAAGCTCTCGGGCGGCACCATTTTGGCCAAATCTGCTTCGCTGAGGAAGGTGCTGGGCTCCTGCGCAATCTCAGGCGCAATCAGGGCGCGGCTGGCGAGGTTGGCCACAGGGTAAGACATATAGTTCGACAGCTCGGCAGAGACCTCAGGGCGCAGGAAGTAGTTCATAAAGGCGTGGGCATTGTCCACATGCTTGGCATCTTTTGGGATGGCCAAGGTGTCAAAAAACAGCACTGCGCCGTTCTCGGGCACCAGCACTTGCAGCTCAAACGGGGCTTGGTTTTCAAGCGCACGCTGGCGGGCTATATTCATATCGCCAGCCCAGCCCAAGCCCACGCAGGCGCGGCCACTGGCCAAGTCGTCAATCATGGTGCTGCTGAAAATCCGCACATCGGGGCGCACTTTGGCCAGCATCTCGCCCGCCTGTTGGTAATCGCCAACTTCAGTTGAATAGGCGGGCTTGCCGATATAGCGCAGGGCCGAGGGCAGAATCTCCGAGGCGGTATCCAAGTAAGCGATGCCGCAGGACTTCAATTTGCTGGTGTAGCTGGGGTTGAAGACCAAATCCCAAGCATTGGCGGGCAGGGGCGTCTCGCCCAAAGCCTTGGCCACGGCTTGTTTGTTGATGCTCACACCCACAAAGCTCCAGCCCCAAGGCAGCAGGTAGTCATTGCCGGGGTCGGCGATTTCCAGCTTTTGCATGATGTTGGGGTCGAGGTGCTGCCAATTGGGGATTTTGCTTTTATCGAGCTTTTGGTAGAGGCCAGCCTCAATCTGCGGCTTGGCAAATACTGCGCCGGGCACCACGATGTCATAGCCCGTATTGCCCGCCATCAGCTTGGTATTGAGCATCTCATTCGTTTCAAAGGTCTGGTAATTGACCTTGATGCCCGTCTCGCGCTCAAAATTGGCCAGCATATCGTCGGTGATGTAATCGGGCCAGTTGTAAATATTGAGGACTTTGGCCTCAGCTGTGGCGCTGTTGTTGGCGGGGCCGTCTTTTTGGCCGCAGGCGCTCAGACCCAGTGCCAAGGCGGCAGCCGCCAAAGAAGTGAGTAATTGCTTGGCTTTCATTGTTTGCGTCGCTTTCAATTAAAAAACGACCGCCCCACGCAGGCAGTCGCACCCGCTTTGGCCGCCTGTGGCCTGCCAAAGCCCCCTTCTCATTGCTGCTGCGCCTTCGCATCTTATGCCTTCGCAGCACCCAAACCCGCCATTTTAAGGCTTAAGGCCAGCCCGTTTTGCCCCGTAGGGGCAGAACAGAGCCTTGTGGCATCGCTACAATAGCGGGTTTTCTTTTCCCCATCCATTAGCGAGCACTCACCTATGTCATTCGCCCCTATTTCCCCTGGTAAAAACCCCCCAGAAGTCTTCAATGTCATCATTGAAATCCCTGCCCAGTCTGACCCTGTGAAGTACGAAGTCGATGAGGAAACGGGCGCTTTGGTGGTGGACCGCTTCTTGGGCACGCCCATGCGCTACCCCGTGAACTATGGCTTTATTCCGCAAACCATTGCGGGCGACGGCGACCCCGTGGATGTGCTGGTCATCACCCCCTTCCCACTGGTACACGGCTGCGTCATTGCGGCGCGCACTGTGGGCGTGCTGCAAATGGAAGACGACGGCGGCGAAGATGCCAAGCTGATTGCTGTGCCCGTCTCTAAACTGCACCCCGCCTCTGATGTGATTCAAACTCTGGACGATGTTTGCCCGCAACTGCGCGCGCAAATCCAGCACTTTTTTGAGCACTACAAAGACCTTGAAAAAGGCAAATGGGTCAAGCTCAAAGGCTGGGCCGATGCCGAAGCGGCGAAAAAAGAAATCACCGACGGCATCGCCAACTACAAAAACAAGGCTTAAGCCGCGCCCGCCTGTCTGCCCTCAGGCCGCCGCTGTGCGCTTGGGGCGCAGCCGCTGGGCGGCCTGATTTGTGATTCGTCTTGCGCCACGGCCTGCCCATAGCGGCCGAGGTGTTTATTTTTCTGGAGTTTGGCTTTATGTCTGATTCTTCGCAAGAAGCGCCCCAAGAAGCGTCCAAAGCCCCGGCACGCAAACGCCCCCTGCCGGGCCAGCGCCGCACGCAAATTTTGCAAACACTGGCGGTGATGCTGGAAAAGCCGAGTGCAGAGCGCGTGACGACGGCGGCTTTGGCGAAAAAAATTGGCGTCTCTGAGGCCGCCTTGTACCGCCACTTTGCCAGCAAGGCGCAAATGTTCGAGGGCCTGCTGGGCTATATCGAGCAGCACTGCCTCTACCCCCTCAAGCAAATTCGCGAGAGCGAGATGGGCGCGGGCGAGCAAGCCTACCGCATGGTGGCCACGGTGCTGCAATTTGCCGAAAGCAACCCTGGCATGGCGCGGGTGATGATGGGCGAAGCCTTGGTGCTGGAGAACGAGCGCTTGCAGCAACGCATGACGGCCTTGTTCGACCAGTTTGAGATGCTGCTCAAAGATGCCTTGTACTACTGGGCCAGCGAGAAAAGCCACCCCACGCCCAGCGTGCAAGCGCAGGTGCAGGCGCAATTGCTCACGGCCTTTGTGCAGGGTCAAATCACGCGCTTTGTGCGCTCAGATTTGCGCCGCAAGCCCACCGAGCAGATGCAAAATGTGCTGACCCTGATTTTGTGAGCCTTGCCCTTGGCCCTTGCGCTTAAACTTTGCAAGATGCCGTCCCACTTTGCTCAGGCGCTCAGGCGCTGTCCGATTCACTTTTTAAACCGAAGTTTTCATGGAACTGAACTACACCGACGCCCAAAAAGCCTTCCGTGCCGAAGCCCGCACTTGGCTGGAAGCCCACGCCCCTAAAACGCCTTTCGCCAGCTATGACACCAAAGAAGGTTTTGAGCAACACCGCGAATGGGAAGCCAAAATGGCCGAGCACGGCTACAGCACCATCACTTGGCCCAAAGAGTTGGGTGGCCGTGGCGCTGATTTGATTGAGTGGCTGATTTGGGAGGAGGAGTATTACCGCGTGGATGCGCCCACGCGCGTGAACCAAAACGGCATTTTGCTCTTGGGCCCGACGCTGATGGACTTTGGTACAGATGAGCAAAAAGCCCGCTGGCTGCCGAAAATGGCCACTTGCGAGCACATGTGGGCGCAGGGCTGGAGCGAGCCGGGCGCAGGCTCGGACTTGGCCGCCATCCGCAGCCGCGCTGAGCGCGTGAGCGACCCTGCGGGGGATTACTATGTGGTCAATGGGCAAAAAACTTGGAGCACGCGCGCCATTTTTGCCAACTGGATTTTCTGCATTCTGCGCACCGACCCCAATAGCAAGCGCCACCACGGCCTGTCTTACATCTTGGTGCCGCTCGATTCCCCAGGCATCACCATCCGCCCCATCAAGGCGCTCAACGGCAAAGATGCCTTTGCTGAAGTCTTTTTCGACGATGTGAAAGTGCCTGTAGAAAACCTGTTGGGCGAAGAAGGCCAAGGCTGGCATGTGGCCATGGCGACGGCGGGCTTTGAACGCGGCCTGCTGCTGCGCAGCCCCGCCCGCTATGCGCGCTCGGCTGAAAAATTGGTGCAGCTCTACAAGGCGAACCAAGAAAGCGCCGACCGCGACCCCAGCATCCGCCAAGCCGTGATGGATGCCTGGATGGGCGCGCAAGCCTATAACCTGGCCAGCTACCACATGGTGGGCAAAATCAATTCAGGCCACAAAATCGGGCCTGAGGCATCGGCCAACAAAATCTTCTGGTCTGAGCTGGACATCCAGATTCACGAAACGGCGCTGCGTATTTTGGGCAGCCGTGGCGAGTTCATGCAAGGCCAGCCCTTGACCGAGCCCGATTGGTTGGAAGGCTTCCTCTTCTCGCAAGCTGGCCCGATTTACGCTGGCGCGAATGAAATTCAGAAAAACATCATCGCCGAGCGCCTTTTGGGTATGCCCAAATAAGCGCCGCCGCCGCGTTGAATGAGCCACAAATACCCTTAGATACGAAAGAGTAAGACCATGAATTTCGCCTTTACCGATGACCAACTTGCCTTGAAAGAAGGCATGGCCAACTTTTTTGCCGCAGAAGTGCCCGTTGAGCGCCTGCGCCGCTTGATTGAAAACAATGAGGGCCGCTCGCCCGAGCTCTGGGCCAAGATTGCCGAGCAAGGTTTGCTCATGCTCTCAGTGCCCGAAGCCGCCGAAGGCATGGGCTTGGGCGATGTGGATTGGAGCCTGATGCTGCCTGAGCTGGGCTATTACGCCATCCCTGACTTTTTGGCCGAAACCGCCTATGTCAGCACCGGCTTGCTGGCCAGCGCTGGCGGCCAAGAGGCGCTGCTGGCTGAGATGGCTGCGGGCGCTAAAACCGTGGCCATTGGCCACCCCATCAACCCGCTGGTGGGCGATGGCCATTTGGCCGATTTTGTGCTGCTGCCGCAAGACGGCGCGGTGCATTTGGTGGCAAAAGAGCAAGTGCAATGCAGCCCTGTGCATGAAAGCATTGACGCCTCACGCCAGTTGGTGGCTTGCAGCTTCACGCCCAGCGCCGCCACGCAAATTGCCGATGCCGCCCAAGGCCAAGCCCTGTGGGATGAGGCCCTCAACCGTGGCGCACTGGCTTGCGCCGGGCAGATGATTGGCCTGGCCCAGCGGATGGTCGATATGTCGGTCGAATACACGAATCAGCGCGAGCAATTTGGGCGCACGCTCTCATCCTTCCAGGCCGTGAAGCACCATATGGCCGAGGTGATTGTGAAGATTGAGTTTGCCAAGCCTGTGGTGTATCGTGCCGCTTACGCCTTGGCCCACGGCGAGCCGCACGCCGATTTGCTGGTTTCACACGCCAAACTGGTGTGTGGCGAGGCTGCTTGGTTGGCCGCACGCAAAGGCATTCAAGTGCACGGCGGCATGGGTTACACATGGGAAGTGGATCTGCAAATGTTCATGAAACGCGCTTGGGCGCTCAACAGCGCTTGGGGCGATAACGCCTTCCACCGCCAGCGTGTGGGCCAGTGCCTCACGGCTGCGGATGCGCCTTTGGGCACCAGCGCCAGCTTTTAAGCCGCTTTAATTTGCGTTTTCATCTGCCGCTGTAAAGCGCAGAAAATCGCCGTCTCGCCAAACTTGGCCGCCGCCCACCTTCAGGGCCACGCGGTGGCCTCGGGTCTGGCAGGCGGCGATTTGCTTTTGCAGCTCGGCCATTTGCAAGGCGCTGGCTTGGCTGGCGCAGTGCGCGGCCAGCCAGTGGCGCAGGGCATTGGCTTGGCGCTCAGGGCTAAGGGCTTGCAAGGCCGCCAAGCGCGGCGGCAGGCCGAGCTGCTGCATATCGGCCTCGGCCAGCTCTTGCAGCAGCCTTTGCGCTTGGGCGCTGTGGGCGGCAGAGCGCGCAAAGGTGGCGCGAAACTGCGGGAAAACGGCCTCTAGCGCAGGCAGCAACTGGTGGCGAATGCGGTTGCGGGTGTAGTGCCCGCTTTGGTTGCTGGGGTCTTCAATCCAGGGCCAACCTTCGGCCTTGAGCCAAGCACGCAAATCAGCCCCAGGCAGGTGTAAAAAAGGCCGAAAGCAGGGCAAATCGCCGATATGCCACTGCGCGGGCATGGCCGCCAAACCGGGTAAGCCCGCCCCACGGGATAGCGCCAACAGCAGGGTCTCCACTTGGTCATCGGCATGTTGGGCCACGGCCAAGCTGCGCGGGCGCTGGGCGGCGGGTAGGGCGGCAATGGCCTCGGCCAAAGCACGGTAGCGGGCACGGCGGGCGGCATCGGCAGGGCTCTCGCCCTTGGCGTGGCGGGCATCGACCCGAATGGTGTGCAAGGGCAGTTGCAAGCGCTCGCACACCTGCTGGCAATGGCTGGCAAAATCATCGGCCGCCGCCTGCAAACCGTGGTGGATGTGCAGGGCCTGCACCTGCCCCGGCCATAGGCGTGCAGCGGCGTGCAGCAAGGCGCTGCTATCGGCCCCGCCGCTATAGGCCACGGCCACGGGCAGGGGCATTTGGGCGTGTTGCAAGGCTTGGTTGACAGCAGGCGGCAGGCTGGGGTGGGCGGGGCTGGTGGCATTCATGGGCAGGCATCTTACTGCCTTGTGCGGAGCGTTTTTTTATTTTGAAGGGGTGGGTTTTGCGCTTTCTACTGTTCTTTTTTGGGCTGCTGGTGCTGGCTGGGCTGGCGCAGGCGGCCACTTGGGTAGAGGGTCGCGTCAGCCGTGTGACGGATGGGGATTCCATTTGGCTGCAAGCCAGTGCCCAAGAGCTTGTGCCAGAAGATTGGCTGAAAAATGGCCGCTTGCAACTGCGTATCAAAGACATCGATGCGCCTGAATTCTGCCAAGCGGGTGGGCCGCAGGCCACGGCGGCGCTGCGCCAGCGCTTGCAAGGCCAGCAAGTGAGGGTGGCATTGCTGCACCGCGACAAATACCAGCGCTGGCTGGCACGGGTTTATGTGCCGAATTGGCCCAAAGACGGCGATGTGGGCGCTTGGATGGTGGCCCAAGGCCATGCCTGGGACTACCAATACCCCAGTTTGAAGCCGGGCCGCTATGCGCCCTTGCAAGCGCAGGCCAAGGCGCAGGGCTTGGGCCTGTGGGCCGATGCGGGGGCCGTGCACCCACAGCAGTTCAGGCGCACGCATGGGCCTTGCTTTGTGATGCCGCAGCCCAGCGCTGTGCCCAGCGGCAAGGCGGTGGGCGGAAAAAGGCCATAGGCGGTGTGGCCCCAGCGCTTGCTGAGCTGGCATCCAAGTTTGGTGTTGGATTTTTTTGTTTGATCGATGGGCTAGAGCGCCATGTTGCTTGCTTTTTTAATTTTCATTTTCACCTTGACACTGGTCATTTGGCAGCCACGCGGCCTGGGCATTGGCTATAGCGCGCTGGGCGGGGCTGTACTGGCACTGCTGGCGGGCGTGGTGCAACTGGCCGATATTGCTCTGGTGTGGGGCATGGTGTGGGATGCCACTTTGACCTTTGTGGCGCTCATCATCATCTCGCTGATTTTGGATGAGGCGGGTTTTTTCGCTTGGGTGGCTTTGCATATTGCCCGCTGGGGTCGAGGCCGTGGGCCGTTGCTCTTTGTGGGCTTGATTCTTTTTGGGGCTGTTGTGGCCGCAGTATTCGCCAATGATGGGGCGGCCCTTTTGCTCACGCCGATTGTGATGGCCATTTTGCTGCGCCTGCGCTTTTCTCCAGCAGCCTCGTTGGCTTTCATCATCGCCACGGGCTTTATTGCAGATACGGCCAGCCTGCCCTTGGTGATTTCCAATTTGGTGAATATTGTCAGTGCCAATTATTTTGCGCTGTCGTTCAAACACTATGCCTTGGTGATGCTGCCTGTGGCGGCGGTGTCGGTGTTGGCCTCTTTGTTGGTGCTATGGCTGATGTTTCGGCGTGATTTGCCCGCGCATTACCGTGTCGATGCCTTGGATGCGCCAGCCACTGCGATTGTGGATCGGCAGGTGTGCGCTGCGGCCTTGCCACTTTTGCTGCTGCTTTTGGTGGCTTATTTTGTGTTGGCGCACTGGGCTTGGCCTTTTTGCGTGGTGGCCGGTGTGGCGGCTGTGCTGCTATTGGGGCTGGCGGGGCGTTGGGGCCAAGCAGGGCAGCAGGCCGTACTGCCGCTGGGCCGCATTGTGCGCGGCGCACCTTGGCAGATTGTGCTGTTCTCGCTGGGTATGTATTTGGTGGTGTATGGCTTGGGGCAAGCGGGTTTGACGCAGTATGCAGCGCAAGCCTTGACTTGGTTGGGCGGGCAGCATGCTGTGGTGGCGACGGTGGGCACAGGCTTTTTGGCGGCCATCACAGCCTCTGTCATGAACAATATGCCCGCCACGCTGTTGGGGGCGTTGGCGATTGAGCAGGCGCAAGTGCCTGAATTGACCCGCCAGTTGATGGTTTACGCCAATGTGATTGGCAATGATTTGGGGCCGAAATTCACCCCCATGGGCAGCTTGGCCACCCTGTTGTGGCTGCATGTGCTGGCGGGCAAAGGGCAGCATGTGGGCTGGGGGCAATACATGAAGCTGGGCTTGCTGATGACCCCGCCCGTACTGTTGGCCAGCTTGCTGGCGCTGGCTGTCTGGCTGCCTTGGCTGCTGGCTTAAAAGGCACAAAAAAGCCGCTAGCCCAAGGGCCAGCGGCTGAGTGGTGCAGGGGCTAGAAATTCAGAAGTTCAGCGTGCGTTTGTCCACTGCCAAGGCGGCTTCTTTGGTGGCCTCACCCAAAGTGGGGTGGGCGTGGCAGATGCGGGCAATGTCCTCGGCGCTGGCTTTGAAGGCCATGGCCACGACGCATTCGCCAATCAGCTCGCTCACCAGTGGGCCAACCATGTGTACGCCCAAAATTTCATCGGTTTGGGCATCGGCAATCATCTTCACAAAGCCAGTGGTGTCGCCCAAAGCGCGGGCACGGCCATTGGCCATAAAGGGGAAGCTGCCGGCTTTGTAGGCGCGGCCTTCGGCCTTGAGCTGCTGCTCGGTTTTGCCCACCCAAGCGATTTCAGGGCTGGTGTAGAGCACCCAAGGGATGATGTCGAAGTCCACATGGCCGTGCTGGCCGGCAATGCGCTCGGCCACGGCCACGCCTTCTTCCTCGGCCTTGTGCGCCAGCATGGGGCCGCGCACCACATCGCCCACGGCCCATACGCCAGGCAGATTGCTGCGGCAGAGTTCATCGACCACGATGTCGCCGCGCTCGCCCAATTGCAGGCCCACGGCCTCGGCATTCAGGCCGGCGGTGTGGGGCACACGGCCAATGGAGACGATGAGCTTATCGACTTCCAGTTTTTGCGCCTCGCCTTTGGCGTTGGTGTAGGCCAAGCTCACGCCTTTTTTGCCTTGCTTGACTTCACCGACTTGCGCGCCGAGTTCAATTTTCAGGCCCTGTTTGTCAAAGGCTTTTTTCGCTTCTTTGGCCACTTGCTCGTCGGCGGCGGCCATAAAGGTGGGCGCACCTTCCAAGATGGTGACTTCAGCGCCAAGGCGACGCCAGACGCTGCCCAGCTCCAGGCCAATCACGCCAGCGCCAATCACGCCGAGTTTTTTCGGCACGGCGTTGATGTCGAGTGCGCCATCGTTGCTGAGGATGGTTTTCTCATCAAAGGGTAGGCCAGGCAGAGCGCGGGGGCTGGAGCCGGTGGCGATGATGATTTGCTTGCCGTGCAGGGTGTCTTCTTTCGCGCCTTTGACGGCGATGTCATAGCCGCCGTCTTTGGCCGCCACAAAGCCGCCCGTGCCGTGGAAGAAGCTGACTTTGTTCTTTTTAAAGAGGTAGAGGATGCCGTCGTTGTTTTGCTTCACCACCTCGTCTTTGCGGGCGACCATTTTGGCCGCGTCCATCTTCAAACTGCCCACGGTGATGCCGTGCTCGCCAAAGTGCTGGGCGGCGTGCTCAAAGTGCTCAGACGATTGCAGCAGGGCTTTGGAGGGGATGCAGCCCACATTGGTGCAAGTGCCGCCGGGGGCGGGCTTGCCGGCTTTGTCCCAGGCGTCGATACAGGCGACGCTCAGGCCCAATTGGGCGGCGCGGATGGCGGCGATATAACCGCCGGGGCCGGCGCCGATGACGATGACATCAAAATTCTTGCTCATAAAAATCTTTCGGTAGGGGGTGTGTAGAGAGGGGTGAAGCGCAAACAAATGCCCCGCTGGGCGGGGCATTGGGGGCGGCTGCCTTAGATGTCAAACAAGAGGCGGGCGGGGTCTTCCAGCGCTTCCTTCATGGCGACGAGGCCGAGCACGGCTTCACGGCCATCGATGATGCGGTGGTCGTAGCTCATGGCCAGGTAGTTCATGGGGCGGATGACGATTTGGCCGTTTTCCACCACGGCGCGCTCTTTGGTGGCGTGCACGCCCAAAATGGCCGATTGCGGTGGGTTGATGATGGGGGTGGACATCATGGAGCCGAATACGCCGCCGTTGGAGATGGAGAAGGTGCCGCCTGTGAGGTCGTCCAGGCCGAGCTTGCCGTCTTTGGCTTTTTGGCCAAATTCAGCAATGGTTTTCTCGATTTCGGCAAAGCTGAGTTGATCGGCGTTGCGGATGATGGGCACGACCAGGCCACGCGGTGAGCCGACGGCGATGCCGATATCGAAATAGCCGTGGTAGATGATGTCGTTGCCATCGACGCTGGCGTTGAGGATGGGGTATTTCTTCAGGGCGTGAACGGCGGCCTTGACAAAGAAGGACATGAAGCCGAGTTTGACGCCGTGCTCTTTCTCGAATTTGTCTTGGAATTTTTTACGCATGTCCATCACAGGGGCCATATTCACCTCGTTGAAGGTGGTGAGGATGGCGTTGGTTTGCTGTGATTCGAGCAGGCGCTCGGCAATGCGGGCGCGCAGGCGGCTCATGGGTACGCGCTCTTCAGGGCGTGCGCCCGTGGGGATGGGGGCGGCAGGGGCTTTGGCCAAAGCGCCAAGGACATCGCCTTTGGTGACGCGGCCATCTTTGCCTGTGCCAGCCACGCTGCCTGCGGCCAGGTTGTTGTCGGCCATGATTTTGGCGGCGGCAGGCATGGCCACGCCCGCTTTGCTGTGGCCAGCGGGGGCGGCGGCAGGAGCTGCGGCGGCTGGGGCAGCAGCAGGTGCTGGGGCTGCGGCTTCAGCGGCGGCGGGCGCAGGGGCCGCAGCGCTGGCTGTGGCGGCGGTGTCGATTTTGGCAATCAGTTGCTCGGCGGTGACGGTGGCGCCGTCGGCTTGGATGATTTCTACCAGCACGCCAGCGGCGGGGGCGGGCACTTCCATGACGACTTTGTCGGTTTCGACTTCGATGAGGATTTCATCGAGCTCGACGGCTTGGCCGACTTGTTTTTTCCACTCCAGCAGGGTGGCCTCAGCGATGGATTCAGAGAGTTGGGGGACTTTGATTTCAACGATAGACATGGTGGGACTTTCTGGGAATTGAGGGGGCGATTATTTGGAGAGCAAAGTGCCTTTGAGTTTGGCAAAGGCGGCATCAAGCAGGGCTTTTTGCTGGCTTTGGTGCAAGTGCGCGTAGCCCACAGCGGGCGAGGCGCTGGCGGCACGGCCGGCGTAGCCGAGCTTTTGGCCATCGAGCATGTTCTCGCGGATGTAGTGCTGCACAAAGAACCACGCACCTTGGTTTTGCGGCTCGTCTTGGCACCAGACCAAATCGGTGGCTTTGGGGTATTTTTTGATGATGGCGGCAAAGGCTTTGTGCGGGAAGGGGTAGAGCTGCTCCACACGCACGATGGCGGTGTCGTCGCGGCCGAGTTCTTCGCGCTTTTTCACCAAGTCGTAATAGACCTTGCCAGAGCAGATGATGATGCGTTTCACGCCTGCGGGCTTGATGTCGTGCGACTCAGGGATGACGGTTTGGAAGCTGCCTTTGGTGAATTCGCTCAAGGGGCTGGTGGCGTCTTTGTTACGCAGCAGCGATTTGGGCGTCATGATGATGAGCGGCTTGCGCAGCGAGCGCAGCATTTGGCGGCGCAGCAAATGGAAGATTTGGCTGGCGGTGGTGGGTTGCACCACTTGCATATTGGTGTCAGCGGCCAATTGCATGAAGCGCTCTAAGCGGGCCGAGCTGTGCTCGGGGCCTTGGCCTTCATAGCCGTGGGGCAGCATGAGGGTGATGCCGTTCAAGCGGCCCCATTTGACTTCGCCGCTGGCGATGAATTGGTCAATCACCACTTGCGCGCCGTTGACGAAGTCGCCGAATTGGGCTTCCCAAATCACCAAGGAATCGGGGTCGTTGGAGGCGTAGCCGTATTCAAAGCCGAGCACAGCTTCCTCAGACAGCAGGGAGTCGATGACGGTGAACTCGGCCTGTTTGTCAGAGACATGCTCCAGCGGGATGTAAGTGCCTTCGTTCCATTTCTCGCGGTTTTGGTCGTGCACCACGGCGTGGCGGTGGGTGAAGGTGCCACGGCCGCAGTCTTCGCCTGAGAGACGCACGGGAAAGCCCGCCGCCAGCAGTGAGGCAAAGGCCATGTGCTCGCCCATGCCCCAATCGACGGGCATATCGCCACGGCCCATGCTGGCGCGGTCGGCATACACCTTTTTCACCAAGGCGTGGGGGGTGACGCTATCGGGGAAGGTGGTGATGCGCTCGGCCAAGCGCTTCCACTCGCTCAGGGGCAAAGAGGTGTCGCAGGCATCGGTCCAGGCCGTTTGCAGGAAGGGAGTCCAATCGACAGCGTATTTGTTTTTGAAGTTGGAGAGGGTGATTTCTTCCATGTGCTGGCCCGCATCCAGCGCGGCGCGATAGGCTTTGACCATATCGGGGCCGATGGTTTCGCCCAAACCTTGGGCGGCGAGTTTGTCGGCGTAGAGCTTGCGCGTGCCTTCGTGTTTGCCGATTTTTTTGTACATCAGCGGCTGCGTCAGGGCCGGGGTGTCTTGCTCGTTGTGGCCGAGTTTGCGGAAGCAAACAATGTCCACCACCACATCTTTTTTGAAGGCTTGGCGGTAGGCCAATGCCAAGCGGGTGGCTTGCACCACGGCCTCGGGGTCGTCGCCGTTCACATGCAGCACAGGCGCGTCAATCATTTTGACGACATCGGTGCAATACAAGGTGGAGCGGGTGTCGCGCGGGTCAGAAGTGGTAAAGCCGATTTGGTTGTTGATGACGATGTGCACCGTGCCGCCCGTGTAATAGCCACGGGTCTGCGACAGGGCCAGGGTTTCCATCACCACGCCTTGGCCGGCAAAGGCGGCATCGCCATGCACCAGCACGGGCAGCACTTGATCGCCGATTTTGTCGCCACGGCGGTCCATGCGCGAGCGCACAGAGCCAGCGACCACGGGGTTGACGATTTCAAGGTGGGAGGGGTTGAAGGCCAGGGTCAGGTGCACGGGGCCGCCAGGGGTGGTGACATCGGAGCTGAAGCCTTGGTGGTATTTCACATCGCCTGCGGGCAGGTCTTCGGGCGCATTGTTTTCGAACTCAGCAAACAGGTCTTTGGGCAGCTTGCCCAGAATATTGACCAGCACATTCAAGCGGCCACGGTGGGCCATGCCAATGACAACCTCTTGCACGCCAGCCGCACCAGCGCGCTGGATGAGGTCTTCCATCGAGACGATGAAGCTCTCGCCGCCTTCAAGCGAAAAGCGCTTTTGGCCGACATATTTGGTGTGCAAATAGCGCTCCAAACCTTCGGCTGCGGTCAGTTGCTTGAGCACATTTTTCTTCTCGTCGCTGCTCAGGCTGGCTTTGGCGCGGATGGATTCGAGCTGGTTTTGCCACCAGCGCTTTTCTTCTTGGCTGCTGGCGTACATGAACTCAGCGCCGATATTGCCGCAATAGGTTTCGCGCAAGGCATTGAGCAAATCGCGCAAGCTCATCTGCCCTTTGCCGAAATAGGTATTGCTGACATCGAAGACGGTTTCCATATCGGCATCGCTGAAGCCGTAGAAAGCGGGGTCGAGGTCAGGGATGTTTTCCCGCTCGGTGAGGTTGAGGGGATCGACATTGGCCCAGCGCACGCCGACATTGCGGTAGGCGGCCACCAACTGTTGCACGGCAGTGCGTTTTTTGCCCATGGCGCTGCCATCGGCATTGGCGCTAACAACTTGGCTCAGGCCAGCGCGGGCGCGCTCGGCAAAGGCTTGCACTATGGGCAGGTGAGGGATGTCTCGGCCATGTCCGCCGTGGCTGTCGGGCTGGTGCTGCACGCTGTCAAAGTGTTGACGCCAGTGCTCGGGAACGCTGTTGGGGTCGAGCAAATAGCTCTCATACATCTCTTCAATATAGGGCGCATTGCCCCCATAGAGATAGCTGCCACTGCCGTATTGTTGGTAGGTGGAAGACATGTTGTGCGGCCTCCGCGCCCCTGTAAGGCGCATTAGTTGGTGGTGAACCTGCTGCCACCGGCGGCTGAACCGCAAGGGCAACTGCTGAGTGCGCCGAAAAAGAAAGCAGGCCAAGGGCTTTCAAGCCCAGCTCGCTCCACTTCAGGCACAAGTCAAACATTATCGGCCTTTTTCTGGCGAATGCCAAAGCGAGCCAGGGAAAACCTTGGGCCCTTGATCCGGGTGCGGCAAAGTGTGCATATGCTGGGGTTTTGAAAGAGATTGCACAAAAGTTGGCAAGCTTGGCGATTTTGCCGCTTGGTTTGGGCAGCTTGTGCTCTAAACTCGCGTCTTGTATGCGGTGTAAGGTGGCAGTGCAAACGGGCCAATTTGGCCTCAAAGGCTGCACCACTTGCGCACAAAAGCTGAAAAATACAACTTTGTCGCCCTACGGGTTGTCATCCTGTAGGCGTGATTTTTGAATGTGACAGACCCCTATGAACGCAAAAAAAACGGCAGTTTTGGGCAGCGGTAGGAAGCCAACCATTGCTTCGTGCATTGAGGCCGTTCTCGCCAATAGCGAACAACTGATGTATGCCGTGATTGACGGCTTGCAAGGCGGCGTTGAGCGCGGCGGTAGTGCGGTGTCTGCACAAATTGGCCAAAGCCCCGTATTGACCGCAGCGGTGCAGACTTTGGCGCGGCAGCGTGAGCTGGCGGCAGAAACCTTCAGCGAGCGCCTGCGGGTGCTGCTGTATGCGGGTTTGGGCTCTGCGGGCCAAGTGCAAAAGGTCAATAGCCTGCATGAGTTGCGTTTGTTTGATGAAGGCAGCCTGGATGACAGCATTGAGCTGGCGCAAGCCGAGCAAGAGCTGGGCATGGCGGTGGAGAAATCGCTGCCGCAGCTCGATGCCCTTATCAGTGGCTTACTGGGCTGGATTACGGTGCAGCCACAAATCAACCCGCTGCGCCCTGCGATTTTTGTGCATGCCATGCGCGATGCGATCAAAGAGCGCATCAGCGATGACGCCATTCGGGCCCAATTGATCACGCCCGCTGCGGGGCGCTTGGGTGTGGCGCTCGACAAGCTCTACCGCAAAGTCATTGATTGGCTGCTGATGCACGGCATTGAGCCTGCTGGCCCATTGCCCAATCTGGATACGGGTTCAGCGGGGGCGCAAAGCGCGGGTATCGTGAGCACTGCGGTGGCCAAAACCATGCTGACTTTGGACAAAGTGCGGCGTATGTTGACGGGGCAGAGCAATGAGCAATTGCCCTCAGATTCTTTGGGCAAACGCGGCTCGGGTTTTTTGCACACCGTGCCTTTTTCTTTAAAGGCCATTGAGGACGGCGACATGTTGGATTCGATGGTTGCCCACCTTGACCGCCAAGCCCAAGACGACCCCGCAGCCTTGGCCCAGCGCCAAGAGCAAGCGCGTGCGGCCCTCAAGGGCGGCGGAAATATAGGCAAGCTTTTGGGCTCAGAGGTTACCCGTGTGATGCTGGATCAGCTCATGCAAGATGAGCGCTTATTGCCCAAGGTGCGTGCTTTGTTGCGCGCTTTGGAGCCTTCTTTGCTGGATGTGGCGGAGAACGATGTGCGCTTTTTCGCCGATGAGCACCATGCCGCCCGCCAGTATTTGAGTCAGCTTACGGATCGCGCCTTGGGCTTCTCGCATGAGACTGAGGAGGGTTTTGCGCCCTACTACCGTTCGATTCAAGAATCTGTGGGGGTGATTGTGCGCGAGCACCTCTATCTGACGGATAAAAGCGAGCTGACAGCGGTGTATGAGCTGGCCCTGCGGGATTTGCTTGAGGTGTGGGAACGCGCTGATGCTGTTGCGATGGCGCAACAGGCTGCTGCTGCCAAAGCCTTGCTGTTGGCAGAGCAACGCAATGTGGAGGCGCAGCGCTTGGCCAGCGAGTTCCACGATTTGCTAGAGGGTATTGATGTGCCCGATGTGGTGCGCGGCTTTGTGACTGGCGTTTGGAGCCAAGTGGTGGCCAAGTCCATTGTGGGCACAGGCAAGCAAGGTGGCGATCCCCAAGGCTATCTGGCCTTGGTGGGGGATTTGCTCTGGAGTGTGCAACCGAGTTTGGCGCAAAAAGACCGCCAGCGCTTGGTCAATTTGATTCCTGGCCTGCTGTCTAAGCTGCGCCTCGGGGCCAAGTCGATTGACTACCCGACTGAGCGCCTGGGGGTGTTGTTTGATGCACTTTTACAACTGCACGAAAAAGCTCTTGGTGAGCGCCAGCCCAAGCAGCAGGAGCACCTCTATCGCCCCGTTTTTGAGCACAGCAGTCCAATCAGCCAGTGGGAGACTTCTCGCCCATCTTTGCAGGCCGAAGGTGAAATTGATCCCAGCTTCTTTGGTTCTTGGGGTGACTCCATGACCATGGAAGGCAATAGCGGGGCCAGCCCCAGCGCCTTTATTGACATTGAGCGCCAAGAGCAAAAGCTGCAAGTGAGCAGCCGTGCTGCGCCTATGGGTGAGGCGGCTGAGACAGGGCAAGAAAACCCTTCGCCCGCAGAGGTGTTGCGCATCGATCTGGGCTCTTGGGTTGAACTCAAAATCAAAGGGCAATGGACGCGTGCCCAGTTGTCTTGGCAAAGCCCGAAGAAAACCATGTTTGTTTTTGTCACCGGCTCAGGTACTGCGCACTCCATGAGTGGCCACTCGTTAGAGGCTTTGTTGGCCCAAGGCAAGCTGCGCGTCATCTCTGGCGGCAATGTGCTCGACGGCGCTTGGGATGTTGCAGCCAGCCGCGCACTGAGAAATGCTGCACAGTCTGGGCAGTGAAGTCGCTCTGTTTTTCCCCATAAAGGAAAAAGTGGTTAAAATAGCCGTTTTGGATTTGCTGCACTGCGGCAACTTCACTATGCAGCATGTCAGGCCTTTGGTAAACAGGACTGTCACGCCAAGCCTAGGAAAAGTTTACTGTTTTACTTTTTAAACTCTAGAGGAAAGAAAAATGCAAAAGACTTTCGTTTTTGCTGCCGTTGTTGCTGCCCTGTCTCTTGCCGCTTGCGGCAAGCAAGAAGTTGCTGAAGTTGAAGCACCTGCTGCCGTTGAACAAGCGGTTGAAGATGTGACTGAAGCGACTGAAGAAGTGACTGAGTCTGCTGTTGAAGCCACCGAAGGTGCTGTTGACGCTGCAACTGACGCTGGTGAAGCTGCTGCTGAAGCCGTTGAAGGTGCTGCTGGCGCTTTGACTGATGCCCTGGAAGGCGCTGCTGACGCTGCTACTGAAACTCTGACAGAAGCTGCTGACTCTGCTGCTGCTGCTCTGGGCCAGTAATCAGCCTTCGCGATTCCATCGCAAAGCCCCGTTTTCGGGGCTTTTTTTGTGCCTGAAAACCCTTGGGTCTTGGGCTCTTTTACAATTGAAGGTTTCCTTCGACATTTAACTTACTGCTTGCTATGGTTGCCATTACTTTGCCCGACGGCTCGGTGCGTCAGTTTGAAGCTGCGCCCACTGTGTACGATGTTGCGCACGACATTTCCCCTGGTCTTGCTAAAAATGCTTTGGCGGGTGTGGTGACCTTGGGTGAGGGCAGCAAAACGGTGGACACCAGCTACCGCATTGAGGGCGATGCCCAATTGCAAATTCTGACGGCCAAAGATGCCGAAGGCTTGGAGGTCATCCGCCACTCCACAGCGCATTTGCTGGCCTATGCGGTGAAAGAACTCTACCCCGAGGCCCAAGTGACCATTGGCCCTGTGATTGAAGACGGCTTCTATTACGACTTCGCTTACAAACGCCCTTTCACGCCTGATGACTTGGCCGCCATCGAGAAAAAGATGCAAGAGTTGGCCGCCAAAGACGAAGTGGTGCAGCGCCGTGTGTTGCCTCGTGATGAGGCCGTGGCCTATTTCAAAGACATGGGCGAGGCCTATAAGGCCGAGCTGATTGCCAGTATTCCAGCGGGTGAAGATGTCAGCCTCTACCGAGGCGGTGGTTTTGAAGACCTCTGCCGTGGCCCCCATGTGCCCAGCAATGGCAAGCTCAAGCACTTTAAACTGATGAAGGTGGCGGGCGCTTACTGGCGTGGCGACCACCGCAATGAGATGCTGCAACGCATCTACGGCACGGCTTGGGCCAGCAAAGATGAGCTGAAACAATATTTGCACCGCCTAGAAGAAGCGGAAAAGCGCGATCACCGCAAACTGGGCCGCGAGCTTGATTTGTTCCACATTGATGAGCACTCGCCCGGCACGGTTTTTTGGCACCCGAAAGGCTGGACACTGTGGCAGGCCGTGGAGCAATACATGCGCGGCGTGTACCGCGACAATGGCTATCAAGAGGTCAAAGCGCCGCAAATTCTGGACAAAACCCTGTGGGAAAAAACCGGCCACTGGGACAAATACCGCGAGAACATGTTCATCACTGAGAGCGAAAAGCGCGACTACGCCCTCAAGCCCATGAACTGCCCCGGTCACATCATGATTTTCAAGCAGGGCATCAAGAGCTACCGCGACCTGCCCCTGCGCTATGGCGAGTTTGGCCAATGCCACCGCAATGAGCCCACAGGCGGCTTGCACGGCATCATGCGCGTGCGCGCCTTCACGCAAGATGATGGCCATGTGTTCTGCACGGAAGACCAGATTCAACCCGAGGTCTTGGCCTTTACTCAGTTGCTGCAAAAAGTCTATGCCGATTTTGGTTTCACTGAAATTGTGTACAAAGTCGCGACTCGCCCTGAGGCACGCATCGGCTCAGATGAAATCTGGGACAAGGCGGAGGCGGCCCTCATCAGCAGCCTTGAGGCTTCGGGCTGTGCTTATATTTTGTCGCCCGGTGAAGGCGCTTTTTACGGCCCCAAAATTGAGTACACCTTGAAAGATGCCTTGGGCCGTGAATGGCAGTGCGGCACGATTCAGGTGGACTTCTCTATGCCTGAGCGCTTGGATGCCGAGTATGTGGGCGATGATGGCAACCGCCACCGCCCTGTCATGCTGCACCGCGCCATTGTCGGCTCGCTCGAACGCTTTATTGGCATTTTGATTGAGCAATATGCGTGCGCACTGCCCACTTGGCTCTCGCCTGTGCAGGCCGTCATTTGCAATATCACCGATGACCAAGCCGATTACGCCAAAGAAGTGGCCGATTTGCTCTACAGCCAAGGCATTCGCGTGCAGACGGATTTGCGCAAGGACAAAATCACTTATAAAATACGCGAGCACGCCATGCAGAAAATTCCTTACATTTTGCTTGTGGGGGACAAAGAGAAGGCGGCATCATCTGTCGCAGTGCGCGCGCGCGGCAATCAGGATTTAGGGGTTTTGACAGTCGAGGAGCTGGTTCAACGCATTCGTGCTGATATCGCCAATAAGTCTTGAGTTTTTGAACGCCAAGCCGCTTGCCCTCGCAGCGGCTTTTTTATATTTATTTGAAGGAAACTACCATCGTTACCAGAGCTTACACCCCTAGCACGCCTCGTCCACCGCGTCCGCCACGGCCTTCGCGCTACCATCGCGAGGCGCGCAAGCATCGTCTGAACCGAGAAATCACTGCCCCAGAGGTGCGTGTTTCAGGCCCCACGAATGAGCCGATGGGGGTCATGAGTTTGGCTGATGCTTTGCGCATGGCCGGTGATATGGATGTGGATTTGGTGGAGATTTCCCCCACGGCGAATCCGCCCGTGTGCCGCTTGATTGACTACGGCAAGTTTAAATATCAAGAGCAAAAGCGCGAGCAAGAGACCAAGGCCAAGCAAAAGGTCATTGAGGTCAAAGAGGTCAAACTGCGCCCTGGTACCGATGTGGGTGACTATGAAGTCAAAATGCGCAACATCCGCCGCTTTTTGGATGACGGCGACAAGGTGAAAGTGACCTTGCGCTTCCGTGGCCGTGAAATGGCCCACCAAGAGCTGGGTATGGAGCAGCTCGAACGCATCAAGAGCGATTTGGCCGATACCGTTGTGGTGGAGTCCATGCCCAAGCTGGAAGGCCGTCAAATGGTGATGATGCTGGCACCCAACCGCAAAAAGGCGGGTGGCGGCAAGTCTCAAGCGCCGAAGAAGGATGAGGCGGCAGCCGCTGAGCCTGCTGCTGAGTAAGTCCAAGGCCAGTGCTGCGGCACTGGCTTTTTATTCTGCGCAATAAAAAACCCGCTTCTTTGAAGCGGGTTTTTTTGTGTCTGCTTGGGGGCTTTGCTGCGCCCGAGCAGAAACGGGTCAATCAACCTTGGTGGGGGCGTTTGCCAGGGTTCTTTTTGCCACGGGTGTTCACGCCACGGTTGCGGCTGATGGTTTGGCCCACGCTTTGTTTGAAGGGGTTGAAGTTGGGGCTGACAGGAGGCGCTGCGGTGCGCTTGCGGTCGGCTTCGGTGACAATTTTGTTACCCATGGTGCGGTATCCTTAGCGGTCGAATAAAAATCGGGTTGAACGAAACCGCTTATTCTATACCGAACTGCCCTTGCCGCCAAAATCCGCCTGTCTATGTCTGCCTCAAACACCCCTTCTTCTTCGGCATCTGCGCTGCGCCTGAGCTTTGCGGTGCGGGCTTCGCCGGGAGCGGCGCGCACGCAATTGCAGGGTTGGTATGGGCAGGCGCTGAAGATACGGGTGGCGGCTGTGCCTGAAGACGGTGCGGCCAATCGCGCTTTGTTGCGTTGGTTGCAGCAGGCTTCAGGCGCGGTGGCGGCCGAGTTGCTCAGTGGTGGCAGTGGCCGCAATAAATTAGTGGCTTTGGATTTCGCCGAGGCTGCGCCCAGTTTAGATGCCTTGTATGAGCGCCTGCTCAATAGCAAAGTGAAGTAATCGCATGGTGAGTCCGTCTGTATCCCCTCCTGCCCCTCTCGGCCCAAACCGCACGGCCCACCCGTTGGCGCAGTGGCAGGCAGGGCGTTTTACCCTGAGTTTGGCCCAGCCTCTCATCATGGGCATTGTCAATTGCACGCCCGACTCTTTCTCCGATGGTGGGCAGTTCAGTAGCAGCACAGCGGCCATAGCGCAGTGTGAAAAGCTGGTGCAAGAGGGCGCGGCGATTTTGGATATAGGCGCAGAGAGCACCCGCCCCGGTGCCCAGCCTCTGCCGCTGGCCGATGAGCTGGCCCGCCTGCGGCCTGTGGTGCAGGCGGCCGTCGGCATGGGGGTGGCGGTGTCGGTGGATACCTATAAGCCCGCCGTGATGCAGGCTGTGCTCGATTGGGGTGCAGACATCATCAACGATGTATGGGCTTTGCGCCAAGATGGGGCGGCCCAAGTACTGGCCCAATACCCGCAGGCGGGTGCGGTGCTGATGCACATGCACCGCCAGCCGCAAGACATGCAAATAGCGCCCATGCAGGGCCAAGCCATGCCGCAGGTGCATGATTTTTTTGTGCGGCGTTTGCAGGCTTTGGCGGCTTTGCAGGGCGGCGCTGTGCCTCGGCTTTGCTTGGATGTGGGCATTTGTTTTGGCAAAACCGTGGCACAAAATTTTGAGCTGACGGCGCATTTGTCGGCCCTGCAAGGTTTGGGCCTGCCGCTGCTGATGGGCTGGTCGCGCAAATCATCGCTGGGGGCTGTGACTGGGCTGCCCGTGGAGGAACGCCTGCTGCCCAGCGCCGTGGTGGCGGTGCTCAGCGCCCAGCAGGGCGCACACATTTTGCGTGTGCATGATGTGGCCGCCACGCGCACGGCCTTGCAAGTGTGGCAGGCCGTGGCCCAAGCCCATTGAGGCCAGAGCTGGCGGCATAATGGCGCTTTGTTTTTAAAAGTGCAGGGCAAGCGCCACTCACATCCCGCATCAAAGGACTGCTTTATGGCTCAAAAACGCCAATACTTCGGCACTGACGGCATTCGTGGCAAGGTCGGTCAGTCGCCCATTACCCCTGATTTTGCGCTGCGCCTGGCCAATGCCGTTGGCCGTGTGTTGCAAGCGGGGCAGGCGGAAGATGGCGAGCGCCTGCGGGTGCTGATTGGCAAGGACACGCGCATCTCTGGCTATTTGCTTGAAAGCGCCATGGAAAGCGGCTTTAGCGCGGCGGGCATTGATGTGGTGCTGCTTGGCCCCATTCCAACGCCTGCTGTGGCCTATTTGACCCGCGCCATGCGGGCCGATTTGGGCGTGGTCATCAGCGCCAGCCACAACCCCTATGACGACAACGGCATCAAATTCTTCAATGCCGTGGGCAATAAGCTCAGCGATGAATGGGAACTGGCGGTGGAGGCCGAGCTGGCTGGGGCGCTGCACTGCGTGCCTTCAGCCGCCTTGGGCAAGGCCATGCGCATGGATGATGCGGCGGGCCGCTACATTGAATTTTGCAAATCCACTTTTGCCAACGAGCTGGATCTCAAAGGCTTGCGCATGGTGGTGGACTCGGCCCACGGCGCGGCCTACCAAACAGCGCCACGGGTGTTCCATGAGCTGGGCGCGGATGTGATTGAAATCGGCAACAAGCCCAATGGCCTCAACATCAACGACGGCGTGGGCGCGACTGCACCCGATGCCTTGCTCAAAGCCGTGCTGGCCAATAAGGCCGATTACGGCGTGGCCTTGGATGGCGATGCCGATCGCCTGCAATTGGTAGATGCCACGGGGCGTTTGTTCAATGGCGATGAGCTGCTCTACGCCATGGCCCTCGATCGCATCAATCAAGGCCAAGCTGTGCCTGGCGTGGTCGGCACGCTGATGACGAATATGGCTGTAGAGCTGGCCTTGGCCGAGCGCGGTATGCGCCTGATTCGGGCCCAAGTGGGCGACCGCTATGTGCTGGAGCAAATGCAGGCCGAGGGCTGGTTGCTGGGCGGCGAGAGCTCGGGCCACCTGCTGGCGCTGGATCAGCACTCTACTGGCGACGGCACCATTGCCGCGCTGCAAGTGCTGCAAGCCGTGCGCCGCAGTGGGCAGAGTTTGGCCGATTTGCTGCAAGGTCTGACCTTATTCCCGCAAACCATGATCAATGTGCGCCTTTACCCCGACACCCCGCCGTGGGAGGCCAACACACAACTGCTGGCCAAAAAAGCCGAGGTGGAAGCCGCCTTGGGGCAAACAGGGCGTGTGCTCATTCGCGCCAGCGGCACCGAGCCGCTGCTGCGCATCATGGTGGAAGCACAAGACGCCGAGCAAGCCCAGCGCCACGCCCAAGCCCTGGCCGACAGCGTGCAATAAGCGCCTTACACTAAGCGCCTATGTCTGCATCACTCGTTCTCGCCCGCAAATACCGCCCCAAAAGCTTTCTTGAAATGGTGGGCCAAGACACCGTGGTGCGTGCCCTCAGCAATGCGCTAGAGAGCCGCCGCCTGCACCACGCCTACCTCTTTACGGGCACACGCGGCGTGGGCAAAACCACGGTCTCGCGCATTCTGGCCAAATCGCTCAACTGCGTTGGCCCTGATGGCCAAGGCGACATCACGCCCCAGCCCTGCGGCCAGTGCGAACCCTGCCGCGCCATTGATGCGGGGCGCTTTGTGGACTACACCGAGCTGGACGCGGCCAGCAACCGCAGCGTGGCCGAAATGCAAGCCCTGCTGGAGCAGGCGGTCTATAAACCCGTTGAAGGGCGCTTCAAAGTCTTCATGATTGACGAGGTGCACATGCTCTCGGGCCATGCCTTTAACGCCATGCTCAAAACGCTGGAAGAGCCGCCCGAATACCTCACCTTTGTACTCGCCACGACTGACCCGCACAAAGTCCCCGTCACGGTGCTCAGCCGCTGCCTGCAATTCAATCTGCGCCCCATTGCGCCTGAAACCGTGCAAGAGCATTTGCACACCGTGCTCACGCAAGAGGGCGTGCAGGCCGAGGCTGGCGCACTCAAACTGCTGGGCAAAGCGGCGCAAGGCTCTATGCGTGATGCCCTGAGCCTGACCGACCAAGCCTTGGCCTTTTCTGCCGGTGATTTGAGCGAAACAGGCGTGCGCCAAATGCTGGGTGCGGTCGATAGCAGCTACATCTATGAGCTGATTGAGGCTTTGGCCCACGGCAATGGGCAAGTGGTGGTGGCCACCGTGGATGCCCTGCGGCGCGATGGCCTATCGGCCGCTCACGCCCTAGAAGACATGGCCAGCGTGCTGCAAAAAATGGCCGTTTATCAGGCGCTGGGGCAAACCCCGCCCGATTTGGACAGCGACGAAGCCCGCATAGCGGCCTTGGCCGCCGCCCTGCCGCCCGATGAAACGCAATTGCTCTACAGCTTGGTCATCCATGGCCGTGCCGAGCTGGGCTTGGCCCCAGACGAATACGCCGGCCTGTGCATGAGCTTGCTGCGCCTGTTCGCCTTCAAACCCGATGGCTTTAGGCCGCAAACTGGCCCCCTTCCCACCCCAAGCCCAGTGGCCGAGGCTGAAAAAAAAACGCCTGAAATAAGCCCAGCGCCTGCTGCGCCGATTCCCGCCCCTGTGCCTGTGGCCCCTGCGCCCGCTGCCACACCTGCTGCGGAAGCTGAGCCGACAGCCCCAGCGCCTGCTGAGCCAGAATCGCAGCCAGAGCCGAAGCCAGAAGCAAAACCTGAAGCCCAAACTCAGGCCCAGCCTGCCGCCGCCGCCCTGCCAGAAGCTGCGGCCCAAGCAGATGCAGGGACAGAAGCTGAGGCCCAAGCCCAACCCGCCGCCCTGCGCCTGCCCGTGCGCGACATGGGCGAAGGCTCGGCCCGCCTAGACCAAGCCCGCGATGCCCCCGGCGACCCCGCCGCCCACGCCCGCTGGCTGGAGCTGGTGCAGCAACTGCTGGACGCCGACTTGCTGCAAGCCCTCACACGCGAGCTGGCCGTGCAATCCGAATGCCTTGAACTCAGCGCCGACTGGTGTCGCCTCAAAATCGAACGCAGCACCTTGCAAAGCGAGCAACTGCGCGAGCGCCTTGAAGCAGCCTTGGCCGAGCTGGGCCAGCCCATGCGCCTGCGGCTGGAGCTGGGCGCGGTGCAAGGCAGCCACAGCCAGCGCCAAAGCGCCGCCGCCAACGCCTTGCAGCAGCAAGCGGAGGCCGAATTTGCGGCCCTGCCCTTGGTGCAGCACTTGCAGCAAGAATGGGGCGGCAAAATCATCGCAGGCAGCGTGCAGCCACGGCCTGCGGCCAGCGCTTAAAGCGGCTCACCCCCAGCTCGGCAGCCACTTCAGCCTAAAATACGCCCACTTTTTGCCCCCCTCACACAGCCCTTTAGGAAACACCATGTTCAATAAAAATCAACTCGCTGGCCTCATGAAGCAAGCGCAGGCCATGCAAGACAATATGAAAAAAGCGCAAGACGAACTGGCGCAAATGGAAGTCACAGGCGAAGCTGGCTCAGGCGCGGTCAAAGTCACCATCACTGGCAAACACCAAGTGCGCCGTGTTGAAATTGACGACAGCCTCATCGTGCCTGAAGACAAAGACATGCTTGAAGACCTGATTGCCACCGCCTTCAACGATGCCGCCAAAAAGGTGGAAGAGCTCAACGACAGCCGCATGAAGCAAATCGGCGTGCCCAATATGAACCTGCCCAGCGGCTTCAAAATGCCGTTTTAAAGCGGGTTTCTCAAGCCCTTACGCCCGCAGAAGAACGCCCCGCAGAGGGCGTTTTTTCATGGCTGCAAAGTACGCAGCCTCAACGCCGCAGCAGGCGCTTGATGGGAAAGCCCAGCAGCAGCAAGGTGGCAAAGTAGGCCACGGCCACGGCCGCAATCACGCCGAGCAAGGAAGTTAAACGCCATAAGGCGTTGAATTCGGCCCAATTGAGGTGCTGCTGCACCCACCACAGCAGGCCACTGAGCACGGCGGTGGCCAGCACAATTTGCAGCGCGGTTTTGGCCCAGCCTGGCTCGGGGCGGTAGCTGCCACGGCGAATCAGGCCCAGCAGCAGCCAACTGGCGTTGAGCAAAGCGCCCAGGCTGATGGTGAGGGTGAGGGCGGCGTGCTGCCACAGCGGCACCAGCAGCACATTCAGGCACTGCGTAAAAATCAAGACCACCACGGCGATTTTGACGGGGGTTTTCATATCGCCTTGGGCAAAGTAGGCGGGGGCCAGCACCTTGATGGCGACCAAACCCAGCAGGCCAATGCCATAGCCCATGAGCGAGCGCGTGACTTGGGCCACATCGTTGGCGCTGAATTTGCCGTAGTGGAACAAGGTTTCCACCAGCGGCGCGCCAAACAGCAGCAGCGCCGCAGCGCAGGGCAGGGCAAACAGCAGCACCAAGCGCAGGCCCCAGTCAATCATGCTGGAATAAGCCTGCGTATCGCCCGCGCCACGGGCGGCGGCCAGCTTGGGCATGAGCACCACGCCCAAGGCCACGCCCAGTAAGGCGGTGGGGAATTCCATGAGGCGGTCGGAATAGCTGAGCCAACTGACCGAGCCGGCGGGCAAATAGGATGCGATTTGGGTGTTGATGAGCAAAGAGATTTGCGCCACGCTCACGCCCAGCACGGCGGGCAGCATCAGGCCCAAAATGCGCTGCGTGTCCTCATGCCGCCATGCCGCCCAAATACGCTTGGGACTCAGCGCAATGCGGGGCAACATGCCAATGTGCCACAGCGCCCACAGTTGCATACTCAGTTGCGCCACGCCGCCCGCCATCACGCCGATGGCCAAGGCGTAAATCGGCTCTATGCCCATGCCCTGCAAATAAGGCGCGCCCCACCACATGGCGGCAATCATGCACACATTCAGCAGCACAGGGGTGAAGGCGGGCACGGCAAATTTGCCCCAGGTATTGAGCACCCCAGCGGCCAGCGAGACAAAGGAGATAAAGCCGATATAGGGCATCATCCAGCGCGTCATCACCACGGCGGCGTGGTGGCCATCAGCGGGCAGGCCACTGGCCAAGGCCAGCACCAAAAGTGGCGCCGCCAATACGCCTGCGGCAGACACCAACAGCAGCACCCAAAACAGCACTGTGGCCACTTGGTTGAGCATGATGCGGGTGCGTTCAATGCCGTGGGCCTCGCGGGTGGCGGCCAGGGTGGGCACAAAAGCCTGCGAAAACGCGCCTTCAGCAAACAGGCGGCGCAGCAAATTCGGCATCCGAAAGGCCACATGGAAGGCGTCGGTCAAGGCGCTGGCACCAAAAATACTGGCCAGCAGCACATCGCGCCCATAGCCGGTGATGCGTGAGAGCAGGGTCAGGCCAGAGACCAAAGAGGCGGATTTGAAAAGACTCATAGAGCAGGCGCAGGGCCAAGAAAAAATGGGGCGCAGTGGCGCGAAAGGCCAAATTCTAGCCCTGCGGCGCAGCCTGGCCTTGCGGCTGGGCAGACAAGGCCAAAGGGTAGAATGGGCGCTTTCCCTTTTTGCTTCAATTGCTGGCGTTCACACGCCTGAGTTTTTGCCATGATGACTGCCGTAATGGACGCCCAGCGCGCCCGCCACTATGCCCTAGAGCAGCAATTTCGCCCCTGGATGCCCGTCAGCCAAGCCCAAGCCGATGCCTTTTTGAGCACGCCGCGCGAGGCTTTTTTGCCTGCCGAGGCGCAGCACCGCGCCTACAGCGACATCGACGACCTGCCCTTGGGCGCGGGGCAAACCGCCCTCAGCCCCAAAGTGCAAATGCGCTTGATTGCGGATTTGCAGCTCAAGCCCAGCGACCATGTTTTGCAAATTGGCGCAGGCACGGGCTATATGACGGCGCTGATGGCGAAAATGGCCGCCAAAGTCACGGCCTATGAATGCGAGAGCGAGCTGGCGCAAACTGCCCGCATCCATCTGTTGCAAGCGCAAATTGAAAACGCCCAAGTGTTGGCCGCCGATGTGCGCCAAAGCACGGTCTCTGGCCAGTTTGATGCCATTGTGTTCTGTGGCGCAGTGGGCGCAGTGCCAACCGAATGGCTGGCCCGCCTCAAACCCGGTGGCCGTTTGGCGGCGATTGTGGGCCAAGCGCCCATGATGCGTGCCCACCTCCACCAACGCGAGGGCGATGCCCAGCCCACTTGCAAACAAGGCTGGGATACCTTGGCCCCCTATCTGCAGGGCTTTGCGCCTGTGGCGGCCTTCAGTCTGTAAACGACCCCCGCACCATGTCGATTTTGCAACTGCACCCTGGCCAACTGGCCCAGTGGCCCCAGCAATTGCCCGCTGGCAGCCAAGTGCTGCTGCTGGATGTGCGCGAGGGCTGGGAGCTGGAGCTGGCCCATGCCCAGCACCACACACAGTTCAAGCACCTGCACATCCCCCTGTTTATGCTGCCGCACCGCTGGCAAGAGCTCGATAGCCTACTGCGAGAGCAGCCCCATACCGTGCTGGCCTGCCTGTGTCACCACGGCGCGCGCAGTATGCAGGCGGCCTATTTTTTGCAGCGCCAAGGGGTGGGGCCTTTGGCCAATATCGTCGGCGGGGTCGATGCTTGGGCGCAGTTTGATCCGCAAATCGGCGTTTATTGAAAAGGCTACTGAGCATGTCACGCTTGCATCAACTTTTTCCTGTTTGGGCCACTGAGTGGCTGGATGTGCTTGTGCCTGCCACGCAAATTGCCATCACCGTGCTGCTGGCCATTGCCCTGCATTACGGCCTGCGCCGCTTGATTGGGCAGGCGGGGCGACGCTACAACTGGCCGCTGGAGCTGGTGGTGCCTGTCAAAGGCTTGGTGCGCTGGTTCATCATTGCCGTGACTGTGCTGGTTTGCCTTGAGATGCTGGGAGTGAGCGCCATGGTGCTGTGGACGGCCTTCTCTGGCTTTGCCGCCGTGGGCGCGGTGGCCTTTTTTGCCGCCTGGAGCGTGCTCTCCAACTTCTTTTGCACCTTTTTGATTTTTGCCGTGCGGCCCTACCGCTTGGGCGACACGATTGAGGTGCTGGACGCACTGGACAAAACGGGTGTGCGCGGCCGCGTCGTTGATATCAATATGGTTTACACCACATTGGAAGCTGGGCCGAATGAGCTGGGCGAGCGCAGCTTGGTGCAATTGCCCAATATCTTCGCCTTCCAAAAAGCTGTGCGCCGCATCCTCAACCCCAAGCCCTTGCCGCAAGAGCAGGGCATATTGGGCGGCAGCCAGCCTCAGGTCGGCCTGCCTGCTGCGGGAGGCGCAGCCGCTGGCACCGAGGCCGAGGCCGCAGGGGTTTGAGGCCGCTTGCCCCTACAGAAAGGCAGATTTTCACACTTTGGCCCTTGAAAGCGTGAAAAAAGCCCATATCATTAGCACTCGACGGGCCAGAGTGCTAACAAAGCGCGGCTGCGCCCGCATTTCTCTCCCTTTTTTTCATTCTTAGGAGCTTTCAAGTGAAACTGCGTCCTCTTGCTGATCGCGTGATTGTCAAACGCCTCGAAAACGAAACCAAAACCGCCTCTGGCATCGTCATCCCTGACAACGCCGCCGAAAAACCCGACCAAGGCGAAGTGCTGGCCGTCGGCCCCGGCAAAACCAATGACAAAGGCGAACTGGTGGCCATGAATGTGAAAGTCGGCGACCGCGTTTTGTTCGGCAAATACTCTGGCCAAAGCGTCAAAGTCGATGGCGAAGAACTGCTCGTCATGAAAGAAGACGACCTCTTTGCTGTGGTCGAATAAGTCGCCCCATCGGCCACTTTTCCCTCTTGAACTCAATAACCTTTAAGGAATCTCAACATGGCAGCTAAAGATGTTGTATTTGGCGCAGATGCACGCGCCCGTATGGTTGAAGGCGTGAACATCCTCGCCGACGCAGTGAAAACCACGCTTGGCCCCAAAGGCCGCAATGTGGTGCTGGAGCGCAGCTTCGGCGCCCCCGTGGTGACCAAAGACGGCGTATCTGTCGCCAAAGAAATCGAACTGCAAGACCGCTTGCAAAACATGGGCGCGCAGTTGGTGAAAGAAGTCGCTTCTAAAACCAACGACATCGCCGGTGACGGCACCACCACCGCTACCGTGCTGGCGCAAGCCATTGTGCGTGAAGGCAGCAAATATGTGGCTGCAGGCATCAACCCCATGGACCTCAAGCGCGGCATCGACAAAGCCGTAGCCGCTTTGGTTGAGCAACTGCAAAAGCAATCCAAAGCCACCAGCACCAACAAAGAAATCGCCCAAGTCGGCACGATTTCTGCCAACTCTGACGAATCCGTGGGCACCATCATTGCCGAGGCCATGGACAAAGTGGGCAAAGAAGGCGTGATTACTGTGGAAGAAGGCAAGAGCCTGGACAACGAGCTGGATGTGGTTGAAGGCATGCAGTTTGACCGTGGCTACCTCTCGCCCTACTTCATCAACAACCCTGAGAAGCAAGCGGCCATTTTGGAAAACCCCTTTGTGCTGCTGTACGACCAAAAAATCAGCAACATCCGCGACCTGCTGCCCACGCTGGAGCAAGTGGCCAAGTCTGGCCGTCCTCTGCTCATCATCGCTGAAGATGTGGAAGGCGAGGCGCTGGCGACTTTGGTGGTCAACACCATTCGCGGCATCCTCAAAGTCGTCGCCGTCAAAGCCCCTGGCTTTGGCGACCGCCGCAAAGCCATGCTGGAAGACATCGCCATCCTCACGGGCGGCAAAGTGGTGGCTGAAGAAGTTGGCATGAGCCTGGAAAAAGTGACTTTGGAAGACCTGGGCACTGCGGCCCGCGTTGAAATCGGCAAAGAAAACACCACCGTGATTGACGGCGCTGGCGCTGCCGCTGATATTGAAGCGCGCGTCAAGCAAATCCGCGCTCAAATCGAAGAAGCCACTTCTGACTACGATAAAGAAAAACTGCAAGAGCGCGTGGCCAAATTGGCTGGCGGTGTGGCTGTGATTCGTGTTGGCGCAGCCACTGAAGTGGAAATGAAAGAGAAAAAAGCCCGCGTTGAAGATGCCCTGCACGCCACCCGCGCTGCGGTGGAAGAAGGCATTGTGGCTGGCGGCGGCGTGGCGCTGCTGCGTGCCAAGCAAGCTGTTGGCAGCCTGCAAGTTGGCCATGCCGAGCAAGACGCTGGCATTCAACTGGTGCTCAAAGCGATTGAAGCGCCCCTGCGTGAAATCGTCGCCAACGCCGGTGGCGAGCCCTCTGTGGTGGTGAACAAAGTGTTGGAAGGCAAAGACAACTTTGGTTACAACGCCGCCAACGACACTTACGGCGATATGCTGGAAATGGGCATTTTGGACCCCACCAAAGTGACCCGCACGGCCCTGCAAAACGCCGCCTCAGTGGCCAGCTTGATGCTGACGACCGAGTGCATGGTGGCTGATTCCCCCAAGGCGGATGCACCTGCAATGCCTGATATGGGCGGCATGGGTGGCATGGGCGGCATGATGTAAATCACGCCCCTGTGTTGGGCTTGGCTTGACAAGCCCGCAAGAGAAAACCCAGCTCAGGCTGGGTTTTTTTGTGCCTGCTGTGTGCTGGGGGAAGAAAAAAACCAGCCCGTGCAGGGCTGGTTCTCGCTTGGGCTGGGTGTTGCCGTGCCTTACAGCGCCTGCGCCAGAATTTTGCGCTTGTCGGTTTGCTCCCAAGTAAATTCAGGCTCCTCGCGGCCAAAGTGGCCGTAGGCGGCGGTTTTGATGTAGATGGGGCGCTGCAAGTCCAGCATTTTGATGATGCCTAGCGGCGTGAGGTCAAAGTTGTCGTTCACCAGCTCGGCAATTTTTTCCTCAGCAATGCGGGCCGTGCCGTAGGTGTTGATGGTGATGTTCATGGGCTTGGCCACGCCAATGGCGTAAGCGAGCTGAACTTGACACACATCGGCCAAGCCTGCGGCGACGATGTTTTTCGCCACATAGCGGGCGGCGTAGGCGGCAGAACGATCGACCTTGGTGGGGTCTTTGCCGCTGAATGCGCCGCCGCCGTGGGGGCAGGAGCCACCGTAGGTATCGACAATGATTTTGCGCCCCGTCAGGCCGCAATCGCCCTGCGGGCCGCCAATGACGAAGCGGCCCGTTGGGTTGACCAAAAAGTCGGTGTCTTGCAGCCATTCGGTAGGCAGCACAGGCTTGATGATTTCCTCAATGATGGCCTCCCTGAAGCTGGGCTTCATGGTTTTCTCATTCAGGCTTTGATCGGGGCTGTGCTGGGTGGAGAGCACCACGGTAGCAATGCTGTGGGGCTTGCCATCGACATAGCGCATGGTGATTTGGGCCTTGGCATCGGGGCGTAAAAAGGGCAGGCGGCCATCTTTGCGCATTTCAGCCTGGCGCTGCATCAGGCGGTGGGCGTAGTAAATGGGCGCAGGCATGAGGCCGTCGGTTTCATTGCAGGCGTAGCCAAACATCAAGCCTTGGTCGCCAGCGCCTGTGGCCTTTTCGTTGTCGCTGGCGGCATCCACGCCTTGGGCAATGTCATTGCTCTGTTTGTCGTAGCACACCATCACGGCGCAGCCTTTGTAGTCGATGCCGTAATCGCTGTTGTCGTAGCCGATGCGCTGGATGGTGTCGCGCGCCACTTGGATGTAATCCACATTGGCATTGGCGCTGATTTCACCGGCCAGCACCACCAAGCCAGTGTTGGTGAGGGTTTCTGCGGCCACGCGGGCCTGCGGGTCTTGCGCCAGCAGCGCATCCAAAACTGCGTCTGAGATTTGGTCTGCGACCTTATCGGGGTGGCCTTCTGAGACGGACTCAGAGGTGAACAAATAATCTTTCGCCATAGGGCAAAGCTCCTTGTATTGATGCAAAAAACAAAAAAACGGCTGACCTGCGTTGCCAGGTAAGCCGTGTTGTGTCTTGTTGCCAAGGGCTTAGGGGCGAACGCTTTAGCAGTATTGCGAAGGGGCCGTTTGCCCTTCTTCCGCCCTGCAAGTAGTTCTGTAACTCGGCGGCTCTCCATCAGATGGAAAGCCGATATTATAGAAGCCATGTTGTTTTCTATTGCCCGTCTCCTATCCCTATGCCCTTTGTGGCTTTTGCACGGCTTGGGCTGGCTTGGCGGCTGGCTCGCTTGGCTGCTGAGCGCGCGCTACCGCCGTCGCTTTGCCGAGCACGCAAGGCAGGCGGGTTATGGCTGGGCGCAAGTGCGCGGCGCAGTGGGGGCGGCAGGGCAGTTGGCGCTTGAATTGCCGCGCCTGTGGCTGGGCCGCCCTGTGGCGGCTGAGTTTTTGGGCACAGCGCACATTGACGCAGCCCATGCCGCAGGCCGTGGCGTGATTTTCCTCACCCCGCATTTGGGCTGTTTTGAAGTCACGCCGCAAGCCTATGCCGCCCACTACGGCGCTGCGGGCAAAAACATCACCGTGCTCTACCGCCCGCCACGCAAGGCGGCGCTGCAAGCCCTGCTGGACGCAGGCCGCCAGCGCCCTGGCATGGCCGCCGCGCCCGCCAGCTTGGGTGGCGTCAAGCAAATGCTCAAAGCCCTCAAGCGCGGCGAGGCCGTGGGTTTGCTGCCCGACCAAGTGCCGCCAGAAGGCATGGGTGTGTGGGCCGATTTCTTTGGTCGCCCAGCCTACACCATGAGTTTGGCCGCAAAACTGGCCCAGCAAACAGGGGCCACGGTGCTGCTGGCCGTGGGCGAGCGCCGCCGCTGGGGGCGGGGCTACCGTGTGTGGGTGGAGCCTGCGCCAGCGGCTTTGCCCGACGATGCCGAGGCCGCAGCCGCCACCATCAACGGCTGGATGGAGGCGCTGATACGGCGCTACCCGCAGCAGTATTTGTGGGCTTATGCCCGCTATAAAAACCCCTAAGCCCAGCCAGCGCCTTGCAAAGGGGCGCAGCGGCTTAAAATCCAAGGTTTTGCGCCTTGGCTTTGCGCCCTCGCGCAGCGCTTTGAATCATTTGAAACTGCCAGACCCGCCCGCCGCACGGCCACGGGGCTGGCCCTGTTGGACTGCACACCCGCTATGACTACCCCCCACCAAGCTGGCCTTGAGGCCCTGGCCAAAGCCTTTGAACCCGCCCCCATTGAACGTCGCTGGGGGCCGTTTTGGGAGCAAAACAACTACGCCCACGCCGGCTTTAGGGGCACAGGCCAGCCCAGCGCCGAGGCCGCCGCCGCAGGGCAAAACTTCTGCATTCAACTGCCGCCGCCCAATGTCACGGGCACCCTGCACATGGGCCATGCCTTCAACCAAACCATCATGGATAGCCTCACGCGCTACCACCGCATGTTGGGCCACAACACGGCTTGGATTCCTGGCACCGACCACGCTGGCATTGCCACGCAAATTGTGGTGGAGCGCCAATTGCAAGAGCAGGGCATCAGCCGCCATGATTTGGGCCGCCCCGACTTTGTGAAAAAAGTGTGGGAGTGGAAAGAGCATTCGGGCAACACCATCACCGGGCAAATGCGCCGCATGGGCGATACCGTGGACTGGAGCCGCGAATACTTCACCATGGACGACAAGCTCTCCAAAGTCGTCACCGAAACCTTTGTCAAGCTCTACCAGCAGGGCTTGATTTACCGTGGCAAGCGCTTGGTGAACTGGGACCCCGTGCTGCAATCGGCGGTGTCTGATCTTGAGGTGGAAAATGAAGAACGGGATGGCAGCCTCTGGCACATTGCCTACCCCCTGGCCGATGGCAGCGGGCAATTGGTGGTGGCCACCACCCGCCCTGAAACCATGCTGGGCGATGTGGCCGTCATGGTGCACCCCGAGGACGAGCGCTACCGCCACCTGATTGGGGCCACGGTGCAGCTGCCCCTGTGTGGGCGCAACATTCCCATCATTGCCGATGAGTATGTGGACAAAGACTTCGGCACCGGCGTGGTCAAAGTCACCCCCGCCCACGACCCCAATGACTACGCCGTGGGCCAGCGCCACGGCCTGCCCATGATAGGCGTGCTCACCTTGGATGCCGCCATCAACGACGAAGCGCCTGAGGCTTACCGTGGCCTTGACCGCTTTGCGGCCCGCAAGGCCGTGCTGGCCGATTTGGAAGCGCAGGGCCTGCTGCTGGAAACCAAAAAACACAAGCTCATGGTGCCCATTTGCACCCGCACGGGGCAAATTGTGGAGCCCATGCTGACCGACCAATGGTTTGTGGCCATGAACCGTGTCGGCGAAGGCGATGCCACGGGCAAATCCATTGCCCAAAAAGCGATTGAGGCGGTGGAAGACGGCCGCGTGCAATTTGTGCCCGAGCAGTGGGTCAATACCTACAACCAGTGGATGCACAACATCCAAGACTGGTGCATCAGCCGCCAGCTTTGGTGGGGCCACCAAATCCCTGCTTGGTATGACGAAGACGGCCAAGTCTATGTGGCCAAAACCGAGGCCGAGGCCCAGACCCAAGCGCCGGGCAAAAACCTGCGCCGCGACCCCGATGTGCTCGACACTTGGTACTCCTCCGCCCTGGTGCCCTTCAGCACCCTGGGTTGGTCGGGCGAGCAACCCAGCAGCGGCGATGCTTTGAGTGATTTCGACCTCTACCTGCCCAGCAGCGTGCTGGTCACGGGCTACGACATCATCTTCTTCTGGGTGGCGCGCATGATCATGATGAGCACCCACTTCACCGGCCGTGTGCCCTTTAAAAAGGTCTATATCCACGGCCTTGTGCTCGATGCCCAAGGCAAGAAAATGAGCAAATCAGAGGGCAATGTGCTCGACCCCGTGGACTTGATTGACGGCATTGAGCTGGCCCCACTGCTGGACAAACGCACCCAAGGTTTGCGCCGCCCAGAAACTGCACCCAAAGTGCGCAAAGCCACAGAAAAGGAATTCCCCGAGGGCATTCCCGCCTATGGTGCCGATGCCCTGCGCTTCACCTTTGCGGCGCTGGCCAGCTTGGGCCGCAGCATCAACTTTGACAGCAAGCGCTGCGAGGGCTACCGCAACTTCTGCAACAAACTGTGGAACGCCAGCCGCTTTGTGCTGATGAACTGCGAAGGCCATGACTGCGGCTTGGCCGAGGGCGCAGATCTGGACTACAGCGCCGCCGACCGCTGGATTGCCAGCCGCCTAGAGCGCGCCAAGCAAGAGGTGGCCAAAGGCTTTGCCGACTACCGCCTTGACCACACCGCCAACGCCCTCTACGACTTCATTTGGAACAGCTACTGCGACTGGTATCTTGAAATCGCCAAAGTGCAAATTCAAAACGGCAGCGCCGCGCAGCAACGCGCCACGCGCCGCCAGCTCATCCGCGTGCTGGAGCAAACCCTGCGCTTGGCGCATCCCATCATCCCCTTCGTCACCGAAGAACTGTGGCAAACCATTGCCCCCATTGCGGGCGCAAAAACGGCCGACTCCATCAGCATTGCCGCCTACCCCGTGCCCGATGCCCAGCAGCTTGACACGGCCGCCGAAGCCGACTTCGAGCGCCTGAAAACCTTGGTCGATGCCTGCCGCAATCTGCGTGGCGAAATGCAGGTCTCGCCCGCCACCCGCCTGCCGCTTTACATCTTGGCCGAGGGCGAGGCCGCCGCCTTTGCCCAAGGCCAAAGCGCCGTGCTGCAAGCCTTGGCCAAACTTAGCGAAGTGCAGGTGTTTGCCGATGAAGCCGCTTGGCAACAAGCCTGCGGCCATGCGCCTGTGGCCGTCGTCGGCAGCAGCCGTTTGGCCCTCTTTATGCAAGTGGACAAAGCCGCCGAAACAGCCCGCCTGAGCAAAGAGGCCAAGCGTTTGGAGGGCGAAATCGCCAAAGCCCAAGGCAAACTGGGCAACGCCAACTTCGTCGCCAAAGCGCCGCCCGCCGTCATCGAGCAAGAGCAGGCCCGCGTCGCTGACTTTGGCACCCAGCTTGAAAAAGTGCAGGCCCAGTTGGCGCAACTGGCGGCCCAAGCCTAAGCCGTGGCCATGTCTCCTGCCTCAGCCCAGCCCAAAGCCAAAGCCGACCCCACGGCGGGCAATGGCCAGCCCGCCAGCTTGGCTGCCCGCATGGGCTCTTGGGTGTATGAGGGCATCTTGCTCTTTGGCATTTTGTGGTTCGCCACCTACGCCTTTGATGCCCTGACGCAATCGACCCACGCCCTCATGCTGCGTGGCCTGCGCATGGGCTTTGTCTTTCTCGTCGCGGGTGCTTACTTTGTCTACTTCGGGCACAAAGGCCAAACCCTGCCCATGAAGACTTGGAAGATTCGCCTGCGCAGCAGCAAGGGCCAGCCCGCCAGCCTGGGCCGCTGCGCCTTGCGCTACACCCTCTCTTGGGCTTGGTTCTTGCCGCCGCTGGCGCTGCTGGCCAGCTTCCCGCAGGGCAGCCCCGGCTGGCTGGCTGCGGCTATTTTGCTGCCTGTGCTGTGGCTGGTGTTTTACATGGCCCTGAGCCTGCTGCTGCCGCAGCGCCAATTTCTGCACGATGTCCTTGCTGGCACGCGGCTGGAGCGTTATATGCCGCCCCAGCCCCACCGTGGCTTGGTCTAATGCTCTTCTTATAAGGACGGCCCCATGACAGCCCCCCAACCCGCCTATTACGAACACCACATCTTCTTCTGCCTGAACCAGCGCGAAGGCGGCGAAGCCTGCTGTGCCAACCACGGCGCTGAAGCTGCTTTTAACCACTGCAAAGCCGCCGTCAAAGCCGCAGGCTTGGCGGGTGAGGGCCAAGTGCGCGTCAACCGCGCTGGCTGCCTCAACCGCTGCGCGGGCGCGCCCGTCGCCGTCGTTTACCCTGAAGGCATTTGGTACACCTTTGTGGACCACGCCGACATCGACGAAATTGTGGAAAGCCACCTGAAAAACGGCCAACCCGTTGAGCGCCTCATGCTCGACCCCAGCGTGGGCCGCTAAAGCCCAGAACGGAGCCCCCAGCCATGCCCAACGATGCCACCACCCAAGCCCTGATTCGCGGCAGCAGCCAGCCCTTGCAGTTGCAAGGCTTGGTTGGCCCCATTGAAGCCCTGCGCGACGAACCCGAAGGCCCCGCCAAAGGCACGGCCATCATCTGCCACCCGCATTCCCTCTACGGCGGCAATATGGACCACAAAGTGGTGCAAACCCTGGCCAAAGCCTTTGTGGAAGAAGGCTGGTGCGCCATCCGCTTCAATATGCGCGGCGTGGGCCAAACCGAAGGCGCATATGACGAAGGCCGTGGCGAAGCCGATGACCTGCTGCAAATCATTGCACAAATCGCCCCCACTGGCCCCTTGGCCTTGGCGGGCTTCTCCTTTGGCACCCATGTCATTTGTGAGGCCGCCAGCCGCATCCAGCGCCCGCTGGCCCACACCGTATTTGTGGGCACGGCCACCTCGCGCTTTGCCATGCAGCCCATACCGCCCGCTTGGCATGAGCGCGCCTTGCTCATTCATGGCAAAGATGACGATACCGTGCCCATTGACACCACCTTTGCCTGGTGTTTGCCACAAAATCTGCCCTTGCTGGTGGTGCCCAAAGGCGGCCACTTCTTCCACGGCCAGCAAAACCTGCTCAAGCAACTCGTCTTGCGCCACCTGCGCTCGGCGGCTTGATGCCCCCGCACCTTGCTTCACTGAACCCCCTTTACAGCCCGACCCATGTCTTTGAAACCCCAACTCATCGCCCTCCTCAGCAGCTTCGCCTTTGTTGGCCTCGCCCCGCAACTGGCCCATGCCCAGCAAAGCCCCGCCGTGCAAGTGCATTCCATCGTTGCCGATGGCCAGCCCACCGCCAGCTACCCCCTGCCCAAAGCGCCTGAAATCCAAGCCCGCGCCTACCTCCTCATCGATGTCACCGCAGGCAGCCAAATCTTGGCCAGCAAAAACCCCGAGCAAAGCGTCGAGCCCGCCTCCCTCACCAAACTCATGACGGCCTACATCGTCTTTGATGCCTTGAAAAACAAACGCATCAGCCTCCAGCAAAAATTCACCGTCAGCGAACGCGCCCGCAAAATGGAAGGCTCGCGCATGTTCGTTGAAGCAGGCTGGGAAGTCCCCGTTGAAGACCTGCTCAAAGGCCTCATCGTGCAATCGGGCAACGACGCCGCCACCGTGCTCGCCGAAGGCGTGGGCGGCAGCGTTGATTACTTTGTGCAACTGATGAACCACAAAGCCAAACAACTTGGCATGAAAAACACCAGCTACAAAAACCCTGAAGGACTCACTGCCGACGGCCACACCACCACCGCCTACGACCTCGCCATCCTCGCCCAGCGCCTGATGCAAGACTTCCCCGAATACACGGGCTACTACGCCATCAAATCCTACCGCTACCCCGGCACCCCCATCAGCAACGACACCAACCGCAACACCCTGCTATTCCGTGACCCCACCGTCGATGGCCTCAAAACCGGCCACACCAACGCTGCGGGCTACTGCCTTGTCGCCACCGCCAAACGCGAATACCGCTCGGTCGGCGCGCGCCGCCTCATCTCAGTCGTACTCGGCACCAACAGCGAAACCATTCGCGCCAACGAAAGCCAAAAACTCCTCAACTGGGGCTACAGCGCCTTCCAACCCGTCAAACTCTTTGAAGGCGGCAAAGCCGTCACCGAAGTGGAAATCTGGAAAGGCAAACAAAACACCCTCAAACTCGGCCTACCGCGCGATGTCGTCATCGCCATCCCCGTCGGCACCGCAGGGCAAATCACCACCAACATCTCCCGCCCTGAAACCCTCTTTGCCCCCGTCAAAGCGCAGCAAGCCGTCGCCACCCTGCAAATCAATATTGCAGGCCAAGCCTACCGCCGTATGCCCCTGCAAGCCCTTGAAAATGTCGAGCAAGCGGGCTTTGTCGGCCGCAGTTGGGACAGCCTGCGCCTGTGGATTCGCTAAACTGACCCCCAGCCAATAAGAAAAAACAGCCCAAGCCAGAAACGCCAAAAACTTGGGCTATAATTTCGGCTTCTCGGCGTGTAGCGCAGCCTGGTAGCGCACTTGCATGGGGTGCAAGGGGTCGCGAGTTCGAATCCCGCCACGCCGACCAAAAAACACAAGGACTTAGCTTCGAAAGGGGCTAAGTCCTTTTTCTTTGCCTGCGTCAAAAAAGCCCGTTGTATACCCCGTTGTATACCCCCTGCCATGAGGACAGCTGATTTTCTGACTGACCTGAGCCTCGCCAAGCCAGATTGTGGTAGTCGGTGCAGTGCTCACTGGCCTGAGAAGCTCGGTGCAGACAGGGCCAAAGCCGACGACTGTGTTTTGGGAAGTGGGAACTCTACAAACCCAGTAAGACGGCGATAAGCTTTTTGGCCAAGGCATGTGAATGCCGAGAGTTGCTTAAATTTGGCACAAACGCGACTTCAAAGGAAAGGACCTACCCTGACGCTGGTAGCATGATGGCTCAAAAGGCTGCCTACAAAGAAGAGGTCTTAGTGGCTAACATTTTCAATTTTCGTGACGAACTGATTAGAGAGTACAGCTCTTTCTCAAGGAGCTTTGCCCGAATCTCTGCCTCAGATCTCAGGGATGAGGTCGAGCGACAGTACGCTGGTGGGCGCTATTGGCCAGAGCCCCTTGTACAAATTAACCCAAACTATCAGCGCAAAGGGTCGGTACAACAGCTTGTCGCTGAGGGGGCGCTGCACAGCGCTTGTTCAGCACTCTTTCAAGTCGGTAAGGCAGAGGGAAGTGCTCAGCCGCTGCACCTCTATGCCCACCAGCTGCAGGCTTTGGCCAAAGGACAAGCTAAGAAAAGCTATGTCGTGACAACTGGCACTGGCTCTGGCAAATCTCTATCTTTCTTTATTCCAGTCATCGACCGGATACTCAAAGCCAAAGACCAAGAGCAAAGCCCTCGGACTCGTGCGATTGTCATTTACCCAATGAATGCCTTGGCCAATAGCCAACTCGAAGAGCTTGACAAGTTTTTATACGGCTATCCGCCAGAGCAACAGCCATTCACCGTGGCGCGGTACACGGGGCAGGAATCAAAAGCCGAGCGCAATGCGATAGCAGATAACCCGCCCGATATTTTGCTCACCAACTTTATGATGTTGGAGTTGATCCTCACTCGTTTTGACGAAGTGGATCGGCGTGTCGTGGATCATTGTCAAGGTTTGGAATTCTTGATCCTTGACGAACTGCACACCTATCGAGGGCGCCAAGGGGCAGATGTTGCGCTATTGGTACGCCGATTACGAGAGCGCTTGCAAGCGACTGAACTTGTCTGTATCGGGACCTCAGCGACCATGTCGAGCACGGGAAGCTTGGTCGATCGGAACAAAACCGTAGCTGAGGTCGCCAGCAAACTTTTCGGCACGAATATCAGTGAGCAAGATGTCATTGGTGAAACACTTGAACGGGTGACTGACCCATTGAAAGATGTTGCTGCGGTACAGGCTGAGCTGGTTCAAGCAGTGACCCGAACTCAATTTACTTGGACAGACTTTGAGTCGTTTCGGGCTGATCCGCTTTCGATTTGGGTTGAACTGAACTTGGGTGTTGAACTGCCTGATAACGAGCCCCCCCGCCGTGCAAAGCCCATGACCATTCAGGCAGCCAGTGAAAAACTGGCTCAAGATGCTGGATGCGAAATCGACTTGGCGCGACGGGCGTTGCAGCAATTTTTAGTGGCAGCACATGAGGTAAGAACACCACAGGGTCGTCCACCCTTTGCGTTCAAGTTGCACCAGTTCATCAGCGGGCCAGGCAAGGTTCTCACCACACTTGAAGCCCAAGGCACTCGTCATGTCACTCTTGATGCCCAGCGCTTTGCTCCTGGTCGTCAGGAGGAAGGTGCTCAGCTTTACTCAGTGCACTTTTGCCGAGACTGCGGCCAAGAATACCATCCCGTTTGGCAATCAAAGCGAGCGCCCACAAGCTACAGCCCAAGAGAAATTGATGATATAGCGGCGGATGACAATGAAGAGGTTCATTACGGTTTTCTATGCCCTGCACATGAAAGCCTGCCCTTTCATGGCGACCTTGACGAACTGCCAGAGGCTTGGCTCGATCTCAGCCGTGCCGAACCGAAGGTCAAGCAAAGCTATAAGAAGGCGGTTCCCCATCGCGTTAGCGTTGATGCCCAAGGACACCAAGGCAGCGGTGAGCCATTTTGGTTCATCCCTGGCAAGTTCCGCTTTTGTCTATCTTGTGCTCAGCTTCATGAAGCGCACGGTAAAGACATCAACCGCTTGGCCAGCCTTTCAGGTGAGGGGCGATCTTCTGCTACCACGATTTTGACGCTCTCTGCATTGCGCCAACTGTTCAGCGACACAGAACTCGCAAGCGGCCAATCAGACTCGCGCAAGCTGCTTGGGTTTACTGACAATCGCCAAGACGCTGCGCTACAGGCGGGTCACTTTAATGACTTCGTTTTTCTGCTCACTTTGCGGGCAGGTCTTATCGGTGCTTTGCAAAACAACAACGGAGAGTTGAGTGAAGAGCTGCTGGCCGACGCTGTATTCAATGCACTCGGCTTTGGCCGCGCAGATGAAGCCACGCTTGCTGAATACCTGCGAACGCCAAAACTCATGGGGCTGGCACGACAAGAGGCGCAGCGCACGCTGCGCTACATCATTGGCTATCGCTTACTACGGGACCTGCGCCACGGCTGGCGGTTTAACAACCCCAATCTGGATCAGCTGGGATTACTTGATATCCATTACCGAAGCCTTGATGAGTTTTGCAGTGAGGACGCTGTGTTTCAGGACAGCAGTCTCTTGATGAAGCTGGCGCCCTCACATCGCGCCGAGCTATGCCGACTGATATTCGATGCCATGCGCCGTGGGCTCTGCTTGGAAACGCGCTATCTTGACCCCGTTGAACAAGATAAAGCCCGCACCAGTGCTTATGCCAACCTGAATGAGCGCTGGGCCTTTGCCCCAGATGAGCAGTTAGAGACGGCGAAATACCTGATTCTTGGTAAGCGACCAGAGTACAAAGGCAGAGTCAGAGCAGACTTGGTTACGGGGGGATCTCGCTCCAAGCTACTGCGTGCAATTAAAGCGGCCCCCTTCTGGAAAGACACAGCCTTCGCTAGCCAAGTGGCAAGCTGGAAAGATCCTGACTGGGTCCAAGTGCTTGAGGCGGCGTTGCAAGCATCGGTGTTATACGGCTATGTTCAAAAACACCCAATCAACTCCGAGGTGGTGGGTTGGCGTCTGAATGCTGCGGCAATGACCTGGTGCTTGCCAGACGCAGCGCAGCAAGAGGATCAGTCGCGCACCAACCAATTCTTCCGTAATCTCTACCTCAATATCACTGAACTCTTGCGTCAGCAAAGCCACCCGCTTTTCGACTTTGAGGCACAAGAACATACTGCACAGGTGGATGCAGGGCGGCGCCAGTTGCTTGAGCAGCGTTTCCGCTACACCGACAAGGACCGCAAGGACTGGGCTGCAAATCCAGCACACGAAGCACCGCTCGAAAGACTGCCTGTGATGTTTTGCTCACCCACCATGGAGCTTGGCGTTGACATTTCAGCGCTGAACACCGTGTACTTGCGGAATGTCCCACCAACACCTGCCAATTACGCGCAACGCAGTGGCCGCGCTGGCCGCTCTGGGCAGCAAGCATTGGTCATCACTTATTGCGCGTCACTGAGTCCCCACGATCAATGGTTTTTCCACCATGCCAATGAAATGGTGCATGGTATTGTTCGGGCGCCGAACTTGGATCTGGCGAACCGAGAGTTGGTCGAAAGCCACTTACAAGCTGTGTGGCTGGCTAACGCCCATGTGGCATTGGATGTCAGCATTGCCCCCATGCTGGACCTTGAGCAACCCAATAAACCCCTGATTCAAGCCTACCATGATGCCTTAAATGCCCCTGCTGCTACCCAACGGGCTCAAGCCAGTGCTGCGCGAGTGATAGCACAGCTACAGGGTGAGCTTGTCGGCAGTGACTGGTTCAAGCCAGACTATGTACAGAAAGTCATTGAGCGAGCGCCGCAAGTGTTTTCAGAGGCCCTCGAACGCTGGCGGGCATTGTTTGATGCCACCCGCAAACAAATGGACATGGCCGACCAAATTGTCAAAAGCCATACGGCCTCGCACAATGAGCGCCAAAACGCCCAACGGCGTTATGGCGATGCGGCCCGTCAATATGCGATGCTATTGAAGACAGGCAATAGCCAAAACAACGATTTCTACACCTACCGCTATTTGGCCAGCCAGGGCTTTTTACCTGGCTATAACTTCCCCCGCCTCCCGCTCATGGCATGGATTCCTGCCCGTGGAGGCACATCTGCTAAAGGCAAGAACGATGAAGGCAGTATGGTCAGCCGACCGCGCTTCTTGGCTCTCTCCGAATTCGGCCCACGCAGCCTGATCTACCACCAAGGCCGCATGTACCGGGTCGTTCGAGCAAAACTCAATGTGGGGTCCGCTGATCATATTTCTGGCAACAGCCAGCTCGCCACCATTTCTTCCTTGGTATGCAGCCAATGCGGTTATGGCCACTTGGGTGAGGCCGATGGGGCGCAGCCCTTGGTCAATTGCTGTGAAAACTGCGATGCGCCGCTCACTGAGAACGACTGGGTTCGCGAGCTATACCGCATTGAAACGGTCGAAACAATTGCAGTTGAGCGCATCTCCATCAACGATGAAGACCGCCAGCGCCAAGGCTTCGAGCTACAAACCACCTACCGTTTCTTGCCTGGGCCTGATGGTGTCATTCAGCAGCGCAAAGCGGAAGTCCGCCAAGGCGAAGACATCTTGGCAGAGCTAAGCTATGCACCTGCAGCACGCTTGTGGCGCATCAACCGTGGCTGGCGCAGGCGTAAAAACAAAGAGCAACTTGGCTTTTACATCAACCCCATTACTGGCACTTGGAGCAAGCAAGACGAACCTGGTGCGGAAGAAGCAGATAGTGCTGATGAAGGCGCACTCGATAAAGTGCCCAACCAGCGCATCGTCCCTTTTGTCGAAGACCATCGCAACCTGCTCATTCTTGCGCCAATACATCCTCTCTCCATTGAAGCCATGGCCACCTTGCAAGCCGTCCTCAAGCGTGGCATTGAGATGACCTTTCAGATCGAGGAATCAGAACTTGTGGCCGAGCCTTTGCCTCATGCTGACGAACGCCGTGCCCTGATGTTTTACGAAGCTGCCGAAGGTGGCGCTGGTGTCCTCACCCGCATTGCCAGCGACCCCACCAGTCTGGCGCAGGTTGCCAGCAACGCACTCAAACTACTCCATCACAATGCACCGCAAGGGGCGTGGCGCTTGGAAGACCTGCCCGCGCTAGAGCAAACCAACGAGCTGGGCAATCACATCTGTGAGGCAGGGTGTTACCAATGCCTCTTGTCCTACTTTAATCAACCCGACCACGAAAACATCAATCGCCGTAATGCCGACGCTCTCAAAGTTTTGGTGGCTCTGGCCAATGCTGAAGTCAGACCCAAACAGGAGCCACCGCCCCAATCCAAGAGCGACCCAGCGGATGCCAGCATCCAGCATTGGCTTGATGCACTCACAGCCGCTGGCTTGCGCCACCCTGATGCCACACAGATACCCGTCAACCAAGGCGCTGCTATGGCAGCTGGCCAATACAAAAATGCGCGAACCCTGGTCTTTCTTGAAGACATAGGCGCAGAAACTGTCGCCTCGTTAATAGACAAAGGCTGGAAAATACTCAGCCTCTCCGACCCATCGCAATGGCAAGCCCAATTTCTAGCGCATCCTGATGTGTTTGGCGTGGCAGAAAAATAAAGAATAGCAATCACCATGACCCAACTTGAACATGACTTCATGCCTGGCAACCTGGTCCGAGCCCGTGGGCGTGAATGGGTCGTGCAAACTGACTCCCAGCGCCACTTGCTGCGCCTGCGCCCGCTGGGTGGCGCGGACGGCGACAGCATTGCCTTGATACCCGAACTTGAGCTTCTGCCAGTCGAGCCAGCCACCTTCCCTTGGCCACAAGCAGAACAAGCCGGAAACCACGCCGCAGCCCTTCTACTGCGTGATGCGCTGCGCCTCAAACTGCGTGCTGGTGGCGGCCCCTTCCGTTCCTTTGGCAATATCGCTGTTGAGCCGCGTGCTTACCAACTTGTCCCATTGCTCATGGCGCTGCGCCTAACAACCGTGCGCCTTCTTATTGCTGATGATGTGGGTATTGGCAAAACCATCGAAGCTGGCCTCATTGCCCGCGAATTGCTGGATCGGGGCGAAATTGCCCGCCTCGCTGTACTTTGCCCACCCCATCTGGTTGAACAGTGGCAAAACGAACTTGAAACCCGTTTCAACTTGCAAGCGGTTGCGCTCACCTCGGCGTCAGCCTCGCGCATCGAGCGCGACCTGCCGCATGGGGTGAGCCTCTTTGACCACTACCCCGTAGTGGTGGTCAGCCTTGATTACATCAAAAGCGAACGGCACCGCGAGCACTTCTTGGCCATCGCGCCTGAGTGTGTCATTGTGGATGAAGCCCACACCTGCGCTAGTCGTGGTGCAGGCAAGCAGCTGCGCTTTGAGCTGCTGCAACGCTTGGTCAAAAACGATGAACGCCACCTCATCTTGCTCACAGCAACGCCGCACTCGGGTGATGAAGAGGCGTTCTACAACCTGCTGTCCTTACTTGACCTCCGCTTTGTGGCCTTACAAAGCCAGACATCCGCCAGTGACCCGCTGCGCCAAGAGCTAGCGCGCCATTTCGTACAGCGTCGGCGCAAAGACATCGCCGAATGGCAGTCTGAAACGGGCGATGGCCGTGGCTTCCCGCGCCGCATGAAAACCGAACTCACCTACCGACTCAGCGGAGACTGGGGCGCTTTCTTTGACGCCGTACAAGACTACTGTCTTGAACTAGCAGAACACATCGAGCGCGAAGGCGAAGGCCGTGGCCGCCTCATCTGGTACGCCACCCTCGCCTTGCTACGCTGCGTGGCCTCCTCACCCGCTGCGGCTGTCAAGGCACTGAGCACGCGGCTAGAAGGCAACCTTGAAACTGACGAGCTGCTCGCCGATGAGCGCCTGCATGACGGCCAAGCCGACGACCTTGAAGGCAGCGACCTAGAGCCTCCAGCACAACTAGAAGAGGCCAGCCGCCTGCCAGCTTTGATTGCAGAAGCCCAGCGGCTCTCTGGCAAAGCTGGTGATCCCAAACTCGCTGCGCTCATGGGGCACATCGAAGCACTCCTCAAGGACGGCTACCATCCCGTCGTCTTTTGCCGCTACATCGCCACGGCCCACTATGTGGCTGAACACCTGCGCAAAGCCTTCCCCAAAGCCACTGTTGAATCTGTCACTGGTGAATACACCCCAGAAGAGCGAAGAGAACGCGTCGAAGGCATGGAAGACTGCGAGCAGCGCATACTGGTCGCCACCGACTGCCTGTCTGAAGGCATCAACCTGCAACACCTGTTCACGGCTGTCATTCACTACGACCTGGCTTGGAACCCCACTCGCCATGAACAGCGCGAAGGCCGTGTCGATCGTTTTGGCCAACAAGCCGCCGATGTGCGCTGCACCATGCTCTACGGGCAAGACAACCCTGTCGATGGCTTTGTGCTCAATGTCATTCTCCGCAAGGCTGAAGCCATCCAAAAAGAACTTGGTGTACTGGTACCCATGCCAGAAGACGAATCCCGCATCAACCAAGCCCTGGTCAAAGCCGCCCTAATGAAGCGCAGCGATAAGCGCCAACCCGACCAAAGCACTTTTGACTTTGGTGAACCTGAGCACATCCTCCAGCCCCTCCAAGCCCAATGGCAAGACGCCCTAGAGAAAGCCAAGGCCAATCGCACCGTCTTTGCCCAGCGCCGCATTCGCCCAGACGAAGTCCTCCCTGAGTGGCAAAAACAGCAAGAAGCACTCGGCACCCAAACCGATGTGCAGCGCTTTGTACACAGTGCCACCGCCCGCCTCAATGCGCCGCTTGAACCCACTCACAAACAGCACTTCCGTTTTCTGCCTCAACACCTGCCCGAAGCACTGCGCCAGCGTCTGGCCGACGAAGGCATAGACAAACCCCTGCTGCTCAACTTCAATGAACTGCACCGCAGCCACCCCCTCGTCAGCGTGCTGGCAGAACACCTACTCGAAACATCTCTAGAAGGCCATGCAACCCAGCTTGCCGCCCGCTGCGCTGCCACGCTCACCAACGAGGTCGAAGTCGTCACCACCATTTACCTGCTGCGCCTGCGCCATCAATTGGCCTATGTGCGCCGCCGCCAGCCATTCCAAATGATGGCTGAAGAAGCCGTCGCCATCGCCGTGGCTGGCCGCACCAACCCACAATGGCTACACCACGAACAGGCCGCCAAACTGCTGGAATGCACTCCCAGCGGCAACCTGCCTGCCGAGCTTGTGCAGCGGGAAATCCGCACCGCACTGGACTTCATTGCTGCCCACCCTCAGCAGCTCCAGGCACTTGCTGAGCAACGCGCCCAAGCGCTCTTGGCTGATCACCAGCGTGTGCGCGAAGCCGCCCGCGATATAGGCCAATACAGCGTCAACCCATGCTTGCCCATAGACATCATCGGCGTCTATGTATTGCTACCTGATGCACTCTGATGGAATACGCAAGCGCCATGACTGAAACTGAAACCATCGAACTGAAGAAAACCCTGGCCGAGCTCAAGCAAGGACTGATCTCGCTGGCTGCCATGCTCAACAAACATGGCCATGCAGAACTCTGGTTCGGCGTGGCCCCTAATGGCCAAGCAGTAGGAATGGAAATCAACGAAAAAACCCTCCGTGATGTGTCTCAGGCAATGGCCGCACATATTGAGCCAACCATTTATCCCCGCATCACCCAAGAGCGCATCCACGGTAAACATTGCTTAAAAATCGAAGCCGATGGCTGGCAACAGCCTTACCTTGCTTACGGCCGTGCTTATATGCGTGTGGCCGATGAAGACAAAAAACTCAGCGCCCACGAGTTAAAAAACCTCATCCTACAAAGCAATCGTGACGCTCTGCGCTGGGAAAACGAACCCTCCGGCCTGAGCATCGACCAGCTGGTACCCGAAAAAATCACTCGTTTCCTCGCACGAGCCAACCTACCGCAAGACAGCGTCGCCAACGCCCTAGAAAAGCTTGACCTGCTGCACCAAGGCGCACCTATCAACGCCGCCAAACTGTTTTTTGCCCATCAGCCCATCCAGCTGCGCTGCGCGGTATTTGCCACCACCACCAGCTCCACCATCATTGACAGACACGACTTTGATGGCGACATCCTTGAACTGATTGAAGAAGCCGAAAAATACGCCCTCAAAAACATTCACATCGGCATGCGGCTCGAAGGCCTATACCGTGTCGATGTACCAGAAATCGCCGTCAAAGCCATCCGTGAAGCCCTGATCAACGCCTTCTGCCACCGCGACTGGCGCGCCCCAGACTACATACAGGTCGCCGTCTTTAAAGACCGCCTAGAAATCCGCAGCCCTGGCAAACTCTACGGCGACCTAACCTTTGACGACATCCGCCAAGGCAACATCTCCAGCCGTCGCAACCCTAAAATTGCCGAGCTACTGCGCCGCATCCAACTGGTAGAGGCCTGGGGCCGTGGGGTACCGCTGATTCTGGAACACGCCCCACAAACCAGCTTTGTTGAAATTGGCGGGCTGTTCGTCACCCGCTTTATGCGGCCATCGGCTGTAGAAGGGGGTTTGGAAACACCAGGCACCGCTCCGGAGAACACAAAAACTGGCGGAGAGGCGAACGAGGCTACACCAAAGACTAGCCCAAAGACTAGCCCAAAGACTAGCCCAAAGACTAGCCCAAAGACTAGCCCAAAGA
>CAZJBX010000004.1:90758-98052 GCA_964544605.1 uncultured Burkholderiaceae bacterium
CCAGCCCAAAGACCAGCCCAAAGACCAGCCCAAAGACCAGCCCAAAGACTAGCCCAAAGACCAGCCCAAAGGCTGGCCTTGAACACCAGCAACACACCAAAGAAGCGCCTAGAAAGCACCAGGCAACCCTGCTCCAGCACCTGAAGCAGCACCCCACAGCCAGCGTGCCAGAGCTGATGCAAGCCACTGGCCTGAGCACCAGTGGCGTCAAATACCACCTCAACCAGCTCAAGCGCACCGGCAAGTTACTGCGTCACGGCCCCACCAAAGGCGGTCACTGGGAAGTCATCGGGGAGCACGAGTAAGCACCATGAAACGCATCAACAAAGCCCGTAAAAGCACCTTCAACCTGCCCACGCTCAAGCTAGAAGGCAGCCTCTTCCTGCCCGACCAACTTGAAAAGGCCGCCCTCGGCAGCGCCCAGTGGCAAACCGAAGCCGACTACGCCACCCCCAAGGGGCTCAAACTCAAAGACGACTACAGCCGCGCCTTCCAAATTGCCTGCGCCCAGTGGAAGCACTTTTCCGCCCAGCTCGAACGCACCGACATAGACGCAACAGCGCTCACCCAAACCTTTGTCCTAGAGCTCCTGCGCGATGCCTTTGGCTACAGCCACTTGCAACCCACCCCAGGCCTCACCCTCGGCGAGCGCCACTACCCAGTCCACCTCTTGGCTGCCAGCGTGCCAGTCGTGCTTGCGCCTCACACCCTCGCCCTGCATGAACCCGATACGCGCTTTGCCATCACCGGCTCAGGGGTGCGTAAAAAGTCGGCCTTTATGCTGACGCAAGAGCTGCTCAACGCCAGCCCCGACCACCGCTGGGGCATCGTCAGCAACGGCAAAACCCTGCGCCTGCTGCGCGACAGCGCCACACTCACCCGCCCCAGCTTCCTTGAAATCGACCTGGCTGATTTACTTGGCGGCCAGCGCTATGCCGAATTCGCCAATGTCTGGCGCTTATTCCATGCCAGCCGCTCCCTCGGCCAGCCCACTGAATGCATCTGGGAAAAATGGCGCACTGCTGGGCAAGAAGAAGGCACCCGTGTGCGCGACGGCCTGCGCCAAGGTGTCACCGAGGCACTGCTCACTCTCGGTGAAGGCTTCATCCAGCACCCAGCCAATGAAGCCTTACGCAGCGCCCTGCACAGCGGCGAACTCAGCAAAGACGCCTACTTCCAGCAGCTACTGCGGCTCATCTACCGCCTCATATTCGTCTTCAGCGTCGAAGAGCGCGGCCTGCTACACCCCCAAGACGGCAGCCCACAAGCCCAAACCGCCCGCCAAACCTATGCCGAAGGCTACGCCCTCGCGCGCCTGCGCGACCTCTGCCTCAAACGCCGCGCCCGCAACCGCTTCGATGACCACTGGCAAGCCATTCGCATCGTATTCAACAGCCTCAATGCGGGTGAGTCTCGCCTCGCCTTGCCTGCCTTGGGCGGCCTGTTTGCCCCCAGCCAATGCCCCGCACTCGACGCCGCCAGCCTCAGCAACGCCCACCTACTCACCGCCATGCAAAAACTGCGCTGGGCCAACCACAAAGGCGTTCTTGCCCCTGTGGACTACCGCAACATGGGGCCAGAAGAACTCGGCAGCGTCTATGAAAGCCTGCTCGAACTCGTGCCAGAAGTGGACTTACCTGCCCGCAAATTTGGCTTTGTCGGCCTCACCTCTGAAGGCAGCACCGCCGGCAACGCCCGCAAACTCAGCGGCAGCTACTACACCCCCGACTCGCTGGTGCAAGAGCTGATCAAATCCGCCCTCGACCCCGTCATTGAGCAGCGCCTGGCCGCCCAGCCTGAATCCCCCATTCAAGCCCTGCTCGCCATCCGCGTCATAGACCCCGCCTGCGGCAGTGGCCACTTCCTGCTCGCCGCTGCGCGCCGCCTCGCTGAAAAACTCGCCCAACTGCGTGCCAACGATGGTGAACAAAGCGAACAAGACTACCGCCACGCCCTGCGCCAAGTCGTCACCCACTGCATTTTCGGGGTGGACCGTAACCCCATGGCCATCGAATTGGCACGCATGGCGCTCTGGCTGGAAGGCTTTGAAGAAGGCCGCCCGCTGGGCTTCCTCAACCACCACCTGCAAGTGGGCGATGCCCTGCTGGGGCTAACCGACCTGAGCGTGCTGGAACAGGGCATCAGCAAGGATGCCTACAAAGCCCTGAGCGGCGACGACAAAGAAGTGTGCAAACAACTGGCTGCCAGCAACCGTCAGGCGCTCAAGCAGCTGGAGACCATGCAGAAAACGCCCCAGTTCAGCCTGCCACTGGCGCAGGAAGACAGCCTCAGCAGCCTGCAACGCATCGAGTCCCTGCCACAAAACAGCCTGCAAGAAATTGCCGCCAAGGAAAGCGCCTACCGCGAATTTCTAGAGCAAACCCGCACCAGTCCGCTACGCAACGCTGCCGACATGCTGGTGGCCGCCTACCTGCTGCCCAAGCTGCCACACACCGAGCAGCAGATTCCCACCACCGCCAGCCTGCTGCTGGAGCTGATCAGCGATGCCGACAGCCACAATGCCCAGCATCTTGCTCAGCGCAAAGCCGCGCTGGATGCTTGCCAGCACGCCAGTGTTTTTCACTGGCCGCTGGCCTTTCCGCAGGTGTTTGCCCAGGGTGGCTTTGACTGTGTGCTGGGTAATCCGCCGTGGGAAGTCATGCAAATGGGGGAAGAAGAATTTTTTGCCACTCGCGCTCCTGAAATTGCAGCACTGCAAGGCGCAAAACGGAAAATCGCGATTGAGCAGTTGGAAACAGAAAACCCGCAGCTGTGGGAGGAATTTATTTGGGAAAGCCAGCGTGTCGCAGCAGCCAATGAGTTTGTACGAACAAGTGGCCGCTTCCCGCTCACAGCTGTCGGCAAGCTAAATACTTACCCACTTTTTGCGGAAACCATCCTGCAAATCACCAAGCATCCAGATGGCTATGCCGGCTTTATCGTGCCTACCGGCATTGCCACCGATGACAGCACCAAGGCCTATTTTGGCTATATTGCCCAAAGCGAACGGCTGGTCAGTCTGTACGATATCGAGAACCGGGAAAAGCTGTTTCCGGCTGTTGATAGCCGCATGAAATTCTGCCTAATTACGTTAGGTCAGGCACAGCAGGCCGAATTTGTCTTCTTTGCCACGCAAGTCAGTCAACTCAGTGATCCACGCCGCCGTTTTGCCTTGACGGCAGAAGAGTTCAACCTGATTAACCCCAATACCCTCACCTGCCCGGTGTTCCGCAGCCAGCGTGATGCCGAGCTGACTAAAAAACTTTACTGCGCTGCACCTGTGCTGATTAAAGAAGCAGACACGGTAGGCAACAAAATCTTAATGCCCGAGCAAAACCCCTGGGGTATCACTTTCTCTCAAGGGCTGTTCAATATGACCAGCGACAGCAGCCTATTCAAAGAGCAACCCACCGCAAAAGACGATCTGTCCCTGTACGAAGCCAAGCTCATCCACCACTTCGACCATCGTTTTGCCACCTACGATGCCGATGGCAACACCCGAGACCTGTCCGATATCGAAAAACAACACCCGAATCTCACCATCACCCCGCGCTACTGGGTCAGCCATGCCGAAGTGCAGGAACGCCTGTGCAAACGCGATCGTGATGGAAATATCACTTGGCAATGGGACAAGCCGTGGTTGATGGGCTGGCGGGATATTTGTCGCGCTACCGATGAGCGGACGGTGATTGCTTCAGTGATACCGGTTGCCGGCGTAGGCAATCAGATGCCACTGATGTTTTTTAAAGATTTTGAAAATCCTCAAATGTATGCAGCAATATTGTGCAATCTTTCAGCTTTAATATTTGATTTTGTCGCGCGCCACAAAACTGGCGGCACGCACATGAACTACTTTATCTACAAGCAGCTTCCAGTGCTCCCCCCCGAACGCTACAGCGAAACCGACCTGGCTTTTATCGTCCCCCGTGTGCTGGAACTCACCTACACCAGCCACGACTTGTCCGGCTGGGCGCAGGATCTGGGCTGCCAAGGCCAACCCTTCACCTTCAACCCCGACCGCCGCGCCCAGCTTCGCGCCGAACTCGACGCCTACTACGCCAAACTCTACGGCCTCACCCGTGACGAACTACGCTACATCCTCGACCCAGCCGACATCATGGGCGACGACTATCCCAGCGAAACCTTCCGTGTCCTCAAAAACAAGGAACTGCGCGACCACGGCGAATACCGCACCCAGCGCCTCGTGCTGGAGGCGTGGGATAGGCTGGAAACTGGAGATTTGCACTAATGTTTACCAAACTCAGACTACGTAATTTCAAAGCATGGAAGGAAACAGGCGACATTGCATTGAAGCCGGTAACCATGCTGCTTGGGACCAACTCTTCAGGTAAATCCACACTGATTCAGAGTCTGCTGTTGCTCAAGCAAACCGTGCAATCACCTGACCGCACTATTCACCTGAATCTTGGCGGAGATGAAATTAACGATCTGTTCAACTTTGGTAATTTTGAAGACGTTCTTAATCAAGATGCAGGCGAGCAACGTAATTTTTCAATTGGCTTTGATTTTGAACACAGACCAAAAGGACGGGTGACTGCCGGCACTTTTGACTGTCTTTACGGACAAACTTCGGCCAGAAGCGTCGCTATACAAACACTTGAACTGCAAACAGGAAAACGAAAATTCCGGGCTATACGCCGCGAAAAAGGGGCTTTTTCCATTTTTGTGGATGATGAAACCCAGCCACGCATCAAGGGACGCAACTACACACCGGAGCGCTCCATCGCATTTTCGGCAGATGCCATTGCCGAGTTGGATCAGGACGGCGCACTGGTTGAGGACCTGAGCCTGGCCATTCGCCGCGAACTGGAAAACATCAGCTACCTTGGCCCGTTGCGTCGCAAGCCCGAACGCGATTATCCGTGGAATAAAACCAAGCCCGGCGATGTGGGGAGCGATGGACGCAGCGCCATCGACGTGCTGATGGCCAGCTCTTTGCTTAAAAGTGAAGAGCAGGGCTATATCGTGGAAGGTGTAGCCAAATGGCTAAAAAAAATGAAAGTTGCCGATAATCTGGAAGTGCGCCAGCAAGGGCGATCCAGCCGCTATGAGCTGGTTATTCACCGCAATGGCATAGCATGCAACTTGCGTGATGTAGGCATTGGGGTATCGCAAGTGCTGCCGGTTCTGGTGGTGGCTTACTTTGCTCCCAAAGGCAGTACCATTATTTTGGAAGAGCCTGAAATTCATCTACACCCTTTGGCGCAATCCATATTGGCCGAGCTTTTTGTTGAAGTAAGCAAGGAACGCAAAGTCCAGTTTATTGTGGAAACCCATTCAGAGCATGTATTCCGTCGCATGCAAACCCTGGTCGCCAAAAAACAAACCAGTACCAAAGATGTGGCCATGTATTTTGTGGAACAAAACAACGGCGCTACCCAGCTACGCACACTGGATCTGGATGAGTTTGGCCGGGTGCAGAACTGGCCAGACGGCTTTTTTGGTGATGCGCTAGGCGAAACCCGTGAACAGGCGCGATTGATGTTTGAGCGAATGCAGGAGCAATAAAAAATGAGGGAGCGTTATGTGGTTGACACCAACGTGCTGATTGCGGCCAGTGCTGGTGATCCGGTTAATCCAAAAGACATTGATGCAACACCGGATGATCCCGGACTGCGCTTGCAGGTCTGGCAATGGTTGGACAGTTTTCAGCAAAGCAACGCCAGGCTGGTGCTGGATCGGACTGGAAAGATTTACGATGAATACAACAATAAGCTGGGATTCAATGACTTTGGCATCCAGGTGATCATGGCCAAATGGAGCACCTCAGCGGTTGACCATGTTGCGGTAGATTACGACACCGACGGCCATGGTGTACTGCCTGACAGCCTGTCTGTTGTGCATGACAATGCAGACAAAAAAATGGTTGCCGCTGCACTTGCTGCCTACGATGCGTTTGGCGAATCTTGCGTGGCTTTTGCCGGTGACACGGACTGGCATGACTGGGAAGAAATTTTGCTCCAGCACAACATAATGTTGGAGCCAATTATTGAAACTTGGTCACGCCAAAAGCATGCAACAAAACAGCAACGCTGAGAGGATTTTCTTTGAGTTTTTTCCGCTTCCCCCAAACCCCGCACCTGGCCTGGCTGGGTACCGACGAGCCACGGGATGACAAGTTGCTGGATGCAGTGCAAATCCGGCAACTGTTGTCTGGCCAGGTATTGCTGGAAGAAAAACTGGATGGCGCAAATCTGGGCGTCTCGCTGGATGAAAACGGGGAGCTGCGCACCCAGAACCGTGGTGAATACCTACACCCACCCCATGCCGGGCAATTTTCCCAGCTGCCTGACTGGCTTGCTCTACATGGCAGCAGTCTGAAAACGGTACTGACCCCCGATCTGACTCTGTTTGGCGAATGGTGTGCCGCCAGGCATTCAATGGATTATCAGGTTTTGCCGGACTGGTTTTTGCTGTTTGATGTGTATCAGCGCAGCCAGCAGAAGTTCTGGAGTGTGCAGCGCAGAAACCAGCTTGCCGCAAAAGCCGGCCTGCATGTTGTGCCGCATGTGGCCACTGGCGTGTTTACAGTTGATGCCCTCAAGGAGCTGGTAAATACCCACCTCAGCCACTGCCGCAACGGCTTGATGGAAGGCATTGTGATCCGCCGTGATTCAGCCGACTGGAACGAGCAACGCGCCAAGCTGGTACGCGCCGGTTTTGTGCAAAGCATCGAAGAACACTGGAGCCGCCGCCCGCTGGAGTGGAACCGGGTGGACTGGGAGAAGAATCAGGGCATATTGGAGTAACAATGAGCATTTTTGATGAGCTGCAATGAATACACCCCATTATTCGCCCATGCGTTTGCTGACCTGGCTGGACGTTGAGCGCAGCCTTAAGCAGGCCACCCACCTGTGGAACCAGATGCCGGCGGGCGTTGTGGCTGTGGACTGCTTTGCCTCCGGCATGGATGTTTACTACAGCGCTGACGAGGCAGCGGTGGATGACTGGCTGCAAGGGGTTTTTGGCCGCCTGTACAACAAAGAACAACGGGACATTCAGCTGAAAATCGGCAGCAGTCGCTATCCGGTCACCCTGATTCAGGATGATGCCATGCAGCCCGCTCCGGCGGCTGGTTATCCGCTGTGGAAGGATGTGGTTTATCTGGCCGGTATTGATTCGCAGGAAGACGCAGACAATCAGATAGCCGAACCTGACGCTAGCAGCTATGCAGGTACTAACAAGATAGCGCCCATCAGCCTGAAAACCGGGCCGGACTTGGTGTCTTTCCATTCGTTTAAAGGTGGCGTTGGGCGCACCAGCGCCCTGATGA
>CAZJBX010000005.1:0-15779 GCA_964544605.1 uncultured Burkholderiaceae bacterium
GGCTTTCTTCCCCTCCCTCGGAGGGGTGCCCGCTAGGGCGGGGTGGTGGGCTAGCTTAGGGCACGGCACGCCGTGCCCCTACTGTGTGCTGCGCTGGCGGTCGTAGGGGCGTTGCATGCAACGCCCCTACAAATGCGGCACGCCAAATTCCGTCATGGCGAAGGCCACAGGCCGCTATGGGTTTAACCACCCCGTCAGGCTGCGCCTGCCACCCCTCCAAGGGAGGGGAATTGGATGGCCTCATATGAATGCGCTTTCTTCCCCTCCATCGGAGGGGTGCCCGCTAGGGCGGGGTGGTGGGCTAGATTAGGGCACGGCACACCGTGCCCCTACCCCGTTTTTACCAATGCCTTAAGCCCCCACCTCAGGCAGCACTTGGCCCAAGTAGTCGGCCAGTTTTTTCTGCGCTTTTTTGGCTTGGCTTTGCGCGGTTTTGATGGCTTGGGCATCGGGCTGTTCGGCGTTTTGCAGGGCCAACACTTCTTTGCCCAGTTTGGCCGCTTGGCGCAGCAGGCTGCGCAGTTGTTGCGCGTCCACTTGCGTGCCGTGTTCGGCCATGAGTTCTTGCAGGGCGGCGGGTTCATCGAGCAGGCGCTGCGCCCAGATTTGATGCGGTTTGGGCAGGGCCGCTTCCATGCGTTGCTCGACTTCGTCTTGTGCCAGGGCCGCTTGCAGGGCCTCGGCATCGACCCGGCGCATGAGTTTGCCGATGTATTGCAGTTGGCGGCGCTTGCCTTCAAAGTCGGTGATGCGGCGCGCTTCTAGCAGGGCGTCGATGAGGATTTCGGGCAGGTCGAATTTTTCCCAGCGTTTGGGCGGCAGTTCCAGCAGCAATACGCCAAGGTCTTGTTTGGCTTTTTCATCGCGTTTGACGCGGGTTTTGCTGCCTTCAAATTCGGCTTTGAGCTCGATGTCCATCTCGCTGCCTTCGGCCACAAAGTGGCCTTTGACATAGTAGCCGCGCTTCATTCCGCCTTTGACATGGCTGCTCATGGTTTTGCCTTTGCTTTATTTTTGGTGGTAGGCCGTGACTTGCTCGACCTCGTTTTTGCTGCCCAAGAAGACGGGCACGCGTTGGTGCAGTTCGGTGGGCTGGATGTCGAGGATGCGCTCGCGCCCGTTGGTGGCCGCGCCACCGGCTTGCTCGATGAGCCAGGCCATGGGGTTGGCCTCATACATGAGGCGCAGTTTGCCGGGCTTGTGGGGTTCGCGTTTGTCCCAGGGGTACATGAATACGCCGCCACGGGTCATGATGCGGTGCACATCGGCCACCATGCTGGCAATCCAGCGCATGTTGAAGTCTTTGCCGCGCGGGCCTTCTTTGCCGGCCAAGCATTCGTCGATGTAGCGTTTCACGGGTTCGTCCCAATGGCGCATATTGCTCATGTTGATGGCAAATTCTTGGGTGTCTTGCGGGATGGTGACGCCGTCTTGCGTGAGGACGAAGCTGCCTTGCTCGCGGTCGAGGGTGAACATGGCGACGCCATCGCCCACGGTGAGCACAAGCGTGGTTTGCGGGCCATAGACGCAGTAGCCTGCGGCCACTTGTTGGTGGCCTGGCTGCAAAAAGTCCTCTTCGCAGATTTCTTCAATGACTTCGGGGTCGTCGTTGGGCACTTTGAGCACGGAGAAGATGGTGCCGATGCTGACATTGACATCGATGTTGGAGGAGCCGTCGAGGGGGTCAAACAAGAGCAGGTATTCGCCTTGGGGGTAGCGGTTGGGCACGCAGTGGATGCATTCCATTTCTTCTGATGCCATGGCCGCCAAGTGGCCGCCCCATTCGTTGGCGTCAATGAGGACTTCGTTGGCGATGATGTCGAGTTTTTTCTGCACTTCGCCTTGCACATTGGCGCTTTCAGCCGAGCCAAGCACGCCGCCCAGCTCGCCTTTATTGACGGCGCGGCTGATACCTTTGCAGGCGCGGGCCACGATTTCCAGCAGCAGGCGCAGTTCGGCAGGAATGTGGCCATGCAAGCGCTGTTGCTCAATCAAGTAACGGGTGAGGGAGATGTTGTGGGTCATGGCAAAACCTTATGGCTGGGGCATGGTGCGGCCCGTGCGCGGCGGCGTGGGGCACAGAAGATGAGGCGAAAGGCTTGATTTTAAGCGAGGCCAGCTTGCTGCCCCTTTGCAAAAGCAAAAACGCCCCGAAGGGCGTTTCTAGCGCTTGCGGCGCTGGCCGTGGCTGATGGGGCCGCTTAGAAGCGGTAGCCCACGCCCACGCCCACCAAAACGGGATCGCAGCGGAAGCTACCCACACGGGTGCCGAAGCTAGAGACTTTGGTTTTGATTTGCAGCTTTTTGACATCCAGGTTCACAGACCAGTTTTTGTCCAGGGCGTAGTCAAAACCTACTTGCAATGCGCCACCCCAACTGTTTTTACTGACTGAGGGGCTTAAAGCGGCCTGAACTGCGGGATCAAAGCGCACATCAGACAAGCGGGTGTAGTTGATGCCTGCGCCCACATAAGGCTTGAAGTTGCCCAGATTTGTGAAGTGGTATTGCGCCGTGACAGTGGGCGGCAGGTGCTTGAGCGTACCGATTTTGGCGCCGTTAGAGCGCAAGTCGTGCTTTTGCGGGTAGGTCAAAATCAATTCAGCCGCCACATTGGGGGTGAAGAAGTAAGACACATCAAGCTCTGGGAAGGTTTTGTTGCTCATGCTCAAGTTCAGGCCAGTCGTGTCTTTGTTGGCGCTGTCAAGGTTGAGGGCGCGCACGCGCAGCATCCAAGGGCTTTGCTCGGCATCTTGGGCATAGGCAGCACCAAAAGGCAGGGCAAGAGCAAGGGCGATGGAGACAAGCAAGGGTGTTTTCATGGTGAGGACTTTCTAAGGACAGGATGAAAAATCGGACAATTGAATTAGATGGCCAAAGCCATATAAGCAATTTGCACCATGTCAAATGAAGCCCACAAAACGGCAAAGCCTTTGTGGTTTTGTTGTTTTAAATCAAGCATGAAAAAAGCACCCCGCAGGGTGCTTTGGTGTAGGGCAAAACGCTGGGTTTTAGGCCGCAGGTGTGCCTTCAGAGGCAAATTTTTTGGCCCAGGGGTAGTCGGCCTTGCCAGCGGGTGAGCGCTTGATTTTGTCGGCAATGAAGACGGCCTTGGGCACTTTGTAGCCTGAGAGCTTGCTGCGCAAAATCTCGTTCAAAGCGGTGAGGTCGAATTGCTTGCCAGCGGCGACTTCCACCACGGCCACAACTTTGCTGCCCCAGCGTTCGTCGGGCAGGCCAACCACCAGCACATCCTCAATGGCGTCGTAGTGGCGGGCGATTTCTTCCACTTCTTCGGCAAAGACTTTTTCACCGCCCGTGTTGATGACTTGGCTGCCACGGCCCATCATCACATAGCCGCCTTGCTCGTTGATGCGAGCGCGGTCGCCAGAGAGCACCCACACGCGGTCTGCGATGGTGACAAAGGTTTCAGCCGATTTCACGGGGTCGTTGTAATAGCCCAAGGGCGTGTAGCCAGTGCGGATGAGCTGGCCTTCTTCGCCGGCTTGGGTTTTGAATTGGCCGTCGTCGCCCAAAATCGCCAAGTCAGGGCGGGGCTCAATCACAATCATGCCGTTGCCGTCCACAGGCTTCTCGCCGTTGCCGACGATGCCAGTTTCAGACGAGCCGATGCCGTTGAAGATGATGGCGTGGGGTGGCAAAAAGACTTTGAGGCGGTTTTGCAGTTGTTCAGACAGGGCCGCGCCGCCTGAGCCGCAAGAGACGAGCGCACCGAGGTTCCAGCGGTCGGGGTTTTTCTCAAGCGCTTGGATGAGGGGCTGGGCCATGGCATCGCCCACGATGGAGAGGATGTTGACGCGATCGCGCACCACGATGTCCCAGATGTGATCGGGGTTGAAGGCTTGCTCGTCGTTGACCACGATGCCGAAGCCGCCAAAGAGATAGATGAGGGTGGACCACATGGCCGCGCCATGCATCATGGGCGCTACGGCAAACACGCGCAGCTCAGGGCCGTGGGGCACCATGGCGCCCAATTGCTCAGGCGCTTGAATGGGGCCTTGGCGGAAGGCAATGCCACCGCCACCCAATGCAGCCATGAAGACGGCTTTGTGCGTCCACACCACGCCCTTGGGCATACCCGTGGTGCCGCCGGTGCAGAGGATGTAGTGGTCGTTTTCGCTGCGATCGGGGTCGCTCAGGTCTTTGTCGCCAGTGGCCAGCAGGGTTTCATACGCGTTGCTGGGGCCGCCCACTTGCACGGGCAGCACCACATTGGGGGATTCGGCCAGGGCTTTTTGGGTTTCTTCCTCAAAGTCAGCACCGTAAACCAGGGCCTTCATATTGAGGTTGGTGTAGAGGTATTTCAGCTCGTGCGCCACATAGCGGTAGTTGATGTTGACGGGCACAGCGCCAATCTTCATGCAGGCAAAGAAGGTTTCAAGGTATTCGGCGCTGTTGTAGAGCTGCACGCCGACATTGTCGCCACGCCCGATGCCTTTGGCACGCAGGGCATTGCCCAATTGGTTGGCGCGAATGTTCAGCTCGGCAAAGCTCAGTTGTTTGTCGCCGCAAATGAATGCTTTGCGATCGGGGACCACGCTGGCCACAATTTCAAACAAATCGGCCAGGTTATAAGTGCGTGCCATATCGTCTCACTCCTATTTCTATGTGGGGGGTTGGGGCAGAATCAAAGCTTTCAATTATGACGCAAAAAAATCAGCCTCCTTATGAGCCAGCCCATCCCCCAGCCCTCTGCCACCCTGCCTTACAGCCCCTTTGCCATCAGCATTGGCGATGTCTGCGGCATCGGCCCTGAAATCATCGCCAAAGCCTATGCCCAAGCGCCTGCGCTGCTGGCGGGCTGTTTCGTTATTGGCGATGCCGCCATCATGCAGCGCTACGCCGCCCCGCTGGGCCTGCAAGCGCAGGCCATTGCCGATGCCGAGCAAGCCCTGCACCTGCCTGCGGGCCAACTGCCCGTGCTGCCGCCTTGCGATGCCCAAGGCCAGCTCAGCGGCCCCAGCAGCGCGGCTTTGCAAGCCCTGCCCTTGGGCCAGATTCATGCCACGGCGGGGGCCCATGCGGCAGCGGCCATCCGCACGGGGGCGAATTTGGCCCTGCGCGGCAAAATCGCCGCCCTGATTACGGCCCCATTGCACAAAGAGGCGCTGGCCGCCGCTGGCGAGCCCTACCCCGGCCACACCGAGCTGCTGCAAGCCGAGGCAGCCGCTTTTGCGGGCCGCCAAGTGGCCGATGTGCCCGTGCGCATGATGCTGGCCAACCCCGATTTGCGCGTGGTGCTGCACAGCGTGCACCTGCCGCTGAGGGCCGCCATTGAAGCCTTGGATGCCCGCAGCCTGCAAGCGACCCTGCACATTGCCGACCGCGCCCTGTGCCGCCTGCTGGGCCGCCGCCCCAAGCTGGCGGTGGCCGGGCTCAACCCCCATGCAGGTGAAGGCGGCTTATTTGGCCGTGAGGAAATCGAGCACATTGCGCCCGCCATTGCCGCTGCGCAAAGCCACGGCGTGCAAGCCAGCGGCCCTTATGCGCCAGACACCATCTTCATGCGCGCGCGCCGCCAAGCCGATGGCCAACGCGCCTTTGATGCCGTCATCTGCATGTACCACGACCAAGGGCTGATACCGGTGAAGTATTTGGGCGTGGAAGACGGCGTGAACACCACATTGGGCCTGCCCTTTATTCGCACCAGCCCCGACCACGGCACGGCCTTTGACATAGCCGGCAAAGGCCAAGCCAGCCCCGCCAGCTTGCTAGAGGCCATACGGCAGGCCAAAGCCAGCGCCGCGCCTGCAGCCAGCTAAAGCACAGGCGCTTATTGCTGCAAAAAATTCTTCAGCATGGCGTGGCCGTGTTCGCTGAGCACGCTCTCAGGGTGGAACTGCACGCCCTCAATCGGCAGGCTGCGGTGGCGCAAACCCATGATTTCGCCATCCTCGGCCTCGGCCGTCACCTCCAGCTCAGGCGGCAAGCTGGCACGCGCCACGGCCAAAGAGTGGTAGCGGTTCACCGTGAAGTCTTGCGGCAGGCCCTTAAACACGCCCTGCCCTGTGTGGCGAATGCGGCTGGTTTTGCCGTGCATGGGCTGCTGCGCCCGCACCACATCGGCGCCAAAGGCCGCACCAATGGACTGGTGCCCCAAGCACACGCCCAAAATCGGCAACTTGCCCGCAAAGTGCTGAATCGCCGCCACCGAAACGCCCGCCTCTGTGGGCGAACAAGGCCCAGGGGAAATCACCAAACGATCGGCCTGCTGCGCCGCCAGCTCAGGCAGGCCCATGGCGTCATTGCGCACAATCTGCACCTGCGCGCCCAGCTCGGCAAAGTATTGCACCAGGTTGTAGGTGAAGCTGTCGTAGTTGTCGATGATGAGAACGCGCATGGCTGGCTCGGTGGGGCTGAAGGAAGGCGGTATTTTAAGGCGGCGGGCAAGCACCGCAAAAGAATCGTCATGGCGGGCTTGACCCGCCATCTCTCTGTGAAAACCACCCCGCCCTTCGGGCACCCCTCCGAAGGAGGGGAATTGGGCAGCCGCTTATCGCCAACACCCCTGTGCTAAAGCCCAGCCCCCATTCTCCCTTCCCAGCTCGCAGCACGCAGCAATTTCAACTGCCCCTTTATTTCCCTCCTTCGGAGGGGTGGCAGGCGCAGCCTGACGGGGTGGTCAAAGCAGCAGGGCCGCCCTTACAGCCCACCCGTGCGCACCATTTGCGCGGCCCGCATGACGGCGCGGGCTTTGGCTTCGGTTTCTTGCCATTCGAGTTCGGGCACGGAGTCTGTGACCACCCCCGCGCCCGCTTGCACCCAAAGCTGGCCGCCCTGAATGATGCCGGTGCGGATGGCGATGGCCACATCCATATCGCCGCCGTAGCTGATGTAGCCGCAAGCGCCGCCGTAGATGCCGCGTTTGCTCGGCTCCAGCTCGTCAATGACTTCCATGGCGCGGATTTTTGGCGCACCCGTGAGCGTGCCCGCTGGGAAGCTGGCGCGCAGCACATCCATATTGCTCATGCCCTCTTGCAGTACGCCTTCCACATTGCTGACGATGTGCATGACATGGCTGTAGCGTTCGACCACAAAGGCTTCGGTCACGGCCACCGTGCCGGTGCGGGCGATGCGGCCAATGTCGTTGCGGGCCAGGTCGATGAGCATGACATGCTCGGCGCGTTCCTTGGGGTCGGCCAGCAGCTCGGCTTCGCGGGCTTTGTCTTCCTCAGGCGTGGCGGCGCGGGGGCGGGTGCCCGCCAAGGGCCGAATGGTGACTTTTTGCGCGGGCTGGCCTTCGTGCTCGCAGGCTTCTTGCCGCACCAATATTTCAGGGCTGGTGCCCACAATTTGGAAGTCGCCCATATCGTAAAAATACATATAGGGACTGGGATTGAGCTGGCGCAGGGCGCGGTAGAGGTGGATGGGTGCATCGGCAAAGGGCAGTTGCATACACTGGCCAATGACGATTTGCATGAAGTCGCCCGCCGCAATCATGTCTTTGGCACGCTCCACGGCGGCGAGGAAGTCGGCCTCAGTGCGGTTGCGTTGAATCGGCGGCTCGGCCGCTTGGCCTGCCACCAAGGGCGGCAACTGCACGGCCCGCTGCAATTGCGCCTGAATTTGCGCCAAGCGCGCTTGGGCTTGTTCGTAGGCATCGGCCTGGCTGGGGTCGGCCCACACGATGAGCTGCAAGCGCCCCTTGAGGTTGTCAATCACGGCCAGTTCATCGCATTGCAGCAGCATGATGTCGGGCTGGCCCATGACTTCTGGCGGGCAACTGGCTTCTAGCTTGGGCTCAATGTGGCGCACGGTGTCATAGCCAAAATAGCCCGCCAAGCCGCCGCAAAAGCGTGGCATCCCTTCAGGCAAATAGACTTTTTGCGCCGCCGCAACTTGGGCAATCACATCCAGCGGATTACCCGCCTGCTCGTCCACCTGCACGCCATCGCGGTAAAAGCGGGTGCGGGCCGCCGCGCCAAAGCCTGTGGCCGCCAGCCACTGCCGCGCGGGCAGGCCAATGAAGCTGTAGCGCCCAAAGCGCTCGCCGCCCAGCACCGATTCAAGCAAAAAGCTGTGCGCGCCGTCCTCACCGCAGAGCTTGAGGTAAACCGACAGCGGGGTTTCAAGGTCGGCAGCGGTGTCTTGCACCAAGGGGATGCGGGTGTAGCCCTGGGCTTGAAGGGCGGCAAATTCTGAGGGGCTGAGCATGGCAATGGCCTAGAGGATGAGCGCCCGCGCTAGGGGCAAAAGCAAAGCGCTCAAGTTTACCGCAGCAGGGCGCAGGCCAGCCGCAATTTCCCGTAAGCTAAGCCGATTCACTTTGCTGTTTTTTTGACCCAAAAATTTGCCATGACAACACCCTTACACCCCGCTGGCCAAGCCCGTACCGATGCCCTGATTGCCCGTGCCAAGAGCTCGCCGCCCATCCGCTGTGCGGTGGTGCACCCTTGTGATCCTGAGTCCCTCAAAGGGGCGCTGGATGCCGCTGCGCTGGGCTTTATTCAGCCCGTGCTGGTGGGCAATCGCTACCGCCTGCAAGAGAGCGCCGAAAAAGCGGGGGTGGACATCAGCCAACTGCCGATTGAGGACACCGAGCACAGCCATGCCGCTGCCGAGCGCGCCTCTGAGATGGCGGGTTTGGGCCAGGTGCAGATGCTGATGAAGGGCAGTTTGCACACCGATGAGCTGCTGAGCGCGATTGTGAAGAACCCGCTGCTGCGCACGGGCCGCCGCATGTCGCATGTGTTCCGTTTTGAAGTGCCGCTCTATCACAAGCCTTTGTTGATTACGGACGCGGCCATCAATGTGGCCCCGGCCCTGATGGAGAAGGCCGATATTGTGCAGAACGCGATTGATTTCGCCCGCATCATGGGCACAGAGCAGCCCAAGGTGGCGATTTTGGCCGCCGTGGAAATGGTGAATGCCAAGATGACCTCAACCTTGGATGCCGCCGCCCTGTGCAAAATGGCCGATCGCAAGCAAATTACAGGCGGCTTGCTCGATGGGCCTTTGGCTTTTGACAATGCCATTTCGCCCGAGGCGGTGCGCATCAAGGGCATTGAGTCTGCCGTGGCCGGCGATGCCGATATTGTGCTGGCCCCTGATTTAGAAAGCGGCAATATGCTGGCCAAGCAGTTGGAGTATTTGGGCGGCGCACACGGCGCGGGCATCATGCTGGGCGCACGCGTGCCCGTGGCCCTGACCAGCCGCGCCGATGGGCCTGAGGCCCGCTCCACTTCCGCCCTGCTCTGCGCTTTGGTGGCCCAGCACCGCGTGCAAACGGCCTTGCGCGGCATGGCCTGAGTTCTTTTGCTGTTTTTTTGCCCCTTGCGGTTTTTGTTTTATGAAGATTCTTGCCATCAATAGCGGCTCGTCGAGCATCAAGTTTTCTTTGCACGAGGGGCGCGACCCAAAGCAATTGCACACCAGCCTCAGCGGTTTGATTGAGGGCCTAGAGCCGCAAGGCTGCCCGCGCCTGAGCTGGCGCTTGAACGATGGTGCCAAGCAAAGCCTAGAGCTGCCTTGCAGCGCCGACGACGCACCGCACAGCGTGGCCTTGGCCGCCTTGCAGCAGCGCCTGCAAGACTGGGGCATAGGCCAGCCCAATGCCTTTGCCCACCGCATTGTGCATGGGGGCCGTTTGTTTGACCGCAGCGTGCTGCTGGATGAGGCCGCACTGCAAGCGCTGGAGGAGCTCAACCCCCTGGCCCCCCTGCACCAGCCGCACAATATTGCGGGCGTGCGCGCCTTTATGCAGCAGTTTCCGGGCGTGCCGCAAGTGGGCTGTTTTGATACCGCCTACCACGCCAATATGCCAGCACTCAACCGCCGCATTCCGCTGCCCGACAGCATTACCGATTTGGGCGTAGAGCGCTACGGCTTCCACGGCCTGTCTTACCACTACATCAGCGACAAACTGCTGGCGGCCACGCCTGCGGCCTATGGCAAAAGCATCATGGCGCATTTGGGCAGCGGCGCCAGCCTCTGCGCCGCAGTGGGCGGGCGCAGCCAAGCCACCACCATGAGTTTTTCGGCCCTAGACGGCCTGATGATGGGCAGCCGCCCCGGCAATTTGGACACTGGCGTGCTGATTTACCTGATGAAGCAGGGCTGGACGGTCGAGCAAATTGAAACGGCCCTCTACAAACAAAGCGGCCTGCTGGGGGTCAGCGGCATCAGCGGCGATATGCGCACCCTGCGCGCCAGCCAAGCGCCGCGCGCGCAAGAGGCCATCGCCCTGTTTGTGCAGCGCATTGTGCAAGAGGTCGGCAGCCTGGCCGCCACCATCGGCGGGCTCGATGTGCTGGCCTTCAGCGGCGGCATTGGCGAGAACGATGCCGCCACCCGCCTAGCCGTGTGCCAAAGGCTGGCCCACCTCGGCCTGCGCCTTGACAACGAAATCAACGCCCAAGCCAGCGTCCACCGCACACAAAAACTCAGCCGCGACGACAGCGCCGTTGAGATTTGGCTCGTGCCCACCGATGAGGGCAGCGTGGCGGCGGGTGAGGCGCTGGGTTTGCTGGGGGCTTAAGTCAGCCACTTAAAATCGCCCCATGTCTGCCTCAGTCCTCAGCTCAAAACTCCACCTCTACCTCGATCTCATCCGCTGGAACCGCCCCGCTGGCTGGCTGCTGCTGCTCTGGCCCACCTTGGTCGCCCTGTGGCTGGCCTCAGGCGGCAGGCCAAGCTGGCATTTGCTGGCCGTATTTGTACTGGGCACGGTGCTGATGCGCTCGGCCGGTTGCTGCATCAACGATGTCGCCGACAGAGACTTTGACCGCCATGTCAAACGCACCGCAGGCCGCCCCGTCACCACGGGCCGCATCAGCGTCAAAGAAGCCTTGGCCGTGGGCGCGACGCTGGCGCTGGCCGCTTTTGCGCTGGCCTTGAGCACCAATGCGCTCACCATCCTCTGGTCGTTTGCGGCGCTGACCGTGGCCATCATCTACCCCTTTGCCAAACGCCACATCGCCATGCCGCAAGCCGTGTTGGGCGTGGCCTTTAGCTTTGGCATCCCCATGACGGCCGCTGCCGCGCAAGGCTTTATTGACTGGCGCATCACCGGCCCGCTGGTGCTGGCCAATCTGCTGTGGGTGCTCGCTTATGACACCGAATACGCCATGGTGGACCGCGACGACGACCTCAAAATCGGCATGAAAACCTCGGCCATCACCTTGGGCCGTTTTGATGTGGCCGCCATTGTGTTGTTTTACCTCGGCCACTGGGCTTTCACTGCTTGGGTGCTGTGGCAGGTTTTGCCCTTGGCCAGCCACTGGGCCTTGGCCCTATTTGCCGTGGCCAATGTGCTTGTGCTGGCGCAAATTGCTTGGCACTGGGCCCTTATTCGCACACGCGAGCGAGAGCCTTGCTTTAAAGCCTTCACGCAAAACCACTGGCTGGGCTTGACTTGGTTTGTGTGCGTACTCGGTGTCTATGCCTTGGCGTAAGGCCCGCCAATCACCTTGGCTCGTCTTAATGAGGCAAGCGCAGCCTGATGCGGCAATCCCTCACTTCGTCATGCTGAACTCGATTCAGTATCTCGATTTGCAATTGAGTGACGGCAATTGAGATTGCGGGTCAAGCCTGCAATGACAAGATGAGCAAAACCGTCATATCGGCGGTAGGGGCACGGCGTGCCGTGCCCAACACGACGCATTGTTATTACAAAAAATACATGGTCATTATGTTCGTACTGGCCCCATACACCATCCGCGCCAAATAATTCACAACAACAATTATTATTTATCGCCTTGCGACAGGCGTTTTGTTAAAATATGTTTTCTACAAACAATTGAGACAAACCATGCACAAAGACAACAAACAAGCCATCGATGAAGCTCAACTGATTGAGTATTTCAAACCCCTGATTAGGCGTCAACTTCAAGGCGACATCAGCATAGAGGAAATGCTGGACTTGGCCACTTCATTCATGCGCTCAGGGCAGCCCAAACAGGCCTTGCGCCAAATCAGCCCAGAAGAACGCTACCGCCGCAGCGAGGTCATTCGTCGTGCCCGCAACAATGTCCGGCTGGAGGGCATCATCCTCGATGATGACGAGGAGCAGCTCAATCGCCGCTATATCAACGGCGAGATCAGCTCTGACGAACTCAGCTTGCTCGGTATGGCCCACATCAAGGCGAAATTCATGACCTATGACGACAATTCAAGCCATGAATAAGTCAAAATCTCAATTGCAGCTCGCTTTAGCTGAAAACCTAAGCTTCAAGCGCATTAGGGAAATTGAAGAGGTCTCAATTCCTGGCAGCTTCGACGCAGCCCATTTGCGACGCATACACGAGCATATTTTTCAAGATTTCGCACAACTTCATGGTGCTGGCCTCTACCGTCCCGACCGCAATCAGAGCTATTACTATAAAAATCGGGTTTTAGAGGGAGGCCAAGTGGGCTACCTTGTGTATTACCCGATCAAGAACATGGGGATCATGGTGGAACAGGCCCTCCAAGAATTTGGTGGCCCAGAGCGCTTAAGGGGGCTTAATCAGCATGAAGCCAGTATGCAATTGGCCTCACTTTATGGCCGTTTAGATTACGCCCACCCTTTCAGAGAGGGCAATAGTCGCACATTGCGAATTTTTATCAGTCAATTGGCTTCTGAGGCGGGCTTTGATCTAGACTGGTCTAAAAATAATGCCAATGCAAAGAGCCGCAATGAGCTTTACATCGCTCGCGATTTGGCCGTGCTAGACCAACGCTACCCAGGCTTGGACGAAGCGCGGGCCATGGCGACCGATGACCGTGAAGAGTATGAGGCATGGGCCACATTTGCCATGCACTTTCAAGAGCACCCCCGATTGGAGCACTTGATTTTTAAAGGGCTCACTCAGTCAGGTCAGAGGTTTTCGCAAAAATTCAGTGAAGAAGAGCAGGCATCTATCCATGATGATGCGCTCAAGCAACTGGCCAGCAGCGTACAAGAGCTGAGCCAGCATTCGCACCTCCAACATCTGAATGCAAAAGACCTAGGAAAGATTACTTATCACCGAAATATATTAAAAGGGGCTATTAAAAATAAATCCCTAGCTGAGCAAACCAGCACCTTGGCTCGTTTTGATGAACTGATGCAAGATAAAGACGCGCTGAGGAAAGTGCTCGATACCGATATTGACACCGATACCCAAACAAAAGAAAAACCTCAGCTTTCTAAGCAAAACAAAGGCTCTGATTTTGACCTAGAGCTGTAGGGCAAAGAAAAGCAGTCTGGATGCGAGTGGGCAGAGTGCAAACGGTAGCTGGCCACCCAGAACCTGAGCAATGAGAGGTCAAGGTCATAGCGCTCACACACCTGCCTGAACTCGCCCTGACCTGACTCGTATTCAAGTACAACTTTTAATTTCTATTGTTCATCGTATTTGCCCATGGAGAGACTCCCATAAAGTTGGATGGGTGTCCAACTTTGAGGGGCAATTCAGAGAGCGTGGGAACCCATGAGTCTTCGCTTCCACGCAGAGCGTAAAAGCGAGAAAAAGCCCTTATACAAAACCCACGGCGGCGCGGCTACCTTCTTTCAGGCTGCATTCAGCCTCTAGTGCCGAGACCAGTGCATCTGCTGAGTTCAGGTGCTGAAAGCGGTGCCGGCGGCGCACGGCGGCAAAATCGCCAGGGGTCAAGCAGCGCAAACGCTGTAAGCGTTGCAGGCTATGGGCCTGCGCTGCGGGCAGTTGCAGTTCTTGGCAATAGCCTTGTAGCAGTTTGACCGCTTGTTCGGGCCGCAAAAAATCGAATTTGATTTTTAAATCAAAACGCCGCAGCGCCGCTTGATCCAGTGCCGTCATTAAATTGGTCGAGGCAATGAACACACCGCCAAACGCCTCCATTTGCGTCAGCATCTCATTCACGCTGCTGACTTCCCACGACTGCTGAGCCCCACGGCGGTCTTGCAAAAAGCTATCAACCTCGTCAATCAACAGCAAGGCGCCATCTTGTTCAGCCTGCTGAAAAGCATGGGCGATGTTTTTTTCGTTCCCGCCCACCCACATCGACATCAAATCCGATGCGCGTTTGCACAGCAGCGGCACGCCCATCTGCTCGGCCAGCCAGCGGGCGTAAGCCGTTTTGCCCGTGCCAGGCGGCCCGTACAAACACAAGCGCCCTGTTCGTGCAGCCACCAAACCTGCGGCCACAGCGTCTAAATCCGCGTCAGCATGTGTCAATTGTGGGGCGTAAAGTTCTGGCAAACGATTGGGGTCGTTTTTAGCCAAAGGGCGGTGCCCTTGCGCCTCTAAGGTGCTATTGATCAATCGTTCAAACGCCGCTGCGCAAGTAGGCGCATCCAGCTCGTGGCGAATCGCACGCAGCACTGAACTGGCTCTGGCCGCCACAGCGGGCGCCAGCGTTTGCAGTTCGGCCACGCGAGCCAGTTGTGACGCATCCAGCAAATCGTGGCAGTGTTTATGCAGAATTTTCTCGCGCTGCTTTTTGGGCGGTATGGGCAGCTCCAGCACCATGTCAAAACGGCGAATAAAAGCAGGGTCCAGCCCAGCTATCGAGTTAGACAGCCACAGCGTGGGCACGGGGTTTTCTTCTAGCGCTCGGTTCATCCAAGCCTTGCGAGATTGCGCTGTGCTCTTGTGCCCTACAAGAGAGCTGCCGTCATTGAATACATCTTCTATCTCATCAAAAACGATAAGCGCCTGCCCACGCGCAAAAAAACTTTGCGCCGCACGGAAGGCGCGTAGGCGGCTGCTGCCGTCCACCGCATCCCCATCGGCATCTTCGCTAGATACCTCAAACAATTCACGCCCCAACTCGCCAGCCAACACCCGTGCCAACTGGCTTTTGCCTGTGCCTGGTGCGCCATGCAAAAGAATATTGACCCCTTTGCGCCCAGTGGCGTTGGCCTGCCGCAGATAGCGGCACAAAATATCTAAAGAGGCTTGAATATGGCTGTAATCGCTTAGTTGCAACTCGGCAGGCCCTAGCGCTGACACCGTGCCGCGCAATAGGTGAATGGGTTCGGCATCGGACGAGGCCATCAAATCGGCAAACTGATCAGACAGCAGATCTAATTTGCGCGATAGCACATGGGCATTCGCATCGACCGACACCAAGCCTGAACGCGCTAGCGCCCCATTGATCCCCAAAGAAGCCCGAATATCTGATTCCGGCAAATTCAAAATCACCGACAGCGCATGAAACAACTTGGTGGAAGACAGCGAACTTAGCAGATCAACTGCTTCTTCCAGCAGACCACCATTGCGGACGGAAACGGAAAATTCCAAAATCCTGCAATCGGTCGCATTCAAACCCAGCAAATCGGCCAATTTCGCCATATTACGAAGCAGGCGTGCAGGTAATTGGTTTTTTGTTGCGTTTTTCTCAGCCTTGCGGTGCAACTGGCGTAGCTCCTGCAAAACGGCTTTGGCATCAAATTCTTGCCTATCAGGTTCAAGCCAATGTCCTAACCCCAACGCATACGCAAAATTGTCGTTGTGAAAACCGTGGCGCTCAACAAACTGACGATGCCAGCCCATGGGCACCAAAATACGCAGCACCCACAACTGCATGACTGGCTCTAAATCAGCCGAATTGGCGGCGGTAATGAAAGGCATTTTGATCATGATGATGTCCCCTAGTTGGTGTAGCCATTATCCAGATTGATGCGACAAGATGCGTCACATGCAACCATCCTTTACCATACAACATCACCGTAAACCACCAATCAACATTTCCGTCAGAATGCATTAAAAAAGTGAGCTGCTCAGGCAGGTTTTGCGGCCTAAAATCGGTATTTAGCTATTAAAAATCTGTGCAGCAGCGGAACCATCGAGCCATTTCAACAAAACGCAAAAAGCGGC
>CAZJBX010000005.1:15879-97372 GCA_964544605.1 uncultured Burkholderiaceae bacterium
ATGAACACCATGAACACCATGAACACCATGAACACCATGAACACCATGAACACCATGAACACCAGCCATCAGGCCACGGAAATTTATCCATTGCTGGCCGACATCACCCGCCTAAAAGCCGATGTCATTGTCAATTCAGCCAACACCAGCTTGCTGGCAGGCAGCGGCGTGTGCGGCGCCATCCACCGCAAAGCTGGGCCTGAACTAGAGCGCTACTGCCGCACGCTGGGCGGTTGCGCGGTGGGGCAGGCCAAAATCACGCAGGGTTTTGCCCTGCCCGCAAAGTATGTGGTGCATACCGTCGGCCCCGTGTGGCAGGGCGGCGCAGCGGGCGAAGCCGAATTGCTCGCCGCGTGCTACACGCAATCGCTGCTATTGGCCGCCGAGGCTGGCGCACGCAGCATCGCTTTTCCCTGCATCAGCACGGGCATCCATCGCTATCCCTTAACCTTGGCAACGCAAATTGCCGTGCAAACCGTGCGGGGGTTTATTGCCCAAGCAGCATACGCAGAGCAATTCACCGACATTGCGTTTTGTTGCAGCAGTGAAGAGCAAATGACGGCGTACAGATCGGCCTTGGCTTAATGCTCCGTAAGCTCCACCGCACTCAAACCGTATCAAAAAAGTGAGCTGCTCAGGCAGGTTTTACGGCTAGAAATGTGGATTTAATGCCTAAAAATTGGTCTGTTTCTGGGCATGATTTTATGGGGAGCCGCCCAACCTGGTATCGACTGCTGCCAAAGCAGCTAAAGCTCCCATAGCCAGCCCCACATCCTGCGGCCGTGTTACTGCGCTCTCGCACACATTGATGCGCAGCAATGCCGCATCCGCAGCGGCAAATTGTCGGCAAATACGCGCCGAAAAATGCCGCACCGTAGCCAGTGCTGTGCCCGCGCCTATTTCTATCACCAAGGGTTTCATGCCTTGCTGTTGCCATTGTTGTAAACGGGCGATTAGGCGCAGTTCTTGTGCATAGCTGCGGTCTTCCACCCAATGGCTATCGTTGAACATCAAAATATTGGGGCGCATCACCGCGTCGCATTGCGGGCAGCGGGGCAAGGCACCCAGCCAGCGGCATTGCGCCTCGTCGATTTGGGGCTGCAGAGCTTGCGCCGAAACGATGTCTTTCGAGCAGTGCTGGCTGCACTGCAGATGGTGAATAGAGCCGTGGCACTCCTCCAGCGCATCCTTAGCAAAGCCCGCTTTTTGAAAATGCCCATCCACATTGCTGGTGTAGATGAAAGCGCCAGCAGCTTTGCGCTGCGCCCATTTGCGCAAAATGGCAAAACCCTGATGGGGACTGGTGTCGCGGTAGAGCTGGAGCCTGTGGCCATAAAAGCCCTAGGCCAAATGCGGGTCGCAGTCAAAGTTTTCGGCAGAAGCGGCTGCGCGAAAATTCAAACCCGCTTGCCCCAAAGCGGGGTAAGCCTGCCAAAAACCCGTATCGCCGCGAAAGTCTGGCAGACCAGAGTCCACACCCATGCCCGCCCCCGCTGCAATCACCAGCGCGTCGGCATCGCGCACCAAATCAGCGGCGCGGTCTAAATCCGCATCAGGTGTCAAAGGAATGCCGTACATCAAGAAACCATTTGTTTAGACTGCCCAGCACCGCACTGGCCTGAACAAATTCCAGCCTGCAGTGCTGTGGCATTTGCTGTAGTGGTGAATCGCACACTATCAATAAATGAGCTGCTCAGGCAGGTTTTGCGGCTTTAGATCGCAAAAACATGCTAAAAACTTCAGCACTGACAAGTGGATGATCAGCGGGTAAAAGTAGCCTTTTGTTATCCAAATCAAACGGCAGCACCCACAGGCGCAAGCCGCCGTCTGGCTTTGCAAACTCAAAAACAGGCAAGGCCTCTGTAAAAGTGTCCGTCTTGGGGTAAATCAGCACCAAATCGCCCTTGCCGCCTAGGTAGTACTGCCCATAGGCGTAAAGCTGGTAAAAATCCGCTTGGCTCAGGCCATATTTGCTTTTGCTATCGCCTGCGTTTTGATCCAGCAACTTCCACTTGGTATCCAGCACCACGCGGTTTTCGCCTATCTCGTTTTGTATCAGCAAATCGGGCTTCAAGTTAAACCAGTTTCCCTTCTTATCTCCCTCCTCATTTTTCTCCTTATGGCGCACCAAATACTCGACACTGCTTTGTTTTTTAAGGCCATAGCCGCCCGTTAATTGCCCACACAAATGCTTGGCCACATAGGCTTCAAACACAGCCTCCATAGGAAAAAGCAAAGACGGGCTATGCTGCTCGCCCTGCCCTGTTAGCGGAGCATCACCCGCCAAAATCAGCCGCGCCCAATCCAATGCTGGCTCGTAATGCGCCATGCCACGGTCTAAGCGCAGTTTTTGGAAATCTTGCTTAACATGGACGCTGGTGGGAATGTCAGCAAACACAAAACCCAATTCTCTCGCTAGGCGCTGATTAGCTGGCGTTTGCGCCATCTGGACAACGCGCTTTAAGGCGCTATGCAGCAGGCGGTTTTCGGCGCGGTTGGAGCTGAATTCATCAAAGGCTGTATAAAAACGGTCACGCCGACATAGGTTTTGGCGCAAATGCTGCGCCATCAGCAGCTTGCCGCGCAGGGCAAAAAGATTGTCCTCCTGCGCCACATAATCGCTACGCAAACCGCGCTTAACCACCTGCCCCACGCAGCGCAGAAACTCGGCGATAAACACCTCCAGCAGCGGCATTTTTCTGGTCAAGAGCTGCGCCTTATCGGTCTCGATATGGCGGAACTCGCGCAAGCACTGCAACATATTCAGCAGCAGGCTGCGGCTGACATCCACCTTGTCATTGGCTAAAGACTTGCCCAGTTTGGGCAGCACCTCAATTTGATAACCGCAAGGCGCTTGCAGCACACCAACGAAATTGCGCAACTGCACAGCCTCCTGTCTGTTGCGGCTGCACAGGCTGGCATAGCGCAGGCTTTTGCCATCTTGTCGTGCGGCTTGCAAAGCCTGCTTCTTTAGCCAAGCAAAAACCGCTTGCGGAATGCGATGCTCGCGCTCGCCAGCCACCAGTTTTGTGTCGCCAGCGTCCGCGGCTAGGTCTTCGCAGAGCAAATAGTCAAATTCAAAGGCGCTGGTGCAGTGATCGGCCATCTTCTACAGTTCCGTTTTGCATGTGCTTATTCGTAAATGCCCTTGTATGCCTCTGCCTTATTAAATGCTGCTTCATTCAAGCTATATCGCTTCGGCAAGTTGTCAAGATCTAGGCCGTGATTGCCTTTGAATAAGCTCGCATCCAAGGCTCCAAGTTTGATAAATGGAAACTCTGCATCGCCCTTATTCTGGTCGCCCAGAACCAAGCGAATCTTGTTCCAGTCCTCAAAGAAATATTCTTCCAGCAGCGGGATGATTTTGTTTTTGAAAACCTCGCCCAATTTCTCTCTGGTCGCAATAGATTCACCACCTTCCATAAAGTAGGCATGGCCTATGCAGTGGTCGCGGTCGTACAGCACCTCGATGCGTTGATTGATGGTGGTGAGTAGCTGCTGTAAATCAACGCCGTCACAATTTTTTGATAATTGAGACGGATCAGGCAACATCGGCACAAACTCAAAACGGCGGCGCAAAGCGGTATCCAGCAAGGCCAGCGATCGGTCAGCCGTATTCATGGTGCCAATGATGTCCACATTGGCAGGCACAGAGAATGTGTCGCCAGAGTAAGGCAAGGTGACGGCAATCGCATTGTCTTTACCCTCGCGCTTATCCAGCTCAATCAGCGTAATCAATTCGCCAAAAATTTTGCTGATATTGCCGCGATTGATCTCGTCGATGACCATGGCATAGCGGGGTACTTTACTCCCTTTTTCCTTGGCTTCTTGAGCGGCTTTTCGTGCTTTTTGGCAAAGCTCTTTGAACACGCCATCACGAATTTTGTATTGCACTTCGCTGGTATCTTGGGTTTCGTTTGCCAAAACAGGGCGTAATCCTTCCACAAATTCTTCGTAGCCGTAGGATTGGTGAAAAGTCACAAAGGCGTAACGGTCTGCTGGATAGCTTGCTAGTAATCGGCTCAACTCGAAAGTTTTCCCCGTCCCTGGTGGGCCGTAGTAAATCCGATTACCGATATGCTTGCCCTTGGTTGAGCTGTCACCAACAAGTTTAGGGTTGGGTTGAACGGCGGCAGGATTGTTAGTAGTTCGCCCATCGCCTGTGGGACGGGTGCCTATTGCATCAGGCCAGTAAGCTTCGTCTCCAGTGCGGCGGGCAAGGGGCGGCTCATCCAGAGTGCTCGGTGCTTCAAAAAACTCGCTGAGTTTATTCATACGCTCGATGTTCAAGTCAGAGCGAGGTATGACTCCAAGCTCCCCCAATTTAACGGAGCTATTTTTTGGTGACCAGATTTTCTTCGATTTTGCCTCAATCATCACGAGGACACCTTTATTTTGAGCTGAATCTGCGTCAGGTTCCTTACGACCAAAACGAATCTGAGAATCTATATTTATATGCCACCAATCTAAACCCGCATTGTGTACGGCGCGAGCTAAGCGACAAAAGCTCTTTTTAAAATCCTCATCCCATTCCTTAATGGCTTCTTGAAAAGAAAAATTATTTCGAGTAAATTTGGTAAAAATTACTTCGTCACTTTCGTTGTCATCATTAACGCCATTATTTTCTCTTTCTGCAGTCATCCAGGTTTTCTTTGCATACATTATCAAGTCCACATCTAATGGTTTTCTTGATAATGCTATCTCTTGTAATTCTGCCATGTTTAGCTTTGCATCTATTTTTAAAGCGGATGACAAAATTTCTTTTTTGAAAATGCTAATTATTCTTGGGTTGATTCTGTCTTGATAATGAAAAGCGATTTTCCATTTATAAGCCTCTCCTAATATATTGCATTTCTCTATTTCTTCTAAATTACCTTCTTTTGCCAATTTTACAATTTCGCATATTGTTGCACGAACAAGGTTAAATGCATCTTCTGCGCTGCCTCCTAGTTTTGTATACCAAGCATGCGCATCTGAATATGAGCGGCCTTTTTTGTTTTCTTTGGCAGTTTCAACTCCTCTAGAGTAAACGCCAAACTTAAACGCAGATCCACCCCATATGCTACCGAGCGGCTCTAGTCTTGATTCAATCCAGAAAGTAAAGGTATCTCTTGATCCCGCTTTACTGTACTCGTCTAATTTCATCGTTGCCAAACGAGACTCTGGCCAAACAGACAAAAACTCGTCCCAAAGTGCATACATCTCTTTCACATCGTATGCAACGTATTCGTTTTCAATTGTGTTTTGTTTGTCACCCATAAAAAGCGATCCTTGTGAGTTTTAACAAGCCTCGTAGATTCTAACCATGCACAAGGGGCAGAACACCGATCGCATCAACCCTTCTTGCCACGGCTACGAACGATTTTGGTTTTGGGCTGTGCTAAAAATTCGTCTTCCTCTGCGCCTTCTTCCTCACCCGCATCGTCCAGTGTATCTTCAAGCTCGTCATCGAATTCGGCAAATTCGTCTTCTTCATTATCGAATTCAGAGTCATGGGTGGATTCAAATTCGTAGTCGTCGAGCATTTCATCAGAAGCGCGAGCTCTACGGGCATGGAAGCGAGCACGAACGCGGGCGAGAACTTCTCTGGTGTCAAAGTCTTCTTCATCATCGAATTCAGAGTCATCGGCAGCTTCAAATTCGCTGAAGGCAAAGTCGTCATCGTCGGCGTCGTCTTCATCGTCTGGGCCGTCGTCCAGTGCCTCTAAGCAGCGTTGGCGGGTGTCGCGGTGCAGTTTGATGAGTTCGTCTTCGGCATCACAGACGGCGCTGCGGATGCGTTGCAGTTGCGCGCGCATGATGTGAAAGCGCGCTTCAATGGGGTCTAGGGGCAGGGGCCAAGTGTCGTCAGCGGCCTTGGCGCTGGTGCGGAGGTATTGGGCAGCCTCTTGGCTTTTGCCTTGGCGGAGGAGGTAGAGGATGAGTTCGAGGCGGGCGATGTCAGGGCTTGGCTTGTTCATACGCGGATTTCCTGTTGAAGTTAGAAGTGGCTGTGTGAGTTTGTATTTTGCGCCCAGTGTGCGACAAAATGTGTCGCTAGTGAGTTGTTTGCAGGGCGTTTTCCCGCTTTTGTTTACCTTCTATTTCCTCCTTGTTTCGCCTCTTTTTTCCGAGCCTTGCACCTAAAAACAGCCACTTTGCTGCGCTTGAGATTGCGGGTCAAGCCCGCAATGACGCACTTTTACCGAATTCCGTCATTGCGAGGAGGGCGCAGCCCGCCGTGGCAATCCTCTGCTGCAAGGCTATGGTTTGGCAGTGCGGGTGGGCGGTTCGCAAGGGATGGCCACAGGCCCTTACGGGCCTTCGCCATGATGGGCTAGGGGACGGCATAAAAAAAGCCGCACAACAAAGTGCGGCTTTGGCGTTGAGAGGCCCGCAGCGGTTTAGACGCGCTCAAAAATCCCCGCTGCGCCTTGGCCCATGCCGATGCACATGGTCACCATGCCGTATTTGAGCTGGCGGCGTTGCAGGGCGTGGATGGTGGTGGCAGCGCGTATGGCTCCCGTTGCGCCCAAGGGATGGCCCAATGCAATGGCGCCGCCCAGTGGGTTCACTTTAGCGGGGTCGAGTTCCAGGGTGTTCATGACGGCCAGAGATTGCGCCGCAAAAGCCTCGTTCAGCTCAATCCAGTCCATATCGGCCTGCTGCAAGCCAGCGGCTTTCAGCGCGGCGGGGATGGCTTCAATCGGGCCAATGCCCATGAGATGGGGCGGCACGCCGCGCGAGGCGAAGGAGACAAAGCGGGCCAAGGGCTTGAGGTTGAAGCGTTTGAGTGCGGCCTCGCTGACGACCAAGAGTGCGCCCGCGCCGTCGCTGGTTTGCGAGCTGTTGCCCGCTGTGACCGAGCCTTTGGCGGCAAATACGGGGCGCAGTTTGGCCAGCGCTTCCAGCGTGGTGTCGGCGCGTACGCCTTCGTCGGTGTCCACGGTGTGGGTGGTTTCAGTCACGCTTTGGCTGCTGAGGTCGAGCTGGCGGCGGATGACTTCAACCGGGCTGATTTCGGCTTTGAATTCACCAGCGGCAATGGCGGCGGCGGCGCGTTGGTGTGAGGTGAGGGCAAATTGGTCTTGCGCTTCGCGGCTGATCTTGTATTTTTCAGCCACTTTTTCACCCGTGAGGCCCATGCCGTAGGCGATGCCGTAGCCGTCGATGTCATCGGTATTGGCAAAGATGGCGGGCGAGAGCGAGGGACTGTTGCCCAGCATGGGTACCATGCTCATGCTTTCAACGCCAGCGGCAATCATGACATCGGCCTCGCCCACGCGAATGCGGTCGGCGGCCATTTGGATGGCCGAGAGGCCAGAGGCGCAGAAGCGGTTGACAGTGATGCCGCCCACCGATTTGGGCAGGCCCGCCAGCACGGCGGCAATGCGGGCCACATTCAGGCCCTGCTGGGCTTCAGGGATGGCGCAGCCAGCCACCACATCTTCAATGGCGGCGGGGTCCAAGTCTGGCGTTTGTGCCAAGAGGGCGCGAATGGTGTGTGCCAGCAGGTCGTCGGGGCGGCTGTGTTTGAAGTAACCACGGTGGGCACGGCCAATGGGCGTGCGGGTGGCGGCAACGATGTAAGCGTCTTGCAGTTGTTTGCTCATGTTTTGTATTCCTGTTCAAACTGCTGAATTAATTGCGCAAGGGTTTGCCCGTTTGCAGCATGGCCATGATGCGCTCTTGCGTTTTGGGGTGATCCAGCAGACTGCAAAAGGCTTCGCGTTCGAGCTTCATGAGGTAGTCCTCATCGACCAGGGTGCCGGCATCGACTTCACCGCCCGTGAGCACATGGGCAATCAGGCGGGCAATGTGGAAGTCGTGCGCACTGATGAAGCCGCCGTCACGCATATTGACGAGCTGGCCCATGATGGTGGCTTTGGCGCTGCGCCCGCCGACGGGGAAGAGGCGTTTGTGCGGCGCGCGGTAGCCCGCTTGGTGCAGGGCTTGCGCCTCTTGAATCGCCACAAAGAGCAGCTCGTCTTTGTTGGCCACAATGGTGTCGCTCCATTGCAAATAGCCCAATTTGCGCGATTCAATCGCCCCCGTGCCCACATGGGCCATGGCTGCGGCGGTAAAACCGGGCGTGAGGAAGGGCAGGATGTCATTGGCCGTGGTTTCTTGCATGCGCTCGGCCGCACGGCGGGCAATGTAGGTGAGGCCGCCGCCGCCAGGCACCAGGCCCACGCCGACTTCCACCAAGCCGATATAGCTCTCCATCGCGGCGACGCGTTTGGCAGCATACACGGCCAGCTCGCAGCCGCCACCCAGCACCATATTGCGCAGGGCCACGACCACGGGCACTTGGGCGTAACGCACGGCCAACATGCCGTCTTGCAGGTCTTTCTCCAGCGGCTCAATGGCTTTGGCGCCGCCGCCCATAAAGGCGGGCAGCATGGCTTGCAAATCAGCCCCCGCTGAGAAGGGCGTGTCTGTGGTGCCGTTCCAAATCACCAAAGCGCGGTAGCTTTTTTCCGCCAAGGCGATGGCGGCGTTCAAGCCCTCGCCCAGCTCAGGGCTGATGGCGTGCATTTTGGTTTTGAAGGTGAAGATGAGCACGCCTTCGGCCTCTGGCCTGTCCATCGTCCACATGCGGTAGGCATCGGTTTCTTGCACCGTGGTGCCGCCTTGCAAATAGCCTGGCGCGCCGCAGCCGTAAATGGCATCGGGGAAGTATTGCCGCGCATACACGGGCAGGCTGCGCTTGGGCACAAATGCGCCTTGCGCCGCTGACCACGAGCCTTGCGACGAATGCACACCACCGGCTTGCAACACGGCATCGCTAAAGACCCAGTCGGGCAGGGGCGCGCTGCTCAGGCTTTTGCCCTCGGCAATGTCGGCGGCAATCAACTCGGCCATGTCCTTCCAGCCCGCTTCTTGCCAGATTTCAAAGGGGCCTTGCGCCATGCCAAAACCCCAGCGCATGGCCTCGTCCACATCGCGGGCGGTCTCGGCAATGCTGGCCAAGTGCACGGCGGCGTAGTGCAGGCCCTCACGCACCACGCTCCACACAAATTGCGCTTGCGGGTTTTTCGCCTCGCGCAGCAGTTTGAAGCGCTCGGCGGCAGGTTTTTTCAGCATCCGCACCACAATGTCGTCGGCCTTGTTGCCACCCGGCACATAGTCGCCCGTGGCGGGGTCGTAGTTGAGGATGTTGGGGCCGACTTTTTTGTAAAAGCCCGAACCTGTTTTCGCGCCGAGGAAGCCTTTTTCAATCAGGGCGCTCAGGGCCGCTGGGGTGGCGTAGTTGCCGTAGAAGGGGTCGGTCTCGGCGCTCAAATTGTCTTGCAGGGTTTTGATGACATTGGCCAAGGTATCGAGGCCCACCACATCGGCCGTGCGGTAAGTGCCGCTGGAAGCGCGGCCGAGTTTTTTACCCGTGAGGTCGTCCACCACATCCCAGCTCAGGCCGAATTGCTCGGTCAGGCGGCTGGTGGCCAAAATGTTGGCAATGCCAATGCGGTTGGCGATGAAGTTGGGCGTGTCTTGCGCGCGCACCACGCCTTTGCCCAAGGTGGTGGTGACAAAGCTTTCGAGTTGATCGAGCACCGCCGCCTGGGTTTGCGCCGTAGGAATCAGCTCGACCAAATACATATAGCGCGGCGGGTTGAAGAAGTGGATGCCGCAAAAGCGCTGCTGCAAATCAGCGGGCAGCACACTGCCCAAGGTGTTGATGGACAGGCCGGAGGTGTTGCTGGCCAAAATGGCTTTATCGCCCACAAAGGGGGCGATTTTTTTGTACAAATCCTCTTTCCAGTCCAGGCGCTCGGCAATGGCCTCAATGATGAGCTCGCAGCCGCGCAGGGCTTCCAAATCCTCATCGTAGTTGGCCGCTTGAATCAGGGCCGCGTCTTCGGCCACGCCCAAGGGCGAAGGCTTGATTTTCTTCAGGCGCTCAATCGCCGCTTGCACATTCCCGCTTTTGGGGCCTTCTTTGGCGGGCAAATCAAACAGCAGTACGGGCACTTGGCAGTTCACCAAGTGGGCGGCAATTTGCGCGCCCATCACGCCCGCGCCCAGCACGGCGACGCGGCGAATCGGTTCTTGTTGCATGGCAGTCTTCTCCTAGGGTTTATTTCACGCGGGTCCAAGTTTGGGTGCGAAAGAAGGGGCCCAAATAACCGCGCACGGCCAAGGCTTGGCCGTCGTCTTTCAGGCTCAAGCTCAGGCGGTATTCCTTGCCCTCTTTGGGGTCCAAAATTTTGCCACCCGACCAGGTGTCGCCCTTGGCTTGGGCAGGCAAGCCGCGAATGATTTCCAGCCCCATCATGGGCTGGCCTTTGCGGTCATCAAAGCATTTTTCGCACAGCTCGCCGGGCTGGGTTTCAGGGCGCAGGCTTTTGATGACGCGGCCGACCAACTGGCCGTTCTTCTCCACAATTTCCACATGGGCTTGCGGTTTGCCGTCTTTGTCATTGGTGTTTTGCCACACACCCACGGGGCTGCTTTGTGCCCAAGCGCCGCCAGCCAGCAGGGCCAAAGACAAAAGGCTGATTTGGATTTTTTTCATATGGGTCTCCTAGTGGGGGTTTAAATCAAGCCAAGGGCCGCATCGGTGTCCATCACGGCTTTGCTGCCCGCTTGCGCCAGCTTCATTGCACCAATGGCCTCAGGAAAGAGGCGGGCAAAGTAAAAGCGGATGGTTTGCAGCTTGGCGGTGTAGAAGGGGTCATCACTGCCCGCATCCAGCGCCGCCAAGGCCACTTTGGCCTGCTGGCAAAAGAGGTAGGCAAACACCACATGGCCCAGCATACGCAGGTAATCCACCGCAGCGGCGGCGGCCTCATCGGGGTTTTGCATGGCGGCAAAGCCAATGGCGGTGGTCACTTGCTGCAATTGGCCCGCCACTTTCGCCAGCGGCGTGACAAATTCGCTCATGTCCTCGTTCACGCCTTCGTCTTCAATCAACTGCACCAGCAGGCGGCCAAACTTCTTCAAAGTCGCGCCTTGGTTGAACAAAATTTTGCGGCCCAGCAGGTCAATCGCCTGCACGCCATTGGTGCCCTCGTAAATCATATTGATGCGGTTGTCGCGCACGAATTGCTCCATGCCGTTGTCGGCAATAAAGCCGTGGCCGCCAAACACCTGCATGGCCAAATTGGTGGCAATGTGGCCGTTGTCGGTGCAGAAGGCTTTGACGATGGGCGTGAGCAGGCCCACCAGCTCCTCGGCCTCGGCGCGTTCGGCTTCATCGCTGGCGTGCAAGCTCTTGTCGGTCAAATGCACGGCATACAAATTCAGCGCGCGGCCCCCCTCGGCATAGGCTTTGGCGGTCAGTATCATGCGGCGCACATCGGCGTGCACGATGATGGGGTCGGCGGGCAAATCAGGTGCTTTTTTACCGCTGGCGCTGCGCATTTGCAGGCGCTCTTTGGCATAGGCCAAGGCGTTTTGGTAGGCCACTTCGCTCTGGCCAATGGACTGGTTGCCCACGCCCAAACGCGCCGCATTCATCATGATGAACATGGCCGACAGGCCCTTATGCGGCTCGCCCACCAGCGTGCCCACTGCACCGTCTAAGTTCATTTGGCAGGTGGCGTTGCCGTGTATACCCATTTTGTTTTCCAAGGCGCCACAGAAAATCGGGTTGCGCGCGCCCAAGCTGCCATCGGCTTGGGGCATGAATTTGGGCACGATGAACAAAGAAATGCCTTTGCTGCCCGCAGGCGCATCCGGCAGGCGGGCCAGCACCAAATGCACGATATTGGCGCTCATGCTGTGCTCACCGGCTGAAATAAAGATTTTTTGCCCCGTGATGCGGTAAGTGCCGTCGCCCACAGGCTCGGCCTTGCTGCGCAGCAAGCCCAAGTCGGTGCCGCAATGCGGCTCGGTCAGGCACATGGTGCCCGTCCACTCGCCGCTCACCAGCTTGGGCAAATACAGGGCTTTTTGCTCATCGGTGCCGTGGGCCAGCAAAGCCTCGTAAGCGCCGTGCGACAGGCCGGCGTACATGGTCCAGGCTTGGCTGCTGGCGTTGAGCATTTCGTAAAAGCACTGGTTGATGACATGGGGCAAGCCTTGGCCGCCGAACTCAGGCACGCAAGACAGGGCGGGCCAGCCCGCCTCGCAATACTGGGCATAAGCAGCTTGAAAGCCATCGGGCGTGCTCACCTCGTGCGTCTCAATATTGAGCTCGCAGCCTTGGCGGTCGCCCACTTGGTTCAAGGGTTGCACCACTTCAGCGGCAAATTTGCCGCCTTCTTCCAGCACCGCGTTGATGGTGTCCACATCCAGCTCGGCATGGCTGGGCATACTGTTTTTGTAATCGTCCGTCACACGAAACACTTCGTGCAACACAAACTGCATATCGCGCAGGGGTGGGGTGTAGGTGGCCATCTTTGCTCTCCAATCTTTTTGTGTTTTGGGTGTTGTCAACCTGTGCAAGTATAGAGCCGCCTAAGCCGTTTGGCTTAGGGCAGGCAGACATAAGCCCGCAAGCAAGCCAGGCAAGCAAAAATGCCACAACACAAGCCCAAGCAGAAAGCAAGGGCCTGCGCAGATACGGCTTCATGGCATTTCGATGCAAATGCGATAAGCCTTTGTTTCATCAAAGATTTCTGATTGGGAGCTGTATATTAAAACAGTGGCATACCCCCACCAAGGCTGAATTCAAATCATTTTGCATACCCCTTTAGCCTGGTCTTAATTCACGCTAAGCAGTTGATTTACAAGAAAAAAAGTCTAGAATTTGCGATACTACGAAGGGAGGCCACAAGGCCAAAGTGGTAAAAAGTGGGATGAAATGACGCAAATTCAGCTTTTAGGACGGGAACAGGTGACGCTTGATGCCAAGCGCCGCGTGGCCTTGCCTGCGCGTTACCGTGCCGAGCTGGAGCAAATTTGCGCCAATCAATTGGTACTGACCGAACACCCCGATGGCTTTTTGCTGCTTATGCCTCTGCCCAAATGGCAGAGTTTCTCGCAGCAATTTGTCGGCGCAGGCAGTGGCAGCCAATGGCTCAAGCGCATCATTTTGGGCAGTGCCACGCCGCTGGAGCTCGACAGCGCCAAGCGCCTGCTGCTGCCGCAAGAGCTGTGCGAGGCCGCCGCGATTGAAAAACAAGCCCTGATGGTGGGCGTGGGCGAATACTTTGAGGTTTGGAGCCCCGCCGAATACGCCGCCCGCCGCAGCCAGCAACGCGCCCAGCGCCTGCGCGACGCCGCCAGCGAGCAAGAGGCCATGCAGGCCAGCTTGCAAGATGTGAGGTGGTGATGGACACGCCGCAGGCCTTGATTCACACCACGGTGCTGCTGGGCGAGGCCGTGGCCGCCCTGCTGCACCGCCCCGATGGCCACTTTGTGGACGGCACTTTTGGCCGTGGCGGGCACAGCCGCCTCATCCTCTCGCAGCTCGGCCCGCAAGGGCGTTTGAGCGCCTACGACCGCGACCCCGAGGCCGTGGCCGCCGCCCAAACACTGGCCGCAGCCGATGCCCGCTTTGACATCCGCCACGCCGCCTTCAGCCAAATCGCCGATTTGCCCGATGCCAGCATCGACGGCCTGCTGCTGGATTTGGGCATCAGCTCGCCCCAAATTGACGACGCCGAGCGCGGCTTTTCCTTCCGCTTTGATGGCCCGCTGGACATGCGCATGGACAGCAGCCGTGGCCTGAGCGTGGCGCAGTGGTTGCAGCAGGCCGATGAGGCCGAGCTGGCGCAAATCATCCGTGATTACGGCGAAGAACGCTTTGCCAAAGCCATTGCGCGTGCCATTTGCACCCGCATCCGCGAACAAGGCCCCATGACCCGCACCAGCGAGTTGGCGCAATTGGTGGCTGGCGTGGTGAAGACCCGCGAGGGCGCACAACACCCCGCCACCCGCACCTTTCAAGCCCTGCGCATTTTCATCAATGCCGAACTCGACGAGCTGCGCCAAGCCCTGGAGCAAAGCCTGCGCATCCTCAAACCCAGCGGGCGCTTGGTCGTCATCAGCTTTCATTCACTGGAAGACCGCATCGTCAAGCAATTCATGGCCGAGCACAGCAAAGTGGCCTTTGACCGCCAAGACGCCGCTTGGATGCTACGACAGGCCGAGCCTGTGCTGCCGCTGAAGGTCTTGGGCCGCAGCAAACCCAGCGCCGCTGAAATTGCCGCCAACCCCCGCGCCCGCAGCGCCATCATGCGCGTGGCCGAGCGCCAAGCGCACAGCTAAGGGGGTGGGCCATGCGTCGTGTGCTCATCAGCCTCAATATTCTGCTCAGCGTGCTGCTGCTCATCGCCTGCGTCTATGTGATTGAAGGCCAAACCCTCTACCGTGATTTGGGCGCGCGCATCACCTCTGGGCAAAAGCTGGCGCTCGATTTGGAACAAACGCGCAAAAATCTGGAAACCGAGAAAAGCCAGATTTCATCGAACACCCACATTGAGCGCACCGCCCAGCAGCGCCTGAAAATGCAAGTCAGTCCCGCCACCGCCGTGCTGCATGTGCGCCTGCTGCCCAGCGAAGGGGCACGGCCATGAGCAAATACTGGCCCTTTTCCTTTCGCCTTTGGCCCAAGCGCCAAGGGGCGGCTGGCCGCGAACAAAACACCTTACTCAACCCCAAAACATCGCCCGGTCGCGGCAAGGTTTTGGTCGCTGTTTTCTTGCTCGGCTTTGCGGGCTTGGCGGGCCGTGCCTTCTATTTGCAAGCCTATAACGCCGAATTTTTGCGTGACAAGGGCCTAGAGCGCCACACCCGCACCTTTGCCCTGCCCGCCAGCCGTGGCCGCATTCTGGACCGCAATGGCGAGTTGCTGGCCGCCAGTGTGCGCGGCAAAACCGTGTTCATTCAGGTGGAAGACTTCCGCGAGAAAAAAGCGGAAGCTGCATCGGGCCGCCGCCAGCAAATGGTGCCCAAAACCGAGGCCGAAATGCTGGAGCAACTGCGCCAGCTCAGCCCTTTGGTGGAGATGCCCTACAAGCAATTGCGCCAGCGCATCATGGGCCGTGAGCGCGGCTATGTGGAGCTGCTGCCACGCACCGACGAACGCCACGCCAGCCAAATCATGGCGCTGGGCTTCAATGGCGTACATGCCAAAACCGCCTACCGCCGCGACTACCCGCAAGGTGAAACCGTGTCCCAAGTGGTGGGCCTGAGCAACCACGATTTGCAAGGCGTTGAAGGCATTGAGCGCAGCTACAACGAACTGCTGCAAGGCATTGACGGCAAAGAGCGCATCGTGCGCCGCCCCTCTGGTGTCACCTATGAATACGAGGTCTTGCAAAACCCCGTTCACGGCCAAGACATCCACCTGAGCATCGACAGCCGCATCCAATTCATGGCCTACCAAAAACTGCGCGATGCCGTGCGCCACCACAAAGCCGAATCGGGCAGTTTGGTGATGCTCGATGCCCGCACGGGCGAGGTGCTGGCCATGGCCAACTACCCCAGCTTTGACCCAGCCAACCGCAAAAGCATCCGCCCTGAGCTGATTCGCAACCCCGCCGTGATGGACATGTACGAGCCAGGCTCCACCATCAAACCCCTGCTGGTGGCCTTGGGCCTAGAGACCCAACGCATCACGCCCCACACCCTCATCAATACCGAGGGCGGGCGTTTGCGCATTCATGGCGCCAATATCCGCGACACCAGCAATTACGGCGAAGTCACGGTCAGCAAGGCGATACAAAAATCCAGCAATGTGGCGATGGTGAAAATCGCACAACGCTTGGACAGCCGCGACATGTGGGAGTTCTACAAATCTGTGGGCTTGGGGCAAAAACCCAGCCTGCAATTTCCCAGCACGGCCAGCGGCATTTTGCGCCACCACAAAAGCTGGCTGCCGATTGAAAAAGCCACCATCAGCTATGGCTACGGCATTTCAGCGAGCCTGCTGCAAATGGCGCAGGCTTACACCATCTTCTGCGCCGATGGCTATTTCTTACCCGCCACCCTGGACAAACAGCCCGACATGATTTTGGGCGAACGCATCATCAGCAGCCAACATGCCCAGCAAATGCGCAGCATGATGCACAGCGTGACAGAAAAAGGCGGCACGGCCACCCGCGCCGCGATTGAGGGCTACACCGTGGGCGGCAAATCAGGCACGGCCCGCAAGCAGGTGGGCAAGGGCTATGCCCAAGGCCAGTATGTCGGCTACTTCGTGGGCTTTGCCCCCGTGAGCAACCCCCGTGTGATTACCGCCGTCATGATCAACCGCCCCACAGCAGGGGACTATTACGGCGGCGTTGTGGCCGCCCCCGTCTTCCGTGAGGCCACCAGCCAAGCCCTGCAAATTTTGCAGGTGCGCCCCGACAAACACAGCGCCGCAGATGCCAAGGAGGGCCAGCCATGAGCCAACAACCAGAACGCCATGCCATCAGCGCCCAATTGCACGATTGGGGGGTGCAACATTTATGCGCCGATAGCCGCCAAATTCAAGCTGGCGATGCCTTTATCGCTTGGCCTGGCTATGGCGTCGATGCGCGCCAATTTGTGGCCCAAGCCTTGGCCAATGGTGCGACCGCATGCGTGGTCGAAGCCCAAGGGCTGGAAAACTGGCATTTCACCCACGAGCGCGTGCTGGCCCTGCAAAGCCTGAAACAAGAAGCTGGCCCCTTGGCTGCGGCTTTTTACGGCCAGCCCTCGCAGCAGCTCAAGCTCTGCGCCATCACGGGCACAAATGGCAAAACCTCTTGCGCATGGTTTTTGGCCCAAGCGATTGAAGCCCTGCCCGCCGATTGCGGCTTGGGCGGCTGCGGCCATATGGGCACTTTGGGCGTGGGCCGCATCACGCATTTGCAGCCCACTGGCCTGACCACCCCCGACCCCATGACCTTGCAGGCGCAATTGGCGCTGATGCTGCAAGACGGCTGCGGCGCTTGCGCCATTGAAGCCTCCAGCATTGGCCTAGAAGAAGGCCGCTTGGACGGCAGCCACATCCACACCGCCGTTTTCACCAACTTCAGCCAAGATCACTTGGACTACCACGGCAGCATGGATGCCTACTGGCAGGCCAAAACGCGGCTCTTTACTTGGCCGAACTTGCAAGCGGCCGTCATCAACGCCGATGACGCCAAAGCCGACGCGCTGCTGGCCCTGTGCCAAGCGCAGGGCTTGCGCACTTGGCGCTATAGCCTGAGCGACAGCAGCGCCGAGGTCTATGTCAGCGCACTGATCTTTAACGCCCAAGGCGCGCAGTTTGTGCTGCACGCGGGCGCGCACAGCGCCGCCATGCAACTGCCGCTCATGGGCGCTTACAACATTTCCAATGTGCTGGCCGTGGTCGCCACCTTGCTCAGCTTGGGCGTGGCGTTTGAGGCCGCCCACGCCGCCTGCGCCAGCTTGCAAGCCGTGCCTGGCCGTATGCAAATTCACAGCCGCACGGGCTGGCCCACCGCCGTGGTGGACTACGCCCACACGCCCGACGCCTTGGCCAAAGCCCTGCAAGCCCTGCGCCCCTTGGCGCAAGCGCAAGGCGGCAAACTGTGGTGCATATTTGGCTGCGGCGGCAACCGCGATACCAGCAAGCGCCCCCTCATGGCTGCGGCGGCGCAAAACCATGCCGATGCCATCGTTATCACCAGCGATAACCCCCGCCATGAAGCGCCAGAGGCCATCGTGCAGGGCATCGTCTCAGGCATGAGCGCAGGCAAAGCCGCTTGGCATACCGAGCTGGACCGCCGCGCCGCCATTGCGTCGGCGCTAAAGCAGGCCGCGCCTGAAGATGTGCTGCTGATTGCGGGCAAAGGCCATGAAGACTACCAAGACATTGCGGGGCAAAAACTGCCCTTTTCTGACCTAGAGGAAATCCGCAAAGTGACCGACCCCCTCATGCGCTTGGGCCAAGTGCAAACTTGGCTGGAGGCCGCTGGCATGGCCTGCCGCCTCGTCGGCGATGCCCAAACCGCCATCCAGCGCCTGCACACCGATACCCGCAGCATCCAAGCGGGCGATTTATTCCTCGCCCTCAAAGGCGACAACTTTGATGCCAACACCATGCTGGGCCAAGCCAAGGCACAAGGCGCAGTTGCAGCCGTGGCCCACGGCGGCCTTGAAGCGGCTGGCCTGCACGGGCTGGAAGTGGCCGACACCAAACTGGCGCTGGGCCATATTGCCGCCGCTTGGCGCGCGCAGTTTGAGCTGCCCCTGATTGCCGTCACGGGCAGCAATGGCAAAACCACCGTCACGCAAATGATTGCCAGCATTTTGCGCAGCCATGCGGGTGAGGCCGCTTTCGCCACCCAAGGCAATTTGAACAACGACATTGGCGTGCCCCTGACCCTGCTGCGCCTGCGGCCTGAGCACCAAGTGGGCGTGGTCGAGCTGGGCATGAACCACCCTGGCGAAATCGACTACCTCGCCCGTTTGGTCAAACCCCAAGTGGCGGTGGTGAACAACGCCCAGCGCGAACACCAAGAATTCATGCACAGCGTCGAGGCCGTGGCCCATGAGAACGGCAGCGTGCTCGACCACCTCAGCGCCAGCGGCGTGGCCGTATTTCCTGCCGATGATGCCTATAGCAGCGTCTGGCAAGAGAAAAGCCAAAACCACAAACGCCTGTTGTTTGCCCTGCAAGGCCAGGCCGACCTCACCGCCCAAGCCGAATGGCAGGCGGGCGCGTGGCAAGTCTCGGTCAGCAGCCCAGCGGGGCAATTCAACTTTGCCCTGCACATTGCGGGCCGCCACCATGTGAAAAACGCCTTGGCCGCCGCCGCCGCTGCTTTGGGCGCAGGCATTCCTGTAGCCGCCATTGCCGATGGTCTGAGCCGCTTTGAAGCCGTGGCGGGCCGCTGCCGTGCGCTGGGCCTGAGCTGGCGCGGCAGGCATATCGACCTGATTGACGACAGCTACAACGCCAACCCCGATTCCGTCAACGCTGCCATTGATGTGCTGGCCGAGCTGCCTGGCCCGCATTTGCTGGTGCTGGGCGATATGGGCGAAGTCGGCGAACAAGGCGAAGCCTTCCACACCGAAGCGGGCGAATACGCCGCCGAGCGCGGCATTGAAAGCTTTTACGCCATTGGCGATTTGATGCGCTATGCCGCCAGCAGCTTCCCTGGGGCGCGGCATTTTGCCAATTTCGACAATTTGCAGGCCGCCTGCCTACGAGACGCACCGCTGTTCCGCAGCATTTTGATCAAAGGCTCGCGCTTTATGCGCTTGGAGCGCATCGTCGCCGCCCTGCAAGAAGAAGCGGCCCGACACGAGGGAGAAGAATAATGTTGCCCAGTTTTGCCGCGTGGTTGCTTGCGCAAATGCCCGATTGGAGTGCCCTGCGCATCTTCCAATACCTGACCTTTCGCGCCGTCATGGCGGCGATGACGGCCCTTGTCATTGGCATAGGCTTAGGCCCCTTTGTGATTGACCGCCTCATGAGCTTGAAAATTGGCCAGCCCGTGCGCGGCTACGCCATGCAAAGCCATTTGAAGAAAAACGGCACACCCACCATGGGCGGGGCGCTGATTTTGCTGGCCATAGGCATCTCCACCCTGCTGTGGTTTGACTGGAGCAACCGCTTTGTCTGGGTCGTGCTATTGGTGACTTTTGGCTTTGGCGCCATTGGCTGGGTCGATGACTGGCGCAAAGTGGTGAACAAAGACCCTGAGGGCATGCGCTCGCGCGAGAAGTTTTTTTGGCAAACCGTGATTGGCCTGATTGCCTCTTTGTATTTGGCCTTCGCCATTTCAGAGCGCAGCAATGCCCAAGTCTGGGCGCTGTTTTTCAGCTGGGTCAGCTCAGGTTTTGATGTCAGCCTGCCACCCAAAGCGGGCTTGCTGCTGCCTTTTTTCAAGCAAGTGAGCTACCCCTTGGGCGTGTTCGGCTTTGTGGCCCTGAGCTTTGTCGTCATTGTCGGCGCGAGCAATGCCGTGAACTTCACCGATGGCCTAGACGGGCTGGCCACCATGCCCGTGGTCATGGTCGGCTCGGCCTTGGGCGTGTTTGCCTATGTCACCGGCCACGCCGTGTATGCGCCCTATTTGCAGTTGCACCACATTCCGGGCGCGGGCGAGGTCTTGATTTTCTGCGCCGCCATGGCGGGTGCGGGCTTGGCCTTTTTGTGGTTCAACGCCCACCCCGCGCAAATCTTTATGGGCGATGTCGGCTCCTTGGCCTTGGGCGGCGCTTTGGGTGTGATTGCCGTCATCGTGCGCCAAGAGATTGTGCTGGCCATCATGGGCGGCATTTTTGTGGCTGAGGTGCTCTCCGTCATGCTGCAAGTGACTTACTTCAAATACACCAAAAAACGCTATGGCGAGGGCCGCCGCATTTTCAAAATGGCCCCCTTGCACCACCATTTTGAGAAATCAGGCTGGGCCGAAACGCAAGTGGTCATTCGCTTTTGGATCATCACCATGCTGCTGTGCTTGGTCGGCCTGTCCACCTTGAAAATCCGCTGATTCCCCCGCCGCTTATGTTGCACTCTGCCCCCGCTCACACCGCCCCCTGCCGCCGCACCGCCTTGGTGCTGGGCTTGGGTGCCAGTGGCTTGGCCATGGCCCTTTGGCTGGCCCGCCAAGGCTGGCGCGTGCGCGTGGCAGACAACCGCGCTGCGCCGCCGCAACTGCCCGCTTTGCAAGCGGCCCTGCCTGATGCCGAGTTCATCAGCGTGCCCGAGTTTGGCGCCGATTTGCTCAGCGCCGATGTCGGCTTGGTCGCCAGCAGCCCCGGCCTGCCGCCTGTGGCCACAGCTCCTGGCCACACCGCCGCCCTGCGCCAAACGGCGCAAGAGGCGGGCATCGACTTTGTTGGCGAGCTGGCCCTATTCGCCCAAGGCTTGCGCGAGCTCGATGTGCTCTACGCCTACCGCCCCAAAGTGCTGGCGATTACCGGCAGCAATGGCAAAACCACCGTCACCAGCATGGTCGCCAAACTGGCCCAAGCCGCTGGTGCACGCATTGAAGTGGCGGGCAATATTGGCCCCTGCTTGCTGGACCGCCTGCGTGCGGGCTTGCAAGGCCATTGCCTGCCGCAAGTGTGGGTGCTTGAGCTGTCGAGCTTTCAACTGCATGACGGCCAAGGCTTTGCCCCCAGCGCCGCCTGCGTGCTCAATATCAGCGAAGACCACCTTGATTGGCACGGCAGCATGGCCGCCTATGTCGATGACAAGCTGAAAATTTTTGCGCCCAACACCACTGCCGTGGTGAACCGTGCCGCCAGCGAATCTGCCTTGCGCGAGCGCATCCGCAGCCCCCGCCAAATTCACTTTGGCCTCGATCACCCCGAAGGCCATTTGCACTTGGGCCTGACGCAACATGCGGGTATGCGCTGGCTGGAGCAATGCCAGTCTGATTTGGGCGATACGCCGCTGAAGAAAAACCAACAGCCCGAATACAGTTGGCAGCGCCTGATGCCCACCGATGGCCTGAAAATTCGCGGCCAGCACAACATCAGCAATGCTTTGGCGGCGCTGGGCCTCATCAGCGCCATTGATTTGCCGCTGGGCCCCGCCCTGCGCGCCTTGGCCGATTACACAGGCGAGCCGCACCGCTTGCAGCCCTTGGCTGAAGTGGCTGGCGTGGGCTTTGTCGATGACAGCAAAGGCACGAATGTGGGCGCAACCGTGGCCGCCATCGACAGCCTGGGCGCAGAGCTGAAAAACGGCCAGCGCCTGTGGCTGATTTTGGGCGGCGATGGCAAAGGCCAGAACTTTGCGCCCTTGACTTCGCCCTTGGCCCAATACGCTGGCGGCGCGGCCTTGATAGGCCAAGATGCCGCCGCCCTCGCCGCTGCCCTGCCCGCTGGCATGGCGCAGCAGCAGTGCCCCAGCATGGCCGAGGCCGTGCAATGGTGCGCCGCCCAAGCCCAAGCGGGCGATGTGGTGCTGCTCTCGCCCGCTTGCGCCAGCATCGATATGTATGCCAACTATGTCGCCCGCGCCGCTGATTTTGCGCAGGCCGTGGCCGCTTTAGAACAGGGGGCGGTGTGATGTTTGCTTGGCCCCAACAACTGAAACAACGCTGGCTCGATTGGCAAGAGCGCCGCGAAGTGGCCCGCGCCATGCCCAACACGCACTGGGGTTACACGCCCATGCGCCGCCAAAGCGCCATCAAAGAAGTGGGCCTTGATTTGCCCCTGTTGGCAGTGGTGCTGGCTTTAATCGCCTGGGGCATGGTGATGGTGTATTCCACCACTTTGGCCTACCCCACCATGGCCATTTACAAAGGCTTCAAGCCCTACCACTTCATTCACAACCATATGCTTTTCATCGCCATCGCTTTGATGGCAGGCACGGTGGCGTTTTTCATCAAAACCGAATGGATAGAGAAGTCCTCTTACTACCTGATTGCCATCACCTTTATTTTGCTGGTCTTGGTGCTGCTGGTGGGCGACAACACCAAGGGCAGCCAACGCTGGCTGAATTTGAAGCTCTTTAGTATTCAGCCCTCAGAGATTTTGAAGCTGGTGACGATTTTGGCGGCCTCCAACTACATCGCCCGCCGCTACGAGGTGGTGCAAACCACCATCATCAAGGCCGTGGCCCCCACCGCCGCCTACCTCACCGTGATGGGCGTGCTGCTGATGCTGCAACCCGATTTGGGCAGCCTGATGGTGGTCGCCGTGATTGCTTTTGCGATTTTGTTTTTGGGTGGTTTGCAGTTGCGCATGATTGTGGTGGCGGGCCTGTCCGTCATGGCGATTTTGAGCATTTTTTTGGTCATCACGCCTTGGCGGGCCGAGCGCGTGCTGGCCTTTCTCGACCCTTGGGCACCTGAGCACGCCATGAACAAAGCCTACCAATTGACCAATTCCATGATTGGTATGGGCCAAGGCGGGATTTTTGGCGTCGGCTTGGGCGACAGCCTAGAGAAGCTGCAATGGCTGCCCGAGGCCCACACCGATTACATCTTCAGCATCTTGGCCGAGGAATTGGGCCTTTTGGGTTCTTGGGGCTTTATTGCCCTGTTCGCGTGGATGATTCACCGCAGCTTCTTCATTGGCCGCCGCGCCATCATGCTCGATCGCCTCTATGCGGGCATGGTGGCCCAAGGCGTGGCCGCTTGGTTGGGCTTCCAAGCCTTGTTCAATTTGGCCGTCACTATGGGGGTTGTGCCCACCAAGGGCTTGACCCTGCCCTTTATCAGCTTCGGCGGCTCGGCCATGGTCGTCAGCGTCGTCGCCATGGCCTTGGTTTTGCGCATTGACCACGACAACCGCCAACTGATGCGCGGGAGGGGCAACGCATGACACAAGCCAAACAAAAAACCGCCCTCATCATGGCCGGCGGCACAGGCGGGCACATCTTCCCTGGCTTGGCCGTGGCGCAAGCCCTGCAAGCGCGCGGCTGGCAAGTGCATTGGCTGGGCGCGGCTGGCAGTATGGAAGCACGCATCAGCGCCGAACACGGCATCCCGCTAGAAGTCGTCGATTTTGCTGGCGTGCGCGGCAAGGGCTTCAAACGCCTGCTGACTGCGCCTTGGCAATTGCTGCGCGCCGTGGGCCAAAGCCGCACCATTTTGCGCCGTTTGCAACCCAGCGTCGTCATTGGCTTTGGCGGCTACATCAGCGTGCCCGCAGGCTTGGCTGCCCGCATGGGCGGCAGGCCACTGTTTTTGCACGAACAAAACGCCATTGCGGGCATGAGCAACCGCCTGCTCTCGCACTTGGCGCAGCGCGTTTTCACCGCCTTCCCGCAAGTGCTGCCGCAAGGCGAATGGGTGGGCAACCCCTTGCGCGCTGAATTCACCGCACAAACCCCGCCGCAAGAACGCTTGGCCCAGCGCAGCGGCCCCTTGCGCCTGCTGGTTTTGGGCGGCAGCTTGGGCGCCAAAGCCTTGAACACCGTGCTGCCGCAAGCCTTGGCCCTCATCCCTGAGGCCGAGCGCCCCATCGTGGTGCACCAAAGCGGCGAAAAGCAAATTGCCGAACTGCAAGCCAATTACGCCGCCGCTGGCGTGCAGGCCGAGTTGCTGCCCTTTATCCACAATGTCGCCGAGCGCATGGCCGAAGCCGATTTGCTCGTTTGCCGCGCCGGGGCCAGCACCGTATGCGAGATTGCCGCCCTTGGCGCAGCGGCGATTTTTGTGCCCTTTCCCTTTGCCGTCGATGACCACCAAACCGCCAACGCCCGCTTTTTAAGCGAACACGGCGGCGGCATCCTCTGGCAACAAAACGATTTGGACGCTGCCGCCTTGGCGCAGCGCCTGCAAGCCCTCAGCCGCACCGAGCTGAGCGCCCTGGCCAGCGCCGCCCAAGCGCAGGCCAAACTGGGCGCAGCGCAGCGCATGGCCCAAGCCTGTGAAGGACTCTGAACACCATGAAACACGCCATCAAACACATCCACTTTGTCGGCATCGGCGGCAGCGGTATGCACGGCATTGCCGAAGTGCTGCATTACGAGGGCTACTGCATCAGCGGCTCCGATATGGCCGCCAGCGCCAGCTTGGCGCATTTGACCGCGCTGGGCGTGCGCACCTTTATTGGCCACGACCCCGCCCATGTGGAAGACGCCGATTGCTTGGTCGTGTCCACCGCCATTTCTGCCGACAACCCCGAACTGCTGGCCGCCAAAGAGCGCGGCATCCCCGTCATCCAGCGCGCCGTCATGCTGGCCGAACTCATGCGCCTGCGCAAAGGCATTGCCGTAGCTGGCACACATGGCAAAACCACCACCACCTCTTTGGTCGCCAGCATTTTGGCCGCCGCCGATTTGGACCCCACCTTCGTTATTGGCGGCCGCCTCAATAGCGCAGGCGTGAATGCCCGCCTCGGCCAAGGTGAATACATTGTGGTAGAGGCCGACGAATCGGATGCCTCCTTCCTCAATCTCTTGCCCATGATGTCCATCATCACCAACATCGATGCCGACCACATGGAAACCTACGGGCAAGACTTTGGCCGCCTCAAAGCCGCATTCCTCGAATTCTTGCAGCGCATGCCCTTCTACGGCGCGGCCATTGTCTGCATTGACGACCCTGGCGTGCAAAGCATCGTCGCCGACATCGACCGCCCCGTCACCCGCTACGGCCTCAGCGAAGAAGCCCAAGTGCGGGCCGTGGATGTGCGCGCCGATGGCAACCAAATGCACTTTGTGGTGCAACGCCAAACCGCCTACGGCCTGCCCGATTTGCCCATCACCCTCAACACCGTGGGCGAGCACAATGTGCGCAACGCTTTGGCTGCCATCTGCGTGGCCTGCGAAATTGGCGTGCCCGATGCCGCCATCGTGCAAGCCCTGGCCGAATTCAAAGGCGTGGGCCGCCGCTTCCAACACCACGGCGATTGGCAGCACCAAGGCAAACACTTCACCCTGATTGACGACTACGGCCACCACCCCATTGAAATGCAGGCCACCATCGCCGCCGCCCGTGGCGCCTACCCCGAACGCCGCTTGGTGCTGGCCTTCCAACCACACCGCTACACCCGCACGCGAGACTGCTTTGAGGACTTCGTCAAAGTCCTCAGCACCGCCGACGGCCTGCTCTTGGCCGAAGTCTATGCCGCTGGCGAGCAGCCCATTGCTGGGGCCGATGGCCGCGCCCTCACCCGCTCTGTGCGCCTCACGGCCAAGCTCGAACCGCAATTTGTGGCGGAAATCGAGGACATGCCGCAGGCCATTTTGGACGCCGCCCAAGACGGCGATGTCATCATTTGCATGGGCGCTGGCAGCGTCGGCGCCGTGCCCGCCCAAGTGGGCGCTTTGATTGAAAGTTTGAACGCATGACCCCCACTCCTTCTTCTCTCGGCAAAGTCGCTGTCCTCATGGGCGGCAGCTCAGGCGAGCGCAGCGTCTCCTTGAACTCAGGCCAAGGCGTACTCGCCGCCCTGCGTGGCGCTGGCGTGGATGCCCATGCCTTTGATCCTGCCGAGCAAAACATTTTTGAACTCAAAGCCCAAGGCTTTGATCGCTGCTTCATTGCCCTGCATGGCCGTGGCGGTGAAGACGGCGTGATGCAAGGCGTACTCGAACACATGGGCCTGCCCTACACCGGCTCAGGCGTACTCGCCTCTAGCGTCAGCATGGACAAAACCATGACCAAACGCATTTGGCAGGCCGAAGGTCTCAGCACCCCCGCCTGGCGCGAAGTCAAAAGCGCCGCCGCCGCTGAAGCCGCCTTTGCCGAGCTCGGCCCCATGGTCATCAAGCCCGCCCGTGAAGGCTCTAGCATCGGCGTGTTCAAAGTCTTCAGCGCCGCCGAATGCGCCGCCGCCTACACCGAAGCGGCCAAACACGACCCCCATGTGCTGTGCGAGCAACTCATCGTCGGCGACGAAGTCACCTGCCCCATCCTCGGCACGGGCGAGGCCGCCCAAGCCCTGCCCATCATCCGCATCATTGCGCCCGATGGCAATTACGACTTCGACAACAAATACATCAAAAACGACACCCAATACCTGCTGCCCTCTGGCCTACCTGCGGCTGAAGAAGCCGAAATCACCCGCCAAGTTTTGCTGGCCTACCGCAGCTTGGGCTGCGCCGGCTGGGGCCGCATTGATGTCATGATTCAAGCCCAAAGCCGCCAGCCTTATCTGCTCGAAATCAACACCGCCCCCGGCATGACCAGCCACTCCCTCGTGCCCATGTCCGCCCAAGCCGCTGGCCTGAGCTACCCCGAACTCTGCCTGCACCTGCTGGGCCAAACCCTGGCCCCCCGCCTCGATTAACAGCACATCATGGCCCGCTCCAACACCCACCTCAGCCCCCTAGAGCGACTGCTTCTCAGCCGCTACTACCCCAGCGTGCTCAGCAGCTTCACCCTGCTGGCACTGCTGCTGGCGGCTTTGGTCGGCCTCAGCCGCCTGCCGCTGTTTCAGCTCTCGCAAGTGGTGATTCAAGGCGATTTGGAACACACCGAATTGGAGCAAGTGCAGCACAGCACCGCCCACTTTTTGCAAGCACAAAACTTCTGGAGTTTGAGGCTGCATGAGGCCCAAGCCCTCTTTTTAAAAGAGCCTTGGGTGCGCAAAGCAGTGGTGGCGCGCGTCTTTCCCAACACCTTGCGCGTGGAACTCGAAGAACACCAAGCCACCGCCATTTGGCACAGCTCGCAAGGCCAACGCTACATCAACGCCGATGGCGAAATATTCGAAGCCAGCACCAGCTCCAAACACGAACACCTGCCTTTATTTAAAGGCGAAGACGAGCAAGCCCAGCGCATCATGAATACCTATATTGCCCTGAGCCAAGCCCTGCAACAAAAACAAACTGAAATCAAAGAGATAGAACTCAGCCCTGGCGGGCTTTGGCGCATTCGCCTCAGCTCCGATCTGCCCATTGAGCTGGGCCGAGGCACTGAATATGAATTACTCGCACGATTAGAGCAATTTTTTTATGGAATTTCTCAAATTTACCCACAGAAATCCCCCAGAGAGGCCCTGCAAATGATAGTATCTGCTGATTTACGCTATCAAAGAGGTTTTAGCATACGAAAACGCGTCGCAGCGGAGCGTATTGGAGTCGAATAATGGCCAAAGACTATACAAATATTGTTGCCGGCTTAGACATGGGCAGCTCCAAAATGCAAGTGGTTTTGGCCGATATTGGCCCCACCGCCAATCTGCGCGTGATTGGTGTGGGCAGTGCGCCCAGCAGTCGCGGCCTCAAGCGCGGCGCTGTCGTCAATATTGACGCCACCGTACACAGCATTCAAATGGCCCTGCGCGAAGCCACTGCCATGGCCGAATGCAACACCATTCAAGGCGTTTACACCAGCATCACTGGCAGCCACATTCGCGGCATCAACTCCAACTCAGGTGTCATCACCGTGCGCAACAACGAGGTCAGCGCCCAAGACCTGCAACGCGTGCGTGAGGCGGCGCAAGCCATCACCATGTCCAATGATCATGCGGTGCTCTCCACCAATCAGCAGGAATACCTGATTGACAACCAAGAAGTGCGCCAGCCTGAGGGCATGAGCGGCCAACGCCTTGAAAGCCGCATCCACTTGGTCACAGGCTCCAAATCCGCCATTGAAAACACCGTCAAATGTGTGCGCCGCTGCGGCTTGCAAGTGCAGCACCTCATGGTCAATGCCCACGCCTCCAGCCATGCCGTACTGACCGAAGACGAAAAAGAACTCGGCGTGGTCTTGGTCGATATTGGCGCGGGCACCACCGATGTGGCCATCTACGCCAACGGCTTCATTCGCCACACCGCCGTCATCCCCATTGCGGGCGAGCTCATCACCAATGACATCGCCATGGCCCTGCACACGCCCACCAAAGACGCTGAGGAAATCAAACTCAGCAACGGCTGCGCCAAGCAACTCATGGCCGACCCTGAGGTGCAGGTCGAAGTCACGGGCTTGGGTGGCGAGCGCGAGCCCCGTTTTGTCAACAAACAAGCCTTGGCAGCAGTTATTGAGCCACGGGTTGAAGAAATTTTTGCCCTCGTGCTGCAAATCGTGCGCGAGTCTGGCATTGAAGAAATCCTCTCATCGGGCTTTGTGCTCACAGGCGGCAGCTCCCGTATGCCTGGCATGGTTGAACTGGCGGAAGACATCTTCCTCAAACCCGTTCGCCGTGGCCGCCCCCTGTACAAAGGCCCGCTAGAGGACTTGGTCATTCACCCCGAATCGGCCACCGTCATGGGCTTGCTTGAGGCAGCCCGCCTGAACCTACAACAAGGCTACGCCCCCGCTGGCTCTGGTCTTGGCCTTCGTGGCCTGCTGCAAAGCTTTCGCCACTTCATTCAACGCAATTTTTAATTCATCAACCTAAGGAGAATAGGATGGCTATCGATATCGCACACGACGACACTGGAAACAGCAGCTTCCAAGCTGGCACCGTCATCAAAGTTATTGGCGTCGGCGGCGGCGGCGGCAACGCCGTGGCCCATATGCAGCGCTCTGATGTCAAAGGCATCGAGTTTGTTTGCGCCAACACCGACTCGCAAGACCTCAACCGCCGTGAAGACTGCACCATCATCCAGCTCGGCCACACTGGCCTGGGCGCTGGCAGCAACCCCGAAGTGGGCCGCCAACTCACGGCTGAAGCCGAAGACAAAATCCGCGAGGCACTGGACGGTGCCAACCTGCTCTTCATCACCGCCGGCATGGGCGGCGGCACAGGCACAGGTGGCGCACCCATCATCGCCCGCATTGCGCGTGAAATGAACATCCTCACCATCGCCATCGTCACCAAACCCTTCGAATTTGAAGGTGCCATGCGCACCCAATACGCCGACGACGGCCTGGCCGAACTCGAAGCCAATGTGGACGCCCTGATTGTGGTGCTCAACGAAAAACTGCTCCAAATCTACCCCGAAGATGTCAGCCTCTCTGAAGCCTTCGGCTACGCCGACAATGTCCTGAAAAACGCCGTCTCTGGCATCTCTGACATCATCAATGTCAAAGGTCATATGAATGTGGACTTCAACGATGTGCGCACCGTCATGAGCCACCCAGGCAAAGCCCTCATGGGCATCGCCAGCGCCGAAGGCCCAGACCGCGCCACCGTCGCCGCACAAGAGGCCATCGCCTGCCCGCTGCTCGAAGGCATTGATGTGAAAAACGCCAAAGGTCTATTGGTCGTCATTAGCGCCGCTGAAAACACCTTCAAGCTCAACGAAACCCGCAAAGTCATGCAAGTGCTTGAGTCCTCCACCTCCGACAAAACCATCACCAAAGTGGGCACCGTTTACGACGACAGCATGGGCGACAAACTCTCCGTCACCGTTGTTGCCACCGGCTTGGGCGATGAAAAAGCCGAAGCCGAAGCGGAGGCTGAGCCGCAGCACTTCATCATCCGCCGCACCGGCACCGATGACATGCCCGCCACCGCAGATGCACTGGCCCCACAGCAGCCCCAACTGGCTGATGCGCCCTTCCTCTCGAACAACCCCAGCGACTACAACCAAGGTATGCAAGTGCCCGCCTACATCCGCAACCCCCGCAGCAGCGTGGTCAACCCTGCCGCAGCGGACAGCAAAATCTCTGCCCTGCAATCTGGCGGTATGCAAGAAATTGACATCCCCGCCTACCTGCGCAAGCAAGCAGATTAAGCGCCAACCTCAACGCCGCTGGGACACGGTTCTCTCCTTTTCCAGCCCAGCGGCACCTACTGCCTCAGTCCTATGCCCCAGCAACAAACCATCGCCCAAAGCATCAGCGTCGTAGGCGTCGGCCTGCACAGCGGCAAGCGCGTCGAGCTCTGCCTCAAACCCGCGCCAGCCAACACGGGCATCGTCTATCGCCGCACCGACCTCAACCCACCCGTTGACATCCCCGCCCGCGCCGATGCCGTTGGCGACACCCGCCTCGCCTCCACCTTGCAACACGGCGAAGCCAGCGTGCAAACCGTCGAGCACCTCATGTCCGCCTGCTACGGCCTCGGCATCGACAACCTCCGCGTTGAAGTCAACGCCCCCGAACTCCCCATCCTCGACGGCTCCGCCTCCGCCTTTGTCTTCCTGCTTGAATCGGCTGGTGTCAGCGCCCAAAACGCCCAGCGCAAATACATCCGTGTCCTGCGCCCCATTGAAGTCGAACACGGTGAAGGCAAAAACCACAAATACGCCCGCCTCAGCCCCTTTGATGGCGGCTTCAAACTCAGCTTCCAAATCGACTTCGACCACCCCGTCGTCCAAGCCACAGGGCAAAAAGCCGAATTCACCATTGGCCTTGGCGACTACGCCGACCAAATCGCCCGTGCCCGCACCTTCTGCTTCACCCGCGATGTCGAATCCATGCGCTCCGTCGGCCTTGCCCTTGGCGGCGGCCTCGACAACGCCATCGTCATCGGCGACTACCACACCCTCGGCGGTGAACAACTGCGCTACGACGACGAATTCGCCAAACACAAACTGCTCGACGCCATCGGCGACCTCTACCTCGCTGGCCTGCCCCTCTTGGCCCACTACGAAGCCTACCGCTCTGGCCACGACCTCAACAACCAACTGCTGCGCGCCCTCTTTGCCGACCGCAACAACTTCGACATCATCACCCTCAACTAAGCCCCGCTGAAAGCCCAACCGCATGACCCCCTGCCCCGCCCCCGCCGCCTGCTCACAAGAAGACATGGAGCTCGTCCTCAAAGTCATCCCCATGCCCTCTGACTGCAACGCCAACGGCGACATCTTCGGCGGCTGGGTCATGGCCCATGTGGACCAAGCCGCCTCCGTCCTCGCCGCCAAAGCCGCACAAGGCCGCGTCGCCACCGTCGCCGTCAAAGAATTCGTCTTCAAACAACCCGTTGGCGTCGGCGACATCCTCAGCTTCTACGCCAAAATCGAACGCGTTGGTCGCACCTCCATCAGCATCTGTGTTGAAGTCCTGGCCGAACCCTTCCTCAGCCAAGGCGACTTCAAAAAAGTCACCGAAGCCAGCCTCACCTTCGTCGCCATCGACGACCAAGGCCGCCCCCGCCCCGTGCCAGCGCCAAAATAAAACCACAAAACGGGCTATAATCATTGGTTCTACGGTGGCTGTAGCTCAGTTGGTAGAGTCCAGGATTGTGATTCCTGTTGTCGTGGGTTCGAGCCCCATCAGCCACCCCAATAAATTCAACAACTTAGGCCAGCTTTTCATAGCTGGCCTTTTTTGTTTGTGGCCCATGCCGCCGCTATAGAGTCCCTTTTCAGCGGCGGACACTTTGCCTTATATAAGCGAGCAAGTCGGCCCTGGTCTTCAGACCCCACCACAGAAAACGAAGGCTTGCTTTTTTACCCGCCGCTTTACAGCTACGATAGAAAGCTTTGAATCCCAGACCCTAGCGGCGCAGCGGTGTAGTGGCACACGCCATGCCGCTTAGGCTCAAGCACAGCAAGAAGAAAAAGGACGACATGCGCATGGCAAGCAAAAGCAGCAAAACTAGTACAAGCACGGGCGGTGCTGATTTGGGCTTTGAAGCCGAGCTTTTCAAAGCCGCCGACAAACTGCGCGGCAATATGGAGCCCAGCGACTACAAGCATGTGGCCCTGGGGCTTATCTTCCTCAAATACATCTCTGACGCCTTTGAAGTCAAACGCCAAGAGCTGCTGCAAGAAGACGAATACGCCGCCGAAGACCGCGACGAATACCTGGCCGAAAATGTGTTCTGGGTGCCCAAAGAAGCCCGCTGGTCACACCTGCAAGCCAATGCCAAGCAGCCCACCATCGGCACGCTGGTTGATGAGGCCATGCGCGCCATTGAAAAAGACAACGAATCACTCAAGGGCGTATTGCCCAAAGACTACGCCCGCCCTGCGCTCAGCAAAGTCATGCTGGGTGAACTGATTGACCTCATCTCAGGCATCACGCTGCACCCCGTAGGGGCGTTGCATGCAACGCCTCTACCAACGGCAAAATCTCACGATATCTTGGGCCGTGTGTACGAATACTTTCTGGGTGAATTTGCTGGCGCTGAAGGCAAGCGCGGGGGCGAGTTCTACACCCCCCGCTCGGTGGTACGCACCTTAGTTGAAATGCTTGAACCCTATAGTGGCCGCGTGTACGACCCCTGTTGCGGCTCAGGTGGCATGTTTGTCCAGTCTGAAAAGTTCGTCGCCCAGCACGGTGGCCGCATTGGTGATATTGCCATCTACGGGCAAGAGTCCAACTACACCACATGGCGGCTGGCCAAAATGAACCTTGCCGTGCGCGGCATCGACTCCAAGATTTTCTGGAACACCGAAGGCAGCTTTCACAAAGACGAATTCGCCACCCAGCGCGGCAGCGATGGCGCGCCCATGAAGGCCGACTACATACTGGCCAACCCGCCATTCAACATCTCTGACTGGGGCGGTGAGCGCCTGCGCGAAGATGTGCGCTGGAAATTTGGCACACCCCCTGCGGGCAACGCCAACTACGCTTGGCTGCAACACATCTACCACCACCTGGCCCCCAATGGCACAGCAGGCGTGGTACTGGCCAACGGCTCTATGAGCAGCCAGCAAAGCGGCGAAGGGGACATCCGCCAAGCCATGCTCGAAGCCGATGTGGTGGACTGCATGGTCGCCCTGCCTGGGCAACTCTTTTACTCCACACAAATCCCCGCCTGCCTGTGGTTCTTGGCCCGCAACAAGAATCCAGTAGGGGCGTTGCATGCAACGCCCCTACGCGACCGCCGTGGCCAAGTGCTGTTCATTGATGCCCGCAACTTGGGCGCTATGGTCGATCGCACCCGCCGTGAACTCACCGAAGACGACATCCAGCTCATCGCCCAAACCTACCATGCTTGGCGTGATGAATCAGGGCGCGACGAATCAGGGCGCGATGAATCGCGCCCCTACAAGGACATTCCTGGCTTTTGCAAATCAGCCAGCCTAGAAGACATCCGCAAACATGGCTTTGTCCTTACCCCTGGCCGCTATGTCGGCGCGGCAGAAGTTGAAGACGATGGCGAACCCTTTACAGAAAAAATGGCACGCCTATCTGCCCTGTGGCGCCAGCAGCAGCAAGAAGCCATGCGGCTGGATGCAGCCATAGAGAAGAACTTGCAAGAACTGGGCTTTGGAGGCTAAAGCATGACAAGCAGTGATTCACCCCCACCAACGGGAGAACTGCTGGTCTATCAAGGCCAAGGTGCAGATACGCCGCTGGTTGTGCGTCTGGAAGGTGAAACCGTATGGTTGAGCCAAAAGCAATTGGCAGAGCTGTACGCTGTGACAGTCCCCACAATCAACGAACATATCACCAACATATATGACGATGAGGAGGTGGAGCCAGAAGCAACTATTAGGAAATTCCGAATAGTTCAAACCGAGGGCAACCGGCAGGTCAAGCGGCTGATTGACCACTACAACCTAGAGGTGATTCTGGCCGTAGGCTTTCGCGTGCGCTCGCGTCAAGGAAGCCAGTTTCGTCGCTGGGCCAACGATCGGATCAGCGAATACCTCATTAAAGGCTACACCATGGATGACGAGCGCCTCAAAGGTGGCGCCGGTGTGGTGGACTACTTTGACGAACTGCTGGCGCGCATTCGCGACATCCGCGCCAGCGAAGCTCGCGTCTATATGATGGTGCGCAACATTTTTTCCTTGGCTGCTGACTACCAAGAGGATGACAAAGTCACCCAGCTCTTCTTCGCGACCATGCAAAACAAAATGCACTATGCCGCCACGGGACTGACCGCAGCCGAAATCATTCAACAGCGCGCCAATGCCGCCCAGCCCAACATGGGCCTGACCAGCTGGAAGGGATCTCGCGTGCTCAAAACAGATGTTGGTACAGCCAAAAACTACCTTGATCAAAGCGAAATCAACACACTCAACCGCATCACGGTGATGTTCCTTGATCAAGCCGAATTCCGCGCACAGCGCCGCCAAACCATCCGCATGGCCGACTGGCAATCTTTCCTCGAAAAATTCCTCAATGATGTTGAGCTTCCGGCACTTGATCACGCAGGAAAAGCCAGCCATGCCACAGCGCTGGAGCATGCCCATGAGCAATACGAACAATTCAGCCAAAAACGCCGCCAGCAAGACCAACTGGAGGCCGAGCAGCGCTATCTGGATGAGCTAAAAACAACCGCTGCCACCTTGGAAGACCAAAGAAAGAGGCGAGGCACAAAATGATGGCGAGAAACCTGTTGATCATCGCAGATGAGGCTGCTGAAAAGCGACCAGACAAAAGAGCTTGAAAATGATGCTTGAAGAGGTATCCCATGAGTAACGAAAAAATGGCACGCCTATCTGCCCTGTGGCGTGAGCAACGGGCAGAGGCAGCAAGACTGGATGCCGCGATTGAGGCCAACTTGAAGGAACTGGGCTATGGTGGATGAACCTGTCGTACTGGTGGTTGATGATATTGCGGATGATTTTTCCCGCTCCCCCTTCGGCGAGCGTTGGGGTTATCAGGTCCATAAGTTATCGAAAGAACAACTACAAAACCTGCAAGCAGGAAAGCTACTTGCCATAGATGTGCAAGGGGAATATGTGGCTTACCTCAAGGTGGAGCCAGAGGCTCTGAGCAATAAAGAGTCAACATCATGAGCAAGATCAAAGTACTGGAACGGGAGGTAACGATTGCCTCCATCAAGGATGAAGACTACATTTCCTTGACCGACATTGCCCGCTACAAGAACGCAGAGCACAGCGATGACCTGATCCGCAACTGGCTGCGCAACCGCAACACGCTGGAATTTCTGGGCATCTGGGAACGCCTCAACAATCCCGTTTTTAATCCCGTCGAATTCGACGGGATTAAAAAGCAGGCCGGCCTGAACAGCTTCACCCTCACCCCCAAGCAATGGATCGGTGCCACCGCCGCCATCGGCATCATCTCCAAGGCTGGTCGCTACGGCGGCACCTACGCCCACAAAGACATCGCCTTCGAGTTCGCCTCGTGGGTGTCGGTGGAGTTCAAGCTCTACCTCATCAAGGAGTTCCAGCGCCTCAAGGAAGATGAACGCAAAACGCTGGGCTGGGACATCCGTCGCAACCTTGCCAAAATCAACTACCGCATCCACACCGACGCCATCCAGCAGCACCTGATTCCCGCCACCCTCAGCACCAAGCAAACTTCGCTGGTCTATGCCTCCGAAGCCGATGTGCTCAACCTCGCCCTGTTCGGCCAGACTGCTGCGCAGTGGCGCGACGCCAACCCCGGCAACAAAGGCAATATGCGCGACGAGGCCAATGTCACCCAACTGGTCTGCCTGTCCAATCTGGAAAACCTCAATGCCTTGTTCATCGCCGAAGGCTTGCCGCAATCGCAGCGGCTGGAGCGGCTCAACCGCATTGCCATTCAGCAGATGACGCTGCTGGCGGGGGATGGGCGGATGCAGTTGGCGGGAGGTGGGGAATGAGTGCGGGGATGGTGGGTGAGTGGCGCACTATTCGTCTTGCTGAAGTTGCCATCCTGTCTAGTGGCAAAAGACCGCTATCCAATGAAAAGACATCATCGGACACCTATCTCGTACCGATAATTGGTGGCGGTGGCATATCAGGGTTTACCGACCAAGCGCTTTTCGATGAGCCAATTCTTATTACCGGACGGGTCGGTACGCTTGGAAAATTGCATACATCAAAAGGCTCAAGTTGGCCTTCTGACAATGCGCTAGTTATTCGTCCATCATCATCAGAAACCGATTTCATTTTCTTACGATACGCCGTTCAGCTCGTGATTGGCTCAGCGATAGGCATGAACCGAGGCGCAGCAAACCCTCTCATTACGCAAGGCGACCTTGGAAAAATCGAAATCAGCCATCCCCCTATCGAAGAGCAACGCACCATCGCCCACATCCTCGGCACGCTGGACGACAAAATCGAACTCAACCGCAAGCAGAACGAAACCCTGGAAGCCATGGCCCGCGCCCTGTTCAAAGCGTGGTTTGTCGATTTCGAACCGGTACGCGCCAAGATGGAAGGCGTAGGGGCGCAATTCATTGCGCCCAACCCATCCATTGCCCCCAATTCAGGGTGCGATGAATCGGGGCGCGATAAATCAGGGCGCGATAAATCGCGCCCCTACGGTTTTTTTCCAGACCGGTTGGTTGAATCGGAATTTGGGGCGATTCCAATGGGGTGGGAAATGCGTTCTCTGGATTCGATTGCAAACTATCTGAACGGCCTTGCACTACAGAAGTTTCCACCAGAAAGCGAAACCGAATTTCTGCCAGTCATCAAGATTGCGCAGTTGCGCGCTGGAAATACCAATAAAGCAGATAGAGCAAGCGCCCGCATCAAGCCTGAGTATGTTGTAGTTGATGGCGATGTATTGTTCTCATGGTCAGGGTCGCTTGAGGTTGAGGTGTGGAATGGCGGACGCGGTGCGTTAAATCAGCATTTGTTCAAAGTGACATCGGCAGTGGTGCCAAAGTGGTTTTATTTCTTTGCTACGCGCCATCATTTGCAGAATTTCCGTGCGATTGCTGCCGACAAGGCGACGACCATGGGCCACATTCAGCGCAAGCATCTGACAGAGGCCCGAATCGCTGTTGCGCCGCCAGAAAGCATGATGGCCTTTGATGGTGTGTTTGCTCCGCTATTCAATCAAATGGTCAGCAAGGCGCAGGAATCCCACGCCCTCGCCCAACTCCGCGATACCCTGCTGCCCAAACTGATTTCCGGCGAGCTGCGCGTGCCGGATGCCCAAGCGTTCCTTAAGGGGCATGACCTATGACTGAACAAACACAATGGGTAGGGGCGCAATTTATTGCGCCCGATTCAACCGATCAGGGCACAATAAATCAGGGCGCGATGAATCAGGGCGCGATAAATCAGGGCGCGATAAATCAGGGCGCGATAAATCGCGCCCCTACGGATTTGCCACACCGTCGCAGCATTCGTTTGCAGGGCTATGACTATTCGCAGGCGGGGGCGTATTTTGTGACGGTATGCACGCACAACAGGACATGCTGTTTTGGTGAGATTGTTGATGGCCATATGCGTTTAAATAGTCTTGGGGAATTGGTGCTTGCCACATGGCTGGATTTGCCTGGACGGTTTGTGCAGGTGAGTTTGGATGCTTTTGTTGTGATGCCCAATCACATTCACGGCATTCTGCACATCACCCCCGTAGGGGCGCAATTTATTGCGCCCGATTCAACCGAGCAGGGCGCGATGAATCAGGGCGCGATAAATCGCGCCCCTACGCTGGGGGCCGTGGTGCGGGTGTTAAAGGCGGTATCAACACGACAGATTCGCCTCGCGGGTCATGGTGCATTTGCTTGGCAACGCAATTATTACGAGCACATCATTCGTAACGAAGATTCACTGGCTCGCATCCGTGAATACATCGAGAACAACCCACTGCAATGGGCGCTGGATCGTGAAAATCCCGCCAATGCGGAATCACGAGGACATGCGTGATGGCCTTTCTATCCGAAGCCGAACTTGAATCCGCCCTGCTGGAGCAACTGGGCACGCTGGGCTATCAGTGCGCCAGCGATGAGCAAATTGGCCCTGATGGGCGGCAGCCTGAGCGCGAGACTTATAGCGATGTGGTGTTGCGCCCCCGCCTAGAGGCGGCGGTGCAGCGTTTGAACCCCAGCCTGCCTATAGCGGCGCAGCAAGAGGCGGTGGCTCAGTTGTTGCAGGTGGAGATGCCTGCTTTGCTAGAAGAAAACCGCCGCATCCATACCCTGCTGACTGAGGGTGTGGATGTGGAGTTTGAGGCCGAGGATGGCTGTTTGACAGCGGGCAAGCTGGCTTTGCTGGATTTTGAGCAGCCTGAGCGCAATGATTGGCTGGCGGTGCAGCAGTTCACCGTGATAGCAGGCCAGTACAAGCGCCGCCCCGATGTGGTGTTGTTTGTAAATGGCCTGCCGCTGGCGGTGATTGAGCTGAAAGCCCCCGGCAGTGCCGATGCAGATGTGGCTGCGGCCTTTAGGCAGTTGCAAACCTATAAACAGCAAGTGCCACAGCTTTTTTATGCGAATGCCCTGCTGGTGGTGTCTGACGGGATGACGGCGCGGGTGGGTTCGCTATCGGCTGATTTTGAGCGCTTTATGCCGTGGCGCACCACAGATGGCGCGGCCGTAGCGCCCAAGGGTGTGCCAGAGTTGGCGACTTTGATTGAGGGGGTGTTTGAGCCTGGCCGTTTGCTGAGTTTGCTGCGTGACTTTACGGTGTTTGGCCAGCGTGATGCGGGGCTGGTGAAGATTGTGGCGGGCTACCACCAGTTTCATGCCGTGCAGCGGGCCGTGGCTTCCACCATACGGGCGGCCAAGCCTGTGACGGAGGTGAAGGAAGACCCGCAAGCCTTTGGTTTTCAATCTGTGCAAGCGCAGAGTGAGGGCGATAGGCGGGCCGGTGTGATTTGGCATACCCAAGGCTCAGGCAAGAGTTTGCTGATGGCCTTTTATGCGGGGCAGTTGGTGAAGCACCCTGCGATGCAGAACCCCACTTTGGTGGTGCTGACCGACCGCAATGACTTGGATGAGCAGTTGTTTGCGACTTTCTTGATGTGCCGCGATTTGATACGGCAGACGCCGGTGCAGGCTGAGAGCCGTGAGGATTTGCAGCGGCTGTTGCAACGGGCTTCTGGCGGGGTGATTTTTACAACCCTGCAAAAGTTTGGTGAAGTGGATGAGGCCCTGACTTTGCGCAGCAATGTGGTGGTGATGGCCGATGAGGCACACCGCAGCCAGTATGGTTTTAAGGCCAAGGTGGATGCCAAGACGGGGGAGATTTCTTACGGCTTTGCCAAGTACATGCGCGATGCCCTGCCCCATGCGTCTTTTATTGGCTTTACAGGCACACCGATTGAGGCCGAGGATGTGAACACGCCAGCGGTGTTTGGCCATTACATCGATGTGTATGACATCAGCCGAGCAGTGGAAGATGGCGCAACCGTGCCGATTTATTACGAGTCGCGGCTGGCGCGTATTGAGCTGGATGAGGACGAGCGGCCCTTGCTTGATGCCGAGGTGGAGGAGCTGACCGAAGGCGATGAGGAGGCCGAGCAAGAGCGCTTTAAAAGGAAATGGGCCACGGTGGAGGCTTTGGTGGGCAGCGACAAACGCCTGGCCCTAGTAGCCAAAGACATGGTGGAGCATTTTGAAAACCGTGTGGCTGCGCTGGATGGCAAGGCCATGGTGGTGTGCATGAGCCGCCGCATTTGCGTGAAGCTGTACGAGGAGATTGTGAAGCTGCACCCCGAATGGCATAGCGACGATGATGACAAGGGCACAGTGAAGATTGTGATGACGGGTTCAGCCAGTGACCCGCAAGAATGGCAGCCGCATATTGGCAATAAGGCGCGGCGTGATGCCCTGGCCAAACGAGCCCGCGACCCCAAGGATGACTTGAAGCTGGTGATTGTGCGGGACATGTGGCTCACGGGCTTTGATGCCCCTTGTATGCACACCATGTATGCCGATAAGCCCATGCGGGGCCACGGCTTGATGCAGGCGATTGCACGGGTGAATCGGGTGTTCCGCGACAAGCCCGCTGGCTTGGTGGTGGACTACATTGGCATTGCCCAGAGTTTGAAATCTGCCTTGCAACAGTATTCAAAACAAGACCAAGAAAACACGGGCGTAGATGAAGCACAGGCCGTGGCCGTGCTGAAAGAAAAGTATGAAGTGGTGCGCGATATGTACCACGGCTTTGATTACGACACGGCATTGCAGGGCACAGCACAAGAGCGCTTGGCCATGATGGCGGCTGCGATTGAATGGGTGCTGGCTATGCAACAAAAGCTGGCGGCCAAAGAGACAAGCAAAGAAGGCAAGAAAAAGGCGCACCGCTATTACCAAGATGCGGTGCTGGCTTTGTCTAAGGCTTTTGCATTGGCTGCGGCTTCAGATGAGGCCAAGGCCATACGCGAGGAAGTGGGTTTCTTTCAGGCCATTCGCGCTGCGTTGGTGAAAAGCCATGCCAGCGCTGGCATGGGCCGGCAAGAGCGCGATTTGGCGATACAGCAGATTGTGAGCCGCGCCGTGGTGTCCACCGAAATTGTGGACATTTTGGCGGCGGTGGGTATCAAAAGCCCCGATATTTCGATTCTGTCGGATGAGTTTTTGGCCGAAGTGCAGCAGATGGAGAAAAAGAATCTGGCACTGGAGGCTTTGCGTAAGCTGATCAACGACGGCATTCGCTCGCGCAGTAAAAGCAATGTGGTGCAGAGCAAGGCGTTTTCAGAGCGCCTAGAAGATGCCGTGGCCCGCTACCACGCCAATGCCATCACCACCGCAGAGGTGCTGCAAGAGCTGATTGAGCTGGCCAAAGACATCCGCGAGGCGCAGAGACGAGGGGAGGAGGCTGGGCTATCAGCCGAAGAGCTGGCTTTTTACGATGCCTTGGCCGAAAACGACAGTGCCGTGCAGGTGCTGGGCGATGACAAGCTAAAAGTGATTGCCCATGAGTTACTGGTGAGCCTGCGCCAAAATGCCACAGTGGATTGGGCGCACCGCGAATCAGCCAGGGCCCGTATGCGGGTTTTGGTCAAACGCATTTTGCGGCGCTATGGCTACCCGCCTGACTTGGCCAGCGCAGCCGTACAAACCGTGCTGCAACAGGCCGAGGCTTTGTCGGCGGTGTGGGCTGAGGGTGGGATGCTTCACCCACAAAACCAACACACTGAGAAGTAGATGCCCTTATAGACAAACCGCTACGATGAAGCAATCGCACTTTAACGGCAGCAGGATCACTGAGGCCATCAAGCGCGTAGAGGCAGGATATACGGCACTGCAATTGTGTTGTGGCTCCATCCCCAAAGAGCGGCCGGCCATGGCCGCATGGCGCTGGTGCTCACGAAGGTGGAATAGGTGGGATGACCTGCATGAAAAACGGCCTTCATTTGAAGGCCGTTTGCTTGTGGGCTGGATGGCGGGCATCAATCGCCGATTTTTTCCAGATAACCGCGCATTGTGCCGTAGCAACTGAAGGCGAAGCTCTCACCGTTTACTTTGTAAGTGTCATGCTCATGAAAAGTTTGCGTGAAGTCAATGCGTGTGGCATCGGCATTCACTTCGCCGCGTATTTCACCTTTGAAGAAGTCGATGTAGTCCCCTTCGCTGTAGTCGTAGTTGTAGTTGTCGATCCAAGTGCGGCCATTGAGCTGGCCTGCGGCTTCGCGTTCTTCGGGGTAGCCGTCTTCAGCAAAGTAAATCATGGTGATGTCCTTGCCGTTTTGCTCCAGGCCAATGGCGTGCGCTCCCTCTGCAAGGCCTTCTTCCATTTCGCGCTGGAATTGAGGCAAGTCGGCAGGGTTGTCGCAGCGCAAATCGCTGTAGCCAGTTTGGTAAACCATCCATTCACCCGTGATATCGACGGGGGAGCCACCACCGCCGCCGCCACAGGCGGTGAGGGCCAAGATGCAGGAGCCAATGGCGAGCCAGTTTTTCATGTTGCTTTCCTTGTGTGTTCTAGGGCGAAAGGGTTAAAGCGGGGAAGGATAGGGGCTTGTGTGGCTTGTTGAAACAGGGCTTTGGGGGTTTGTTGAAGAATTCACGCTTGGGCGGGTGCAGGGCCGTTTTTTTGCGAATTTGCGTGAAGTAGTGCCGTGGGGCTTGCGCTGGGCGCAGTGCGCCGTGAGGTGGCGCAGTTCCAAGCCCTACAAATGCGCGCCGAACTCCATACGCAGAGGGCCACCATGACGGGTTTTTCAAATGCCGTCTTTGCTGTGTCTCAGTAGGGGCGTTGCATGCAACGCCCCTACAAGATGCGTTGCCCAACAAACCCCGTCATGGCGAGGCGGGCGTAAGCTTGCCGTGGCCATCTTGGGCTGAAAGGCAGGTATTTTGGAGTGCGCCGTTTGACGGCGCTTTGGGCTTTCTGTACTCACTCTAAAGGGCCTTCGCTATGACGGGGGGGTGTGATGCGCCTAAAATCGCCCTTTGATGGTTTTTGGGCCGCTGGCTGCTTTGTTGCGGTGCGGCGGTTTTGATGAACAGCGAAAGGATGCGCTTGTGTTGAATGCTTTGATTGGTGAGCTGGGCTCGCAATTTGGTTTGGGCGATAAGGCCGATGGCTTTGTGCGCCAGACTTTGGCTGGTGTGTTGGGCACTCAGGGCAATGGCCTAGGGGCTTTTCTGAATCAGTTCGAGGCCGTGGGTTTGGGCAGCATTGCCCGCTCTTGGCAAGGCGGTATGGAGGGTGCGCAGAGCATCAGCCCCGCGCAGTTGGAAACGGCTTTGGGGCAGAAGGGCGGTTTGATTGCGCAACTGACGGCTGATTTGGGCCTGAGCCGCCAGAGCGTGACACCTGCCCTGGGTTTTGTGTTGCCGCGTTTGGTGGGCGCACTCACGCCAGATGGCAAGGTGGGTACGGTGCCGGCTGCGGTGTCGGCCTTTTTGGCGGGCACGGCGGGTGTGGGCGCGGCGGCAACAACCAAAGCCGCAGCAGCGGGCACGGGTTCAGCCTTGGTGCGCTGGATTCCTTGGCTGCTGTTGGTGTTATTGAGTCTGCTGTTGCTGGGCTGGTGCAGCAAGCAAAACGGCGAGGCCTTGCGCGCACCCGTGGACAGCCAAGCGATGGACGCGCAAGAGGCTTTGGCTTTGGCCCAAGCGCAAGCGCAAGCGCAGCTTGATGCAGCTTTGGCCGACGGTGCTGATGCGGCCACGGAGGCTGATGCCGATGCCGCCCCTGAGGGCGCTGGCGTGGTGGGCGATATGGTGGATGGTTCGCCCCGCTTGAAGGTGTATTTTGATGTGAGCAAGGCTGAGATTGCGCCTGATTTTGCTTACGCGGCGGCGGGTTTGCTGCAAATGCTAGCGGGCGATGAGGCGCTGAAGGCGCAAGTGAGCGGCTTTAGCGACCCCACAGGCAATGCCGAGCAGAATGCGGCTTTGTCTAAGGCGCGGGCTGAGGCTGTGCGCGATGCTTTGGTGGCCGAAGGTGTGGCCCTTGAGCGCATTGAGCTGGTGAAACCCAAAACCGTAGAGCTGACCGAAGGCAATTTGGCCGAGGCCCGCCGTGTGGAGGTGACAGTGCAGCAGCCTTAAGTGCAGCGCTTGTGATGGCCAAGAGGAAAGCCCCTGCGGGGGCTTTTTTCGTGGGTGTTTGTGGCGGTGTGTGGCTTAACGCTGGCAACGGCGGCAGTAGTAGGTGCTGCGCTGGTTTTGCTCGATTTTGGCGATGGCGCTGCCGCATGTGGGGCAAGGCAGGCCAGCGCGGCCATACACGGCGGCGTGCAGGGTGAAGTAGCCGATTTCGCCATCGGCGTTGCGGAAGTCTTTGAGCGTGCTGCCGCCTTGCTCTAGGGCTTTTTGCAGGGTGGCAATGACGGCAGCGTGCAGGCGCTGGGCGCGGGCTTTGCTGATGCGGCCTGCGGCGGTGGCCGGGTGGATGCGGGCGGCGAACAGGGCTTCGCTGCAATAGATATTGCCCACGCCAACGACGATTTGGCCGCCCAGCAGCACTTGCTTGATGGCCGCGCTTTTGCCCCGCAGCCCTTGGTAGAAGTAGTCGGCGCTGAAATCGGGGGCAAAGGGTTCCATGCCCAAATGGGCCAGCAGTTTTTGCGCCACGGGGTCGGCCTCGCCGAAGGGGGCGTAAACGGCGGCACCAAAGCGGCGCGGGTCGCGCAGGCGCAGCGTGCCCAAGTTGGTGTGCAGATGCAGGTGGTCGTGTGGACTGGCGGGCGGCAGTGCGGTGTCAAAGCGCAGACTGCCCGACATACCCAAATGCAAAATCAGCATACCTTGGCTGAGGTCGAGCAAGAGGTATTTGCTGCGGCGGCGCACGCCCAAGACTTGCAGGCCATGCAATTGCTCAGGCGGCACGCCCAGCGGCCAGCGCAGGGGTTTGCCCAGTTCGAGGGCGGTGATGGTGGCGCCCGCAATGCGGTGGGCAAAAGACAGGCGGGTGACTTCAACTTCGGGCAGTTCAGGCATATCAGCTCAGCGGGCAAAACAAAAGCACAAGCTGTGCATTATCATGCGCCGATATGAGAAAAAAGATGGCTCTCCCCCGCTTGCCCAGCCTGCTGCTGGCGCTTTTATTGCCCCTGTCATCGGCTTGGGCAGAAAGCCCCGCGCCAGCCGATTCGGGCATGAATGCGACTTTGCTCTACAACAGCTTGCACGCCGAGATGCTGGCGGCCTCTGGGCAGATGCAGACGGCAGCGCAATTGATGCTGGGCGTGGCGGAAATGGACAAAGATCGCCCCGAGCTGTATGAGCGCGCCACCGAGCTGGCTTTGCAAGCGGGCCATGTGAAGCTGGCTTTGAAGGCGGGACAGGCTTGGCGCAAGGCCGAGCCGACCTCAGCCGATGCTGCCCGCTATGTGCTGCAATTGCATTTGCTGCTGGGGCAAAAACGGCCCGCAGTGCAGGCGTTTGATGATTTCTTGCGCAACAGCCCCAGCGATGCCTTGGGCGGCGCTTTGCAATTGCTGCCGGCTTTGTTTGCGGCCAGAAACCCCGGCGGCAACCAGCCCGCCATGCTGGATGCGGCCACGGCCCAAGCCCTAGATGCCGTGCTGCTGCCCTATACGCAAAAGCCGCCCCATGCGGCGGTGGCTTGGGCGGCGCTGGCCAGCTTGCGCCAAGAGAGCGAGCAATACCCGCAGGCTTTGCAGGCGGCGCAGCAGGCGCTGGCGGCAGATGTGTCACAAAGCGCAGCGGCTTGGGTGCTGCTGGAGCTGCTGATGCCACAAGGCCGCACGGCGGCGCAGTTGGGTTTGTCGCTTAATGAAATTGAAGCGGGCCGCGCCAGCTTGGAGCACTACGCCGAGAAGGGCGAGCCTGATGCGGCCTTCCGCACCCGCTACAGCGCCTATTTGCTGGACCAACAGCGCCCGCAAGAGGCTTTGGCGCAAATTCAACGGGTGAAGGCCGAGCGCCCCGAGGCCGCCCGCATTTGGCTGATGGAAGGCTTGGTGCTGCTGGAGAGCAAAGCGCTGGATGCGGCGCAAACCAGCCTAGAGCAAGCCCTGAGCCTGCTGCAAGTACAGGTGCAAGAGAGCGACGATGACGGCCCTGTGAAGCTGCGCGATGAGGCCCTGCTGTCTTTGGCTTTGCTGGCACAAGAGCGCGGCGACTATGCCCAAGGCCATGCTTGGCTGAATCAACTGGCCGAGGCCGAAAGCCCCAAAGCCCTGCGCCGCCGCGCCGCTTTGTTCAACCAGGAAGGCCGCTGGCAAGAGGCGCTGGGGCAATTGCGCCGCCTGCCCTTGGGGCTGGAAGTCACCCCGCGCAGCCTGCTGATGGCCGAGGTGCAAGTGCTCAACCAAGCCAAGCAATACACGCAGGCACACGCGCGCTTGGCCGCTTTTGTCAAGGATGAGCCTGAGGACGCCGATGCCCTGTATATGCTGGCCATGCTTGATGAGCGCTTGGGCCAGTTTGCGGCGATGGAGCAGCGCCTGCGCAAGGTCATGCGCTTGCAGCCCAATGACCCCCACGCCTTCAATGCCTTGGGCTATACCTTGGCCGACCGCAATGAGCGCCTGGACGAGGCCAAGGCTTTGATTGAGCAGGCGCTGAGCCTGAGCCCCAACGACCCCATGATGCTCGACAGCCTCGGCTGGGTGGCATACCGCCTGGGCCATTTGCCAGAGGCGCACAAGCTGCTGGGCCAAGCCTATGCGGTGCTGCCCGATGCCGAGGTGGCGGCGCATTTGGGCGAGGTGCTGTGGCAAATGGGCGAGCGCGATACCGCCAAGGAAGTTTGGCGCAGCGGCCTAGAGCAAGAGCCGAGCAATGAGGCTTTGCAGCAAACTTTGCGGCGCTTTGAGGTGAAGTTTTGAGGCCGCTGGGTTCGGCTGTGGCCGCCGCTTTTTGCGCGGTAGGCGTGCTGCTGCTATCGGCCTGCGCCAGCGCGCCTGTGCCACCTGCCCAGCATGGGCAAGGCAGCGCCGTGGTGCAAGAAGCCGTGTTTGAAGCGGCAGGCCGCATCAGCCTGAGCACGCCGCCCACACCCACGGAAAAAGGCCAGTCTTTTATCGCCCAATTCCGTTTTTTGGGCGGCGAGCAGGCAGGGCAATTGCATTTGTACGCGCCCACGGGCTCGGTGGTGGCGGGCCTGTATTGGCAGCCAGGTTTGGCCGTGCTGCGCCAAGGCGATGACAAACGCGTTTACGACACGCCCGAGGCCATGATGGAGGCGGCGCTGGGCAGCAGCCTGCCCCTGCCGTTTTTACTGGCGGCTTTAAAAGGCCAAAGCAGCGCCCCCCGAGACGACTGGCAACTGGACTTGCAACAATACGACAAGGGGCTGATTCAGGCCGAGCGCTTGCAGCCCCTGCCCCGCGTGAAAGTGCGCATCAAATTGGATGAAACCCCCAGCGAAAAATCGCCTGTACCGCCCAGCCAGGGTGGCTTCACACGATAAGCAATGATGAATAATTTAGACGATATGAAGTGGGATGAGCAGGGCTTGATGCCTGCCATTGCCCAAGAAAAAGGCAGCAAAGATGTGCTGATGGTGGCTTGGATGAACCGCGAAGCCTTGGCCAAAACCATTGAACTGGGCCGCGCCGTGTATTTCAGCCGCTCGCGCGGCAAGCTGTGGTTCAAAGGCGAGGAATCGGGCCATGTGCAAACCGTGCACAGCATCCGCACCGATTGCGACCGCGATGTGATTTTGCTGGAGGTCACGCAACTGGGCCACGAGCCTGGCATTGCCTGCCACACAGGGCGGCATTCTTGCTTTTACCAGCAGCTCGACAGCAGCGGGCAGTGGCAGGCGGTTGAGCCTGTTTTGAAAAACCCTGACGACATTTACAAAGCATGAGCGCCATGAGTGATTCCGTTTTAAGCCAACTCTCTGCCACCATTGCCAGCCGCAAGCAGGCCGATCCCAGCAGCAGCTATGTGGCCAAGCTGCTGGCCAAAGCGCCCGACGCCGCCTTGAAGAAAGTGGCCGAGGAAGCGGGCGAGTTCATCATGGCCTGCAAAGACGCTGAGGTCAGCCAAAACCCCGCCCCAGCCGTTTATGAGGCCGCAGACCTGTGGTTTCACAGCTTGGTGGCGCTGGCGCATTTGGGCATTTCAGCAGATGCTGTTTTGGCTGAACTGGCGCGGCGCGAAGGACTCAGCGGTTTGGCCGAAAAAGCCGCCCGCCCCAAAGAGGATGGATGATGGACAAACGAATCTTGCCCCATGCCGACATTGCCCCCAACAACGCCTTTGTCGTGAATGAGCCAACGCGCAGCCTGATGCGCATCGGCTGGCTCAGTTACGGCCTGCACTTATTGGTGGCGCTGGCCGCCGTGGTGCCCAGCTTGCAGGTGAGTGTGGTGGTGCTGGTGGTGTCGTTTATTTTGGACTTGGTTTACAAAGAGAACGCCCAAGGCACTTGGCAAGAGAGCCACTTTGATTGGCGTTTGAAGTCGGTGGTGTGGGCGGGCGTGGCCTATGTGCTCACCGCGCCGCTGTGGTTGTTGTTGTTTGTGCCCGGCTGGATTGCCTGGGGCGTGATTTCCATTTGGTTCCTCTACCGCATTATCAAAGGCATGGCACGGATGCACGCGCAGCGGGCCATCGTTTGATGTGGACTTGATTTGATGAAGAAAAAACTGTTTCCCCTCCTCCTCGCCGCCAGCTTGGGCGGCGCTTTCCATGTGCAGGCGCAAGAGGCCGCACCTGTGCTCAATCAGGCCGAATACCAAGCTTGCCTGAACAATTTGCGCGCCAGCGCCGCCTTTAGCGGCATACAGGCCAGTACTTGGGCCAAAGCTGCGCCGCAATTGCAGGCCGATGGCACGGTGCTGCCCCTGCTCAATCGCCAGCCCGAATTCACCATGCCCGTGTGGGACTATATGGCCGTGCTGGTGGATGCCGAGCGCATGACGGAAGGCCGCATGGCCTATGCCACTTGGCGGGCAAGCCTCAACCCCATTGCCCAGCGCTATGGCGTATCGCCCTATTTGGTGATGGGCGTGTGGGGGGTGGAAAGCAATTTTGGCCAAAACCTCGGCCAGCGCCCTTTGCTGACCTCGCTCTCTACCCTGTCTTGCTTTGGCCGCCGTCAGGCTTACTTCCGTGGCGAGTTCGCCAACACCTTGCGTATTTTGCAAAACGGCGATGTGGCGCTTGAAAAGCTCACCGGCTCCTGGGCGGGCGCTTTTGGCCAAACGCAATTCATGCCCTCTACCTTTTTGCGCTTGGCGCAAGACGGTGATGGCGATGGCCGCAAAGACATCGTCGATAGCGTGCCCGATGCGCTGGCTTCTACCGCCAACTTCTTGGCCCGTGCGGGCTACCGCCGTGGCGAGCCTTGGGGCTATGAAGTGCGCCTGCCCAGCGGCTACAAAGGCATGAGCGGCCGCAAAAACAAGCAAAGCATGGGCGCTTGGCGGGCGGCGGGCATCACCCTGCCCAATGGCGCGGCTCTGCCCAATGGCATGGCGCAAGCGGGCCTGCTGCTGCCGGCGGGGGCAAATGGCCCCGCCTTTTTGGTGGGCAAAAACTTTGACACCCTCTACAGCTACAACGCCAGCGAGAACTACGCCTTGGCCATTGCCCATTTGGCCGATTTGATTGCCGTGCCGCAGGCCACGCCTGGCTTTGCCACCGCTTGGCCCACCGATGACGCGGGCCTGAGCCGCGCGGAGAACCGCGAGCTGCAAACCCTGCTCTTGGCCCGTGGCCACGACATTGGCGAGGTGGACGGCATGATTGGTGCCAAAACCCGCGATGCCATCAAAATTGAAGCGACCCGCTTGGGCCTGCCTGCCAATGGCCGTGCGGGGCAAAGGCTGCTGCGCGCTCTGCGTGCGGGCAGCCGTTAAACCACTAAGGGCGAGCCATGCATTGGTTGTATTTGGGTTTGGCAATCGTGGCGGAAGTGATCGGCACTTCAGCCCTCAAAGCCTCGGCGGGCTTTAGCAAACTCGGCCCATCGCTGCTGGTGGTGCTGGGCTATGGGGCGGCTTTTTATTTGCTCTCGCTCACGCTCAAAACCCTGCCCGTGGGTGTGGCCTATGCCATTTGGTCGGGCGTGGGCATTGTGCTCATCAGCCTTGTGGCTTGGCTGTTTTTCAAGCAAAGCCTGGATGCACCCGCCCTCATTGGCTTAGGGCTGATTGTGGCGGGCGTGTTGGTGATTCAGCTCTTTTCTAAAACCGTGGCTTGAGCGCGGCGGCAAGGCCAGCGCCGCCTTGCGATAATCGGGCCTGTTTTGCCAGCCCCAAGAGAGAATCCCCCGCATGTTTGAACTCAGCCTATTGGCGCCAGAAGCCGCCGTTGAAACCCTCAGTGATGCCCTAGAAGCCTTGGATGCGCTGTCCGTCAGCGTGGAAGACGCCGATGCCGAAACGCCTGCCGAGCAAGCCCTGTTTGGCGAGCCGGGTATGCCCGCACCCAAAGCGGGCTGGCAGCGCAGCAGCATCAAAGCCCTCTTTCCGACCGAGGCCGCCGCGCGCGAGGCCGCAGGCATTTTGGCTGCGCAAGATTTTTTTGAAGGCTGCGAGTTTTTGGCCTTGGCCGAAGTGCCCGAGCAAGACTGGGTGCGCCTGACGCAAAGCCAGTTTGAGCCTGTGGAAATCACGCCCGAATTTTGGATTGTGCCCAGTTGGCATGAAGCGCCTGCGCAGGCGCAAAAGGTCATGCGTTTGGATCCCGGTTTGGCCTTTGGCACAGGCACGCATCCCACCACCAGCATGTGTTTGCAGTGGATTGCCCGCCATGCCGATGCCGTGGCGGGCCAGCGCGTGCTGGACTACGGCTGCGGCTCAGGCATTTTGGCCATCGGCGCGGCCCTGCATGGCGCCGCTGCCATTGATGCCGTGGACATTGACCCCGCCGCCGTGCAAGCCACGGGCGATAACGCCAAAAACAATGGCGTGGCCGAAGGCTTGATTCGCGTGGGCCTGCCCGATGTAGCCGAAGGCAGCTACCCTGTGGTGCTGGCCAATATCTTGGCCACACCGCTGAAGGTGCTGGCCCCGCTTCTGGCCAAGCATGTGGCCGCTGGTGGGCATTTGGTGCTGGCGGGCATTCTGGAGCGCCAAGAGGAGGAGCTGAAAGCCGCCTACGCCCCCTTTGTGGCGCTGGAAGTGGCGCAGCGCATGGATGGCTGGATTTTGATGACGGCGCAGAAAACCGCGTAAACCCAGCTTGGTTCAAGCACTTTGCGTTTAAAAGCGGTAGCTGGTTTTGAGCCAGAGTGTGCGCCCTGGCTCGGGGGTTTTGCCTGTGCTGCCATAGCCGGGCAAGGCTTCACTGGCGCGTGAGAGGTGCTCGGCATATTGCTTGTTGAGCAAGTTGTCGATACCAGCATCAAGCTGCCACTGTGGGCTGATGGCATAACTGGCATAGGCCGATAAGACGCCAAAGCCTGCCGTAGTCGTGCTGTCTAGGCCAGCAATACTGCCCTTACCTGGGGCCACGCGCTTTTGCGCCGAGACCAAGCGCCACAGCAAACCCGCTTGCCAAGGGTCTGCGCCATAGCGTGCTTGCAGCTTCAGCTCCAGGGGCGGTGTTTGCGGCAAAGCCTGTGCATCACTGCGGTTGCGCCCCCGCACCCAAGCCAAGTCCGCTTCGCCTTGCCAGCGGCGGTTGATGCGCCAGTCGATGCCAGCTTCTAAACCCATGCTGGCCGCTTGGGTGTTGCGCACCACTTGGGGCAAGGCCCCACCCATGCCTGTAGGGGTTTTACCAAAGCGCAGATCGCTGCGATCGCCATCGATCAAGATGTGGTCGCGGACGCGGTTGGCAAAGGCGGCCACATGGCTGTGGCCCCAGTGGTGACGGCGGCTATAGCCCACATCCAGTTGCCAGGTTTTTTCGCTGCGGGTGTAAAAAGCGCTATTGCTGCTGGCGCTTTGCTTGCCTGTGCCCAGCAGCTCCCAGTAATCGGGCGCGCGCTCGGTATAACCCAAACCCGCATACCCATTGCCTTGCTCTGCATCATCGCTCCAATCTTGCTCCCAGCGGGCAAAAGCGCTGCCCAGCCATTGCTGGCGCTCTTGCCCAGCGCTGGCGGATTGCATGGGGCTGCGCTTGTCATGCGCCTGCCAGCGGTCGCCGCGCAGGCCGCTGATGAGGCGCTGGCGCTGGCTCACATGCCAACTGCTTTCGGCATAAAAGCCGTATTGCTCAATGCGGGCATCGTTTTGACGGAGAGCGGCGTGCAACATGTGTTGGGCGCTTGCGCCCATGGCCATGCGGCTGCTGTGGTGGTGGCTTTGGCCATCCAGCCCCACATCAAGCTGCCAGTTTTCAGCGGCATTCAGGCGGGCGCTGATTTTGCCGCTGCGGCTTTTTTGGGTGGGATTGCTGGCCATGTGCATGGCAGGTGGGGTGCTGCTACGCAGGCTGAAGTTGTCCATCACATGGTCGATGTCCTGCTGCTCCCATTGCAGCGCGAACTCGGGCAGCCAAGGGCGCAGTTGCTTTTTCTCGAAGCGCCATTGTGTGCTGTAGCGGGTAAATTGCACACCGTCCATGCCCCTATCGGCATAGGCGGCTTCGCCATCGCTGTGTTGCCAGCTCAGTTGCGCCAAGGTATGGGCATCGGGGCGGTAGGCTGCGCTCAATTGTTCGCTGTGGCGCGAGTAGGCACTGTGCACAGCGCTGCCCTTGGCATCGCTGTAATCATCGGAGCGGGTATGGGTGGCCGTGGCACGCAGTTGCCAAACATGGTGCTGGTAGTGGGCATCAAGCATGGCATCGGCACGGCCATGGCTGGCTGCGGTGAGGCTGGCTTGGCCGCTCAGTCCATTGGGCGCATCGGCTGGCGCAGTGCGGCGCTCAAACAGCACCACCCCAGCCGGATGACCACCGCCGTAGCGCACGCTTTGCGGGCCTTTGATGACGGTTAGCTTGTCATAGGCATCGGGGAAGACATAGGCCGTAGGCGGGTCCATGCGGTGCGGGCAAGCACCCAGCAGAACACCGCCGTCGAGCAAGATGCCCAAACGCGAGCCCGCCATGCCGCGCAGCACGGGGTCGCCATCGGCACCGCCTTTGCGCACCACACTGAAGCCGCTGATGCTGCGCAGCACATCTGCGCCATCCAGTGCGGGCATGGGCTGACGCGCCAACTTGGGGTCGGTCTGAATGTGCAGCGCATCGCTGGGCGCTGAAACGCTGACCACCACTGTGGGCAGGCTGACCGCTGCGCTGTTTGTGTCGTTGGTATTTGCGGCGCTTTGCGCCACTGCGCCAGCGCTACAGGCGCAGGCCAAAAGCCCCAGCAAGGGGAAAAAAATTTTTTGCATAAAACACCCAAAATCGCCCGAGCAGCGCCTAAGCAAAGGCACTGCCCAAAAGCAAAAAGAAAGGCAGCGGACGCAGAGGCCGGCTGCAAACGCTTTAGGTTCGGGTGTTCTCAGGCGGAGCACGCAAAGGTGGGCGCCAGTGGCCTTGTGCCACGGGGGGCTGGAAAGTCGGTGCGACAAAAGCGAGTGACTGCCTCCGCCACGGCACAGCCCTCAGTTGTGGCAAATCTAAAGTGGGCAAGACTGGGGTGTGTTGCAGCAGACACAGGGGACAGTCCAATTGGGCCCAAGCCTCTTGGCTGGGCTTGTCTGCTGGGTCTGTATCGGGCATGGCCACCCAGCGCATACCTTGGGTCGTGCAAATTTGCGTCCAGTTGCCATTGGGGGGCGTGCCCCAAGTGCGCATCAGGCTGGGTAGCAATGCCGCCAGCAGCAGTGTCGTCACAAGCAGCCACAGCAGCCCAGGTTTCCACGCCGCCTTGTGCCCAACACGAGGCCGTAGTGCAGCAGGAGTGGGGTGAAGCGGTGGCATGGGTGAGAGGAGAAAAAACTGAGTCTGGCCGCTCGCGTGAAAGTCAACGCTCGCGGCGTTCGCTGACGGCGGGAATGCGCAGTTGTTCGCGGTATTTGGCCACGGTGCGGCGGGCGCATTCAATGCCTAGGCTGGCCAAAATCTCAGCGATTTTGCCATCAGACAAAGGCTTGGCTTTGTTCTCGGCTTTGATGAGGCGCTGAATGTGCGCCCGCACGGCGACGCTGGAGGTGTCGTCGCGGCCTTCTTTGGTGCTGGCCAAACCTGATGAGAAAAAGTATTTCAGCTCAAAAGTGCCCTGCGGCGTGGCCATGTATTTTTGGTTGGTGACGCGGCTGATGGTGGATTCGTGCATGCCCAGCTCCTCGGCCACCTCGCGCAGCACCATGGGCTTCATGGCCGTGGGGCCGCGCAAAAAGAACTGGTGCTGCTGCTGCACGATGGCCTCTGCGGTACGCAAAATGGTGTCAAAGCGCTGTTGGATGTTGCGCACAAAACCACGGGCTTCTTGCAGGCTTTGCTGCGCTGCGCCGCTGGGGGCTTGGCGCAGGGCGCGGGCGTAGATTTCATCGACTCGCAAGCGCGGCAGCACGGCCGGGTTGAGCTCGACGGTGAACAGGCGTTGCAAGCCACTGCCTTTGCTGCGCACCACCACTTCGGGCACCACAATAAGGGATTCCACATCGGCAAAGCGGCGACCGGGCTTGGGCTCCAGGCGGGCAATGGCGGCCATGGCCTCGCGCACCACGGCCTCGCTTTGCTTGCAGCCACGCATGAGAGCGCGGATGTCTTTTTTCGCCAAAGCTTGCAGGTGGTGGCTGCAAATGATGAGGGCGGCGGCTTTTGTATCGCTCTCGGGCCAGGCTTGAATTTGCAGGCGCAGGCACTCGGCCAAATCGCGTGCGCCCACGCCAGCGGGCTCCATTTGCTGCAATTGTTTGAGCGCCACTTGCAAGGGGCTGAGGACTTCTTCCAAGCGGTCAAAATCATCGCCCGCCAAGTGCTGGGCCAGGCTGACAAGAGAGTCCTCTAAATAGCCGTCATCGTTGAGCGATTCAATCAAAAAATACAAGGCGGCGCTTTCAGCACGGCTCAGGCGCAGGCCCAGCGCCTGCTCATGCAGTTGGTCTTGCAAGCTGATGTGGGCCGTTTTCAGGCTCATGGGGTCGAACTCGTCGTCCTCACTGTTATTGCCGCTGCTGCTGGGCGCATCTTGGCCCCATTCCATGATTTGCGTTTCGCCTGAGACGCTGCCCTCGCCCTCCCAGTCGCTGGGGTTTTGCAGCTCGGCGGCATCGGGCGCGTCATAGTTGGTTTCAGCGGCGGCCTCGGCCTCGCCTTGGGCACTGTGGGCCTCGTGCTGGGCCAGCTCGCTCGGCTCACTCAGGTGCTCGCCTTCTTCGTGTTCGTCGTGCTCCAGAAAGGGGTTATCCAGCAGCATTTGCGCCACTTCTTGCTCCAGCTCCAGATGCGACAAAGCCAGCAGGCGAATGCTGTTTTGTAGCTGGGGCGTGAGCACCAAGCCTGTGCTGGTTTGCTGCTTGAGCGCGGCTTTCATGGCGGGTCTTTGCCTTACATGCGGAAGTTTTCGCCCAAATACACGCGGCGCACTTCGGGATTGGCGACGATGGCCTCTGGGCTGCCGTGGGTGAGGACTTTGCCCTCGCTGATGATGTAGGCGTGGTCGCAAATGCCCAAGGTTTCGCGCACATTGTGGTCGGTAATCAGCACGCCAATATTGCGCTCTTTGAGGAAGGCAATGACGCGCTGGATTTCCATCACGGCGATGGGGTCCACGCCCGCAAAGGGTTCGTCAAACAATATGAATTGCGGGTTGCTGGCGAGGGCGCGGGCCATTTCAACACGGCGGCGCTCGCCGCCTGAGAGCGAGGGCGCCGCCGAAGTGCGCAGGCGCTCGATGTTGAAGTCAGTCAGCAGTTTGTCGAGCTGCTCGCGGATTTCCGCTTTGCTCAGGCGGCTGCCATCGGGTTTGCGTTGCAGCTCCAGCACCGCTTGTATGTTCTCTTGCACCGTCATTTTGCGGAAGATGGATGCCTCTTGCGGCAAATAGCCCAAACCCAGCCGCGCACGGCGGTGTATGGGCATATGGGCGGCGCTTTGGCCATCAATCCACAGCTCGCCTGCATCGGCTGGCACCAAGCCCACAATCATGTAAAACGATGTCGTTTTGCCCGCCCCATTCGGGCCGAGCAAGCCCACGACCTCGCCACGGCTGACGGCCAGCGTCGCGTCGCTCACGACCATGCGCGTGCCATAGCTTTTTTGCAAACCTTTGGCCAGCAAACGCCCCGGCGCAGGGCTGCTGTGGCGCGCATCGCTTTGAACGGCGGCATGGGGGGCAGAGGTGGTTTCACTCATGGCTGGGCCTCGCTTTTCAGTTGCAGGCTGGGTTTGGGCGCGGCGCTGGGGTCGGCTTCTGGCGCGGCATCTTTGTTGCGGGCTGAAAGCGTGACGCGCACGCGGCCCGTGTTGCTTGGCTCGGCCTTGGGCGCATCGCTACTGGGCAGGCCACCATTCACGCTAAAGACATCGGTATTACCGTTGTAACTGATGGTGTGGCCGCTGACGCTGTCCATCACCTGCTGGCCCTGCAAGCGCTTGAATTGGGCCTGCCCTGTGAGCGTGACCACGCCTGTTTTGCTGCTGTAGTTGATGTGCTGGGCTTGTGCCTCCACAAACTCATTGGCCACGCCAGCGCGCTGCTGGCGGAAAAAGGCCAAAGCCGAGCTGCTGCCATCGAGCTTGCCATACTGCTGGCCTGCGGCATCTTGCCAGACCTCAAGGCGCTGGCCGCGCATACGGATGCTGCCTTTGCTCAACTGCACACGGCCCGTGAAAACACTGCGTTGCGCCTTGTCGTTATACATAAAGGCATCGGCCTCAATGTCCATGGGCGCAGCTTGGTCGGCCTTGCCTGCCGCCCAAGTCAAAGGGCTACTTAGGCTCAGGGCCAAAAGCAAGAGGGGGAGGGGAGAAAAATACTTAGGCATGATTTTTGCTATGGGTTTTGGTTGAGTTTGGCACAAAACCGCCCAAATTCACGCAAAAGCCGCACAAAGCCCCCATAAAAACCCTTCAGTTTGTGCAAAAGCAAGCATTTTTTGGGGCAGTGGCTAAAATTGCTGCATTGCAACATTTTCTGCTCGCCCGTTGGCGGGCCAAAACCCATGCTCTACCAAATCTATGAAACCCAACGAGCCATGTTTGAGCCTTTTGCTGAATATGCACGGGCCGCAGCCAAGCTCTACCGCAACCCGCTGAATCCACTGAAGGTGTTTTCAGGTGCGCTCACGCCCAAAGTGGCCTCGGCCTATGACCTCATGTACCGCTTGGGCAAAGACTATGTCAAACCCGAGTTTGGCATCAAAGAAGTGGAAGTGGATGGCAAAAAAATCGGCATCCATGAGCGCGTGGAAATGAGCAAGCCTTTTTGCGATTTGCTGCGCTTCAAGCGCTATATCGACAACGAGGAGCTGTTCAGCAAAATCAAGGCCGAGCCGATTGTGTTGGTGATTGCGCCCTTGTCTGGCCACTACTCCACCCTGCTGCGCGATACCGTCAAATCTTTGCTGCACCACCACAAGGTCTATATCACCGACTGGAAAAACGCCCGCTTGGTGCCCACTGAGGAGGGTGAATTCCACCTCGATGACTACATCAACTATGTGCAAGACTTCATCCGCTACATCCAGCAAGAGCACGGCAACTGCCACACCGTCAGCGTGTGCCAACCCACTGTGCCCGTGCTGGCGGCCACTTCCTTGATGGCCAGCCGTGGCGAAAAACTGCCCCTGAGCATGACCCTGATGGGCGGCCCCATTGACGCGCGCCGTTCACCCACAGCGGTGAACAACCTGGCCATGACCCACCCCATTTCATGGTTTGAGAACAACCTCATCAAGCGCGTGCCCATCAACTTCCCTGGTGCGGGCCGTGCCGTTTACCCTGGTTTTATGCAGCACATGGGCTTTGTCGCCATGAACCCCCGCCGCCACGCCAACAGCCATTACGACTACTTCAAAGACTTGGTCAAAGGCAATAGCGAATCGGCTGAGGCGCACCGCAAGTTCTACGACGAGTACAACGCCGTGCTCGATATGGACGCCAACTACTACCTTGAAACGCTGGAAACCGTGTTCCAGCAATTCAGCTTGGTGCGCGGCACTTGGCGCGTGCGCAACCCGCAAGGTAAAAAAGAGCTGGTGCGCCCGCAAGACATCAAAAACTTGGCCTTGCTCACGATTGAGGGCGAGTTGGACGATATCTCAGGCCACGGCCAAACCGAGGCGGCCCAAGGTTTGTGCAGCAGCATTGCGAAAAACCAACGCATGCACATTGAAGTGCCCGGCGCAGGCCACTACGGTATCTTCTCAGGCTCCAAATGGCGCAATCAAATTTACCCCCAAGTGCGTGAATTTATTTTGCAAGCGCAAAACAAAACCCTGAACACCAAAGGCCCGCAGGCGCGCCGCTACAAGAACTTTGTGGAGTGCACGCCCTTCATCACCGAAGACGAAAAAATCGTGTGCGAGCAAGAGGCCAACCCACAAGCTGTGGTGGCCGCCAGCGCCGATGCCGCCAGCGCCCAAGTGGTGAGCAGCCCAGCGCCTGCCGCTGAGCCAGCGCCGAAAGCTGCGCCCACAAGCACAGCAAAGAAGGCAGCGGCCAAGCCCGCGCCGAAAAAAGCAGTGGCCCAGCCCGCCGTGAAGAAGGCAGCCGCTAAAAAAGCCACGGCACAAAAAGCCGCCGCCACACGCAAGCCCAGCTTCCCTACTCTGCCTTAATGGGCGAAGGGCTGCTGCGCCATGTCTGCCCAAGCTGCACAGACCCTGCTGGCCCGTCGCCTGCTCGATGCCCTGCCGCAAACGCAGTGCCAGCGCTGCGGCTACCCCGATTGCGCCAGCTATGCCCAAGCGGTGGCCACAGGGCAGGCGGCCATCAACCAATGCCCGCCTGGCGGTGCGGAGGGCGTGGCCCGTTTGGCGGCCATCACAGGCCAAGCGCTGCAAGCGCTCAACCCTGAGTTTGGCCAAGCGCAAGAGCGCAGCATGGCCTTTATTGATGAGGACTGGTGCATCGGCTGCACCTTGTGCGTGGCCGCCTGCCCCGTCGATGCCATCATCGGCAGCAACAAAAGTATGCACACCATTGACGAAGCCCACTGCACGGGCTGCGAGTTGTGCGTGCCCGCTTGCCCGGTCGATTGCATTGAAATTGAATTGGTCACGCCTGGGCGCACAGGCTGGCAGGCGTGGTCGCCTGAGCAGGCGGATGCTGCACGCCAGCGCTACGCCGCGCACCAAAGCCGCAGCGCCGATGCCGCCAGTGCCAGCCTCATGCGGCAAGCGGCTTTTGAAACCCTGCAAACGCCGCCTGAGCTGGACGCTGCGCCAGCCGCTGCTGCGGCCACGGCTGTGCCCAGTGGCGACGCTACTGCCGCTGATAAAAAAGCCGCTATTGCAGCGGCTTTGGCAAGGGCAAGGGCGCAACGCAACAAGGCTTAAAACCAGCCTGCGCCAGCCGCATGAAGAAAGGGGCCGTTGGCCCCTTTGCTTTTAGAAGCTGCGGCCCCAAGAGATGCCGAGGATGTCTTCCTTCAGGCGCACATTGGCCTCGCCGCCGCCCATATGGGGCGGAATGGAAGCTTGGCCCTTCACGGTCTTTTTCAAGGCATGGGTGTAGGCCGCGCTCAGCTCGCCCTCGCCCAGCTTCCAAGTCGCGCCCAAGCTGATGTGGTCTTGCACCACGCCAGGGGCGATGATGTTGAAAAAGGTTTCGCTGCTGCGAATGGGCTGGCTGCTGTGGCTGTAGCCCGCGCGCAGGGTCAGCTCAGGGCTGGCGGCATAGCTCACCCCCAGCTTGGTGGCGGTCACATCGCGCCAGCCAAAGCCCGCGCCGTTGGCGCTGCCCAAGGCTTGGCCGTTATTGGGGTTGCCCACAGACTTCACGCCGCTGTATTGGATGCGTTGCACATCAGCGGCCACAGTCCATGCTTCATTGGCCTGCCAAGCCAGCCCCAAACCGTAGTTGGCGGGGATGTCAAAATCGCCGCCCTCGGCAAACAGCCCTTGGTATTTTTTGAAGCGCCCCATGCGGGTTTTAGAGGCCCAAGTCGCGCCCAAAGTCAGCTCAGGCGTGACTTGGCCCGTCCAACCCAAGCGAATGCCTGCGCCACTGCTGCTGTCGGTGCCACGGCCCGTCACATTCGCCGCATCAGAGGACATGCCCGCAAAGGGCTCCAAACCGCTAGCGGAAAAGCGCTGGTAGGCCAAATTCAAACCCACACCCAGGGCCTGCTCGGGCGTGATTTTCCAAGCCAATGCTGGGGTGATAAAGAGCTGCTCCAAATTCATTTTCAGCGGGCCTTGGCCGCCAAAATTGCCGAAGGGGTTCGTTTTGTAATGGGTGTTCATGCCACCGTTGCCGTACACGGCCACGCCCAGCGCCAGCTCATCATTGACTTGCTTGACATAGCCGCCATCGGGCATGAAGAAGTGCTTTTTGCCATTGCCGCTGTAGCTGCCGCTGATGGCGGGATTGCCTTCGACCTCAGCGCCACGGCTGGGGGTGAACAGGGTCAGACCCACATCCACGCGGTTGCCGACGAAGGCTTGCCCAGCAGGGTTGCTGGCAGCGGCCAAAGCATCTTGCGGCAGGGCAATGCCCACGCCCGCCATGCCTTGCGACTTCACGCCGTAGCCGTGTTGAAAATAGCCATTGGTGGCCAGGGCTTGCGGCGCAGCCAAAAGCAGGCCGAGGGCGGTGGCGGTGGAAGTCAGGGCGAATAGATGGCGCATACGGGGCTTTCTATAGAAGGGTTGATTCTTGGATTTGTGAATTATGAAATAAATTTCTATAACTTTTTGTTTTGATTTCAGGCGCAGCAGTTGGGCCGCAAAAAACCAGCCCGAAGGCTGGTTTCGCGCTGGGGCGCTCAGTGCCCACGCCGCTCAAGGCATCAGCTCGCGGCCTCGGCCTTATTGGATTTTTCCTTTTTCGGCAACGGCTGGATGTCCAGCTTCACCTCGCCCTCAGCGTCCACATCCACGGTGAGCAAGCCGCCGTCAATCAGGCTGCCAAACAGCAGCTCGTCGGCCAAAGCCTTGCGGATGGTGTCTTGAATCAGGCGCTGCATGGGGCGCGCGCCCATGAGGGGATCGAAGCCTTTGGCCGCCAAATGCTTGCGCAGGGCATCGGTAAAGGTGGCCTCCACTTTTTTCTCCTCAAGCTGGCTTTCAAGCTGCAAGAGGAATTTGTCTACTACGCGCAAGATGATGGCCTCATCCAAGGCTTTGAAGCTGACGATGGCATCCAAGCGGTTGCGGAATTCGGGCGTGAACAGGCGCTTGATATCGGCCATTTCATCGCCGCTCTCGCGCTTATTGGTAAAGCCAATGGTGGCTTTGTTCATGGTTTCTGCGCCCGCATTGGTGGTCATGATGATGATGACATTGCGGAAATCGGCCTTGCGCCCGTTGTTGTCGGTCAAAGTGCCGTTGTCCATCACTTGCAGCAGCACATTGAAGATGTCGGGGTGGGCTTTTTCGATTTCGTCGAGCAGCAGCACGCAATGCGGCTTTTTGCTGATGGCCTCGGTCAGCAAGCCGCCTTGGTCATAGCCCACATAGCCCGGGGGCGCACCAATCAGGCGGCTCACGGCGTGGCGCTCCATGTATTCGCTCATATCAAAGCGCAGCAGCTCAATGCCCATGATGTGGGCGAGCTGGCGGGCCGCTTCGGTTTTGCCCACACCCGTGGGGCCGCTGAACAAAAAGCTGCCAATCGGTTTGTCGGCCTTGCCCAAGCCTGAGCGGGCCATCTTCACGGCGGCGGAGAGCACCTCCAGCGCCTTGTCTTGGCCGAACACCACATTTTTCAAATCTCGTTCCAAATTCTTCAATTTGTTGCGGTCATCGGTATTCACAGAGGCGGCAGGAATGCGGGCGATTTTGGCAATGATGTCTTCCACCTCGCCACGGCCCACGGTTTTCTTGCGCTTGCTGGGCGGCAAAATGCGCTGCGCTGCGCCTGCCTCGTCAATCACATCAATGGCTTTGTCGGGCAATTGGCGGTCGGTGATGAATTTGGCCGACAGCTCAGCCGCCGCTTGCAGAGCAGGAATGCTGAATTTGACATTGTGGTGCTCCTCAAAGCGCGATTTCAGCCCTTTGAGGATGTCCACCGTTTGCTGCACGGTGGGTTCGACCACATCCACCTTTTGGAAGCGGCGCGAGAGGGCCGCATCTTTTTCAAAAATGCCACGGTATTCGGTGTAAGTGGTGGCGCCCACGCATTTGAGCTGGCCTGAAGACAGGGCGGGCTTGAGCAAATTGCTGGCATCGAGCGTGCCGCCTGAGGCCGCGCCTGCGCCAATCAGGGTGTGGATTTCGTCGATGAACAAAATGGCATTGGGCTTGTCTTTCAAAGCCTTGAGCACGGCCTTCAAGCGGGCCTCAAAGTCGCCACGGTATTTGGTGCCAGCCAGCAGCGCACCCATATCCAGCGAATAAACCACGGCTTCTTGCAAAATTTCAGGCACGCTGCCTTGGGTGATGCGCCAAGCCAAGCCCTCGGCGATGGCGGTTTTGCCCACGCCCGCCTCGCCCACCAGCAGGGGGTTGTTTTTGCGGCGGCGGCAGAGGATTTGCACCACGCGCTCAACCTCGTAATCGCGGCCAATCAGGGGGTCAATCTTGCCTTCGTCGGCGTGTTTGTTCAGGTTCACCGTGTATTGGTCCAGCGGTGAGGCTTTCTCTTGGCGCGGTTCAGGTTTGTCGGCGCTGGCGCTGCCGTCTTCGGCCTCGTTGGATTCGGGCTGCTGGCCTTCAGCGCCGGGGGCATCGGCCTTGCGGATGCCGTGGGCGATGAAGTTCACGACATCGAGGCGGCTGGCGCCTTGCTGATGCAGGTAATAGACGGCGTGGGAGTCTTTCTCGCCAAAAATCGCCACCAGCACATTCGCGCCTATGACTTCGCGCTTGCCATTGCCTGTGGATTGCACATGCATGATGGCGCGCTGGATGACGCGCTGAAAGCCCAGCGTGGGCTGGGTTTCCACCTCGTCCTCGCCCTCCACCACGGGGGTGTTGTCTTTGATGAAAATGCCCAGCGATTCGCGCAGGTCGTTCAAATTCACGGCGCAAGCTTGCAGGGCATCAGCGGCGCTGGCGTTGTCAATCAGGGCCAGCAGCAAATGCTCCACCGTGAGGAACTCGTGACGCGCTTTGCGCGCTTCCACAAAGGCGGTGTGTAAGGTGACTTCTAACTCTTGCGCAATCATAAAAAATCCTTTAGAGCGGGCGGTGGCGCTCAGTCCAGCGGCTGGGCCAGCGCCCTAACTATAAACGGCAGATGGGGCCTTTTTCGGCCTTTGCAAGCTTGGCTTGAAGCAAAAAAACGCCCACTAGCGCCCTTGGCGCTGGGCGGGGCCGATAAGAGGATGGATGCGGCAGACCAATGGCTTGGGGCTGCGCAAGCTGCGGCGGGCCCTTGGCTCTGCTGAGGCTTATTCGGGCACGGGCTCGGCCACGCATTGCAGCGGATGCCCTGCGTGCTGGGCGGCGGCCACCACATATTCGGCCTTGGTCTCGGCAATGTCTTTGGCGTACACGCCGCAAATGCCACGGCCTTTTTCATGGATGGCCAACATGATTTGCGTGGCGTCCTCGCGGGTTTTGCCAAAGAACTCCACAATCACTTCCACCACAAATTCCATCGGTGTGTAGTCGTCATTGAGCATGACAACTTGGTAGCGCGGCGGCGGTTGCACCTTCTGTGTCTGGCGCTCCAGCACGGTTTGGCCACCGCCTTGGTCGGTTTCCAAGGGGATTTTGGGGTTGATGGGGTTTTGGGGTGGGGGTTGCGTGGCCATAGGCGGGCGATTCTAGCCAAAAGCCCCCAAACATGCAGCCTTTTGCCATGAATGCCACACTGCCCACACCATTGAAAGGATGACCATGCCCCGCTTGCCCACCGCCCGTTTTTACTGCCATGCGCCATCGCCGCTGGGGGTTTTGCTTTTGGCCACAGACGGCCATGCCCTGACGGATTTGCACATTGAAAGCGGCCTCTATGTGCCCGCCGTGCAAGCGCATTGGGTGCACGCGCCTGAGCACCCCGTATTGCAACAATGCCAGCAAGAACTGCGTGAATACTTTGCCGGCCAGCGCCGCCGTTTTGATTTGGCCTTGGCACCACAAGGCACGGCCTTTCAGCAGCGCGCTTGGGCGGCTTTATTGCAAATTCCTTACGGCCGCACCATCAGCTACGGCCAGCAGGCACAGCATATGGGCCAGCCCAAAGCCATGCGTGCCGTGGGCGCGGCGAATGGCAAAAACCCGATTTCCATCATCATCCCCTGCCACCGCGTGATTGGCGCGAATGGCAGCCTCACGGGGTATTCGGGCGGCTTGCAGCACAAAATCGCTTTGCTACAGCTTGAAGGTGTGCTGATTTAAGCGGGCTCAGCTTTCTTGAATGAAGTGCTGGCGGTAGTGCAGCAGCTCGTCTATGGATTCATGCACATCGGCCAGCGCGGTGTGGGCCTGTTGCTTTTTAAAACTGTCGTGCACGGCGGGTTTCCAGCGTTTGGCCAGCTCTTTGAGCGTGCTCACATCCACATTGCGGTAGTGGAAATAGGCTTCCAGCTTGGGCATATAGCGCTGCAAAAAGCGGCGGTCTTGGCCAATGGTGTTGCCACACATGGGCGATTTGCCTTTGGGTACATATTTGCGGATGAAGGTCAGCAGCTGGGCCTCGGCATCGGCCTCGCTCAAAGTGCTGTTTTTTACTTTTTCCGTCAGGCCGCTGCGCCCATGCGTGCCACGGTTCCAGGCGTCCATGGTCGCCATATGGGCATCGCTTTGGTGGATGACGAGCACGGGGCCTTCCACGCGCTGGCGCACTTGCGCATCGGTAATGACAATGGCAATTTCAATCAGGCGATTGGCCTCGGGGTCGAGGCCGCTCATCTCGCAATCGAGCCAAATGAGGTTGTCATCGGCCTTGGCCAAGGCGGTGGGGGCGGAGCTGGGTGCAGTCATGGTGGGGCGGGGGCGCAGGCGGCGCAGAGTAAAAAAGAAGGGGGGCGGGAAAAAACCAAGCCGCCATTCTAGCCAGCGCCCTTGTTTTCAGCCGCGCCCAGCCTCCTTACAATGGCGGCCCATGTCTTATCTCTTTAGCTTGATTTTTGCCGCCTTGGTGCTGCTTTACGCCGCGCTCAGTGTGTGGCTGGGCGTGCGCCAGCAGCGCCATATTGCCCAGCACCGCGCCGCCGTGCCGCCTGCTTTTGCTGAAAAAATCAGCTTGGCCGCCCACCAAAAAGCAGCCGATTACAACCTCGCGCAATTGCGCTTGGGGCAGTGGGAAGCGGCTTTCTCGCTGCTGCTTTTGATGGCCTGGACTTTGCTCGGCGGGCTCAACTGGCTCAACGGCGCACTGCTGCACTGGCTGGCCCCTGGGCTGTGGCAGCAATTGGCTTTGCTGCTGGCCTTTGTGCTCATTGGCAGCGTGCTGGATTTGCCCTTTTCGCTGTGGCGCACTTTTGTGCTGGAAGAAAAATTCGGCTTCAACAAAAGCACTTGGCGGCTGTGGCTGGGCGATGCCCTCAAAGGCGCAGCGGTATCGGCGCTGATTGGCCTGCCTTTGGCCACGGCGCTGCTGTGGTTTATGGGGCAGGCGGGGCCGCTGTGGTGGCTCTACGCTTGGGGCCTGCTGGTGGCGCTGCAATTTGTGCTGCTGCTGGTGTATCCGTTGTGGATTGCGCCTTTGTTCAATGACTTCCAGCCGCTGGAGGACGAGGGCCTGAAAGCCCGCGCACTGGCGCTGATGCAGCAAGCGGGCCTGCAAGCGCAGGGCTTTTTTGTGATGGACGGCAGCCGCCGCAGCACGCACTCGAACGCCTACTTCACCGGCGTGGGGCGCTCCAAACGCGTGGTGTTTTACGACACCCTGCTGGCCAAGCTGAATGCGGGCCAGGTGGATGCCGTGCTGGCGCATGAGCTGGGCCACTTCAAGCACCAACACATTCGCAAACGCCTCATCATGCTGCTGGTTTTGAGCTTGGGCGCATTTGCTCTGCTGGGCTGGCTCTCTGCTCAAGTTTGGTTTTACGACGGCCTCGGCTTGCAGCCCTTTGCAGGGCCACATGCCATGCAAAACAATGCGGGCGCGGCGCTGATTTTGTTCATGCTGCTGCTGCCGGTGCTGGGCTTTTTCTTCACGCCCATCATGAGCCATTTCTCACGCAAAGATGAGTTTGAGGCCGACCGCTACGCCTGCACGGTGGCGCAGGGGCAAGACCTGGGCCAAGCCCTGCTGACTTTGTATGAAGAAAACGCCAGCACGCTCACGCCCGATCCGTGGTTTGTGCGCTTTTATTACTCGCACCCGCCTGCTGCGCAACGCTTGGCGGCCATGGGCTTTCAGGTCGCTTGAATCATGCAGGCCGATGCCCATACTCCTTCTGGCTGGCAGCCTGTGAGCGCCGATGGTGGTCAGGCCCTTGAAAAAAGCTTTGCCTTTGCTGATTTTGACGGCGCATTTGCCTTTGCCCAGCGCCTTGCGGCCTTGGCGCAGGCGCACAACCACCACCCCAGCCTGCTGCTGGAGTGGGGCCTGTGCCGCGTGCGCTGGAGCAGCCACGATGCGGGCCACAGCGTGACGGCGTTAGATGTGCGCTGCGCCGAGCTGACGGATGCCGTCTATGGCTGAGGCCAAACAAAGCGGCTTGAAAGAGGGCTTGGTGGTCGCCAGCTTTGGCCGCAGCGTGCTGGTGCAAGCGGCCAATGGCCAGCGCCTGCTCTGCCACCCGCGCCGCAAAAAGAATGAGGCTTTGGTGGGCGATGCCGTGCACTGGGCCGCCAGCGGCGATGAGGGCGTGATTGAGGCCGTGCTGCCGCGCCGCAATGTGCTGCGCCGCCAAGACGACATCCGTACCAAATCCTTTGCCGCCAATTTGGACCAAATCATCGTCTGGTTGGCGGTCGAGCCTGAGTTTTCTGCCGATCAACTCAACCGCATTTTGGTCGCCGCTGCCGAGCAAAGCATCCCAGCCTACATCTATTTGAACAAAAGCGACTTGGCGGGTTTTGATGCCAGTTGGCAGAAGTTGCAAGCTTTTGCTGGCGTGGCTGCTGATGTTCAGGCTTTTTCCACTTTGCGGCCTGAGGCTGATTTACCCGCCTTGCGCCAGCGTTTGCAGGGCCAGCGCAGTTTTTTAATTGGCCCCAGCGGCAGTGGCAAAAGCAGCCTTATCAACACCTTGTTGCCAGACGCGCAAATCGCCACCAATACCTTGTCACAGGCGCTCAAATCAGGCCGCCACACCACCACGGCCACCACTTTGCATTGGCTCGATGTGGAGGGGCAAAGCGCCTTGATTGACTCGCCAGGCTTTCAAGAATTTGGCTTGCAGCACATCTTGCCCGCCAACTTGGCGCTGTATATGCCTGACTTCAAAGCAGCGGCCAGCGTGGGCTGCAAATTCAGCAATTGCAGCCATCTGCACGAACCTGGCTGCGCCGTGCGTGCGGCGCTGGAGGCAGGGCAAATTCACCCCCTGCGCTACCGCCTGTATGCCGAGCTGCTGGCGCAATTGCAAAGCCAAAACCACTGGCGTTAAAGCGGCCTTGCGGCTACCCCCTACAAACCGCCTAAATCTGCGGCCTTGCGGATGGCGTAAAATCTGCGCTTTGGCAAAGCTGCGCCTGCCCTTGTTTTCTTGTGGCCGGCCCTTTGGCAACTGTTTTTTTCGTTCGTTTTTTAGCAAAAGGGAATAATCCATGGCCCAAGCCTCTGATGACCTGAAAGCGCGTCGCAAGGCGAAACCCGAGTTTCGCAACATCAATGTGTTCAAAGATGTGCGCACTTACCGCCTGCCGCTGGCTGGCGTGACCTCCATCCTGCACCGCATCAGCGGCGTGTTGATGCTGGCCTTCTTGCCCCTCACCGTGTGGCTGTTCGAGCACTCTGTCAGCTCGCAAATCAGCTTCGGCCAATTCCAAGCCCTGTTCGCTTGGGCGCCTGTGGCTGGCATCCCCGTCATGAAGCTCTTGGCCGTGGTGCTGTTCTGGGCCTTCTGCCACCACATGCTGGCTGGCATTCGCCATTTGGTGCTCGACATCACGCATTGTGTGAGCAAAGACATGGGCCGCAAAACGGCCTTGGCCGTCATCATTCCTGCTGTGCTTTTGGCGCTGGTTTTTGCCGCCAAAATCTTCGGCCTGTTCTGAATCTAAAGGAGTAAAAGCTATGGCAGTCAATTACGGCGCTAAACGCTTGGTGGTGGGTGCGGGCTACGGCACGATGGATTTCATCGTGCAGCTCGGTACCGCCTTGGTGATGGCCCTGTTCACCGTGTTCACTTTGTTGCGCTGGTGCTATTTGGGCTTGGGCGAAGCTGGCGCGCAACTGAGCGCTTACGAGCAATGGGCAGGCGTATTCGCCCCCTTCTGGATGAAATTCCTCACCTTCGCTGTGGTGTTTGCACTGGGCTTGCACGCCTGGGGCGGTGTCCGCAGCGTCTTGATCGACTATGTAAAAAGCACTGGCCTGCGCTTGCTGCTGCAAATCGCCGCCTTGGTTTGGATTGCAGGCTGCGTGAGCTGGCTGATGAAAGTTCTCTGGAGCATTTAAGACATGACTACCTCTAATCAAGTAATTCAACGCAAATTCGATGTGGTCATCGTGGGTGCGGGCGGCTCAGGCATGCGTGCCTCTTTGCAACTGGCGCGCGCTGGCCTGAATGTGGCCGTTTTGAGCAAGGTGTTCCCCACCCGCAGCCACACTGTGGCCGCACAAGGTGGCGTATCGGCCTCTTTGGGCAATATGAACCCCGATAGCTGGCAAGACCACTTCTACGACACCGTCAAGGGCAGCGACTGGCTCGGCGACCAAGATGCCATCGAGTTCATGGTGTCGCAAGCGCCCAAAGTGGTGTACGAGCTGGAGCACTTCGGTATGCCCTTTGACCGCAACCCCGACGGCACGATTTACCAACGCCCCTTTGGTGGCCACACAGTCGATGCAGGCGAAGGCCACCGCAAACTGGTGGAGCGCGCTTGTGCTGCGGCTGACCGCACAGGCCATGCCATGCTGCACACCCTCTACCAACAGAATGTGCAAGCCCGCACGCAGTTTTTCGTTGAATGGATGGCGCTGGATCTGGTGCGTGATGCCGACGGCGATGTGGTGGGCGTGACCGCCCTTGAAATGGAAACGGGCGAAATCTACACCCTGCACGCCAAGAGCGTGATGCTGGCCACAGGCGGCGCGGGTCGTATTTTTGCCGCCTCCACCAACGCCTTCATCAACACGGGCGACGGCTTGGGCATGGCCGCGCGTGCGGGCATTCCGCTGCAAGACATGGAATTCTGGCAATTCCACCCCACTGGCGTGGCCGGTGCGGGCGTGCTGCTGACCGAAGGCTGCCGTGGCGAGGGTGCTTACCTCGTCAACAGCGAAGGCGAGCGCTTTATGGAGCGTTACGCGCCTGAATACAAAGACTTGGCCCCCCGTGACTTCGTCTCTCGTTGCATGGACCAAGAGATCAAAGAAGGCCGTGGCTGTGGCCCCAATAAAGACTACATCCTGATGAACTTCTCCTACCTCGGTGCCGAGAAAATCCATCAGCGCCTGCCCTCTGTGTTTGAAATTGGCGTGAACTTCGCCAATGTGGACATCACCAAAGAGCCGATTCCCGTCGTGCCCACCATCCACTACATGATGGGTGGCATCCCCACCACCGTGAATGGCCAGGTGCTTGATGGCAATGGCAAAGTGGTCAACGGCCTCTACGCCGTAGGCGAATGCTCTTGCGTTTCTGTGCATGGTGCCAACCGCTTGGGCACCAACTCGCTGCTCGATTTGCTCGTCTTCGGCAAATCTGCGGGCGACCACATCGTGGCCCACAGCAAAGACAACCCCAACCACAAAGCCCTGCCCGCAGACGCAGCGGACTTCACCCTCTCTCGCTTGGCCAAACTAGAGAGCAACACCGGTGGCGAATACTCGCAAGACATCGCCAACGACATCCGCGCCACCATGCAAGCGCACGCAGGCGTATTCCGCACGCAAGCCTTGATGGACGAGGGCAAAGCCAAAATCGATGCCATGCGCGAACGCGTGAGCAATATCCACCTCAAAGACAAATCTTTGGTCTTCAACACCGCCCGTGTGGAAGCCCTTGAAGTGGAAAATATGATTGAAGTGGCGCAAGCGACCATGACCTCCGCTGCGGCACGCAGCGAGTGCCGTGGTGCCCATATGGTGGACGACTATGAGCGCCCGGCAGATGACGCCGTAGCACCCTTGGGCCGCAACGACAAAGATTGGCTCAAGCACACCCTGTGGGACAGCAAAACCAATGGCCTGAGCTACAAACCCGTCAATTTGAGCCCGAAAAACATTGCCGCCGTGCCACCCGTGGTGCGTACTTTCTAAATCGGCAAACGCTTCAATTCAAGGACACCCATCATGAAACGAACCTTTCATATCTACCGCTACGACCCCGATAAAGACGAAAAGCCTTATATGCAAACCGTGGAGCTGGAGCTCGACGGCAACGAGCGCATGTTGCTCGACGCACTGGTCAAACTCAAAGAGCAAGACCCTTCCTTGGCCTTCCGCCGCTCTTGCCGGGAGGGTGTTTGTGGCTCAGATGCCATGAACATCAACGGCAAAAACGGCTTGGCTTGCTTGACCAATATGCGCACGCTCAAGGACCCCATCGTGCTCAAGCCCCTGCCCGGCCTGCCCGTGGTGCGTGACCTGTTTGTCGATATGACGCAATTCTTTGCCCAATACGACAGCATCAAGCCCTACCTCATCAACCACAGCCCCGCGCCTGAGAAAGAGCGCCTGCAATCGCCTGAAGAACGCGAGGAGCTGAACGGCTTGTACGAGTGCATCTTGTGCGCTTCTTGCTCCACAAGCTGCCCCTCTTTCTGGTGGAACCCCGACAAATTCGTCGGCCCTGCTGGTTTGCTGCAAGCCTACCGCTTCTTGGCCGACAGCCGCGACGAGGCCACCAAAGAACGCTTGGACAACCTAGAAGACCCCTATCGTCTGTTCCGCTGCCACACCATCATGAACTGTGTGGATGTCTGCCCCAAAGGGCTGAACCCCAGCAAAGCGATTGGCAAGATCAAAGAAATGATGGTGCGCCGCGCGATTTAAGCGCCACCAAGCACCATTCTTTGAGGCCCCCACAAGGGGCCTTTTTTTGTGCGCTTCGCTTCAAAAGCCCAATGCGCGATGGGCTGCTGCTGCGGTTTTATAAATTGGCCAGCGCCGTATCTACCGCACTGACGCTGAGCAATTCGGGCAGCAGTTGCTGGCGGCCATCAGCCCCAATCAGCACATAGGTGGGCACGCCTGAGCGCCCCAGCGCCTGCAGGCTGTGGGTGATGTTCTCGTCATAGGCCGTCCAATCGGCCCGCAGCAGGCTCACGCCATGTTCGGCAAAGCGGGCCAAAACAGCAGGCTGGCTGAGCACGGTTTTTTTGTTGTATTGGCAGGTCACGCACCAAGCGGCGGTGTAGTCCACAAACACGGACTGGCCCGCTTGCAGCAGCTCTTGTTGGCGCTCAGGGCTCCAGCTTTGCCAAGTTTGGCCTGCCTCATTTGTGGCGGGGCCAGCTTGGGCAGGGGCAAAGGCGGTTTGGATTTCAGGCCGCAGCAACACTGCGCCCAAGGCCAGCAACAGGGCCAAAAACAAGGCGCTGCGCTTGTAGCGCAAAGACCAAGCCAGCACCCAAATGCTCAGCAGCACAATCAGGCCAGCCAAGCTCAGAGCCACGGCCTCTAGGCTGGTTTGCTGGCCCAGCACCCACAGCAGCCACACGGCGGTCAGCCACAGGGGCACGGCCAGCAGGCGTTTGAGGGCATCCATCCACGCGCCGGGCTGGGGCAGCAGCTTGGCCACGGCGGGCACATGGGCCAGCAGCACAAAGGGCAGGGCCATGCCCAGCCCCAAGGCGAAGAAAACCAATAAAGCCACAGCCGCCGATTGCGACAGGGCATAACCCAGCGCCGCCCCCATAAAAGGGGCCGTGCAGGGCGAGGCCACGGCCACGGCCAATGCACCCGTGAGCAGGCTGTTGATGCTGGCGTGGCGGCTTTGGGCGTTCAGCCAGCGCTGCGGCAGCACTTGTCCCAGCTCCCACGCACCTGAAAGATTGAGCGCCATCAAAGCAAACAAAAGCAAAAGCAGCAGCAAGAAAAGAGGCGACTGCAATTGAAAGCCCCAGCCCAAGGCCGCACCGCCTGCCTTGAGCGCCAGCAGCAGGCCCGCCAGCAGCAAAAAACTGAGCACCACGCCCAAGGCATAAAGCCAAGCGTGGCGGCGGCGTTCGCTCGCACTGCTGCTTTGGCTCAGGCCCAGCACTTTGATGGCCAACACCGGGAAGACGCAGGGCATGAGGTTGAGCAAAACCCCGCCACCAAAGGCCAGCAGCAAGGCCGCCCACAGGCCCGCGCCGCTGCCCGTGTGTTTGTTGCCGCTGCCGCCTTGGGCATTGGCCGCCAGCGCCGCCGCCAGCTCAGGCGTGATGGCCATGCCCGCCGTATTGCGTTGGTAAATGGTGTGGGCTTGAATGGCCGCTGCATTGCTGCTTTGCGCTTGCAGGCGCACGGCCTCTTGGCCATTGCTCAGCACCCAAAAACTGTGCTCAGGCGCAGTGTGCAGGGCTTGGTTGATGGGCACGCGCCACTGCCAATGGCCGTCAGCGCTCCAGCTTTGTTCGCCAGCGGCGGGGTGGTGCAGCAGTTGTGCTTCTTCAGCATAAACACTCAGCTTCTGCCCCTGCCAGCTTTGCAAATGGCTGGGCTCTAGGCTGCGCAGCAGCCAATCGTCACCCTCCAGCGTCAGGCTCAGGCTGGGCTGGGCGCTCCAGTCTTGCGGCACGGCCTGCCAGCTTTGCTCAAACAGAGCTTGCTGCGCCGTAGCAGGGCCAGCGGGCAAGGCGATTTCAAACTCGCCCTCTTGCGGAATGCACTCCACACGGCAGACCAGCCAACGCGCGTGCAAGCGCAGGCTTTGGCCCGCCTCAGGCGTGCGGCTGATGTGCACGGGCTGGCTCAGCAGCACATCGTGGCTGTAGCCGTAGTTCAGCATATCCAGCACAGGAATGCGCTCAGGCAAAGGCCAAGCCACATCGCCCAGTTCTGCCCCTTCGGGCAAAGCCCATTGCAGTTCAATGGCCGCGCCTGAATCGCCTGGATTGCGCCAATAAGTGTGCCAATCGGGGGCGTGGCTGATGTGCAAAGCCACATGCGCCGTCTGCCCCGCCTGCCAGCCTTGCGGCGCGTGCAGCAGCAGCTCGGCGCGCACCTGCTCGGTCTCCACCACGGCGGGGGATGTGGGCGCACTCTGGCCCAAGCTCAAAATATCAAACGCCCAAGCCGAAGGCAGCAGACAGAGCAAAAAAACAAAGTGCCAAACAAAGGCACGATAATGAAACAAGGAAGGAAACTGTTGCTTGTGAACCATGTTTTGATTATCGCCCACAGCCCCTTGGCCGCTGGTTTCAAGGGTTTTGCTTTGCACACCCATGCGGAATTAGAGGGCCGCATTTGGGCCGTGGATGTGGCCGCGCAAGAAGGGCGCGAACCCTGCGCCCAGCGCATTGTGCAAAGCCTGCCCGCCGCCGCTTGGGCGCAAGCCGATTGGCTGATTTTGAGCGATGTGTTTGGCGCCAGCCCTTTTTTCGTGGCCAGCGCCTTGGCCGAGCAGCTTGGCCCGCAGCGCCAGCGCCACATCACCGGCGCCAGTGCCCCCATGCTGCTGCGCGCTTGCACCTATATTGATTTGCCCTTGCCTGAGCTGGCCGCCAAAGCCCTTGAAGGCGCGCAGCGCGGGGCGATTTTGCTGCCTTAAGACGGCGCGCTGCTTGGTGGTAGAAACGAAAAAAGCGCCCGAGGGCGCTTTTTGCTTTCAGCCGCAGGGCTTAGGCGGGGTCAAAGGGGAATTGAACGCCTGCCAAGTCTTTGCGGGTTTCCACCAGAATCAGCGGCTCTTGGCTGATGGGGGGCAGCACGGGGCGCTCGCGGGGCACATGCACGGGCTTGGGTTCGGCGGCGATTTGCGCTTGCACTTGGGCCACTTTGTCGGCATCGGATTGCACCCATTGCAGGCCAGCGGCGGCAATGGTGTTGTGCAAATCGGCCAAGGGCAGTTCGTAGCGGCCGATGGCTGGCATACGGCTGGTGGTGCTTGGTGCTGTTGCGCTTTGTGCAGCCGCTTCAGGGGCAGGCGTGGCAACAGGCGCAGGTGCAGCAACGGGTGCAGCTTTAACTACAGGCGCGGCAGCAGGTGCAGCCTCAAGCACAGGGGCAGCTTCAACTTCAATTGCGGCGGGGCTTGCGGCAGCCTCAGTGGCCTCTGGCGCAGCGGCTTGGGCTGGGCTGCTGGCAAGCGCTACACCCACCGCCGCCGTGGTGGCCGTGGCGACCACAGTTTCTGCGGCAAAAGCGGCTGCTGTTTGCGGCGCTGGGCTGCTTGCGGGCTGATCCGCCTCGGGGCTGAGACCCAGTGCCTGCTCGCCTTCGCTCTGCTGGCGGTTGTTGTTGCGGCCACGGCGATCGCGGCCATAGCGGTCGCGGCTCTTGCGTTCACGGCCTTCGCGTGGCGCGGCGTTGTTGTCGCCTTGGCCGCTGCTGTTGGCGCTGGGCGCAGTGGCTTGGGCGGCCTCGTGCTCAGGCGGCAGGGTGGCTGACCAGCTGCCGTGCAGTTTCTCAGGCGCGGTTTGCGGCGCATCGTGCATAGAGGGGGCGCTGCTTTCTTTGGCGGGCCGATTGCCTTGCTGCGCTTTGGGCGCGCGGGCGGGTTTTTGTGCCTCGCCTTGGGCGGCAGGGGCATTGTGGCTGCGCTCGTGGCGGAAGCTGCTTTTCGCCTCGCGGCCACTGTCGCGGGGGGCTTGGGCTGTGGCGTTGCCGCCGCTGTTGGGGCTGCGCTTGCCGCCTTCGCCTTGTTGGGCTTTGGCGGGGCGTTCTTGGCCACCTTCATTGCGGTTGCCATTGCGGTTGCCGCCTTGGCGCGATTTTTGGCCATTGCGCCCGTCTTGGCGTTGGCCACCACGGCTGCGGCCTTTTTGGCCAGCGCCCGTGGGTTTGTCTGTTTTATCGGCGTTGTTGGCTGGGGCTTGGGGCTGGGCCTCTGTTTTGGGGGGCATGCCAAACAGTTTTTTCAGCCAAGCGATAAAGCCACCACCGCTGGCGGCCACGGCAGGCGCAGCCACCACGGGGGCGGGTGCAGGCGCAGGCTCAGGGGCCACAGGGCGGGGCGCATCGGGCAAAAAGCCTTTGATGACGGGCTGCTGTTTGTTGGTCGGCTCTTTGGTTTGGCGGCTGATTTCGCTGGGGTTTTCGATGTCTTCAGCCAGTTTGTAGCTCGCCTCCATGCGGTCGAGACGGGGGTCGTCGTGCTTGAGGCGCTCTAAGCGGTAGTTGGGCGTTTCCAGTTGTTTATTGGGCACCAGTAGCACGGCGATGCGCTGCTTGAGCTCAATCATGGCCACTTCATTGCGTTTTTCATTGAGCAAGAAGCTGGCGACCTCAACCGGCACTTGGCAGTGTACGGCGGCTGTGCCTTCTTTGTTCGATTCCTCTTGGATGATGCGCAGAATTTGCAGGGCGCTGCTTTCCGTGTCACGGATGTGGCCTGCGCCGCCGCAACGGGGGCAAGGGATGGATGCGCCTTCGGCCAGCGCGGGGCGCAGGCGTTGGCGGCTCATTTCCATCAGGCCGAATTTGCTGATGCTGCCAAACTGCACGCGGGCGCGGTCGGAGCGCAATGCGTCGCGCAGGCGGTTTTCAACTTCGCGGCGGTTTTTCGCTTCGTCCATGTCGATGAAGTCGATGACAACCAGGCCGCCCAAGTCGCGCAGGCGCATTTGACGCGCCATTTCATCGGCGGCTTCCAGGTTGGTGCGGGTGGCGGTTTCTTCAATATCGCCGCCCTTGATGGCGCGAGCCGAGTTCACATCCACCGACACCAAAGCCTCGGTGTGGTCAATGACGATGGCACCGCCTGAGGGCAGTTGCACCACGCGGGCGTAGGCGCTTTCAACCTGGTGCTCGATTTGGAAGCGCGAGAACAGCGGAATATCGTCGCGGTAGCGCTTCACGCGGGGGGCGTATTCGGGCATGACGAACTGCATGAAGGACTTGGCCTGTTCATAAATGTCGTCGGTGTCAATCAGGATGTCGCTGATATCAGGGTTGAAGTAATCGCGCAGGGCGCGGATGACAAGGCTGGACTCTTGGTAAATCAGGTCGGAGCCTTTGATGCCGCCAGCGGCCTCCTCAACGGCAGACCAAAGTTTGAGCAGATAGTCCAAGTCCCATTGCAGCTCTTGGGGGCTGCGGCCAATGCCTGCCGTGCGGGCGATGATGGACATGCCGCTGGGGTGCTGCAATTGGTCCATGGCCTCTTTCAGCTCGGCCCGTTCATTGCCATCAATGCGGCGCGACACGCCCCCACCACGGGGGTTGTTGGGCATGAGCACCACATAGCGGCCCGCCAAGCTGATAAAGGTGGTCAGGGCTGCGCCTTTGTTGCCGCGCTCTTCTTTCTCCACCTGCACCAGCAGCTCTTGGCCAACGCTAAGAACCTCTTGAATGCGGGCCTGTGAAGGCGCAACATTGCTGCTGAAATACTGTTTGGCCACCTCTTTAAAAGGCAAAAAGCCGTGGCGGTCTTCGCCGTAATCGACAAAACAAGCCTCCAATGAAGGCTCAATGCGGGTAATCACCGCTTTGTAAATATTGCCCTTGCGCTGCTCGCGGCCCTCGATTTCGGTCTCGTAATCGAGCAGCTTTTGCCCTTCGACGACGGCGAGGCGGCGCTCTTCAGATTGGGTGGCGTTAATTAGCATGCGTTTCATTCGCATGGCTCCTTTGCTGACTTAAAACAACATCACATGGGCGCAAGGCCCAAAAGCCAGAAGCAAAACGCAAAAATCACTGAAATATGGAAATGCCGATAGGGCGAACCAGGCTTTATAAGCGCTCAGTCCACACGGGCACAGGCAAGAAGAGTGCGGGTAAACAAGCCACTAAAACCATGTGCGCGGGCGCTGTTTTTTCTTGGCTTGGGCGGGCTGCTACTGGGGGCAGCGTGCAAGCGCTCAAACGCGCACGGCTGCGGGGCTGGCGGCCAAGGCCGCTGAGCTGGAGCAGGTGTTGCGCGAAAAGAAAAAGACCGTAGAACATGGTTGGCAGGGCTTCTTGCCTTCAGAAAAGCAAAGCGCCAATGCGGACGGCGTAGGGGCAGGCAGCGCGGCGGCAGATGCAGCAAGACGGCGGGGCAAAAGCGGGGCCAGAACATTCTGGCGCAGTCTGGCTTTTGCAATTGGCCTTGTGCGGTGCAGCGCAGCCCACACGACCCACTTGGCATTGGCACGGTGCTTTCCTCATTGCCTGTAAAGCCTCTTTGGGGCGATGCAGGCGAATGTGAAATTCCGAAAAATCAAAAGTGAATTCTGTGGTTTGCCTCGTATGCAGAAAGTGTTTTTATTCTTCAACAAGCACTTTTTGCAGGCACTTACCCTTTGGCCACAGCGCAGGCCGCAAAAAGCGGCGGGCACAAAAACCATTGGGCGGGCTGCATTATATATGCAGCGGCCTCTCTTACAATGGCCGCCACTGGGCCTTTGCGCCCGCATTCCCTCTGCCTGCCATGAAGCCAAACCCAACGCCCGCTGCACGCTTGCTGCTTGTCGATGCCGATTGGGCCGAGCAGCGCCTCGATAACTTCCTTGTGCGAGAGCTCAAAGGCGTGCCGAAAAGCCACATTTACCGCCTTATTCGCTCAGGCCAAGTGCGGCTCAATAAAGGCCGTGCTAAGGCTGAAACCAAGCTGCAAGCGGGCGATGTCATTCGCATACCGCCCGTGCGCGTGGCCGAAAAAGAAGATAATACCGAACAAGTAAACGCCCACTTACAAAAAACTGCTGCGCTTGATGTGCTGCATGAGGAGGCGGGTTTTCTGGCCGTGAACAAGGCCGCTGGCATGGCCGTGCATGGCGGCTCAGGCGTGAGCTTGGGCCTGATTGAAACCCTGCGCGCGCAGCGCCCCGCCGCGCCTTACCTTGAGCTGGTGCACCGCCTCGATCGCGACACCAGCGGCCTGCTGCTGGTAGCAAAAAAACGCAGCAGCTTGGTGGCCTTGCAAGCCCAGCTCAAAGACCGCAGCGCCGGCAAAACCTATTTGGCCTTGGTGCAAGGGCATTGGCCAGCCAAGCTCAAAGTGATTGACCAATCGCTGCGCAAATTCCAGCTCGCCACAGGCAGCCAAGCGGAGGAGCGCCGCGTGGAAGTGGTGGCTCACACCCATCCGGCAGCCATGCGGGCCATCAGCTTGGTGCAAATCTTGCACAGCTTTGAGCTGGCCCTGCCTTGGGGCGATGCGCTGCCGGTGAGCCTGCTGGCCGTTACCATCAAAACAGGCCGTACACACCAAATACGGGTGCATCTGGCCAGCAATGGCCACCCCATACTGGGCGATGACAAATACGGCGACTTTGCCCTGAACAAGCAATTGGCCAAGGGGGGGCGCCAAGCCTTACTGCCGCGCATGTTTTTGCACGCTTGGCAATTGCAAGTGCAACACCCGCAAAGCGGCCAGCCCCTGCATTTGCGCTGCCCGCCGCCGCCTGAATTGGCGCAAATTCTGCCTCTGCAATTGCAAGCAGAATTAGAAAAAAACCCAAGCAGAGCAGGCTAAACTATGCGCCTGCTGGGCTGGGCACCGATGGCGGTGTGCAGGCCACCTCAATTCAAGAGACGATAGAGAGCCATATGAAAATTTTGATTACAGGGGCCTTGGGCCGCGTGGGTGTGATGGTGGTCGAAGAAGCCTTGGCGCAAGGCCATGAAGTGCGTGCCACCGACTTAGACAACCCCAACACCCGCAAAGCGGGCGAAGGCTTTAAAGCCCGTGGCGTGGATGTGCGCTATGGCAATTTGCTTGACGACAGCTTTCTGGCCAGCCTGCTCGAAGGCGTGGATGCTGTGATTCACAACGCCGCCATGCTGCCGCCCCACACTGAAAACAAGCCTGAAATTGCACACAAAGTGAATGTGGGCGTGACGAAAAAAATCATCGACCGCATCGGCCAAATGTCGCCCATGCCGCGTTTGATTTTCCCCTCATCCTTCACCGTATTCGGCCAAGCCCAAAGCGCCACCAGCTTCAAAGCCGTGGACGATGCGCTGGCCCCCAATACCGAATACACCCGCCACAAGGCCGAGTGCGAAGGTCTGCTGCGTGCCAGCAGCATCCCTTATGTCATCGTGCGTTTGGGCGCGGCCATTGATGCACGAGAGACTTCCAACACCGACAAAGAGCTGTTGGTCATGGGCTTTGTCATTGCCGCCGATACGCCTGAGCACTGGGTCCACCCCAAAGATGTGGCGCTGGCGCAAGTCAATGCCTGCGTGGTGGCAGAAGCCGTGGGCAACACCTACCACTTGGGCGGGCCGGATGAGAACTGCCGCGTGGCCCACTACGACTTGGTGAACGCCGCTTTTGATGCCATGGGCCTGACTGTATCGCCCCACATCTTTGGCAAAGAACGCTTCAACAGCCACTGGCTTGACACCACAGAAAGCCAGCGCGTGCTGAAATTCCAGCGCCACAACTTTGAGGACTACCGCCGTGAGTACCGCGAGAAGTTCAAAGCTGTGCGCCCGCTCACCAGCCCCCTGTCTTTCATCATCAACCCCATTGCCAATTGGTATTTGGGTCGCATGATTAAAAAAGCTGGCCCCATCATCATCCATTGATTGCCGCAGCATCTAGCGTGAGCCAAGGGCAGCCCATGTGGCTGCCTTTTGTTTTTTCAAGCCCGCATAGGGCTGCCCCAAAGTGACACTTTGCGTTTTGTCAAACACAGCACGCTTTTTGCGCTTTACAATGCTTTACAAGCCTGTGCCTAAGGCTTGGCTTTGCTATCCCTGCAAAGCTGCGCCAATGGCGCTTTGCCTGTCTTTTGCGGCTGGCGTTTTTTTTGGCCGCAAAGATGTATTTTTTTTCAACCTTAACGGAACTTCCCTATGAAGCTTTACAAAAAGTATTGGTTGGCGTTGCTGATAACGCTGACCATCACCTTTGGCATCTTGGGCTATTACGGTAGCGACATCTACCGCAAAGCACCGCCCATACCTGAACAAGTGGTCACAGAGGGCGGTCAGCAGCTCTACACCAAAGAGAAGATTCTCGATGGCCAAACCGCTTGGCAATCCATTGGCGGCATGGAGCTGGGCTCGATTCTGGGCCACGGCGCTTACCAAGCGCCTGACTGGACGGCTGACTGGCTGCATCGCGAATTGGTCGCTTGGCTCGATTTGGCCGCACAAGATGTGCACCAAAAACCCTATGCCGAGCTGAGCGAGGGTGAGCAATTGGCCTTGCAAGCGGATTTGCGTGCCGAATACCGCCACGCCCGCCCCGATGCGCAAGGTGTGGTGCATATTTCTGAGCGTCGCGCACAAGCCATTGCTTTGGTGGCGCAGCACTACGACCAGCTCTTTAGCGATGCCCCTGCGCTGAAAAAAACGCGTGAGCACTACGCCATGAAGGAAAACACCCTGCCCAGCGCAGAGCGCCGCGCGGATATGGCAGGCTTTTTCTTCTGGACGGCTTGGGCCGCCTCAACCGAGCGCCCTGCCGAGCACAATGAAAACGGTGCGACTTACACCAACAACTGGCCACCTGAGCCTTTGATTGGCAACGCCCCCACGGCGGAAAACATCGTGTGGTCGATTATTTCCATCGCCTGCATGATGGCTGGCGTGGGCTTTTTGGTGTGGTTCTGGGCCTTCTTCCGCAAGCAAGAGGAAGACGAGCTGGAGCTGCCGAAAAAAGACCCACTCTTGGGCATCCCCCTCACGCCCTCTCAGCTTGCTTTGGGCAAATACGCCTTCTTGGTGGTGGCCCTGTTTATTGTGCAAATCTTCTTGGGCGCATTCACGGCCCACTACACCGTGGAAGGCCAAACCTTCTACGGCATTGATGTATCGCAGTGGTTCCCCTACTCGCTCACCCGCACTTGGCACTTGCAAACTGCTCTGTGGTGGATTGCTGGCGGCTTCTTGGCGGCTGGCCTTTTCCTTGGCCCCTATATCAACGGCGGCAAAGACCCAGCCTTCCAAAAATTGGGGGTCGATATCCTCTTTGGTGCGCTGATTGTGGTCGTTGTGGGTTCCTACATCGGCAACTACATGAGCATTGCGCAAATCATGCCTGCCAAGCTCAACTTCTGGCTCGGTCACCAAGGCTATGAATATGTGGACTTGGGCCGCGTTTGGCAAATCGGCAAATTCACCGGCTTGGTGGTGTGGCTGGTGTTGGTGCTGCGCACTTTGCTGCCTGCACTCACTTCAGGCAAAGCCCAAGGCCAAGACCGCAACCTGCTTTTGCTCTTTACCTTCTCCGTCATTGCCATTGGCTTGTTCTACGCCTCTGGTTTCTTCTACGGCGAACGCACCCACATCACCGTCATGGAATACTGGCGCTGGTGGATTGTCCACCTCTGGGTTGAAGGCTTCTTTGAAGTCTTTGCCACCACTGCACTGGCCTTTATCTTCGTGACCATGGGTTTGGTATCCGTGCGCACAGGTACCACTGCGGCGCTTTTGTCTGCCTCCATCTTTATGGTGGGCGGCGTGCCCGGCACCTTCCACCACCTCTACTTTGCGGGCACCACCACACCCGTGATGGCCATTGGTGCCTGCTTCAGTGCGCTGGAAGTCGTGCCCCTGATTTTGATGGGCCATGAGGCTTGGGAAAACTGGAACCAACACAAGAAAACCGACTGGATGGCGAAACTGCGCTGGCCAGTGCTCTTTTTCACCGCCGTGGCCTTCTGGAATATGTTGGGCGCGGGTGTGTTTGGCTTCTTCATCAACCCCCCCATCTCGCTCTACTACCTGCAAGGCTTGAACATGACTGCCGTTCACGCCCACGGCGCACTGTTTGGCGTGTATGGTTTCCTGTCACTGGGCTTTGTGCTCCTCATCATGCGCTATCTGCGCCCGAACTTTGCCTTCAGCGAAGGGCAGATGAAAGTGGCCTTCTGGGGCATGAATATTGGCCTGGCCCTGATGATGTTCACCAGTTTGCTGCCCGTGGGCCTGTTCCAGTTCCACGCCAGCGTGTCTGAAGGCATGTGGTATGCTCGCAGTGCAGAATTCCTGCAACAAGACCACTTGGTTGAACTGCGCTGGTTCCGCACCTTTGGTGATGTCGTCTTTATGATTGGCGCACTGGTTTACGCTTGGCAAATCCTCAAGGGTTTGTTCTCTAAAAGCTAAACCCCACAACTGGCCCTGAGCCAGCTCACCGCCGCAGCCTGCACTGGCGCGGCGGTTTTTTTATGCCTGCTTTTTGATGTTTTCTGGTTTTCTAGCTCCCGCGCTCTGCCTTCTAGGCTTCTGCTTCCCATGCTCTGCGTGGGAACTAGAAGAAGGAGGGGAATGGAAGTGCCGCAAAATTCCCCTCCCACGGAGGGCCGCCCATTAGGGCGGGGTGGTGGGCCTTTCAATTCGGCTTTGCTTTCTTCAGCCGACTACAACCACCCCGTCAGGCTGCGCCTGCCACCCCTCCAAAGGAGGGGAATCC
>CAZJBX010000006.1:0-181 GCA_964544605.1 uncultured Burkholderiaceae bacterium
CTTGCAAAGTCACAGTCTGGCCTTCACTGATGGCTTGGCCATCCACATGGGTGATTGTGGGGTTGTCACCCTCGAACTCGTCGTTATCCAGCACATCAATCACAATCGGCGCTTCAAACAAGCCTGTGGCGCTGTCATCAAAGGCGTCTTGCTCTGGCGCTGTGCTGATGTGGACGGTGGT